>JBEKSM010000029.1:0-73416 GCA_049517075.1 Steroidobacteraceae bacterium | reverse complement strand
ACCGCTCGCGCGTTGGCCGTCGCACCCGGCTTGTAACGCAGGCGCACACGCTGACCGCCGGGTGTTGCCAATGAAAAGCGCCGGCCGCCCGCCCCGCTCTGCTCGCGCAACAGCCCCGCGACGAGCATTGCACGCAGATGATAGTAGAGGCCGTCGGCGGACCTGCCCAGCCGCTGCGCCAATTCCGCAACCGTCGCAGCGCCTCCCAGGGCCTGCAGCGTCGTCGCAAGTTCCGTGCGCACCGGCGAGCCCAGCACTCTGATCCTGCGCGCATCGTCGATGACACCTTGTCCGGCTCGCTGGCGATTTGTCGTCATATTTGTGTGCGTTGAAATTTCATGTAATTATTCAACATAGCAATTGACAACGCAAGCACTCGCGGCTGAGGACAGGAACATGATACAGCTACGTTCGACGGCGCTTTTCCTCGGTATGATCCTGCTGTCGCAGGCCCGCGAGCTCGCGGCCGCACCCGCCGCGCAAGCCGGCGCGGCGTTATCGGGTTTCGAAGCTGCGAGCGGTGGAGCGCGCTGGCGGCGCGTGACGACACTGCGTTTCGACGGCACGCTCAAGGCCGGCGGCCTCAGCGGCGAATTCAAGGCCGGCGTCGACCTCGCAAGCGGTCGCTCGTTCGACGACTACCGGCTCGGACCCGTCGACGGCGCCGACGGGTTCGACGGTACGCAAGTGTGGGAACGCGATCCCGGCGGCGAGGTTGCGGCACTCGATACGCCGGAATCCCTACAGCGCGCACGTACGCAAGCATGGCTGGATTCGCGCAGCTATTGGTTCCCCGGTCGCATCGCGGCCAGCTACGCCAATGTGACGACACGCAAACTCGACGGGAAGAGCTACCGGGTGATCGAAGCGAGGCCGGCGGGCGGGCAACCGGTCACGCTATGGATTGCGGTCGACTCGCATCTGCTGACGCGCATCGTGCAGCATCAGGATGCCGATATCGCGACGACGGTTCTCGAGGATTATCGGCGCGTCGACGGATTGCGTCTGCCGTTTCGCATCGTGACCGATCTGACCGATGCGGCCGGCCGAACAGATCCGCGGCGGCGCACCGAAATCGTGTTCGCCGCAATCCGCGTCAATGCGACGATCGCGGACGCGGAATTCTCAATGCCCGCGATGGCGCCGAGTGCGCATATCGATGCCGCCGACGGACGGACTTCCGTCGGCTTCGATTTGGTCAACAATCACATTTATGTGGATGGCGCAATCGACGGTAAACCGGCGCGCTTCCTGGTCGACACCGGCGGCGTCAATCTGTTGACACCGGCGGCGGCCGCGAAATTCGGGCTCGAAGGAGCCGGTAAGCTCGCGGCCGGCGGCACCGGCGAAGAGCGCGCAGATCTCGGCTTCGCCAGGGCCAAGGAGGTTCGAGTCGGGGCCGCGGCGCTCGCCGGTCCAACTTTTTTCATCATTGACCTCGGCGCCCTGCCGCGCATCGAGGGCGTCGAGTTCGATGGCCTCGTCGGCTACGAGATATTCCGGCGCTTTGCGGTCGAGATCGATTATGAGCATCGACGGCTGACGCTCATCGAACCGGCGGCCTTTACGCCGCCGGTCGGCGCAGCCGCCTTGGACTTCCGCATCGCCGAACGCATCCCGGTCATTTCCGCCGAGCTCGACGGCATGCCCGTGGAACTCAGCGTCGACACCGGAGCCCGTGACTCACTGACGCTCAATTCGCCATTCGTGCGCGATCATGACCTCGTCGCGCGGTACGCGGCTGCGGCCGAGGGCGTCACCGGCTGGGGGGTCGGCGGCCCGGCGCGTGCCCGGCCCGCGCGTTTCGGCGTGCTGAAACTTGGTGGTCTCGAGGTCGGCGGGATCGCCGGTGCGCTGTTCACGGGCGACAAGGGCTCGTTCGCAAGCCGCGACCAAGCCGGCAATCTCGGCGCCGGCGTGCTGCGCCGGTTTACCGTGAGCTTCGACTACGCCCACCGCAAGATGTATCTCGCACCGAACGCGGAATTCGGCAAGCCGGATTATTTCGATCGCAGCGGTCTTTGGCTGTTCGCCGACGGCGACGCGCTGCGAGTCGTCGACGTCGCACGCGGTAGCGCGGCCGAGCATGCGGGCATCCTCGTCGACGACCGCGTCACCGAAATCGGCGGCGCTGCGGTATCGACCCGTTCACTCTCGGACTGGCGTCGGCAACTGCGCGAGCAGAATGCCGGCACGGCTCTTGCGATCCGATTCCGGCGCGCCGACCAAATTCTCGCGACCACGCTGACGCTCTCGGATCGCATACCGGACACGTCACAGGCGATCGACAAATAGCCGGCGAGCGGCGCTTATCGGCTCAGCGCACGGTCATTGCGACGCCGCGCGCGCGCGGATCGGCAGCCGCAACGGGCGTGTTGCCGATGATCTGTATCGCCTCTATGTCGCCGTTGAAGTCCTGCGCCTCGATGCGATACCCCAGCCGTTCGAGTGCATCGACCAGTGTCGCCTCGAATGCTGCGTATGGCTCGTAAAAGATCGTATTCTCGGGCAACAGCTGGTGGTGAAAGCGCGGCTGCGCGAGCGCCGGCTGCAGCGCGAGGCCGAAATCGTAGACGTCCTCGAGCACCTGGAACACCGAAGTGAATATGCGCGATCCGCCGGGGGTGCCGATGATCATCGCGACCCGGCCGTCGTGGGTCAGTATGGTCGGCGTCATCGATGACAACGGTCGCTTGAACGGCGCGATCGCATTGGCGTCGGCGCCCACCACGCCGTACATGTTCGGTACGCCGGGTTTTACCGAAAAATCATCCATCTCGTCGTTGAGCAGGAACCCCGCTCCTTCGACGACGACGCCGGAGCCGAACCAGCCGTTGAGCGTCATCGTGTTCGACACCGCATTACCCCAACGATCGACGATCGAGTAATGCAGAGTTTGCGGCTTCTCGCCCCCCGTCTCCGCGAGGCCGGGCTTGATCGCCGCGAGAGCCGACGGTCTGGCCGGATCGATCTCGGCCGCACGGCGCGCCAGATACGCGGCACTCAGCAGCTCGCGAGCCGGAATGCGTACAAAATCCGGGTCGCCCAGATATTCGGCGCGATCGGCGAACACGCGCTTCTCGATTTCCGCGATAAGATGCATGTAGTGCGGCGAATTCAAGGCGACGCCTTGAAACAGCACTGCGGCATCCTGCTTGATGCGCAGCATTTGCAGCAGTGCGATTCCGCCCGAACTCGGCGGCGGCGCGGTGATCACCTCGAAGGAATTCCAGCGCTCGCGCAACGGTTCGCGCCACAGTGCGCGGTAGCGCGCGAGATCGTCGCGCGTGATGAGTCCGGGAGTCTTACCGCGCGCCATTTGCGCGACCAGCAGCTCCGCGGTGCGCCCCAAGTAGAACTCCTGCTCGCCGTTCCTGGCGATACGCTCGAGCGTGCGCGCCAAGTCCGGCTGTCGAAACCGCTTACCCGCTTGCAGGGCTGCAAAGCTGCGGTCGAAATTGGTGAGGTCAACAAACGGGCCGCGGCTGTCGTCGCGGATTCCGATCAACTGCGCCGTGACGTCGAATCCTTCGCGCGCGTAGCGAATCGCGGGCGCCAGGTCCCGCGCCCAGGTGAGCTTGCCGAAGCGCCGATGCGCTTGCGCCAATCCGCGCACCGTGCCGGGAACGCCGACCGACAGATTGCCGACGATACTCAGGTTCGTGATCGGCTCGCCGTGCGCATCGAGAAACATCCCGGCGCTCGCGCCGCCCGGTGCACTCTCCCGATAATCGAGGAAATACGGCTGTCCGCCGATGTAGAGCGTCATGAACCCGCCGCCGCCGAGATTGCCTGCCTCGGGGTAGGTCACGGCGAGCGCAAAGCCGGTCGCGACGGCGGCATCGACCGCATTGCCGCCGGCCTGGAGCACCTCGCGCGCCGCGAGAGCTCCATACCGATCGGGTGACGCCACCGCGCCCGCGACGAGCGGCGGCGCGCCGCGCCCGGCCGCGGCAAAGCTCGGTGCCGCGAACGCCAGCGCGAGCAGCGCGGCCGCTACCCGGCATCCGCGATTCGCCACGACCATCTTCAGGCTCACGGTCTCGGCTGCGAGGCCGGTCGGCTCGCCTGAAGACGAGCGGCGATCTGTTCCGCACCGGCGAACACACGCAGCAGGTTCTCACCCGCGAGCTTGGCGATATCCGCATCGGACCAGCCGCGGCGCATGAGCTCTTCGAGCAGCGCCGGGTATCGGTCGACGGCCTCGAGGCCGCGCGGAGCATCCGGGATGCCGTCGAAGTCCGATCCGAGGCCGACGTGATCGACGCCTGCGATCCGTCGGATATGCTCGATGTGATCGGCGACTTGTTCGAGAGTCACCGTGGGACGCGGGTGCGCCTGATCCCACGCCGCGAGCGCCGCCGCGGCGCGATCCGGCTGACCGATATATAGGCCATCGTAAGGAGGACTGCTGTAGCGAGCCGTCTCGGCCGCGCGATCCGCAATCCACCGGTTTCGTTCGGCAGAGACGTAGCAGGGACAGAAATTCGCCATGACGATGCCGCCGTTGTTCGCGACCAGCGACAAGATATCGTCGGCAACGTTGCGCGGGTGGTCGACGAGCGCACGCGCCGACGAATGCGAGAAGATCACCGGCGCTTCCGAGATGCTCAGCGCCGCGCGCATGGTGTCGGGTGAGACATGGCTCAAATCGATGAGCATGCCGAGCCGGTTCATCTCATGGATCACATCCTGGCCGAACGAACTGAGGCCATGGTGCGCGGGCGCATCGGTCGCGGAGTCGGCCCAATCGGTGTTCAGCACGTGCGTCAAAGTCATGTAGCGCGCACCGAGCGCGTACATCTGGCGCAGCACGGGCAGCGAATTGTTGATTTGGTGGCCGCCCTCGATGCCGATCAACGAGGCGATCTTGCCGCTCTTGTGGATGCGGCGCACGTCGGCTGCCGTGTAGGCCATCTCCAGGTCTGCGGAATAGCGCGCCGTGATGCGCTTGACTAGATCGATTTGTTCGATCGTGGTTTGCACGGCGCCGGGCCCCTTGATCTCGACCGGAATCCAGACCGACCAGAATTGGCCGCCGACCATGCCTGCGCGCAGCCGGGGAATGTCGGTCATCAACGGCGCATCCCCAGCCCGCAGCGGCAGTTTCGACGTGTCGGCGGACAGATCGACGGCGGCGAGATCGCTCTTGTAGCGATCGCGAATCTCCCAGGGCAGATCATTGTGCCCGTCGATCAGCGGCGTCGCCTCGAGGATGCGCTCGACACGCGCGCGATAATCGGCGTCTGTGGCAGAGCGCGTCGCAGCGGCACCATTCGCGACCGCGCCGACGATCAGCGCGAGCAGGCCACAGGCGGCGATCGCGGCGCTGCGAAATCTGCGCGCGCTGCCGTCGCCGGTAACGCGGGTTCCCATGGTTGTCTGCATCGAGCTCTGTATCCCTCGCGAATTTGTCATCCCCAGACCTCCGGTCCGAATACCGAAACACGTCCGCCCGCGTAGTCGATGCCCGGAAGACGGTCGGCCTTCTGCAGCAGCGGCCCGTCGATGTCGACGAGATCACAGAGGCAACCGACAACGAACGTCGGCGCCATCGCGAGCGATCCGCCGGCCATGCAGCCGACCATGAGTCCCAAGCCGCGCGCACGCGCGGCGCGAGCGAGTTCGAGCGCATGCGTCAATCCGCCGGTTTTGTCGAGCTTGATGTTGATCATCTGGTAGCGTGCGGCCGCCTGCTCGAGTTCGCCGAGATGCAGGCAGGACTCGTCGGCACACAGCGGCACGGGCGATCGGAATCCTTCGAGCGCCGCGTCCCCTCCGCGCGGCAAGGGCTGCTCGATCATCTGCACGCGCAGCTCGGCGAAAGGCGGTGCGAGCCGCTGCAGTTCGGCGAATGTCCAAGCCTGATTCGCGTCGACGACGATGCGCGCATCGGGCCGCGCCGCACGGATCGCACGTAGCCGCTCGAGCGGCAGATCGGCGTCGAGCTTGACCTTGAGCAAGCTGTGGCTGGTCGCAGCCGTGGCTTTTTCCGCCATTTCACTTGGGGTCGCCTCGAGGCCGATCGTGAACACGGTCTCGAGCGGCTTCGCGGTAACCGCCGCCAGATCCCAAACCGAACGACCACTGCATTTGGCGTCGAGATCCCACAATGCGCAATCGATCGCATTGCGCGCACCGCCCGCCGGCAGCAAGCCCTGAAGCTCGGTGCGATCGATACCTGCTCGGATGCGGCCCGCGATTGCCTCGATCTGCGCCATCAGCAAATCCATGGTCTCATCGAGGTAATAGACGCCGAGCGCCTCGCCGCGGCCGATCTTGCCGTCCCGAGAGACCTCGACGACGACCGAGTCGAAGGTCTCCCAGACATTGCCGGTGATTCGGAACGGACGGATCGCCGGCCAGCGCTCGATGTGCGCGCTGAATTTCATTGCGGAAACTCGTGGATCAGTTTGTCGACGATGGGTCCGACGCCTTCGATCAGCGGATCGACACACGGCAGGTTCGTTTCATCCGCGTAGCGCGCCAGCAGCTGCCGGCGCTCGGCGGGCGGCACCTTCGAGGTATTCAAACTGACGCCGACGCAGCGGATGGCCGCATTCGTGAGGCTGCCGATCAATACCGTTCTTTCGATGAGCGCGCTGAGCGTCGGCAATGCGAAGCCCGGCCATCCCGAGATTTCACGGCTCAGAGGGTCGTGACAGACGACGAATGCATCGGGCTGCGAGCCCACGAGTAGTCCGACGGTCACCTGTAAATAACCGGGATGAAACAAGCTGCCCTGCCCTTCGACCATGTCCCAATGATTGGCCGCGTTGTCCGGTGACAGCAGTTCCGCGGCACCGGTTAGAAAATCCGAGACCACCGCATCCATCGGCAACCCACGCCCCGCGATCATGATCCCCGTTTGGCCGGACGCACGAAAGTCGCTGCGGCGGCCGCGCGCGCGCATCTCCCGATCGAGCGCGAGCGCGGTGTATTTTTTTCCACAAGCGCAGTCGGTGCCGACCGTGAGCAGCCGCAAGCCGCTGCGCTTTCGCCCGGTTCCGACCGGGAGCCCCGGCGGCGGAACGCGCACGTCGATGAGGCGGGCGCCGCCGACCCGCGCGGCATCGGCAAGGCCCGGCAGGCTTGCGAGTCGCACGTGCAATCCCGCGACGACGTCGATGCCCGCGGCCGCCGCTTCGCACAGGGTCGGAACCCAGTGCGGCGGCACGCCGCCGCCGACCGCCGCCGATCCGATGATGAGGCTGCGCACACCCGCCGCCTTCGCGGCTGCGACCGACAAATCCGGCACGCCCGCGTCGACTCGGCAGCCCGCGAGGCGCACCTGTCCGGCGCAACCGTCAGGCCGCCATTGCACGAGACCGAGACCGGTCTTTCCCCATGTGTCATCGTCGATGTCGCCGAAATAGACGACGAACGGCGTGGCAAATTCAATGGCGTTACCGCTCATGCCGCGACTCCAGACCGAGCAAACCGTGAGTTTCGATGAATTCGATGACGGTGCCGAGACCCTGCTCGGTCTTCAGGTTGGTGAAGACGAAGGGCCGCTTCGCACGCATCATCGTCGCATCGCGATCCATGACCTCGAGCGAGGCGCCGACATAAGGCGCGAGGTCGATCTTGTTGATGATCAACAAGTCCGACTTGGTGATGCCCGGGCCGCCCTTGCGCGGGATCTTGTCGCCTGCGGCGACGTCGATGACGTATAGCGTCAGATCGGAGAGCTCAGGGCTGAAGGTCGCCGCGAGGTTGTCGCCGCCGCTCTCGACGAACACCACGTCGAGCCGCGGGAACCGCGCACTCAAACGCGCAACGGCTTCCAGATTGATCGAGGCATCCTCGCGTATCGCCGTATGCGGACAGCCTCCCGTTTCGACGCCGAGGATGCGCTCCGGCGCGAGCGCATGGTGACGTACGAGAAACTGCGCATCCTCTTCGGTGTAGATGTCGTTGGTGACGACCGCGATCTCGTAGCGCTCGCGCAGCGCTCGGCACAGTGCGAGCGTCAGCGCGGTCTTGCCGGAGCCGACCGGGCCGCCGATTCCAACGCGCAACGGGGAATTGAAGTGCTTCATCTTAGGAGCGGAACAGCCGGGAATATTGGGTTTCGTGGCATGCGCTCGCGATTGCGAGCCCTGGCGCGAAGTTGCAGCGTTGGCGCTCGCAGAGCGCATGGCTCTCGTCTTGTAGCTGCGCGATGCGCGAACCCGCGTGCAGCAGCACGCGTTGTCCCGCGGATTGGCCCATCGGCAGCGTCTTGACGGCGACGAGCACTTGGTTTTCGGCCCAGGCCCAAAGATAGGCGCCGGCCGCGTCGGCAGGCGCGATGTCCCAGTTCACCGCGGCCCCGCTCCAGACGCACGGCAAGGTCGGCTCTCGGATCATGCTCAATGCACCATTCAAACTCGCGGGTATTTCCGGCAGCACGGCCAGCAAGGAACGCATTGAATAACCCATCTGCACCGTCGCCGCGCGCAATTCCGACGACTCGCGCGTCGCGAGAAACTCGTCGTTGAGCCGCCGCAGGCCGGCGAGATCATGCGCGGACCACGCGCCGCACATCTCGAGCAATACCGGAATCTCGTATGCCGCCATGCTGAAGGCGAGTACATCCTCGATCCAGGCGAGCACATCGGCTTCGCTTCGTACGATTCCCGCCTCGATGGCCGGCTCGAGGCCTTGCGAGTGGCTATAGCCGCCGATCGGCAATGCCTGGCTCGCGAGCTGCAGCAACCGCATGCCGGCGAGACTCATGGTGACGAGAACTCATGAATCTTCGGGCGCGCGAGCGGCGTCTCGCTGCCGTGCGCATGGTGATGCCCGTATGCGCCACCCTCGGGCTCGAACGGAGCGGTGACCGCAGCGACCGTCAAGCCTAAGCCCCGGACCATCTCGGCGAGCACGTGATCGGCGAGAAACCGCAATCGACCACTCATGACCTGGACCGCGACGTGCCGATTTCCCAAATGGTAGGCCGCCTTCGCGATCAGCAAGGGATCTTCGCTATCCGCCTCGAGCAGCGACTCGTCGTCCGCGATGATCTCGACGTCGCGCCCATCTTCGAGACGCAGCCGGTCGCCGCCGCGCAATACGCGGCCACGCGCTACGATCAGTGCGGCCATGCTGCCGTCGTCGAGCCGCACGAGCAATCGGCTCTTGCAGCGTGCATCGAAGTCCAGCCGGACCTTCAGAACGACAGCATCGGCATTGATTGGGGTTGCGCCCGACATCGTACCGCCTAAAACAGAAAATACCGCTGCGTCATCGGCAATGTCGCCGCCGGTTCGCAGGTCAGCAATTCCCCGTTAGCGCGCACTTCGTAAGTTTCCGAATCTACGTCGATCCGCGGCAATGCGTCGTTGTGGATCATCCGGCTCTTGCGCAGATGCCGCGTGCCGCGTACCGGCTCGAGTCGCTTGCGCAAGCCGAGTTCGCGGAAGCCCGGATCGGCAAGTGCGGCCTGCGAGACGAAGGTCACCGACTTCTCGATCGCCCGCCCGAAGCACGCGAACATCGGGCGATAGTGCACCGGCTGGGGCGTCGGAATCGAAGCGTTCGGGTCACCCATCGGCGCCATCGCGATCATGCCGCCCTTGATGATGAGGCTCGGTTTGACTCCGAAAAACGCGGGTCTCCACAGCACGAGATCGGCGAGCTTGCCCGGCTCGATCGAGCCGACCAAGTGCGAGATGCCATGCGTGATCGCGGGATTGATCGTGTATTTTGCGATATAGCGTTTGACGCGCGCGTTGTCGTGCCGAGAGGGGTCGGTGCTCAGCGAACCACGCTGCTCTCGCATTTTGTGCGCCGTTTGCCAGGTGCGGATGATGACCTCGCCGACGCGGCCCATTGCCTGCGAGTCGGACGACATCATCGAAAATGCGCCGATATCGTGCAGGATGTCCTCGGCCGCAATCGTCTCGCGACGGATTCGCGATTCCGCGAACGCGATGTCCTCGGCAACGCCCGAATCCAAGTGATGGCAGACCATCAGCATGTCCAAATGCTCGTCGATCGTATTGATCGTAAAGGGGCGCGTCGGATTGGTCGAACTCGGCAGCACGTTATCATATGAGGCTGCCTTGATGATGTCCGGCGCATGGCCGCCGCCGGCCCCTTCGGTGTGAAACGTGTGAATCGTGCGCCCGTCGATCGCCGCGATCGTCGCTTCGAGAAATCCCGATTCGTTCAAGGTATCGGTGTGGATCGCGACCTGGACGTCGAATTCGTCCGCGACCCGCAGACAGTTGTCGATCGCCGCGGGCGTGGTTCCCCAATCCTCGTGCAGTTTCAGGCCGATTGCGCCCGCACGGATCTGCTCGCGCGCGGGCTCGGGCAGGCTCACGTTGCCCTTGCCGAGAAATCCCAGGTTCATCGCGAAGCCTTCGGCGGCCTGCAGCATGCTGCGGATGTGCCAGGCACCCGGCGTACAGGTCGTCGCGCTGGTGCCCGCCGCGGGACCGGTGCCGCCGCCGATCATCGTCGTGACACCCGACACCAGCGCTTCCTCGATCTGCTGCGGACAGATGAAGTGAATATGCGTGTCGACGCCGCCCGCGGTCAATATCATGCCCTCGCCCGCGATGATCTCGGTCGCGGCGCCGATCGGAATCGAAACGCCGGGCTGGATGTCGGGATTGCCCGCTTTGCCGATGCCCCAGATATGGCCGTCCTTCAATCCCACGTCCGCCTTGACGATGCCCCAGTGATCGATGATCAGCGCATTGGTGATCACCGTATCGGCGACCGTGTCGCCGTTACCCTGTCCCTGACCCATACCATCGCGAATGACCTTGCCGCCGCCGAATTTCACCTCTTCGCCGTAGACCGTGAAGTCCTTTTCGACCTCGACGACCAGTGCCGTGTCCGCGAGGCGTAACCGATCGCCGGCCGTCGGGCCGAACATTTCCGCATAGGCTTGGCGCGAAATCTTTACGGACATCTACAGCGTTCCCATGATCTTGCCCTGAAAGCCGAACACGCGCTTCCCGCCGCCGTACTCGACCAGTTGCACCGTGCGTGATTGCCCCGGCTCGAAGCGCACCGCGGTTCCCGCAGGTATGTCGAGACGGAAACCCCGCGTCCGGTCGCGATCGAAGCGCAAGCCCGAATTGGTCTCGAAAAAATGATAGTGCGAGCCCACTTGGATCGGCCGGTCGCCGGTATTGTCGACCTTGACCGTGACGGTCCGGCGGTCCGCGTTCAATTCGACTTCGCCCGGTGCCGTGAACAGTTCCCCTGGAATCACCGATGCCTCCTGGTCATACGATCGGATGGTGAACGGTCACGAGCTTGGTGCCGTCGGCAAACGTGGCCTCGACCTGAATCTCGGGAATCATCTCCGCGACCCCGTCCATGACCTCCGCCCGCGAGATGATCTTGGTCCCATAGCTCATCAATTCCGCAACCGTTTTACCGTCCCGCGCCCCCTCGAGGATCGCGCCGGTGATCAAGGCAACGGCTTCCGGATAATTGAGCTTCAAACCCCGCGCGCGGCGCCGCTCCGCCAACAGGCAGGCCGTGAAGATCAACAGCTTGTCTTTCTCTCGCGGTGTCAGTTCCATGGAAGCCTCCGAAATCCTTCGCTCAGGTGGCCCAGAGTCGCGGCGCCTGCGCTGCGCTGCCCAAAACGGCCGGTCGCAACTGGGCCCACAGGCTGCGAAACCACCGAAACGCTTGTTCCGAAGAATGCCCTAAAAAGCGCGCGACCAGGACCTGCGGCAAGGCCGTGATACCCCGTTGCGCTTCGCCGTCCTCACCGTCGGCGCCGCCGTGATCACCGGCCGCGCGGCAGGCCGCTAGCAGCCGTGGGTCCGTCGTAAATCCAGCTGCCAAGAAAGTGCCGCTCACGCTGCATCCCGCGAGTCCCACCGGCGACGCAAAAAAGCCGCTGTTCGCGAGCAAATTAGCCGATTCCGCCCAAATCAAGCGCCCCTCGATGCTTATCCGGGAGCGCGATGCGATACTGCCCGCTCGCCACTGCTCGCCGGACGCGCGGCGCCCGAAACACAAGATCTCCCACCCAAAAAACCTTGCCGCGGGGCCCAAGTCGACATCGAGGCTCGCCGCAGCCCGTGAGCCGTCGAAAAATATGGTCTCCCGCGGCAGCCATTCGAGCACGGCCGCGCCACTCACGCAAAAGCGCAACTGCTGCTCCGCCGACGGTCCCGGCGAGCGATACCATTTGGACGCACCCGGCGTCGTCAGCAGCGCGTGCGCGCCGGCCCCTAAGCGAGCGTCGACGATGAGCCGATCACCGCCGGCGATGCCCCCCGGCGGGTGCAATACCGCGAGGTGGCAAATCGCGGCGCCCTCGGGGAACAGGGATTTCTGCACCTGCAATGGTCCGGCATGCTCGTTGTGAGTGAGCACGGTCTTCTCGCCCCGCCGTTCGAATCGCAAGTCCAAGCGGGCATTCCAGGGCGTCGCGCTCCGCGGTGGGTCGATCAGGCTCAATGGCGGCGCAGCGGACATATTTTGGGAAATCGTACCTGGTTGCGAGACGCTTGGATATCGACGCCGCGATCGCGCCGGCTTGTCTGGCACGCCCCGTTTGGCGCAGCATGCGCCCATGGACAAACTCTTCATTTCGGCGGATTCGTTGCTGCGGGATTCGATGGAGCTGGCGAGGCGGATCGTCGCGAGCGGGTTGAGGCCGACCTTTTTGGTCGCGATGTGGCGCGGCGGCACCCCGATCGGCATCGCGGTCCAGGAGGTGCTCGAATACCACTCGATCCATGCCGACCACATTGCGATTCGGACGTCGTCTTATACCGGCATCGACACCCAAGACAAGACTGTCCGGGTCCATGCGCTCGACTACCTGGTGTCGCGCTTATCGGCCGAGGACGAGCTGCTGTTGATCGACGACGTCTGGGACTCCGGCCGCAGCCTCGATGCGGTGCTTGCAGAACTGAAGCGTCGCTGCCGCCGCAACCTGCCCGACAAGATTCGGATAGCGACGGTTTACTACAAGCCGTCGCGAAACCGCAGCACGCTGGTTCCCGATTACTACATCCATGAAACGGACCGTTGGCTGGTATTCCCGCATGAAATCCAGGGCTTGACCCGCGAGGAAATCCTCGCGAACAAGCCGGTCGGCGAGAATTTCTTCGACCCGGTCTAGAGAATCAGGAAGCGGCCGGGATCACCGATGGCGCGCCCCGAGTTTTCTGGGAGTATACTTTTACAAAACGGCGCCTGACCGAGGGACGCGACCGATTTCAAGGGGGAGGGCCTATGCAGACCGTGCATCAACTGCTCAATTCCAAGAGCGTCGAGTTATTCCACGTCGGTCCGAAGGATTCGGTTCTGCGTGCGATCGAAGTCATGGCGACCAAGCACGTCGGCGCACTCATGGTCCTGGATAAGGGCGCGCTGGTCGGCGTGATTTCCGAACGTGACTATGCGCGCAAGGTCGTGCTCATGAACCGCGCCTCGCACGATACGCCGGTCGAGGACATCATGAGCGCACCCGCGATCACCGTGAGTCCGGACGATTCCGTGCGTCATTGCATGGAATTGATGACCAACAAACGCATCCGTCATTTGCCGGTGGTCAAAGAGGGCCGCGTGATCGGGATCCTGTCGATCGGCGATTTGGTCAAAGCCGTCATCGAGGATCAATCGCATCAGATTGCGGAATTGCAAAAATACATCGCCGGCTGAATGCCGCCGATCGACGGTACTTCAGGAGCCGGCATGGAAGCTGCGCCCGAGTGACGCCGGGCGATTCAGCAGGATCGTCTTCGGGTTGCGGCAAATGACGACGAGGACCGCAATCGTCACGCCATAGGGCAGCATCGAGAGGAACTCGCTGGGTACCTCGATACCGAGGCTCTGCGCGTAGAGCTGCAACACCGTGACCACGCCGAACAGATAAGCGCCTCCGAGTGCGCGCCATGGCTTCCAGGTCCCGAACACCACGAGCGCGAGCGCGATCCACCCGCGGCCGGCACTCATGCCCTCGACCCACATCGGCGTCAGCGCGGTCGACAAATAGGCCCCTGCGATGCCGCTCATCGCGCCTCCGAACAGCACCGCGAGATAGCGGATACGCATGACCGGGTGGCCGAGTTCATGGGCGGTCTCGGGCGACTCCCCGACCGCGCGCAACCGCAAGCCGATGCGCGACCGCGCCAGCATCCATGCGATCGCCGCACACAGCGCGATCGAGAGGTATTCCGGCAAGTCATACTGAAACAAAAGCGGACCGAAAAATGGCAGGTCCGCGAGCAGCGGAATATGCAATTGCGGAACCCGCGCGATCGGCAGGCCGACGAAGCTGCGGCCGACGAATGCGCTCAAGCCCACGCCGAACAAGGTCAAGGCGAGACCCGTCGCCACCTGATTGGTCTGCAGAGTCAAGGTCAAGAATGCAAACAGCAGCGACACGAGCGCGCCCGCCAATGCGGCGGCGAGAAATGCGAGCCACAGGCTGCCGGTCGACAAGCCCACTGCGAAGCCGCCGATCGCGCCGACCAGCATCATGCCCTCGACCCCGAGATTCAAGACTCCGGCGCGTTCGGCGACGAGCTCGCCGAGCGCCGCGTAGACGAGCGGCGTCGCCGCGGCAACCGCGCTGACGACGATCGCGGTTCCGGTGCCCGCGCTCACCGGCGCGTCCTTCGCAAGCGAAAATGGATGAACAGCTCGGCCGCAAGCAGAAAAAACAGCAGCGCCGCCTGGAACACGCCGCTGACCGACGAGGGCAGCTGTAGTTCGATTTGGGCCGATTCCCCGCCGAGGTACAGCGCCGACATCAGCAATGATCCCAATACGATGCCGACCGGGTGCAGCCTTCCTACGAACGCGACGATGATTGCGGTGAAGCCGTAGCCCGGCGAAATCACCGGCTGCAGCATGCCAATCGGGCCTGCGACCTCGAGCAGTCCTGCGAGGCCCGCGGCCCCGCCGCCGATCATCATCGCGAGCCAAATGTTGCCGCGCGCGCTGATGCCCGCATAAGCCGCCGCGGCCGGCGCCATGCCGCTGACCCGCATCCGAAAGCCCGCGGCCGTGGCCGAACCGAACCACCATGACAGCGCCGCCAAGCCGAGAGCCATCCAGAGCCCGGCGGTGACTCGCGCGCCTTCGATCAGCGTCGGCACCAAGGCGTTGTCGGCGAGCGCCTGCGATTGCGGAAAATTCTGCCCCGCCGGGTCACGCCAGGGACCGTGCACGAGATACGAGAGGAACAGCTGGGCGATGTAGACCAGCATGAGACTCACAAAGATCTCGCTGGTATTGAATCGTGTGCGCAGCAGCGCCGGGATCGCCGCCCAGGCCATGCCGCCGAGAATTCCTGCGAGCAACATCACCGGCAAGGCCCAGCTGCCGAGCACGCCGCCATAAAAAAGTCCGACGCCGCTGCCGGCGATTGCGCCGATCGTCAGCTGGCCTTCCGCACCGATATTCCAGACGTTGGCGCGATACCCGAGGCTGAGCCCGAGCGCACACAGCATCAACGGTGTCGCCTTGAGCAGCAGTTCGCCGATGCCATAGATCGAGCTGAACGGCTCGATGAAAAACACATTGAATGCGGCGATCGGATCCTTGCCGAGCGCGCTCAGAGTCACGAGGCCGGTCAGCAGCATCAGCAGCGCTGCGAGCGGTGACGACGCGATGCGCATGATCGTCGACGGCTCGCTGCGTCGCTCCAGGCGCAGCGGCCAGGTCCACGACCGCGGTCCCGGCGCTACCGCCTCACTAGAGGCCGGCAACGAGAGGCTCCGAACCGCCGGCAGCTTCGAATACGCCGGTCATCGAGAGGCCGACGGTCTCGGCGGTCCACTTCGAGCTCGGCATCGCGGCGGACAGGCGGCCACCGGCAATCACGGCGATGCGATCGCAAATCGAAAACAGCTCCTCGAGTTCTTCGGATATCACCAAAACGGCGACGCCCGCATTGCGTAAATCGATGAGCGCTTGGCGAATCACGAGCGCCGCGCCGACGTCGACGCCCCAGGTCGGCTGTGCGACCAGCATTACCTTCGGCTCCAGGCGAATCTCCCGGCCGACGATGAATTTTTGCAGATTTCCACCCGACAGGCTTTCGGCCAATGCGAGCTCTCCGGCGCACTTCACCGCGAATCGATCGATCGTTGCCCGTGCAAATGCGCGCGCGGCTCGCGTCTGCAGCATGCCGTGGCGCACGAGACCCGAGTCGGCACCGGTGAGTATGCTGTTGTCGGCGAGGCTCATTTCGTCGACCGCGCCGCGTCCGAGCCGCTCCTCGGGCACGAAACGCAGCCCCAAGCGGCGACGGCGCACCGGACTCGCGCGACCAGCATCGATGCCGCAGAGGCGCACCGCGCCGGCAGCTGCGCACAAGGTTTCGCCGGAAATTGCGGCCACGAGCTCTTTCTGGCCATTGCCCGACACGCCGGCGATGCCGACGATCTCGCCGCCACGCACGCCGAGATTGATATCGCTCAAGGAAGTGCCGAAAGGATCGGAGCTCGGCAGCGTCAGGCCGGTCAGCGCGAGCCGCACCTCGCCCGCTTCACGCGGCATCAGTACACACTCCTCGAGTTCGCCGCCGACCATGAGCCGCGCGAGACTTGCATTCGACTCCTCGCGCGGAATCGCGCTTCCGCTGACTCGTCCATTGCGCAATATCGTTGCAACGTCGCAGAGCTCGCGGATCTCGTCGAGCTTGTGGCTGATATAAAGAATGCTGACTCCCTCCGACGCCAGCTGGCGAAGCGTCTGAAACAGCACCCGCACGGCCTGCGGAGTCAACACCGAGGTTGGTTCGTCCATGATCAGCAAGCTCGGGCGCTGCAACAGGCAGCGCACGATCTCGACCCGCTGCCGCTCGCCGACCGACATGCCGTGCAGTACGTGCTGCGGATCGATCGGCAGACCGTAGCGCAGCGATACCTCCTCGATGCGGGCCGCGAGCTGCGATTCGGGGCTGGGTTCGTCGAGTGCCAGCGCGATGTTCTCGGCGACGGTGAGCGTCTCGAACAAGGCGAAATGCTGAAACACCATCGCAATGCCGAGCCGGCGTGCCTGCGCCGGGCTGCGAATATCCACCGCGGCGCCTTGCCACTCGATGGACCCCGAATCCGGCTCGGTCACACCATAGACGATCTTCATGAGCGTGCTCTTGCCCGCGCCGTTTTCACCGAGGATTGCGTGAATCTCGCCGGGAGCGACTTCGAGTTCGATCGAATCATTGGCAAGCACGCTGCCGTAGCGCTTGCTGATGCCGCGCAGCGCGAGCCGCGGCGCGGTTCGCGCCGGCGCCGGACCCGCCGTCGTCATCGCAATGCCGCCGTCACGGCGCGATTGCGGCCGGCACGCCGCCCTGCCATTGGTCCCAGTGCCTCACGATCTCTGCGACGAGCGGCATGCCTGCGCGCACGAGATTGTCCGTGGCGATCCGCAAAGTGCCCGGCAACGCGAGCTGCGCACGCAGCCCGTCGAGCACGCCTTGATGCGCATAGGGGCGATCGAAATCCGAACCGCTGCGCAGAATCGCAACTCGGCGCAGATCGAGCAGGCCGGAATGCGCTGCACGCGTCAGGGAGCCCAGCGTCGCGTTGTCCTCCTCTTGTGTCGTACAATAAACGCCCTTGCCGTCGGTCAGCAGCCGCGTCCAGCGGCGCGCGTGCTCGCCCAAGCGCTTTCCCGTCCACCAGGTATCGCCGGAAAGCGTATCGCACTGAATCACCGCGGGCGGCTGAGTGGCGGGCGGCGCGCTGTAATGACGCCGATAGGCGGCGACATCGTCGCTGTCCTCGAGCGCAACCGAGCGCGACAATGTGAGCGCGCGCTGCAACAGTGCTTCATCGAGGCGATAGACTTCGGTGTGGTATTCGAACTTCGGAACCGCGCTCGGGGAATCAGTCATGACGCCGAAATATCCGTCCTGCCAGCCACGCGGCATTTCGCGCGCATCGATTTCGTGGGCGATGCCGCTGTCGACCGCAAACCGCGCCCAGGCGGCAGAGCCGATCGTGCCACGCTGCGGATCGATGCCCGCGATGCCGGCGATCACAAAATACGTCTTGCGAAAATCGAAGAGGCCGCTGTAGAGCACGGCCATCGTCGAAGCCGCGGCATTGGCGTGCCCCATGCCGGTCGTCATCTGACAGACGGCGTCGGCATTGCACTGTACCGCCGGATAATCGTCTGCGAGCCCCGGCACGGAAATCTTCGAGGTCGGTCGCAAGGCCTCGAGCCAGGGAGCCGCCTCGAGCTGAAACATGTTGATGACCAGGACCTTGACCGCAGGCGGTGCCGCTGTAGCCGCAGGCGCTGCCGCGGGTTCCACAGCGGCCGCGATGCCGGTGCGCGCTGCGCCGAGAACCAGCAGCGCCGCGCAAGTGCAGCTCACGATGCGGCGTAATCCAGGGCGTTGCCGCCCCATGGAGTGATCGTTCATGTCGTTGGACGTCCCAGACAGGTAGCAAGACATCGATCGTACACAATGCGGGCGTGCGACCGTCGAGAAATTCGCGCGGAGCTGTGCGGCGATCATGCGCGGGCCATTGACGATATCGGCCAGCTCATCGGAGTCGATGGTACCGAAGCTGCTGCGAAACCTAACCGAATCGGCCGACTATCGTTGCAAGCCGCCAGTGAAACGTTACACTACAGACGTCATTCGGCGCTGTAAAGAGACGCGAAAGCCCTCGTGGCTACGAATCCGCGTAGACGCTTGCGGCGCCCATAAGAACATCGTTTTTTGGGGAGTGCGGACATGGCTCTGCCGGCAAGCCTGGCCTGGACCTTGATGATACTCAGCATGGTCTGCTGGGGCTCGTGGGCGAACACGTTCAAGCTCACGCGCGGCGTTCGTTTCGAACTGTTCTACTGGGACTATGCGATCGGGGTGGCGGTGAGCGCATTGCTGCTCGCCACGCTCACCGATTCCGCGGCGCCGGGGGCCGCTGCATTTCCCGCGAGCCTGCTCGGCACGCGGCCGTCGGCATTGCTACAAGCGTTCGCGGCGGGTGTCGTATTCAACCTCGCGAATCTGCTGCTGGTCGCCGCAATCGCGATCGCGGGACTCGCGGTCGCGTTTCCCGTCTCGATCGGCGCAGCGCTGATCGTGGGCACGGCCCTGACGTATTTCGTGGAAAGCAAGGGCGCGCCGCTGATCATTAGTCTCGGTGTCGCGTTGGCCGCCGTGGCGATTCTTTGCTGCGCGGCCGCCTATCGCGCGCAGGCCAACAGCAATACCGTCACTCGCAAAAGCGTGATCATTTGTCTGGTCAGCGGATTGCTGATGGCGAGCTGGGCACCGCTGGCGGCCGCCTCCATGCAAAAATCCCCGGGCGCCCTGATGCCGCTCTCGAGCCTCGCGGTGTTCAGCGTCGGCGTGCTGCTCTCGACGCTGCCGTTCAATCTGTATTTCATGCGGCGCCCGTTGAATGGCCCACCGGTCTCGATGCGAGAATATCTGGCCGGGGGCATCGGCTGGCACCTGCTCGGACTGCTCGGCGGCGTGGTTTGGACGATCGGCACGGCGTCCAACCTGCTCGCCGGCCATGCGGTTGGATTCGCGATCTCGTATGCCATCGGCCAGAGTGCGCCGCTCGTCGCCTCGCTTTGGGGCATCTTCGTCTGGAAGGAGTTTGCCGGCGCCAAGCCCGCGGCGACGCGCTCGTTAGCCGCGATGTTTTTCTTCTATGTCGCGGCAATCGCCGTCCTCTCGCGGGCGGGTTGAGCGATCGGGCTGCCGCCATGAGCATCGCCGACAACGACTCACCGTTCGTACTCGTGATCGGCAGCGCGAGCATCGACGTATCGGTGATGAGCGCGACGCTGCCGCAACCCGGCGAAACCGTGATCGGCCACGGATCTCTGATCGCGCCCGGCGGCAAGGGCTCGAATCAAGCGGTCGCGGCTGTCGCCTGCGGCGCCGCGACACTATTTGCGGGCCGTACCGGCGACGACGTGTTCGGCCGCATGATACGTGACGGACTCGCCGGTCGCGGCGTGCGCGTCGATGAACTGCGGACCGTAGCCGATGCGGCTTCGGGACTTGCGACGATCAGCGTCGAGGATTCAGGCAAGAACGCGATCGTCGTCGTGCCGGGCTCGAATTCGCGGCTGATGCCGTCGGATCTCGAGGCGCTGCGGCCGCTGATTCGCGATGCCGCGGTCATCGTTCTCCAATGCGAGATTCCGATGGAAACCGTCTACCGCGCGATCGAGATCGCGGCCGAGGCCTGCACGCCGGTGATTTTGAATCCGGCGCCATTTCGCGGCCTGGATCTTGCGCGTATCGGCGGACGGCTCGCCTACCTCGTTCCGAACGAGACCGAGGCCGCGCAGATGATCGGGCGCCCCGTGAGCAGCATCAGCGATGCGCTCGCCTGCGCGAACGCGCTGCGTAGTCATGCCCTCGACTGTGTGATCGTCACGCTGGGTGCGCAAGGCTGCGTCGTTGCCGACGAGCAGCCCGCGCGACATTATGCTGGGCACACGGTGGAGACCGTCGATACGACCGGAGCCGGCGACGCGTTCGTCGGCTGCCTCGCGGCGTCGCTTGCGAGCGGCAGGTCGCGCGACGAGTCCGTACGGCGTGCGCTGTTGTATTCGGCCTTGTCCACGACCGAGCGCGGCGCGCAGGTCTCCTACCCGCGCGCCGAAGATTTCGAGCGCGCCTGGAGCGCCGGCGGCTAGAGACCGTAGCCGCGCTTAGAACTTCGCGGTCACGCTCAAGTCGTAGTCTCGCGGCGGAAGTCGCGTGAGGAAATCATTGCCGTAAAACGGAATATCGTTGACGAGATTGTGCTGGTTGGTCGCGTTGTAGATCGTAAACTTGATCGTATAGTTTTGGATGCTGTAGAACACCGCGGTATTCAACGTGAATTGCCAGGGAATCACGGGCGACTGGTAATAGCCGTTATTGGCCGCGATATAGGCCGGAACCGGCAGACCGGAAGCGGCCTCGGTAGCCGCAGAGTTGATGTAACCGGATTGGGTGGTCTCGACCGGACCGGTCACCTGAATGTTGGCCTGAGCGCCCCACCCGGATTGGCTCTTGTAATTCGCAAGCACGTTGAACAGCTGCTTCGGTACGCCGGGATCCTGAAACGTCTGGTTCGGCTGCCACACGGCGCTCACCGCGGCGCCGTCGTAGTTCACGCCTGGCTGCGCCGGAAAATTCCAGAAGGCCGCCGGCGTATCCAGGATCGTGTGCAAATACGAGAAACTCGCCGTGGCGAAAAAATGCGGGTTGGGCTGATAGTTGAGCTCGATCTCGGCGCCGTGAATGTGGGCCAAAGAATGCTCGGTGCCGCTCGGGCCGGTGGGCACCGCGCGCTCCTGGTAGAAGACCGCGCTCGAGATGAACAGCGACTTGTCGAGCAGGTCGAATTTCACGCCCGCCTCTTCCAACAAAGTTTTCTGCCGCAGCTGCGTGGTCGGATCTACGCCCCAAACGCCGACCGCGCCGTCGTTGGCGGTCGGGAGAACGTATTGCGCCTTGTTGTAGGTGAGGTACGTCGAGACATCCGGCGACGGACTGTAGACCACGCTGATGTTGGCGTTATACAAACCATACCAGTCGGTGGACGCACTCTGCGGAAAGCCGTTGTAGAGGCCCGGCCCGCCGAGCGGGTCGGAATAGTTCAACTGCACGAGGTCGCCGCGCAGGCCGTACAGAACACTCCACTGCGGTGAAAACTGCATCCGGTGCTCGAGAAACACGGCGCCGTCTTGAAGATCGGAATCGACCGTATCGTTCGTGAAGCCGTATCCATAGCGCCCGGGCAGCCCCCATTGGGGATGACCGAACGCTGCGTTGTAGGCGACCGCACCGGAGGGCGCTTGCGCAGTAGCGGGGAACACCCAGGTATCGGGGCTCGCGGACAAATCGAAAACGCTCACCGGCTCATTCAGGAAGTTCTGAATATCCAGCACGTGAGCGTAGCGATAGGTGAAGCCGGCATCGATGTCGTGATTGACGGCGCCCGTCGCGAACTTGATCTTGAAATCGGTCTTGTTCTCGATCGTAAAGCTGCCCTCGGCGGTGTCGGCATAGTAATCCAAGGTCTGGTTGTAGCGATTCATGTAATCGTAAAACGTATTGTTGACGATGGAAAAAGCATCCGTCGCGTTGAACGTCTGGATGACTTGCGCCTTGATGTGCAGGGAGCGCGCGCCGGTGCCCTGCGGCTCGTCAATGATGATTTTATCGTTGAGCTGCGTCGATCCGGTCAGGTCCACCTCCGTTCCATAGCCCGAGATCGGACTGATGGCGCCTCCCGAGAGATAGGTGTTATTGTCGATGAGCCCCTGATTGACCCGATTGATGCCGTCATTTTCACGGTAGGTGGTGTTCTCGACGCCGGCGGTGAGCTGAACCGAATAGCGCGGCGTGATTTGGTCGAGTACGGAAGCAAACAGCGACTGCTGATGGAAAAACATGTTGTTGTAATAGCTGCCGCTCGCGTCGTCGGTAAAGCTCACGCGCGCGCCAAGATTCTCCGCGATCGGGCCGCCGACATCGAAGGACGCACGCCGTTTCTGCTGACTGTCGAATTCGACGTTGACTTCGGTCGCCGCCTTGGTCAGTGAGGGCAGCTTGGTGGTGATGTCGATCGCACCGCCGACGCCCGCCCCAGGGCCGCCCTGTACGCTCGCCGGACCTTTGACGATGTCGATGGAATCCACGCTGTTGAAGCTGATCGGGGCGCCGTAGCCGTTCAGCGTGAAGCTGTCGCGCATGCCGTTGAAGAACATGTCGGCATACTGACCACGGATACGCGGCACATTGGGCTGACCGAACGACGCGTCCGAATAGCTGCTCGATGTCAGGTAGGAAAACCCACCCGGATTCTGCACATTGAGTGCATCGAGCTGCGTCTTCGACAGCAAGGTGTTGTTGCGCGGTGTATCCATCACGCCGAGGTCCAGCCCGTACGCCGATGTCGAGGTTACCGTGGTCGGCAGGATCAGGTCTCCTCGCCGGATGCCGTTTACGACGATTTCATCGAGGTCGGCGGGCGAGGCGACCGGTGCGGTCACGACGGCCGCGGACTTCGAGGTCTGCGGCTCGGCATCGGCGTCCGCAAATGCCGGACTCAAAGGCAGCAGCGCAACCGTCAAGATCGCCGTCAATAATCGAATCATTTTAATCCCTCGCCATTTTTAATAGTGTGCGGCGACGTATTGACGTTCCGCGATTTGTAGGCAGCGATGCATCTTTTGTACCAGAGGGATGCCGTTGGAGGCCACCACCGTATCGTTCTTCGGGAAACGCCGGTATTACTGCGAAATCGTCTGAATTCCAGGGCTGCCCGATCGGCGCCGGCTGGTCGAACGCGGCTCCCGCGCCTGCGGCGGCGGCCGGTGGACTCATCAATATGGTGCATTCACCGCAACAACCGCACAGTTTCCGTGCGCTTGCATCGAAGATCTGGGGACCGCGCGGGAGGCTGCCTGCGCACGCGGGATCGCCGCTTGACGACCCTTCTGAATTGAGGCTTGATCAGTCCGGACATTTTGGTGGGCGAAGCCCGAGGAACGATGCCTATGCGACACCTGATTTGCACGGCGCTCGCGAGCACCTGCCTGTCCTTGATCTCGGCACTGTGTGCCTCGGCTGCGATCGGCGCCCCGCCGGCCACTCCACTGAAAGTCGCATTCGTTTATGTCGGGCCGGTCGCCGACGGCGGCTGGTCCTATCAGCACAATCTCGGGCGGCTCGCGATCGAGCGGCAATTCGGCGCGAAGATCGAGACGACCTACGTGGAAAGCGTGCCTGAAACGGCCGATGCGGAGCGCGTGATCCGGCAGCTCGCCTCGAAAGGTTACAGTCTGATCTTCGCAACCTCGTTCGGCTACATGGAGCCGACGCTCAAAGTCGCCAAACTGTTCCCCAAAGTGAGCTTCGAGCACGGCACGGGCTACAAGACCGCCGCCAACGTCGTGACCTACGAGGCGAGATTCTACGAGGGCGCCTACTTGCTCGGCGTCTTGGCCGGGCGCATGACGAAAACCAACACGCTCGGCTACGTCGCCTCGTTCCCGATCGCCGAGGTCATCCGCAATATCGACGCGTTCACGCTCGGCGCGCGGAGCGTCAATCCCAAGATCCACACCAAAGTCGTTTGGGCGGATACTTGGTACGACCCCGGGAAGGAACGCCAAGCCGCGGAGGCGCTGATTGCACAAGGCGCGGATATCCTCTGCCAAAACACCGATTCGCCCGCCGTCGTTCAGGTCGCCGAGGAAAAGGGCATCCACGCATTCG
Source organism: Steroidobacteraceae bacterium (assembly GCA_049517075.1). Classification (GTDB taxonomy): domain Bacteria; phylum Pseudomonadota; class Gammaproteobacteria; order Steroidobacterales; family Steroidobacteraceae; genus Bog-1198. Next base: position 49,229 of record JBEKSM010000029.1, on the reverse strand, counting down.
GATGGGATTCCGACATGTCGAAATTCGGTCCGCACGCTCAATTGACCGCAAACACCGAAAATTGGGGCGTCTACTACATCGACGAAGTCAACAAAATGCTCGACGGATCCTGGACCGGCGCGCGCCAGACGCGCTGGGGCCTCAAGGAAGGTGTCGTCGTGCTCACGCCGCTCAATGCCGCGGTGCCGGCCGATGTCGCCGCGGTCTTCGAGGCAAAGAAGCGCGCGATCATCGACGGCAGCCTGATCCCGTTTGCGGGACCACTCAAGGACAACACCGGTGCCCTCAAGGTCGACGCGCACGGCGCCGTATCGAGCGCTGATTTGGAGAGCATCAACTGGTTCGTCGATGGCGTGGACGCAACGATTCCGAAATGACCCGCGGCGAGGCTTCGCGCAACCTCAGGCTGCCGTGAGGTCGATTTTACCGCTGGTCCGGATTCACAGGCAGGTTTACGCGCACAATCGCATCGACGATGTCGATCTCCTCGCAATTCTCGTCCGCACCGCCGCGATCGACGACGAGAAAACGGGAGCCGGGCTCGAGCGCAATCAGTGAGTGATGCCAGGTATTGCGGCGGAAATTGACGCCCTGCCGACCCGAACTCCAGAACGCGCGAACGCGATCCGCGATCGGCGCGGCGCCGTCTGCCGCGACGACGATCAGAAACGGCCGCTGCTGCAAGGGGAAGAATGCCTGGCTCGATTTGGGATGGCGTTCCAGTGCATGAATCTGTAGCGGCAACCCCCGCGCATCGGCCTCGAACACGCTGATCAGCGGCCGACCGCCCGCGTCCGCGACATCGACGAACGCCAGATCGTCGAAACGCTTGCAGGTATTGTCGTTGATGCGGCGGAAATCGCGGCCCTCGGTTTCGATGACATCCCCAAAATCGCCAAAGCCGCTGCTCGTCAACGGGATCGCCGTCTGTAGAATCTCGCGCACGACCGTTGCTCAACCGGGCTCAGGGTGGCCAAATAGGCGAACGCGGCTCAATCCGCCGTCCGGATGGATATTCACGCGCACGTGCGACACGGTGCCGAGGTCCCTCAATTCCTTTGAAAATTTCTGCACGTGGTCGGCTTGCAGCAACCGCGGCTCGAGCAATACCGGCCAATACATGCTTTCGCTGCTCAAGTTCCCGCTCGCGTCACCCGTGAGCAGCGTTGCGTTGACCGAGACCTCGTGCGGAAAGTTGCCTTTGAAATGCGCGGTGTCGACTTCGATCGATTGAATGCGCCCCGCGCGGCCCAATCGCAGAATCGCCCAATCGTAGCCGGGTTCACGCCGCCGACGCGTCTCCCAGCCGTCGCCCATGCTCGCGCCGCGCCCCGGTAACAGCAAATTGTGCATCGACCCATAGTGCTCATCGCTGCACGCGAGCGCCAAGCCACCGTTCAATGCCGCCGTGAGATCGACGAGATCCCGACCGGCGCTGCTCCAATCGCGATGGACCGAACCGTAGGCGCGCAAGCGCGCCACACCACCGTCCGGATAAATATTGAGCTTCAGATGGGTCCAAATTCCAGTCGATTCGAGTTCGAAGAAATTGCGGTGGTTACCCTCGAGCGAGACGCGCGGCAACAGATCTGCCCAGACCGTGGCGTCATCGGGCGCACCGGTCACGCGGCAGGCTTGAACCGAGGCGAACGGCGGATAGTTGCCCGTGAAATAGCGCGTGTCGATCTCCAGCAGTGCGAGCGTGCAGGGTGCCGCCAAGCGCACGACGCAATGATCGAACCCGGAACCGCGACGGCGCCGCGTCTCCCAGCCGTCCATCCATTTACCGTGCGCGTCGTAGACGCCGGCCCGCCACTGCGGATCGCCGGCCTGCAGCATGCGTTCCACCGGCGCAAAAAATTCATCACTCGGGGCGAGCGTCACGGCGCCGAGGCGCGCGTCGGCCAGGTTGATGTGGCGGCTCAGCAGCCGCGCGTAGTTGGCGCTTGCATCGGGGTTCAGCTCAGTCATGGACGAACACTCGTTGTTGGGCCGCGGGCCCTTGTTGTAGCAAAAAATCTCCGAGCCTGCGCGCCGCGAGATCGAGCTCGCGCGCATCGCGCGGCTCGTCGGCGCAGCCTGCGAGCATCGCGGCAGACGCACCGATGCGGAGCTCCCCGGGCGGTCCGGACCCGATCTGACGCAACTGCTGGATCGCCGCGATGCCCAGCAGGCAGCCCGCCGGCTCCTGGTAATATAGCGCGCCGGTGCTCGAGTCGTGTTGCAAGCCGACCACGACGGACCTTGCACCCGCGAGCACTCCCTCGTAGCGCCCGAACAAGCTGTCACCAGCGTGCTCAGAAACCTCGAATCCGGCAGCGAGCATCCACTCGCGCAGCAGCGCCGCGCGCGCAATCCCGACGTCGCTCGCGGCCACATGACAGCGGACCAAGCGCTCGCGCATCGCGGCAACTTCCGATCCGGGCTGCGTCGCGATCGCGTCGGCGAGGCGATATTCCGCAATCAAGCCGATTTCCCGCAACGCCGTGCGCCGCTCGTGCGCCGGATCGCCGCCGAGGCGAGCTTCGATATTTTCGATAATGGACGCCGGATCGTGGCCCCGAACGGCGAGAATGAACGGGAAGCTGAACTTGTCGCTGTAGTCGTCGTTGAGTCGCTGCAGCAGCGCAAATTGCTCATCGGTGCAGGCGTCCAAGCCGGCGCGGCGCTGCTCTCCGGCGGACGCCGCGGTCAATGCGCCGCGGCCCCGCGCGCCGAGCTTAGGGTGCGCTCTGATCAAGGCCAGTTGTTCGGCGAGCGGCGCCGCATGCACGGCGTTTCGCATCGCATCGAGTAGTTGCAGACGCGAAGTGAACGGCCGCAGCCCGCAGACCCGCTCGGCGACCCATGGAGAATGCTCGAAGATGCCGCCGAGCGTCGCCACGAACTCGCTCGGCGACTGGCCATTGAGCTCGTCGAGTGCGATCACGGCGTCTTCACCGGTGGATGGACGGCAATCCAATGGCGCGCGATCTCGATTCGGCGACAGATCCAAACGCGTTCGTGCTGCAGCACATGGTCGAGAAATCGCTCGAGCGCGGCGATCCGGCCGGGGCGTCCCGCCAAGCGACAATGCAATCCGACCGACAGCATCTTCGGCGCATCGAGGCCCTGCGGGTCACCCTCCCGGTAGAGCACGTCGAACGCATCTCGCAGATAATCGAAGAATTGCGTACCCGAATTGAACCCCTGTGCGGTTGCGAAGCGCATGTCGTTGGTATCGAGTGCATAGGGAATCACGAGATGCGCCTTGCGTGGCATGGCGCCGGCCTCGGGACCGGCCACCAGAGTCCAGTAAGGCAAGTCATCCGCGTAGGAATCCGAATCGTAGAGAAAGCCGCCATGCTCCACGACAAGGCGCCGTGTCTGCGGGCTGTCGCGGCCGGTATACCAGCCGAGCGGGGCCGCACCGAAAATTTCGTTCAGGGTCGCGGTTGCTTCGGCGATGTGCGCGCGCTCGGTGGCTTCGTCGACCTGCTGGTAGCTGATCCAGCGCAGTCCGTGGCAGGCGATCTCATGCCCGAGTTCCTTGAAGGCCGTGGCCACTTCCGCATTGCGCCGCATCGCGGCGGCCACCGCAAAAATCGTCAGCGGCAAGCGGTGACGCTCGAATGCGCGCAGCACGCGCCACAGGCCCGCCCGAGAACCGTATTCGTAGAGCGACTCCATGCTCATGTGCCGCATCGGGAACGCCTGTGCGCCGACGATGTCCGAGAGGAACACCTCCGAGGCGGCGTCGCCGTCGAGCACGCAATTCTCGGCGCCCTCCTCGTAGTTCAGCACGAACTGCAGCGCGATGCGCGCGCCCCCGGGCCAGCGCGCGTGTGCCGGCAGCCGCCCATAACCACGCAGGTCGCGTGGATAGTTTGAATCCTGCGTCATCGTCAAGCCGTCGTCATCGTTTGGTCCGCCTGTGCGCTAGCGTCTGTCCGCATTTCCGATCCAGGTCAGCAGTGTCGAGCGTTCTTCCTCGGTCATCTTGGTGAGATTGCCGAGCGGCATCAAGCGTGACGCGACTTGCAGCTGCACCTCGGGAAAATGTGCGCGCATGGCATCCAAGCTGTCGAAAATGAGCCCGTTCGGAGCCTCATTGAAGCCGGGCTGTGTCGGGTTCTTCGCATGGCACGGCACACAGCGCTCAGCGACGATCGCCTGCACGCGGCCGATGTCGACGGCGGGCGCCGCGTTCGAATCACTCGTGGGCAGCAGGCCGCTCAACGGAGAGAGCGCCAAGATCACGAGCGCGAGCGTCACAACGCCGAGCACCGCAGGCAGCGCGGCCGGAAACACGCTGCGAACCGTCGGGCGATGTCTCGCGACGAACCACGCACGGATGCACGCACCGGCAAAGCTCATCGCAATGAGCACGAGCCAGTTGTTCGATGCTCCATAGGTCATCGCATAGTGATTGCTGATCATCACGAACAGCACCGGCAGCGTGAAATAGGTGTTGTGAACCGAGCGCTGCTTGCCGCGCTGGCCATACACCGGATCCGGAACGCGGCTTTTTTGCTTTGCGCGCACCATCTCGCGCTGCCCCGGAATGATCACGAACAACACGTTTGCGACCATGATCGTGCCGAGGGAACTTCCGAACAGCATGAACGCGCCGCGGCCACCGAAGATTTGGCATAGCCCCCAAGCCTCGGTACCGAGCAGCACGGCGAGCACGCTCGCGAGCGCCCGATCGAGGCGCCCGAGTGGCGAGCGGCATAGCGCATCGTAAATTAACCAACTCGCGGCGAGAAACCCGAGCGCGATGGCGATCGCGGCCGGCTTGGTCAACGCCGCGACCGCAGGGTCAATCAAATAGGCCTCTGCGCGGCCAAAATACAACAGACACAGCAAGGCGAATCCCGACAGCCAGGTCGTGTATGCCTCCCAATAGAACCAGTGCAAGGTCGGCGGCAACCGCTCCGGCGCAACACGGTATTTCTGGGAGCGGTAAAAGCCGCCGCCGTGCACCGCCCAAAGCTCGCCGCTGACGCCGGGGTCGGTGTGCTGCGTATCGAAGGGAGCTTGTAGGTGATTGTCCAGCCAGACAAAATAGAACGAGGCGCCGATCCAGGCGATGCCCGCGATGACGTGCAGCCACCGCAGCAGCAGCGCTCCCCAATCGAGCAGATAAGCCGTCATGAGCCGCAATCCGCGCAATTGCGGTGTTCGCAAGATCCGGCCGCAGTTGGGGCGATCGCGACAGGCGCTGCTGCAACGGGAACCACTGCAAACGCGCCGACGCGCGCATGCTCGGCGCTGTCGGCGTTCAGCGCGCTCGTGCTGATATCGCGCAGTACTTGCGCTGCGACACCGACTGCGATCGCCGCGGGCCATTTGCTCGAGATGCCGGCGATGCCGATCGGGCACACCAAGCGCGCGATGCTCGCGGGGCTGAGATTTTCGCGCATGAGACGCGAGCGAAAGCGCGCTGCCTTGCTCGAAGAGCCGATGAGCCCCGCCCAGGCGAAATCTGCGCGTGCGAGTATCGCTCGGCATAGAGCATAATCGAGCGCGTGACTGTGCGTGAGCACCAGAAAGCGCGTACCGGGCGGCGCCGCCGCGACGCTGCCGACCGGATCGACGCCGGCCGCGATGCAGACCACCTCGGGCAAGGCTGCCGGAAACAGGTCCGCGCGTTCGTCGATCCAAGTCAACGCAACCGGCAGCTCGATAAAGATACGCGCAAGTGCTTGGCCGACGTGCCCTGCGCCGTAGAGCCAGAGCGGCGGCAATGCCTGGTCCAGGCGCTCGAGCAGCGTGATCGCGCCGTTCGCCGCACACTCGAGGCGCGACACGGCCTGCGCACGCGGCGTGCGCAGCAGCGCATCGGCGCGCGCGACGGCGCCGACCTCGCGGATGATTCGGCGTTCGATCTGCCGGCCGGCGGTCGTGCTCATGAGCACGGCGCCGCCGTCACCGACCTCGCGCGCGGCATCGCGCAGTGCCTGAACGAAGCTCAAGTTCGCGCGCGTGTAGCGCTCGAGCCATAATTCGACGACCCCGCCGCAGCATTGGCCGAGGTCGGCGGCCAACACGAACCTCTCCAAGCGTGCCGGCACGGCCGCATCGTCGATCATCCCGCGCGCCGCAATCAAGGCCTCCCATTCGAGCCGGCCGCCGCCGATCGTGCCGGCAAATTCGGTGCGCCCGACCAACATGGCGACGCCGGACTCACGCGGCGCCGAGCCGCGCACGCTCGCCAGCACGACGCGCACGATCACCGGTTCGCGCTGCAGCGCGCCGATCAGCGCCTCGGTCCAATTGCGCAGCGGCGTAAACCGGCTCATGACCCGGACTCAGCAGATGCGATGCTGATCGCGCGCAGCACCGCCTCCGGTGTCGCTGGCGCCGTCAACCGCGGCAGGCTGTGCGGCGGCCCGCAATCAGCGACCGCATCGCGAATCGCGTGCAATACGGAAATCGCCAGCATCAGCGGGGGTTCACCGACCGCTTTGGAGCGATAAATCGTATCTTCCCGGTTCGCCGCGTCGAACAATCGCACTTCGGCCCGCACGGGCCAGTCGCGGGCCGTCGGAATCTTGTAAGTCGACGGTGCATGGGTCTTCAGCTCACCGCGCTCGCTCCACCAGAGTTCCTCGGAGGTCAGCCAACCGGCGCCCTGCAGGAATCCGCCCTCGATTTGACCGATGTCGATCGCGCTATTGAGCGATTGACCCACGTCGTGAAGAATATCGACGCGCAGCAACTGCGTTTCGCCGGTCAACGTGTCGACCGCAACCTCGCTGACCGCGGCGCCGTACGCGAAGTAAAAGAACGGCCGCCCGCGCATCGTCGACTTATCCCACGCGATTTTCGGCGTCTTATAGAATCCGGTCGAGGACAGCGAGATTCGCGCTCGGTAGGCACGTTGCACCAACTCCGCGAAGTTGAGCTGGTGCTGCCCCGCGATGACGAGACCGTCGTGAAACCGCACGTCCTGCGCATCGGCACCGAATATTTCGCCGGCAAATTCGGCTAGGCGCTGCCGGATCGCCTGCGCGGCCGCCTGCGCCGCCTTGCCGTTCAGATCGGAACTCGCCGATGCGGCGCTCGCGGACGTATTGGGTACTTTCGACGTGTCGGTTGTCGAGACGCGGATTGCCGCTAGCGGCAATCCCAATTCAGCCGCAACGATCTGCGCGACCTTCGTGAACAGGCCCTGGCCCATCTCAGTGCCGCCGTGGTTCAGCAACACTGTTCCGTCGGTGTAGACGTGCACCAAAGCACCGGCCTGATTGAACATCGTCGCCGTAAACGAGATTCCGAACTTGACCGGAGTCAGCGCAATGCCGCGCTTGACGACGCGGTTCTCTGTATTCCAGCGCGCGACCGCGTCGCGCCGCTCGCGGTATCGGCTGCTCACCTCCAACCGATCGACGATCTCGCCGATGATATTGTCGGCGATCGTCTGGCCGTAGTGCGTCACATTGCGATCGTCGATCCCGTAGAAATTCGCCCGTCGCACACCGAGCGGATCGATGCCGAGCGTGCGGGCGATCTCATCGATGATTTGCTCGATCACCAGCATGCCCTGCGGCCCGCCGAAGCCGCGAAACGCGGTGTTTGACACGGTGTGGGTTTTGCAGCGATGCGAAACGATCTGCACATGTTCAAGAAAATAGGCGTTGTCTAGGTGCATGAGCGCGCGATCATTGACCGGACCAGACAGATCGGAGGAATAGCCGCAGCGCGAAGCCAACATCACCGTGAGCGCCGTGATGCGGCCTGCCGCATCGAATCCCACGTCGTAATCAGCGACGAAGTCGTGGCGCTTGCCGGTCGCGAGCATGTCGACATCGCGATCCAGCCGCAGCTTGACCGGCCGCTGCGTTTTGTGTGCGAGCACGGCCGCGGCGGCGGCGATCAGCGCCGGCTGCGTTTCCTTGCCGCCAAATCCGCCGCCCATGCGCCGGCACTGTACCGTGATCGCGTTCGCGCGCCGGCCCAGCGCATGCGCCACGATTTGTTGGACTTCGGAAGGATGTTGCGTCGAGCTGTGGATCAGCATCCCGCCGTCTTCTTGAGGCAGCGCCAGCGCGATCTGTCCCTCCAAATAGAAATGGTCCTGGCCGCCGATCGTGGCCGTGCCCTGCAAACGGTGGGGCGCCCGCGGAAGTGCGTCGAACGGATTGCCGCGTACGACGCGCTCGGACGGCAATACGTAACTCTGTGCGGCGAGCGCCGCGCGCACATCGAGTATCGCAGGCAGCGGTTCATAGACGACCTGCGCGGCGGCGGCCGCCCTGCGCGCCTGCGCGTAGCTCGCGGCCGCAACCGCGAACAGCGGCTGACCGGCGTATTGCACGAGATCCGACGCAAAAATCGGATCGTCGTGGTGCGGGCTATAGTTGTTCTCGCCCGGTACGTCGGCTGCAACCGCGATCGCAGCGACGCCCGGCATGTCCCGCGGCCGCAGGGTTTGCAACTCGCGAATCCGTCCGTGCGCAATGGTGCTGAGGCCAAATGCGCCATGCAGCGCATTGGCGGGCAGCGGGATGTCATCGGCGTATAGCGCCCGGCCGCTCACGTGCAAATGCGCGCTCTCATGACCGGGCGCGGATTTCAAGCCGAACTCCTCAAGCCGATCCTGCAATCGCGCCGGTGCGCAGCGCCAGCGCCGGCTCGGCGTGCTCCAGGTAAAAACGCTGCAGCAAATTGCGCGCCACCTGGAGCCGGTAGGCAGCCGTCGCGCGAAGATCCGTCAACGGCTGGAAGTCGGCGCCGAGCGCCGCCGCCGCGGCCTCGATGCTCGCGGTGGTCCACTCGGCGCCGATCAGCGCTTTTTCTGCGTGGCGCGCACGCGCCGGAATCGCCGCCATGCCGCCGAACGCGATTCGTGCCGCAGTGACCTGCCCATCGCGGACTTGCACCGCGAACGCCGCACAGACCGCCGAAATGTCCTGATCAAAGCGCTTCGAGACTTTGTAGCTGGCGACCCATGCCGTGGCGCGCCTTGGCGGTACCGTCACCGCGACGAGAAATTCGCCGGGCGCGAGATCCTTGCGCTGGTACCCAAGGTAAAATTCTTCGAGCGGCAGCTGCCTCGAGCGGCTGCCGCAACGCAATTCGATCTCGGCGCCGAGTGCGATCAAGATGGGCATCGCATCGCCGATCGGAGAACCGTTTGCGAGATTGCCGCAAAGAGTACCTGCGTTGCGTACCGGTGGCGATCCGAATCGTTGCGCAATCTCGGAAAGCTCGGGGTAGGCGCCGACGATCGCGCTCCAGCCTTCCGCCAGCGACACGGCCGCTCCAATCACGATGCCGCGGGACTCGCTGCGCATTTCCTTGAGTTCCGCGACCTCCCCGAGATAGACGATCGGCGGCAGATCCCGCAGCTGCTTGGTCACCCACAGTCCGATATCAGTGCCACCGGCCAATATCAGCGCCTCGGGCTGCGCTTCGAGCGTCGCGGCCAACTCTTCGAGTGAACGGGGCGCGACGAATCCGGGCAGACGCAGCGCCGATTCGCGCCGCATGCCGCGCAGCGCCTGGCTCCGCTCCCCGTTCGACGCGGCGCCCGGGCCCCAATGATCGGGCGCGGGATAGTCGGCCATGCGACAGCCTGCTTCGATGATTGGGCGGTAACCGGTGCAGCGGCACAGATTGCCCGATATGGCCTCGAGCACCTGCTCGCGCGTCGCTCGCGTCGTTTGCAGGTATAGCGCAAATAGCGACATCACGAATCCGGGCGTGCAAAAGCCACATTGCGAAGCGTGATGATCGACGAGCGCCTGCTGCACGGGGTGCAATTCGCCGCCGTCGTCCTGCAGGCTCTCGACGGTGACCAGTTCCTGCCCATCGATCGTCGGCAACATGCGGATGCAGGAGTTGACCGCGCGGTAACGGATCTGGTTTCCGTCGGTGGAAAGCTCGCCGAGCACGACCGTGCAGGCACCGCAATCACCCTCCGCACAGCCTTCCTTGGTGCCGGTGCGGTGCAGTTCTTCGCGCAGATACTCGAGAACCGTCGTCGTCGGCGGTCTGTCGGTTGCGGCCACGAGCTTGCCATCGAGTAAAAAACGAATCTCGCTCGACACGCTCGTCTACCCTCCCCGATATACCGAGTAGCTCCAGGGCGAAATCAGCAGCGGCACGTGGTAGTGCTCGTCCGGATGGGCAATACCGATGTTAATGACCGCGTCCTCGAGGAAAGCCGGCACCGGCAAAATCTGGCCCCGAGAGCGAAAATATTCGGCCACATAGAACGTCAGCGAGTAGCGGCCCGCTAAAAATGCGGCGCCGGCGAGCAACGGCGCCGCGCAGCGCCCGTCCTTTCCGGTGCTCACGCTGAGCAGCAGGCGTGGAGCGGTCGCATCCAGCGCCAACACCTCGATGCGGACTCCGGCGGCGGGTATGCCGGCGCTGGTATCGAGCACATGTGTCGTTAGTTGCCCCACAGGTCGGGATCCTATAGACAATACTGACTCCGTGGCAAACAAAATCCCTCCGAGTCGTATAGAGTAATCCCATTGTCAGCAGGCGCGGCGCAGGCTCATGCAGGAATACATCCGGGGTCTACCCAAGGCGGAATTGCATCTGCACATCGAAGGCACATTGGAGCCGGAGCTGGCGTTCCGCCTGGCAAGGAAACATGGTGTTTCGCTGCCCTACGCAACGGTCGAGGATTTGCGCCGGGCCTACAAATTTTCCAATCTACAATCCTTTCTCGACGTCTATTACGCAGGCGCCGGCGTGCTGCGCGATGCCGACGACTTCTACGAACTGACCTCCGCCTATTTGGCCAAGGCGCACGAACAAGGCGTCGTGCACGTGGAGATTTTTTTCGATCCGCAGACGCATACGGCGCGCGGCGTGAGCATCGGCGCAATGATCGGGGGCCTGCGCCGTGCGTTGCTGCGAGCTGAAACCGAGGTCGGGATCACGTTCCGGCTGATCTTGTGCTTTCTGCGGCATTTGAGCGCGGCCGACGCGATGCGCACGCTCGACGAGGCGCTCGCCTTTCGGCAGGCATTCGATGCCGTCGGTCTCGACTCGTCCGAATTCGGCAATCCGCCGTCGAAGTTTGCTGAAGTGTTCGACCGGGCGCGCGCCGCGGGATTGCTCACCGTCGCGCATGCCGGCGAAGAGGGGCCGCCGGCCTATATTCGCGAGGCGCTGGACATCCTCAAGGTGCGGCGCATCGACCACGGTGTGCGTTGTGAGGAGGACTCCGCTTTGGTGCGCGAGCTGGCGCGCACGCGCATGCCATTGACGGTCTGCCCGCTATCGAACGTCAAACTCAAGGTTTTCGAGCGCATGGAGAATCACAATCTCAAGCGGCTGCTCGATTTGGGTCTCTGCGTTACCGTGAATTCGGACGATCCGGCCTATTTCGGCGGCTATGTTCTCGAGAATTATCTCGCGGTCCAGCAAGCCCTCGCGATGTCGCGGGCGGATCTGAACGCGCTCGCGCGAAATTCGTTCGAAGCCTCATTCCTGCCCGATGCCGCCAAACGCCGATGGCTGCAGTCGATCGACGCTTACGCCCACAACAGCGCGGAATGAGCGCCGGCGGAGCGAGGGCCTTCAATGTTTCGGCATCGACATCAGCGCGACGAACATCCGCGTGAATTTCGGCAAATCGAGGTCGACCTGCGCGTGCACGAGTTGCAGCGCAACCGCGGGCTTGAGCGCTTCGTCCCAGGTCAAGGCCTCGCCATAGGCCGGCCCATGGCTCACATCGACGTCCATGTAGAGCTCGCGCCGCTTCGTGATGATGCTGGGATCGAGCCACGCACAGGCAGCGAGCTCATCCCATAAGTAGTAGCGCTCGGCGGAGTAGTCCGCGATGTAACGCGCAGCCCGATTCGGGGACCTCGCAATCTCGTCGAGCATTGCCTGCGTGAACATCGCCTTGATCGACACGTCGACCGTCGTCAGGTCGATGCGCGGCCACGGCGCGCGCAAGGTGATGCGCGCGGCTTCCGGGTCGAACCAAAAGTTGAACTCGTGGCGGGGGCTCGTCGCAAATTCTGGATCGTCGGTTTGTGGATTCAGGCTGCCGCCCATGATCACGATGCCCTGGCTCAGCGCGGCGAATTGCGGATCGATGCTCACGGCGAGTGCGATGTTGGTCAACGGTCCCGCGGCATAAATCGTGACTGCATGGGGGTGTGCACGGACTTGGCGGATTAGAAAATGTGCGGCATCTTCGGCGATCGGCTTGGTGTGCGGCTCGCCCTCCTGCAGCAGCGGCTCATCCCAGGGACCCGGCATAACGGCCTGCGCTTTGTCTCCCAACAATGCGTTCTTCTGCCCCCAAGCGCCCGACCAACCGACCTGGCCGGCCAAGGCGCTTGCGAGACGCGTCTCCTGCTCGGTCCGCACCAGTGGGAATACCGCGCCGAGCGCGACCGGCACGTCGCTGCGCCCGATCAATTCCAACATCCGCAACGTGTGCCGCGCCTCGTCATTGCGCCAGGCGTTACCGGTGACCATCGTGATGCCGAGCACCTCGACCTGCGGCGCCTGCAGCAACACCATCATTCCCATTTGATTGGATCCGCCGGGGCCCGAACCATCCTGATCGATGAGCACGAGGCGCGGCGCTCCGATCGCCGCCGGCGCGGCCAACGCCGTCAGCCAGTACAGAATCAGCATGCGCAGTCTCATGGCTTCGGTTCTCCGTTCCGCGTATGGACCAATCGCCCGGCGACGTAGGTTTCGCGGATATTGCAGCGTGCGGCGTTGTAGACGATTTTCTGCAGGACCGCCGGCGGTGTATCGGCCGGATCGATCTGCAGATCGCTCTCCGACACACGCGCGTCGACGACGATTGCGTCGAATGCATAGCCCGGCGCGAAGATACCCAGCGCCTTATCCAAGACGATGCCGCCGCCGGCCGTCGCGAGCCAGAATGCCGTGAGCGCATCGATGCGCGACGACGCGCGGCCGCGCCGCTCGCGGCTCAAGCACGGATCGACACCAGACTCGAGGCGTCGGGAAGCGATGACTGCATGGCGCGCATTCTCGAGGATCGACGGGCTCGCCCCGCCGGCAATGTCTGTGCCGAGACCGACGTGCACGCCGTGCTCCAACATGTGCCGCAACGGAAACACCGCATCCGAGAAATACACGTTAGAGAGCGGACAATGCGCGATGCCGGCCCCGGCGCTCACGATGCGCGCGATATCCGGGTCACCGATCAAATTGCCATGGGCAAGGATCGTGCGCCGCGTGAGCAGGCCGTAGCTCTCCAATGCCGCAGCGTCCGTCATGGCGCAGCGGTCCTGCACGAAGCGATGTTCCCAGTCGCTCTCCGAACAATGGGTCTGGACATAGCAGCCGCTCTGGCGCGCGAGTGCACCGAGCCTGCGCAGCAAATCGTCGCTGCAGGCCGGAATGAATCGCGGCGTGATGACCGGCTCGATCAAACCCGCGGCATTGCCCGGCATCGCAGCGACATAATCGATGAATGCGCGCGTATCGGCTTCGCCGCTGGTCGCCGAAGCATCTCGATAATACGCGGGGCATTGCGTGGGCTCGTCCATCGCAACCCGCCCAATCAGCGCACGCTGCGATTTGCGCAGGCAGATGTCGGCGAGTTTTTGGGTCGCCGGCAGATGTACGGTTCCATAATACAGCGCGGTCGTCGTGCCATTGGCGAGCAGCGCATCGACGAGCGATTCGTAAACCGCACCCGCGTAGGCGAGGTCCGCGTAGCGCGCTTCGAGCGGGAACGTGTATTTCTGGAGCCAGATCTCGAGCGGCTCGTCGAGCGCCATGCCGAGCTGAGGCCACTGTGGCGCATGCACGTGCAAGTCGATCAATCCCGGCAGCAAATATTGGCCGGCCGCGAGCGTGACCAAGCTGCCGGCCTGCGCGTGGCGCGCAGCGATTTCCACTGCCTGTCGCGCGCCGTGCGGATGAACGGACTCGATGACGCCTTGCGCGTCGCAGACGACGAGTGTGTCCTGCAAGCACTCCAGCTTTCCACGCACGGGCGTATGCAGGAGCGTGCCGAAAAACGCGCAGGGTGCGCCGGATGTCGAGACCAAGGTGCCTATCATCGGCGTCATTCCCCGGAATTTTTTCGATCAGCCCACGACGGCAGTGCAGACCCCAACGGACAGTTGCGCCGCAAAGTCGTCGAGTTTCGAGACCCGGCGACGAGCACGACGATCGTCGCAAGATACGCCGGCGCGCTCAAGGCCTTCGACCGCAGGTTTCGGCCACACCTTGCATCACCGATGAAACGGCTGTCAACCGGTGACGCCCGCCGGCATCGTGCAACAGAATGCCGAGCCCACCGAAGCAGACACGCAGACAGCGACGACGATCAGCGCCGAGACGCGCGTGCGCGCGAGCAGCAACCAGCCGCCGATGCCGATGAGGCCATCGAGCGGTGAGTGGACCGATGTGGTCCATACGGGATTGCAAAACGCCGCCGCCAGGACGCCGACGACGCCGGCGTTGAGACCGGCGAGCACGGGGCCGATCGCGGACAAACTCACCGCCTGGCGCCACAACCAGAATCCGGCAACCGCGAGCAGCAGGCCGGGTAGAAACAGGCTGATGATTGCGACCAGCGCCCACAGTGCGTCGACCGATCCGGCAGGTGCACTCGCGGCTCCCAAGTAAGCGGCGACGCTGAACAACGGCCCCGGCATCGCCTGGGCGGCTCCGTAACCATTCAAAAACACCGCGTCGGAAATCCAGCCGCTCGGGACCAGGGCATCGCGCAGCAGCGGCAATACGACGTGGCCGCCCCCGAACACCAGCGCGCCGGAACGATAAAAGATAGCGGCCAGAGCCAACAGGCTCTGCGGCATGCGTACCGCTGCGGCGGATAATACGGCCAGAAGCACAACGACCGAGACGCAGGCCACAACCGCGGTTGTGGCGCCGATTTGAACCGACCGACGCAACGGCGCGAGCGCGGCGTCGCGGCACAGCAGCCAACCCGCCAGCGCGCTCGCAGCGAGTGCCAGCAACTGCATCGCGGAGCCGCCCACCGCGAGCAGGCCGAGCGCGACCGCGAGCGCAATGCCCGCGCGGCGCCGGTCAGTGCACAATTTGCGGGCCATGCTCCAAACCGCCTGCGCCACGAACGCGACCGCGACGAGCTTCATTCCATGCAGCACCGCGGCTGCAATCGGACCCCGAACATGGGGCGCCAGCAGCGCGAGCCCATACATCAGTATAGCCGCCGGCAGCGTGAATCCAATCCACGCGCAGATGGCGCCGCGCCAGCCGGCACGATGCCATCCGACGAGGAAGCCGACTTGGCTGCTGGTCGGCCCCGGCAGCAGCTGGCATAGCGCGACGATGCCGGCATAATCTTCGCTGCCGATCCAACGGCGTCGCTCGACGTAACACCGTTCAAAATATCCGAGGTGCGCAATCGGTCCGCCGAATGCGCTGCACCCCAGGCCGAGGGACGTCAGCAGCACGCCGGCCGCCGATCCCTGTTGCCGGTCGGCCGCCACTCGGTGTCTCAGGCGCCGAGATTCAGCAGCGCCGCATTGCCGCCGGTCGCCGTCGTGTTGACCGTCAGCGTGCGCTCGTTCGCATATCGTTGCAGGTAATGCGGGCCGCCGGCCTTGGGACCCGTGCCGGAAAGGCCCGTGCCGCCGAATGGCTGCACGCCGACGACCGCGCCGATCATATTGCGGTTGATATAGGTATTACCGACATTCGTGTGCTCGAAGACCTGGTGCCAGAACGATTCGAGCCGGGTTTGCACACCGAGCGTCAATCCATATTCACTCGAGCGGATCGACTGGAGCACCGCCTCGATGTCCTCGGCTCGATAGCGCACGACGTGCAAGATCGGCCCGAATTGCTCGCGCGTGAGCTGCGAGGCGCGGCTCAGTTCGATCAGGTGCGGCGCGAAAAAGCTGCCCTGCGCGCATTCCGCTCTCAGCGGACACACCTTCAATACTCTGGCCTCGTTGCGCATCTTGGCAACGTGAGCGGCGAGCCCGGCGGCGGCGGCGGCGGTAATGACCGGCCCCAGGTCGGTCTGCAGCGCGGCCGGATCGCCGATCATGAGTTCGTCCATGGCACCCATGATCATCTCGAGGATCACGTCGGCGACATCCTCCTGCAGGAACAATAATCGCAGCGCCGAACAGCGTTGGCCGGCGCTCAAGAACGCGGAACTCATGACATCGTCGACGACTTGCTCGGGCAGTGCCGTGGAATCGACGATCATCGCATTCAATCCGCCGGTCTCCGCGATCAGCGGCACGATCGGCCCGCCGCGCGCCGCAAGTTGCCGATTGATCGTCAACGCAGTCGCGGTCGAGCCCGTCATCGCGACGCCCGCGAGGGCATTGTGCGCAAACGCGACCGCGCCGAATAGCCGCCCCGGCGCCGGCGTGAACTGCAAGGCTTGCGGCGACACGCCGGCCTCATGCAGCAGTTCGATGAAACGCGCCGCGATCAGCGGCGTCGGTTCGGCGGGCTTGGCGACAACCGAGTTGCCGGCGGCCAATGCCGCGGTCACCTGGCCGGCGAAGATTGCGAGCGGAAAGTTCCAGGGACTGATGCAGGCGAAGACGCCGCGTCCATGCAGCGACAATTCGTTGAGTTCCCCGGTCGGCCCCGTGAGGCGCGTCGGCGCGCCGAATGATGCGCGCGCCTGTAGCGCATAATAGCGGCAGAAATCTGCGGCCTCGCGGACCTCGGCGAGCGCATCGGGCAAGGTTTTTCCCGCTTCGCGCACGGCGAGCGCCATGAAATCCAAACGCCGGGCCTCGAGCAAGTCGGCGGCACGTTCCAGGCAGTCGGCGCGCGCCGCACCACCAATGGCATTCCAAGCGTTTTGAGCGCGCGCGGCGGCATCGAACGCCGCAGCGATTTCCGCCGCGCTGGCATCGCGCGCCGTTCCGACGACGTCACGCCGATCGGCTGGGTTCGTAACCGGTGCCCGCTCGCCCGCTAGCGCGACGCCGTCGACGATCGGTCCGCTATTCTGCTGCGCACCGCGGCGTGCCGCGATTCCGTCGATCAGCACATCGAGCTCGGCGGGATTGCCGAAGTCGGCGCCGCGGGAATTGCGCCGATCGGGATACAGCGCGATCGGCACAGGCAAGCGCGGATTGGCGTAGGCTTGTGAGCGCTCCAATTCCGTCGCCGGGTCGCGCACGATCTCGTTGACGGGCACCTGCTCATCCATGAACCGATTGACGAATGAGGTATTCGCGCCGTTCTCGAGCAATCGGCGTACCAGATAGGCGAGCAGGTCCTTGTGCTCCCCGACCGGCGCATAGACGCGTATGCGCGGAAAGTCCGCGATTTGGCGCTGCGCTTCCGCATACAGCAATCCGCCCATGCCGTGCAGGCGCTGAAATTCGTAATCGGCACCGGGGCGCGCGAGTTCCAGGATCGATGCGATGCTGTGCGCGTTATGGGTCGCGAACTGCGGATAAATCCAATCGGCATGCCGGAACAAGCGATCGGCGCAGGCAAGATACGACACGTCCGTGGCGAGCTTGCGCGTATAGACCGGATAGCCATCGAGACCTCGCTCTTGGGCCCGCTTGATCTCGCTGTCCCAGTAGGCACCCTTGACCAAACGCGCCGTCATGCGGCGGCCCGTGCGCCGCGCGAGCGCCGCGACCCAGTCGATGACGTCGAGCGTGCGCTTGCCGTACGCCTGCACGGCAAGACCGAGCCCAGGCCACGCACGCGTCGCCGGATCCAATGCAAGCGCCTCGATGACGTCCAAGGATAGATCGAGGCGATCCGCTTCCTCTGCGTCGATCGTCAGTTGGATGCCAAGCCTGGCCGCGCGCTGCGCGAGCGCCATCGCGCGCGGCACCAAGCGCCGCAACACCAGCGCTCGCTGCGGCAGCGAATAGCGCGGCTCGAGCGCCGACAATTTGATCGAGATGCTCGAGACCGCCTCTGGCGCGCGGCCGCCGGCCGTGGCGCCGATCACATCGATTGCATACTCATAAGAGGCCAGATACCGTTCGGCATCGCCGAGCGTGCGCGCGCCTTCGCCGAGCATATCGAAGGAGCAGAGCGCAAGCTGCGCCTCGACGCCGCTGCGCTTGAGCGCCTCCTCGATCGTGCGGCCCACGACAAATTCGCCGCCGATGATGCGCATCGCGCGCCGAACCGCGAGCCGCACGACGGGTTCTCCGGCCTTGCGTGTGAACTTGCGCACCCAAGAGGCCGCATCGCTCTTGATCGCGGGCTCGAGCTCCAATATCCCACCCGTCAACATCAGACCCCAGGTCGAGGCGTTGACGAATAGCGACTCGGATTTGCCGGAATGAGCCGACCAGTCGCCGTTGGCGAGCTGTTCGGCGATCAGGCGATCGGCGGTCGCATCATCCGGAATGCGCAGCAGCGCTTCGGCAATGCACATGAGCGCAATGCCCTCTTGATTCGACAACCCGAATTCCTGCAGGAACGCGTCCAAGAATGGCCGCTCATCACGCCGCGCCCGCGCGCCCTCGACCAAGGCACTCGCGACCGAAACCGCGCGATGCCTCGCTCCCGCGGTCAGCTCCAAGCTGTGCAATAGACGCGTCACCGCGGTCTCTTCTGGCCATACGCCGTGCTCGCGTATCGTTTGCCGCAGCGTTGTCAGGGTCACGCCGTCGTCTGCCTCATCGGGCCTCGCGGACATTGCACTCTCCTCGATCGATGCGTCGATCACGCATCCTTGAAATTGGCGAGAAACACGCGCGCCGGCGTGAACTCCTCGAGCGGAATGAGCATCGTATCAAAGGCGGTCGGCCAATTGATCACCGCAAGATCCCAGGCCGACAGGGTCTCGATTTGCCCGCTAGCCCCTTGCACGCGTACGCCGCCCGAAACCGCGAAAATGACCAGCGATTCGCCCGCGAACGACGGCACCGAGAGCGGCGCCTGCAGGCTTGGGACCCGAACTCGGACGTCCGTGATCGAATTCGCGACGATCAAATTCAAGTCGCAGCAAGCTCCTCCGAGCAGCTCGCAATGGGTGGCAAGCGCGCCGTCGAACTCCGCAAGATCACCGACGCGGCTCAAGCAAGTCTCTTGCCCGTTCGCGAATTTCAGGCGCAATCCAGGGCCGCGCAGCAATGTCATCTTGCGCTGGTAGCCGGCGAAATCGGAAAACGGGCCCGCGGACTCGACCTCGGCGACACTGATACGCCAGCGGAATGGATCCGCTTGCGCCGGTACACGCAGCGCCTCGTGCGACACGCCGCCGCCGTTTTTCCAGCGCGTCGTTTTGTATGCCGACTTACGAATGATGATCAAGGTCTTACCCTTGGGACAGTTGCGGACGCTTTGGATTATAGAGCGTGGCGCCATCCAGGATTCGAGGCGGAACATCTGATTTTACCGTCATCCAGCGCCACGCATCCCTTCGCAATCAAAGAGTTACGCGCAGCTGCAGAACCAATCATTCGCAATTTGGTTCTGCGCTGTCAGTGCGGATGCGATCGCATAGATCGCAGCGACGACGAGCACCTGGCTCACGACGGCGGCGGAAATCGCCGCGACCAGCTGCCCTGCGGACAGGTACTGCTCCACGACTGCGCGCCGCAATAGCACGAAGGCGAATGGCAGAACGATGAAGCCGGCCGTCACAACACCGGGTGCGTAGGAGCGGCTCATCGCGAATTCCAACAAGTGCGGCACGAGTGCGTTCGCGAGATAGGCGCACGCGACCCAGCACACAAGCCAATTGAGCATCCTCGAGCGACCCGCCGATGCCGCGGAAACCACGATCAGTGCCGGTATCAGCGTCACGATGATCCATCCGATGTGCAGCACCTCGATTGGTGGCGGCGCGACAAATCCCATCACGCGAGTTTGCAGCATCGGACTGATACTTCCGTAGTGCGGCTCTGCGACCCATTCTTCGGCATTATGCATAGTGACGACCGGAATCAGCAGCCATCTGCAGGTCGTATACGAAGGAACGAGGCGCGCGCGCACGCTCATGAGGGAGTTGCACTCTTCGCACGCAATTGTCTCACGAGCCATCCTTGATGAGATACTGTCAATGAGTCTCGCTGCTCGCCGACCTCAAACCCGCTGGATCTTCATCGACGTGAGTGCAACTATAATGGCAAATCGATCTGTCGAAGATTCTCCGCAGCCGTATGCCCGGGTGGGCGGCGTTTTGTACTTGGCGATCATCGTTCTCGGTGCCTTCGCCGAAGGATTTGTCGCGAACCAGCTGATTGTCTCGGGTGATGCGGCCGCGACGGCCCACAACATCATGGCCTCACCGGGCTTGTGGCGCCTCAGCGTTGCCGCTGACTTGATCGTCGTGATCTGTGCCGTGCCGTTGCTGTGGATCGAATATTTATTGCTCAGGCCGGTCAGCAGGAGCCTGGTTTTGCTCGCGGTACTATTCAATCTGGTTTCCCTGGCCGTCGAGGCGATCAGCAAGCTGTTTCTTCTCATCGTGATGCCGACATTGCGAAGCGTCGATTACCTGAGCGTGTTCGAACCACGGCAGCTACAGGCGCTCGCCAACCTCGCGCTCCGATCGCATGACATCGCATTCAACATTGCTTTGATATTTTTCGGATTTACGTGCTTGGTCAATGGTTACCTGATCTTCAAATCGGGCTATTTTCCGCGCCTCGTGGGCGGACTGATGCAGATTGCCGGATTGAGCTATCTGATTGCCTGTTTTGCGGCACTTTTTGCGCCTGCGATCGCAGATTTGATCATACCGGCCATTCTGCTGCCGCCATTGATCGGCGAATCTTCATTTTGCCTGTGGCTGCTCGTCAAGGGCGTGAACGTGGCGAAATGGGACGAGCGGCTGCGCATGGGATTGGGCAATTGAATGCGCGCTGCGTTCATTGGAGTTTTCCCGCGATCGGTACTTGTGTACCCTATGCGGCCATTGTCTAGCCGGCCACTGAGTCGATGGAGTTCACGATGAAATACTACCTCGCTGCCTCGGCCGCGATGCTTTCCCTGTGCGCGGCGGCCGCGCCGCCCGACGACACGGCGAGCGGCGAGCAGCGTTTCCGCGGACTCTATAAAGAACTCGTCGAGACCAACACGACGCTGTCGGCCGGCAGTTGCACGCTGGCCGCCGAGCGCATGGCGGCGCGGCTGAAGGCCGCGGGTTTCGCCGGTAGCGAGGTGCAACCGTTTGCCGCGCCCGACCATCCTAAGGAAGGGGGCCTCGTCGCCGTCTATCCGGGGCGCGATCCACACCTCAAGGCAATTCTTCTGCTCGCGCACATCGACGTCGTGGAGGCCAAGCGCGAGGACTGGACACGGGATCCATTTACGCTGATCGAAGAGAACGGCTCGTTCTACGCGCGTGGCGCAATGGACGACAAGGCCGAAGCATCAATCTGGGTCGACCTATTGATCCGCTACAAGACCGAGGGCTACCGGCCGCGGCGTACACTCAAGGTAGCGCTGACCTGCGGCGAGGAGACGGCCGGCGCCTTCAATGGTGCGCAATGGCTTACGCTGAACCGCCGCGACCAGATCGACGCCGCGTTCGCGCTCAATGAAGGCGGTTGGGGGGAACTCGACTCGAGTGGTCACCGAGTCTCCCTCGATGTCGAGGCGGGTGAGAAATTTCCGCAGAACTTCCGGCTGGAAGTGACAAACGCGGGAGGCCACAGTTCGCGGCCGGTCAAGGACAACGCGATTTATCACCTGGCTACAGCACTGACCCGGATAAGTGCCTACGATTTCCCTGTCCAGTTCAATGAGGCGAATCGCGCCTATTTTTCCGGCATGGCAAAGATTCAAGCAGCGAAGGGCGAGCAAGCTGTGGCGGACGCCATGAATTCATTTTTGCGTGACCCCAATGATGCGCGGGCGACCGCCTTCGTCGCGGCCAAAGACCCCGGCTGGAACGCAACGCTTCGGACAACGTGCGTCGCGACGATGCTCGAAGGCGGCCACGCCACAAATGCGCTGCCGCAGCGTGCGCGTGCGATCGTCAACTGCCGCATCTTCCCCGGCGTTTCCGAAGAGGCAGTGCGCGCCAAGCTCGAGGAATTGGTTGCCGATCCCGCGGTCACGGTAACGACGCTCGAAACACGCGGTCCTACGTCCCCGGCGCCACCGCTCACCTCTGCGATGTTGGGGCCGATCGAGAAACTGGCCAACCAATTTTGGCCCGGCGTGCCGGTGCTACCGATATTGCAGGCGGGTGCCACGGACGGTGAGTTTACGAACGCCGTTGGGATCCCGACTTACGGCGTGGAACCGGTGTTTCTTGGCCCCGATGTCGGCCACATCCACGGCCTCAACGAGTACGTCGGCGTTACATCCCTGCTGGAAGGGCGAGAATTCTTATATCGCCTGGTCAAGATTTACGCCGAGCAGAAATAGTCCAATTCGCTGCGCCGCGCTCGGCGAATCGCCCTTGGTGACCGACTAGTAGCACGCAGCATTCATATTTCGCGCTCACGCACCAGTGAAATACTCTGCGTGCAGCCCGCGTGTACAATCATGCGATCCGCGGCAAATCAGCGGCATTGCTGCAACGCAAAGCGTTGACACCAAGTGTGGCGGTCGGCGCAAGTGGTAGGTGCAAAGCAATCGGCAACGTCTGCGGTTACATCGTTGCCCGGGGTCCAACGTCATGCAAACTAGTTCTTTCGCTGGAATGTTCAATCAGAATGCGGACCAGTGGGCCCGGCAGGAGCCCATGATCCTCTCAGATTTCACGGCGAGGCCGATTGTACTGCAGGAACTCGCACCCTTGACGGGCAAGCATGTTCTGGATCTCGGATGCGGAGAAGGCTACGTTGCCCGACTGGTGGCGCAGGCAGGCGCTCAATCGGTATTCGGCATCGATATGTCGAGCGAGATGATCGAGCGTGCACAACAAGCTGCCGCGAGCGGCGCACCTTGCCCGATGACTTTCGAGAGCGGCAATGCCAAGACGTTTCAGAACTTTCCGCGGCAGCAATTCGACCGGGTGATCGCGGTGTTTATGGTCAGCTATTTGAGCTGCGCTGAGATGACTGACGTATTTCGGACCGTGCGCTCACACCTCGCCCCGGGCGGCCGTTTCATTTTCACTGTGCCGCACCCTTTTCTTCCATATATCCGCCCTCTCGAGAGGCCCGTTTATTTCGACCCAAAGGGACGAGACTATTACTCGGGCGTCGATGAGTCTTATGAAGGCTACATTTGGAGACGCGACGGCAAGGCCGTTCCCGTCAGTTACATGCACAAGACGTTTGCCGACTATTTCGATGCCTTGGCCGCTGCCGGGTTTCATACACTGCCAAAAGTCATCGAACTGAAGGTGACTGAAGAGCATCTTGCGCTGGACCGTGCGTTCTTTGAAGGTGCCGTGGGTTATCCTTTGCAAGCACTGTTTCGCATCGATGCGCAGTAAGCACGTGGTCGCAATCGAACCTAGACCGCTCGCGACCCGGACCTACCGCATACGACAGGCCGCTATTGAGCGGCGATTCCGATCACGGCACCAAATTGCGTTAGCTGCTTAAGCTTAAGCCGTCCACTTGTAGTTAATGTTTCGTGGATGCGCGGCACTAGGTTGCGCGGAACTCCGGCAGCCCGATCAAGCGCGTGCGCTGAGCAGGCCGGTCGGGAAACCGCTACCGCGGCGCATACTGAAGCCCCGAGGTCGTTGCTTCGACTCGACATGCGATCGGTGCGAAGGGCGTGACCGGCGGTGGCGGAGTGGATAGTGCGAGCATGATCGAATCGTCGCACGTCACATTCGCCAGCCAGGTCGAATAGGCGGTCGGCTCATCGAAGTAGACGTGGATTGCATCGTGTACGGTTACTGGAAATTGTCTGGGCCCGGGCGCGGCGCCGTTCCAATCCGGCTGAATGTCCACGCTCGACGACAGACCTCCCGAGAGCAGCAGACTGAGTGTGTCACGGTACAGCAAAACGTCGTTTGCCGAGGAGACGTTCACCAGCGCCTGCGGGTGATCGGTGATGAATGTGTTGTGCGCAATGACGATGTTCTGGTTGATCGGAGGTGCGGGTGATGTCGTGCCCGCCACCTCGTCCTGGGCGTTGGGGAAGTCCGCCGCCTCGGCCATGACGTCAAGCGCGAAGAAGCCCGAAGAGAAGCTGTGGCCCCGCGCATCGAAGCGATTGCCGGTGAGCAGCAGCTCTTGTGCTCCAGGCCCTTCACCCCAGTACTGACTGGCCAATACATAGACTTGCTTCAGAGTTTGGCCGACGAACGTGTTCTGGTCGACCCAACCATAAGGGGTTTGCAGAAGCAGCGCTCGGGCTCGATTGAATGCGAACACGTTGTGATCAATCAAATAGCGTGCCCCCGCGGAGCCCGTCAGATCGCCGGCGATGAATCCGGACGCCGCGAGCTTCGAATTGACGGGACGATCGAGCGTGAGCACCGTATTTGCGCCGCCCACCGGGGTCGATACCGATTGCACGACGGCGGTGCCCGCGAAGGCCATCGTATTGTCGAACAGTCCGATCACATCACCGGCTTGGGCGATATTGCTTTGAGGCCAAGCGAGCAGATTTGGCGTCGAGGCGTCGAAGGTCAGCGTGCTCATCGGTGTACTGTTTGAAATCGGCGTCGGCGTGAAGCGCACGATGGTCGTATTCATGTCGAAGGCATCGTCGCATTGGTAACCGATCCAACTGTGTTCGACGACCACGTCACCACTCACGTTGGTCAGCAATGATCCGCCACCGACCGCGGATACGGGCTTTCCCGGCAGACGCGTGAGCAGAGCATGAGTAACGTGCAGGCCGCGTCCTTGCGCATAGCTGTAATCCGATCCGATGAGATTCTTGAATGTGATGTGATCGAGCGTGATGTCATTGCCCGATGCCGATATGGCCGTTGCGAAACTGTAGTAGCGCAGCAGCACCGACTCGCCTACTTTGAATTGGACCCCATAGCTTGGTACGCCTTTGACCGCACAGCCCTGCGTCTTCTGCTGAGCCGCCGACTCGATGCATTGAAGTGGTGCGCCGCTATTGATGCCGTCCCCATACGACACGTCGTCGTTCGCGCTCTCGAGATCAAAATGGTTCGCCCGCCGATCCCACGCCGTGATCCCCGCGATCATTCGCGGTGCTTGTGACGGGTTCACATCGTTGATCCTGACGTCGTAGGTATAGCCGCTTGTACCGTTCCCACCTACGGCAATGATGGTGGCGACGGAAGCGATCTGAATGTCGGGCCATGCGAACTCGAAATTTTTGAGCGTGAGGCGATTGACGTTCGCGAGAACCATGCCAAGGCAAAAATCCGAAAAATTCACTGTCGAGCCATGCCCGTCAATCACCAGATCCGAAGCGCCGGCAACCTGCCAGTGAACGTACTTTGGCTGATGGTCGCTGGACGAGGTGCAGTTGGAGAACAGAGGAAAGTCGAAGGTGTAGGTTCCCTTCGGAAAATTGACGACGGTGTTTTGTCGCGGCATGTTCGGGGCCGCGTAAAGAGCTTCGTTAAGGTACTGGTAGGCGCTCTCGCCGGGTTGAATGGGTGGTACGTCGTAGACCTCATTCGTGACCGGCGCCTTGATTACGATTCTGACGAGCTTGCCGCTTGGGCTGGTGAATTGCGCAAGAAAATCGCCGTTGTCGGCCTCGTACTTGGCCGGCGAGACCGTCGACTCTGCGTTCGCATAGGCGGGACTGGTTTCGGATCTCAAGAAGGCGGCATCGAGACACTCGAACGAATAGTCCCTGCATTGCTCGGCGTGCGCCGACGAGACGGCACCCATCGCGCCCAGCAATAGAATCAGCACGAGAGGCGCGAATCGAATCATTGCGAGAGTCCTCGGCTTGATCTCGAACACTGAATGAACAGTACAACGCTGCTCTATGCGCCGCGTTGACTTAATTAACGTTTGGCAACGCAAAAGCGCGGTGCCAAAGATGGGGGCCTCGAGAAACGGTGCGCCCCTAATCGAGCGCGCTGACCATGACGAAGTAACCATCTGGATCCCGGAGCCCAAACTCTCTCGTTCCTGTCGCTGGGTTCAGGTGCGGCTCCTCGTCGAGTCGCGCGACAAGAGCGCGAGCTCGCACCAAGGTCATGTCGAAGTCATCGACGCGGAAAAACAAGAGTAGACCGTTTCCCGGAAGAGCCTCGTCCGGGCTCATCAAGGATGGATGCTCATGCGAGCCCCACTGATGCAGACACAGCAACACGGTTCCATCCGAGTCTCGGATCTGACCCCAGTAGTCATGACCCGGCGCCGTTTCAGGCTGCCCAAACAGCGACTGGTACCATTGGAAACTGTTTGAAACGTCTCTGACGCCGATGATCGTCCATATGCGCTTCATGGTATATCCGACATAGGCTTATCTTGAGTTGAACCGGCAGGCGCCAATAGATTATTTACGTGGGCCTTGAAGAGCAAGCCTGCGTCATTCGGTCGATCACGTGTCGGCGACCACGAGAGTCAGGCAATGTCGATTGGACTTCGCGGGAGCCCGGCGCCTCAGATGTCGTCAACCGCCAACTTCACGAATGCAACTACACGGTCGACATCGGCCGGCGTATGAAAACGCAGCTCGATCCAGTGCGACGCATTCGACCGATTCGGATGAATCTTCGAATCAGACGGGTGCCTCAGCCCCTCGCGAACGATAACCCGCTTCGTTAGACGGATATCCAGCTCGTTATCGCCATGAAAATGTGCAAACGCCTTACCTCGATACCAGAGCGAGGAGAACCCATCATCACGACCGGGCAGTGGTCGATCTTCCACGCCCAAGCTTTGAACTCGCGCAATCAGGCGCGTGCGAAGAGCGGCCATATTAGGTACATCCTCCACAGCGGCATTCGAGACTTCACCAATATCCCTTTTTCGGTTGATGCTGCGCGATCCGGACCGGCGGAGGTCAAACTATTTCTGCAGCCCGCCGACAATCGGCATCCGGCGATTGAACTGCAAGCCCGATTCGCAGTCAAAAAACTCCTTGCCGTCATCGACGAATTCGGCTTTTATGATTTGCTTCAAAAACCGAGGACATCGTTATGCACCGGTCCCGCCTCTGCGCCATTCTCATTGACTGCAAGGCAGCGCCCATAGAGGAAGCTGCCGGTTTTTGGAGTCGGGCGTTGGGTCGCGCCTTAGACACTGATCACCCAGGTACTCGCGGAGATTACTACATGCTGGAGACTCCACCCGACGAACCCATTGTCCAGCTCCAACGTGTGGACCATGAAAGCCGCGTGCACATCGACATTGAGAGCGACGACATTCCCGCTGAGGTCGTGCGCCTTGAGATGCTGGGTGCAAAGGTTGTAAATCGCCTAGAGCGTTGGGTAGTGATGGAGGCGCCCACGGGACAGCGGTTTTGCGTCGTAAGAGTGCAACGACCGGGATTCCCGAAAAACGCGAATACGTGGCTGTAGAACCGCGGCGGTCGAATGATCCGTAGGGTATGCCCATTGCTCTTCGCCGGCCCATTGAATGTGCAACTCCACGACGTCGCGCCTTACGGCGGCGTACCTCGGGTTTGTCGGAGCGTCTTGAAATATCACCGCAAAACCAAGGCTTTGATAGAAGCGGACTGACTCCGCCACCTCGATTGCCCCAAGAACCGGATGGACCGCCTGAAGAATTGGCTTCATGGTGCGCCTCGGATGAATATGCCGCCCAATTCAGGCTTAGGCCGCGGGTCGCTGCCTCGAGTTAGGCCGCACTCATTGGCCGTCAGGCGGCTGCCATAGTTCGACCTTGTTTCCCTCTGGATCTATGACCCAGCCAAATTTTCCAAACTCGGATTCGTCAATCTTGTCGAGAACATTGCAGCCCTCTTGCTTCAATGCCTTGACCAAGGCGTGAAGATCTTCGACGCGGTAGTTGACCATGAAGGGAGCAGAGCTGGGAGCAAAGTGATCACTTTCTTGCGGATCGATCGACCAGGCAGTCGTGCCCGCAACCGGCATCCCCTCGGCGTCTGTCCAATCGAACGCAGCCCCGCCCCAGGACTTGACATCAACTCCCAAGTGCCTTTGGTACCAAGCCCGCAGTGATGGGGCGTCTTTTGCTTTGAAGAAAATGCCACCGATGCCAGTAACTCGTTTCATGTCATCTCCGATACCCGGGGTGTTGAGAGGAGAGTTTCTTCTGCAGCCTAACTTTTGATCGGACGACAGAAGCGTCGTGATGGAGCGCAAAACATGGCTTAAGCTTACCGCAGGCCGCGAACGGCCGCATCGTGCCAGTAGGAACCAAGCGTGTTAGCTTATCCGGTATGCGCCGAAGTCTCGAATCTTGGTAGCCCGCAAATGCCACCACCATCAACACGTCCGGCGCCAAAATTCTTCGCAACCGCTCGTGAATTCCGCAAGTGGCTGTCCAAGCACGCCGCCGTCGAGAAGGAAATCCTGGTAGGCTTCAACAAGGTCCATTCAGGGAAACCGAGCATGACGTGGTCGGAATCAGTGGACGAAGCAATCTGCTTTGGCTGGATCGACGGGGTCCGCAAGCGGATCGACGAGCACACATATCAAATACGATTCACGCCCAGAAAGCCCGATTCGATTTGGAGTGCAGTCAATATCGCCAAGTTCGAGTCGCTATCCTCGAAGCGGAAAATAACGTCCGCCGGGGCGGCGGCTTTTGCGCGCCGAACGGATGCGAAGTCGGTCGTATATTCCTATGAGCAGGAGCAGTTGGCCGAGCTTTCGGCATCCGAGGTTTACGCATTTAGGCAAACTGGTAATGCCTGGGAGTTTCTTCAACGCACGCCGCCAAGCTACCGAAGGGTAGTGCTTCACTGGGTTGTGCGGGCGAAGAAGGCAGAAACTCGCGCTTCTCGGTTCCAGAAATTGCTACAGGCGTGTATCGCAGGACAACGGCTACGCTGAGTTCGGATTGCGACTTCGCCGTCTAACCCTGTCGACCGAACTCCCAGTCGAGAGGCAGGTGATATAGCTCACGACCGCACGGACATTGGGCTCTGATCGACCGCAAGCCGCCGATAATGAGCGCCCGCGCGGCGTGGGTCCATTCCGCTGCGTCGCCTCCTTAACGCCCCACCGGGCGACACTGGCAAAACTGTTAGAATTACTGCCCGTCCAACAGCCATCCCGCGCAATAAGCATGTGTTGCTGGTCACCGTAGCGAGTTCGATTTCATGAAGTTTAGCGATCTGTCGGTGCCACCGGAACTCATAACTGCGCTCGCGAAGCAACAGATATCCGACCCCAGCCCCATTCAAATCGCCGCGATCCCGCCGCTCGCCGCCGGAAAGGACGCGTATTTGCGAGCCGAGACGGGTACCGGTAAAACACTGGCTTATCTGCTGCCCCTCTTTTCGCGCATTGATCCTGCGCAAGCTGCGACTCAGGTCGTGATCGTGGCGCCAACCCACGAATTGGCCATTCAGATCCATCGTCAGTCCTGTGAACTTGCGCTAAACGCAGCGTGCGCCATCCGCTCGGTGTTGCTCATCGGCGGTACGGCGACCGATCGACAGATCGACAAGCTCAAGGCCAAGCCGCATGTCGTGGTGGGCTCACCCGGACGCATCGTGGAACTAATCGAGCGGGGCAAGCTGAAGACGGCGCACATCCGCGCCGTCGTCATCGATGAGGCAGACCGATTGCTGAACGACGAAAGTCTGCATTGGATTCAGCAAATCGTCCGCGCGGCGGCGCCAGCTCGCCAGTTGATATTCGCATCCGCAACGATCGAGCAACAGACTCGTCAGGTCTTGCAAACGCTGGCTCCGGATGTCGTGATGCTTCGTGCAGGTGCGACGGCGGTCAACGAGAACATCGAACATCTGTATCTAGTTTGCGAAGATCGAGACAAGCCGGATATGTTGCGCAAGCTGCTGCATGCGCTCAAGATGCCGCGCTCGATTGTGTTCGTGCACCGCAACGATATTGCCGAGGAGGTTGCCGCGAAGTTAACCCATCACAAACTCGCTGTTGCAGACTTGAATTCCGAACTATCCAAGATGGACCGGAAGCGGGCGATGGATGGAATTCGCAGCGGCGCCATCCAGATCATGATTGCGTCCGACTTGGCGGCCCGCGGACTCAATATGCCCGGCGTAACCCACGTCTTCAATCTCGACGTACCCACGATGAGCAAGGCCTATCTGCACAGGGTCGGTCGCACTGCGCGTGCTGGCGCGAAGGGCACGGCCGTGTCACTAGTTACTGTAACCGAGGCTCGCCTCATTCGTCGATACGAGCAGGACTTGGGCATCACCCTGCAATGTATACGTGTTCTTAACGGCGAAATCACTTCCTCCGGATCCAGCTAATTTGGCTTTTGAACTTTGGGAATCAGAGCCATCACGTCCATTTCGATAAGCGCTGCCTATCACGCGCGTTCTTCGACCCGATGCGGACGTTGGTGACCGGCAACTACACGCCAGAATTGCCGCCGCGCTCCCTCCCATCGTGCGGATTCGAAGTGAACGCGGTTCGCATCGCACTAGAAGCACTTGTTGAGGAATGACGCTGCCGCATCGGAAATGCCGGCGATTTTGTTGGTTGATTGTCGATAGAACTTGAAATTGAGCTCGGTACCGGGTCGGCCGTCATGCCAGTCGGTGAGACGCTTGAGCTCGCGGCGTCCCATTGGCCGCTTCGCGAGATCCGTTCGTTTGATAGTAACGCTCACGCGCGGCGTGTGGCGTGTGATGCCGCGCTTCGTAGCAATCGCTTCGGCGTGAGCGACGATGCCGCGCGCGATGAGGCCTTGGCCACCCTGTGTCTCGCTCGCGAACACGAAAACCGTGTCACCTGCGGCGATGCGCTTGCCACCATACATCGTCTTGTAGGCCGTGAACGTGAGCGTCCTTGCCTTGGGATCGGCAATCTCCGCCTTGATTGCATACGCCATAACTGCCCTAGATCGAGGCGCCAACCGCAATTCTACAAAGGACCGCAATTGCCCGCTACGCGACTTATGGATTGGCAATACGACCGTCCGGGTTTCGGCCGACCTAAGTCCGTCGCGCTGTGCGAGGGCGCAATCCCTACTGTCTCAAAGACACTGCTACAGTTTATTTTGCTTTTCAACGGCGCATAGCCGGTCGCCGCGATGCATGTACATCAAATGTCTGGTCGGCCAGCGGGTGGGGGTTTACCTGAGGCCTTTCCCCAATTGATGTCGGTCTTGTGTAGACCCATCGCTATCCGCGCGGCGAGCAGCCTCAAAATGAACATACCGGAAAAGCCACTAACATTCGGAACGTCATCGGCAAGTTCAACGCCGGCGCGCCGATCTTTTGTCATAAGCCGCATTTCAAGCGGCGGTGCGCCGGTGGGAAAGCGATTCCAGTACATCGACAACCAATGTCCTCTGGTGAAGTCGAGGAACATAGCCGAATTGCAGCACATGGCAATGACTCGCCGAGTTGGGGATTCGGGGTTGAGCCGATGTTCTTCGAGATGCTCGAGCCCCGTCGCGCACGTCACGCGATCTTTCCGATATAGAATTACGCGGGTTCCACCGTCGGGATCGAGCACGGAAGGCGCGTAGGCCAGTCGCTCCAGCCGCTGCCCTGCTTCTTGGCAGCTCGCGCAATAGCAGGCGCCGGTCAGAATCGGAGCGCCAAAAGCCTCGAACTTCACTTTGCCGCATCGGCACATAGTGAGGAGAGGTTCGAGCTTGTTCGGATTCACTACGCCATCCCTCTGACTTACCTAGCAGACTTCCGCAACACTATTAGATTGTCGTTCGGGTCGTCCAGGAACTCCGGATGCAGAGCCCCGGCGTCAAGAGCCGACTGCACCGTGCGCGCGAGTACCTGGTCGGGCCATTGGCTGACGTACCTCGCAAATGAGCTCGACGTTGTCCCAATTTCCGTGGCATAAAACCTTGAAGCCTGTCAGCGTGACTGCGCAACGATGCCACCCGGCAGTTCACAATGATGGCTCATGCGGGCAGAATATATCGCATGAAACTCGAGAGCGTTCGCCGGTTTGCGCTATCACTGCCCGACGCCACGGAAGAACCGCACTTCGAATCCACGTCGTTTCGAGTCAGACGAAAGATATTCGCCACTGTTCCGCCCGCCGGCGAGTACCTTCACATCTTTGTTTCGGATGAGCAACGAGAGCCGGCGATCGCGATGCACGCCGAATTTCTCGAGAATTTGCTGTGGGGAGGCAAGGTGCGTGGCATTCGGGTTCTGCTGCGGAAAGCGGACCCAACGGTAGTCACCGAACTCTTGGTGGAGGCGTGGTTGCGCAAGGCTCCGAAGGCGCTGGCAG
The DNA here is from genome assembly GCA_049517075.1 of Steroidobacteraceae bacterium. GTDB lineage: Bacteria > Pseudomonadota > Gammaproteobacteria > Steroidobacterales > Steroidobacteraceae > Bog-1198. The sequence continues at coordinate 17,119 of JBEKSM010000029.1, read as the reverse complement.
CAAGCGTGCAAAATCGGCGTCCGTAGAATTTGGCTCACGCTCGCACCGAGACGCAAGTCGGCGCTCGCGAAGTGGCGGGTGAATATGCTGCCGAACGTTTCTTGCGGATTTCTGCGGCTCGAGCGATTGATTGCGGGGAAAGAGCATTCATGCGGGCCAGCGCTATATCGTTGGCGTTGTCGGTCAGCGCCTATTTTGCAGCGGCAAGAACTGCGCACGGGCTTACGGATGGCGATTGTTTTGCCCGGTTCAAGGGGTGATGACAGCCTAATTGAACAAACTCAGCGACTCGGGCTTTCAAGTTATCGCTCGGCGCCCTTTGCGTGAAGGCCCCGGCAAGTACGCCAAGCAGTACCCCAAAGCTTCTGCGGCGTTTTTGTGACGAGGTTCACCCCGGATAATCACAGCGCCACGTTAGATTAGGCAGGTGTACGGAGACCCTCTTCGACGGCCATGGACGATGTCAGCCGCTTGGCTGGGCGACGCGCTGTTGGTCGCAGTCGTTGTTTTGTCATGTCCGGCCGGCGTCCTCAGTGCCGAAGAGACGCCCTCATCCGCCGATGTCGCGCACCACTCGATTCAAGGCGATACACCGGGAAATATTTCTGCGGAGCAAATTGCAGACCCGATTGCACCTCCCCAGGAGATGCATTTCTGCTGGACCAACTGCTTTACGCTGACGTTTGACAACGGGGTCTATCGGCGCCTCGATGGCACGGATGAGACTTGGACCGTCGAGCGCTTCACGTCCCGTACCGCCGTCCTACACCGCCATGATGCCCCTGCCGCCTGGAACGGCTTTAGTGCGGACGTGGTTTACCAGGGCCAAATATCTAACGGCCGATTGATAAGCGTCATCGTGAACGGCAATCCGGCTCCCGATATCAACCTGGCGTGGGGATTCGCACTCAATTCGCTGCCCGGCAGCAATGCGGAGCGCGATCGACGCCAAGTAGCCCAAGCCGCGGCGCAAGCGCCCGCAGCAGAGTCAGAGATGCCGCCGGATGATGTCGAATCTGAAGTCGATGTCGATGTGAGCACCGCCGATGCGCCACCGCCGCTGCTGAATTACGATCAGACACCCTGCCCGGATCAAGGATATCTCTGGACGCCGGGCTATTGGATCCGGCGCTACGCAGGATATCACTGGGTGCCGGGAGCTTGGGTCCAACCGCCGCATGCCGGCGTACTGTGGACGCCCGGCTACTGGGCGTACGCGGGCGGGATTTATGTGTTCCATGCGGGGTATTGGGGTGCGCATGTCGGTTACTACGGCGGCATCAATTATGGTTACGGCTATTATGGCTCGGGATTTGTGGGCGGGCGATGGGTAGACAGTTCTTTTGCTTACAATCGAGCCGCCAGCAACGTAGATGCTCGCGTAATTCACAATTCCTACAGCGAGGCCGTGGTCAATAAAGCCGTCCTCGTCAACGTGAGCTACAACGGCGGACCCGCGGGCACCACCGCGATTCCAACGGCTGGAGAGAGAGCATCACTTGCGGAGCCACACTTCGCCGCGACGGCGCGGCAGCGCGAGATTGTGCTGCAATCGGTCAGCAATCCCGAACTCATGGCGCATACCGACAGCGCTCGCTCCGTCAATGCGGTTACCAAGAGTCCTACCCTGGCTAAACCGCCGGCGGTTGCAAAAGCCGACAGCACCACTGCAACGACTGTCAGCGCCGCGACCGCCAGCAGCGCGCGTGCCCGGAGCCACGTGCAGCCGGCGACGACGTTGCACACGCAGGGTAGCGCTGAGCATCCGGCCTCAAGGAACACTGAGGCGGCTGCACGCGATGAGAACGACCCTGAGAATCCTGCAGCGCCGAAAGCCACCCGGGTCGCGCCCGCAAAGCCACAGCATCCCAAACAGCCATAGGGCCGCGCATCGTCGCTGCCCGTGTTGCTAACCCCTTGCGTATTCGCGCTAGAATCCCGCATCGCCTTATTGGTGCAAACGATCGTCATGATCTCGGTTACCGAGCACTACGAATCCCATCTCGCGCCAGTCTACGTTTGGATGGCAGGCGGGATGGACACCGCGATCGCGCGCGGTCGAGCCGAGGTGATCGCGGTCTGCCCGCACCCCTCGACATCACGGTGGGCCGTTGACCTCGGAGCTGGATTCGGCATGCATGCGATTCCGCTGGCCGATATCGGGTATTCGGTCCTGGCGATCGACAGTTCCGAGACACTCTTGGACGAGATGCGGAGGCAAATCGGTACTCGACCGATTACAGCCGTCAGAGACGATCTGCTGTCGTTCAAGAAACATCTCCGCGAACCCGCAGCCGTGATCATGTGCATGGGCGACACGCTGACGCATCTTCCCGATCGGCAATCCGTCGAGCGCCTTTTTGCCGATGTCGCCGATGCGCTGGAGCGCGGCGGCAGTTTCATCGCGACATTTCGCGATTACTCCGCGCCGCTCTTCGGCCGACAGCGCTTCATTCCCGTTCGCAGCGACTCGGACCGCTTACTGACCTGCTTTCTGGAGTACGAAGAGGACTCAGTGACGGTCCACGACATCATCAACGAGCGTCAGGGGTCGGAATGGCGGCAACGCGTCAGCGCGTACCGAAAACTTCGCCTATCACCCGATTGGGTGGCCGGCCGCGTTGAAGCACCCGGCCTACGCGTTAGGATCGAGCCGGGCCTTGGCGGCATGACGAGGCTGGTTGCCGAACGGCCGCGTTGAGCGAAATTGCCGATCGAAATCAAATTCTATCCGCCGGCCTCGAAGTCTGATTCGATATTACTTCTGCGCACCCATTTTCGGCATCGAGCTCTTCTCGACTCCGTACAAAGGAGCGACCGCGATCCAAAGACTGAGGTACACAGTGTTGTTGAGCGAGCTTTCGCGCGACGTTCCATCGAACATCTGATAGCTCACATATTGTGCGGCGATTCGCAAGTTCATCCATTGGGGCAGGGATTTGCGTTTCCCCCATGGAACAAATGCGATCTCCGCCACGAAGCCACGCGTGTCCGGGCTTCCGTTCGGGGTGCCCCACAGTGCGGCGTCCGTCGATCCGGTAGTTTGGAAGAACTGAACCGAGGGTGTCCAGGTATCTCGATAGCTATAAGAAACGTCGGCGCGGAAGGCATGCAGCCTATCGTTCGCCAGCGTGCCGTTGAGAATCTGGTCGGCGCGAAGGTCTTGTTCCTCTTGAATATATATTGCGTGCGCCGATACAAAATGGATTTTGCTTCCCGTGAATTGATAATTCGCATCGATTGCCCGGTCGACAATGCGGTCCGTGGTCCCAGTACTGCTATCACCGCCAGGGTACCGATCGGCCTCGAGCGCAAACATACCCGCTTGGAAATAATGGTGGTCGGTGCCGTGCTCGATCGCAATGCGCCCATAAGGAATCGCGCCGTCGAATGTATCGGGGTCCTGCCCAGGACTCGGGCCGACGCCCAGGCGATCAAGTGTATGGCGGCTCAAAAACCGATAAACAGCGCCTTCCACGTAAAAAAGATCGTTCCACATCGCGTACCCGCCGGTTCCGATGACCTGCCCGGCCAAAGTACCATCGGCCAGGGTGGCCGCTGCGGGAGACGGCGCAAGAGACGAGGTATTGTAGGGAAAGCCCCAGCCGGGCGTGGAATTCCAGAGATCCTGCACGGTTGGATTGTTGTTGAGCGTGAATCCGAAGACGGTATCCTGGCCGAGCAGCTGAGTCAGGTGTGCAAATCGGACGTCCATATTGTCCCATTGCACGACGCCCGTCACCTCGTCATAGGTCACCTGGATGAACGCCCCTACGTCTTTGGACAGGCGTCCGCCGTAGTACGCTGAAATTTGCTCGTCCGGAAGAATATTGTCATTGGCCTTGTAGCCTCGCCCGACTAATGCCTCTTGGTCGCCGTGAGTTTGGGTGTAGCTCGATTGCATCGTCAGCGCAATCGTCGGCAAATGTTTCTGACCGTCGCTGGAAGTGTAGCCGTAGAGTTTGAAATCGCGGCCGTAAGGTTTTAGCTGAGGGCCGAAAGCGCCCACGTGACAGGCGGAACACGGCTGCCCCGTTTGCTGCGCGAACGAGGGAATCGCTTCGGCCCTATGGAACAGGCAGAACGCCAGCACGAGCAATGACGCAGTTCCGGTAGTCGCTTTCACGTTGGCTCACCCGACCTTTGAAGAGGGGATCACTGGCGCCGCACCATTCGGGGACAAGGCGTTTTTTGCCCCGGATTCGGTCATCGATTGCCGGCCGACGCCTTGCATTTCGAGTACGAACCGGGCCACTTGGTCTTGCAGCTGCAGCGCTTCTTGCGACATCGTCTCGGCGGCTTGCACCACGGTGGCCGCCATGCTTTCGGTATCCGTTGCAGTCGCCTGCGCGGCGTCGATGTTGCGCGCGACGGATTGCGTCGATGTGCTGACCTCGTCGATCCGCTGTGCAATGTCCGACGTCGACGCACACTGTGCGTCCGCTGAGCCACAGATGCTCGTCGCTGCACTCTCGAGCGACTCAATCGTTACGAGCACGCGTTGTAGAAATTCCGCCGACTGATTCGCAACGCTCGTGACATGCTCGATGTGGCCGCCAATGCCATCCACCGCATTGCGCGTCTTCGCAGCAAGCTCCTTGACCTCCGTCGCGACGACTGCAAAGCCCTTGCCCTCGTCACCGGCGAGCGCCGCTTGGATCCGCGCGTTGATCGCGAGCAGCGATGTTTGCCGAGAAATGCCGGAAATCTCATGCGCGATCGTGCCAATTTGACGCGCAGCACCTGCGAGAGTCTCGATTTGCGCTCGCGCCTCGGCCGCCTCCTCGATGACTTGCAGCGCCTGCGACCGCGAGCGCTCTGCATGCTCGCGAAAGCCACTTGCGGCTTCGGTCAAACGCGATGCGCTCGGCGCGATTGCGACAGCCGAATTGCTGGTCTGGCGCGCCATGTCGCTTGCGTCGCGGTTGCACCGCGATGTGTTGCCCGCGCTCGTCGCCATGCGATCCGCGGTTTCCTTTAGATTCGCGACCGTTTTGACCACGGATTCCACGATGCCGGCCACCTGGGTCTCGAAGTCCCTCGTCAATTGGCGGCGCTGCTGTTCACGCTGCTGACGCCCAAGAGCTTCCGAGGCGACCTCGCGGATTCGGGACTCCTCGGCAAGCCGGGCGTGTTCCGATTCGATTTGCTGAATCTGCTCGACCATCGCCTGGCCGCGAGCCTCGACTGCCGCGCGCATGCCCAGCATCTCGCGCATCAACCTGGAGAATTCGCCGCTACCGATCACCTGGAGCGTACCTGCCGGTGTGCCGTCCGCCACTGCTCGAACCAGCGCACTCATCCGAGTCAGCGAGCCGTTGATGCTGCGACTCAATAGAGCCGATACGAGGAGTCCGAGGACCAGCGTCGGGACCATTGCCAAGACAAGAAGGTCGTGACCCTTCGCGGTCCGCTCGGCATTCTCCGAACGCAACTGAAAAATGCTCGCGGACTCCGAATCGACGATGTCCTGCAAGTCCGAATCCACGTCAACGAGTTTCGCCGGCGGCCATGCGCCCGCTGCCGGCGTTGCGGCGTCGATTTTGCCTAGCAGCGCCTCAAGTCCCGTATGCACGTCGCCGGGAGGGGAGTGCTTGAGGGCATCGTTCAATTTGGAGATCGCGGTCTCTGCAAGTTCTTTCGTTTGAGCATCCGGAGCGGCTGCAGGCTGCGAATTCACCCGACCCACGAGTTCCTTCCAGGCCACCTGGGCTTCGCGCGTCTCATCAGTCGCAGCAAGCTCGCCGGCCTGCATCGCTGCACTGCGCCGCGTGGCGTCCCGGTACTGCGCCACGGAGTACAAACCCGTGAGCAACACGATGCATATCAACAGGCTGAATCCAATTGCCAATTGTCCGGCAACAGTAATGCGATTGATGAGCTTGTCCGCTGAACGGCCGGGCAGCATCAGTTCCAGGACTGAGGCCTTCCTGATCAGGCGGTTGAAGACGATGGCACCCATGTGCATCGCAATCAGCGCAAGCAACATCGATGCTGTGATCGCGTGGGCATACGTGAGCTTCTGACGCACGATTTCCGAGAAATCCCAGGGGGATGACACCGAAACGAGTCCCAGAATCCCTATGGAGTTACCGCGCGCCCACGATGAGAACACACCAATGAGCGGCTGTAGAATCAACAATATCTTGAAGGATATGTGGATACCGTTCGCGAAATGCCTTTGCCAATCCGGCAGCGCCGCCAAGTGTTTCTTCGGCGACGGATATTTCCAGCACAGCGCGAGCCGGATCAGCACCAGGACCATCACGAGCAATCCGATTTGGCGGTGCAGAGAGATTACTGATTGCCCGAACTGCAGCGAACGCAGCTGTGTCATTATCAATGCGATGGCCAATTGCGAGATGACCAGAAGCGCAATGCTCCAGTGCAACCGTTGCAGGACCCGGTGGTATCTCTCCAGCGGTGGCTCAGGCAGTAGGTTAGCGGGTGACATTGGCGATACTGACGAGAGGGGCTGCTCGCCCTGTCGATGATGCTCCGGCATTGAGGTTGAGGCTGTGACCGTCAATCAACTAGCGGCGGCGCATTGCGGTACTTGAATCGGCAAGCACGGGGCTCGCGCACTGCGACAAGATTCACACATTGGAGTGATATGCCACGTGCTAGTGGTTGCGCCCAGCACTCACGGTTCTTTGACGACGATCGTCATGCGCATTTTCGGGTGGATGCCACAGGTCACTACGTAGCTTCCCGGCTTGCGGAACGGCATCTCAAATTTCTCCCCTGGGGGCTGGAGTCCTCCGTTGACCGATACGCCGTTGCCGTCACCCGTGACCGTAATGTTGTGGCTCGTGTCATCGTCATTGAGAAAAACAACGGTTTGGCCCTTGTTGACCGTGAGATCCTTCACACTGAATTTCAGACCCGATTGACTCACCGTGACCGGCGGATCCGCGAGGGTTGCGCTTACTGCGAACAATGAGGCGAATCCCACCGCGAACACGAGTTGTTTCATAATTCCCTCCAAACCAACCGTTCCAAGGCGTCCGCAATGCAATAGGCGCAATTGGGCTGCGGACCATGGGCGCGACTCGCGCTTGGTGAATATAACGGCGCAATCTGGATAAGCTTGAAGTGACATTCGTCACGTAAGGGTCTTGCCAGAATGACAGGACTGATGGCCAGCGCGTCCCTACGAGCAACATTCGTGATGGAACTCAAATTTTAATCGCCGGCGGCGGTGCAGTGCGGACCCAGCCGCGCCGCACGCGGAGGCTCAGCGGCGAGCGAGCACCTTCATCAGGCGGTAGGTGAACTCCACATCCTGATCAAACGCCCGCACCCCGATCCGCTCGTCACGCCCGTGGGCGCGACCGTCGTCCAGGTCATCAAACATCGCATCGATGCCGTAGCTCGGCATGCCAAGCGCCCGCGTGTAGCGGCTGTCGCTCGCGCCCGGAGACATCTCCGGTAGAACGATGACCTCGGGCCAGAGGCCGTGCACGACGCTGTCGACTTCGTGCACGAGCGACGGGGTCAAAGGCGATTCCGGGCTCGGTGTCGCCGGCGTGATCGTGCTGAATGTGACGAGTGGATCGGCCAGTACGGTTTGCAGTGTCGCCTGAACCGAATCCGCCGTTTCTCCCGGAATGACTCGACACTGCAGCGTCGCGCGGGCGCGCTGCGGCAGCGCATTCTCGGCGTGGCCGCCTTCGATCTGGGTCGCTGTGCAGGTGGTGCGCAGCATGATGTCGGTCTCCACGACAGCCGACAAACGCTCGATCGCCGCCGGATCGGCGCTCCCTGCACCGACGGCGCGCATATCAGCCTGCGTCTGGCCGGTTTCAAGCTCGGCACGGCGCTCGAAGTACTGCCTCGTGGTCTCGGTTAGATGCACCGGAAAGTGATATTGCGACAGTCGCGCGAGCGCGGCGGCCAGCCGGTAGATTGGATTGTCACTCGTTGGCCGGGAACTGTGCCCGCCCTTGTCGGTGGCCTCGACGCCAAAAGTCAGGAAGTTCTTCTCGCTGGTCTGAATCGCCACATAGAGCTTGCGGCCCTGCTTCATGCCGGCCTCACCACCATCAGGATTGATCACGAGCTGCGCATCGATGAGGTCGCGGTGCGTCGTGAGCAGCCAACCGACTCCATTGGCGGCACCGCCCGCCTCCTCATCAGCGGTGAACGCCACGATCAGGTCGCGTGCCGGTTGGAAACCCTCCAACTTGAGGCGCATCAGAGCGACCGCCATCGCCGCGTCCTGGCCCTTCATGTCGATGACGCCGCGACCGTACAACCAGCCCTCCTGCTCCGTCAACTTGAACGGATCGTAATTCCAGTCTTCTCGCTTGGCCTCGACGACATCGAGATGACCAATATACAGAACGGGACGCGCCTGTCCGCGACCGCGCAGGCGCACGACGAGATTACCCTTGCTCGGCTGGTCATCGGGCGCCAGGAGCGTGACGTCCTGCGGTGCGAAGCCCGCGGCGAGAAAGCGGGCGGCCAGCACCTTGGCCGCTTCGGTGGAGCCGTACGCGTGCGTCGTATTGATCTCCACGAGCTCCCGGAGCAGTTCACGCGCAGGCGGCAGCTGCTTTGCGCTGCCGGCGTGCGCGACGTCGGCCGCGGCCAGACACCCGAGTCCAATGAGCACGGCAGTGAAACATCGTTGCATGGTCGGATCCCCGAGTAACTATGGTTTGTTGGCGCTCGCGGCACCGCGCGCCGGAGTATAGGCGATTGTCCGCTCCAAGCCGTCATCCAGCGCCACATAGAAAGGGGAATTCCTGCGACAAGCGGCATCGAGTTTCGTCGCGATTGATCGCTCGCGAAAGCTCACTCGCAACGGCCATGCGATCGCAAATCGCCTCTCAGCTTGCCGCGGCGGCCACGAGTTGCACGACCTCGCCCCAGGGCGCCGGTCCGTTGTGCATGGCGTACACCGTATCGACCTGCAAATGTTCGCGGTCTACCGCCTGCACGACTTCATGCATGAGTTCGGGATCGTAGAGCGTGTGCTTGTCCGGGTCGAGCACCAGCGTGTCACTCGCATAGAGCAGGCGATGTTCCGGGAAATAAACCATGTACTGACGCTCCGAGGCGGCGCCGCGCAAGGGGTAAACTACAATTCGATTCGCACCACTTCCGATCGGTGTCCTCGCGCTAATCACGCGCCAACGGGCCGGCTGCGGAGTGGCCTGAAGGGTGTCGGGCTGCAGCAGATGCGGAGCGCTCACAAGGCGCTCGAGCAGCGGCCGGTTCAGATCGAGCGCATAAATCGGTAGATTTTCCGCAACGGCCTGGCGCACGCCGCCGATATGGGGCCAGGAGTCGGAACTCGTCAGGACTGCCTTGATGGGCAGGGTAGGATTGTCCGCTCGCAGCTTGGCCAAGACATTCTTGACGAAGGCCGGCGAACCGGGTGCCTCCAACAACAGCATTCCGTCATCTTGCCGGATCACCGTGATGTTATAGCCGCCCTGATACAGATCGACGCCCGGCGCAAGCTCAACGTGCGCGGTTTGATCGAAGGCAGTGCTTCGCGGCTGTGCACTCTTGGCCGCGGCCGCAGGATCCATCGCGAAAGCGCGGTCTTCCAGAGCGATGTTGAAGTTGGCCTCGAGCACTTGGGATGAACTCCAAAACACTCCGTTACGCTCCTCGATGCGATTGGTCGGATAAGCGATGCCGCCGATCAGCTTCCAATTGTCATAGTAGACGCGCTGCGCAACGTCACCCCAGACGTTCCAGAAATCATTGAACGCACGCGTGCTCTCGATTGCGTCGGGCAGATGATTGAATCCGTTCAGCAGCACCTTTACCGGCGCACCATCCCAGAGAAACGCGACCACCGTGTGCGGCGTCGAGCGCAAATTTTCGGTGGCTTCGAAATGGAGATCGGACGCAGCCTCGGCAGTCAACAGCAAACGCTCGGGCCCCAATTCCAATTTTGCTTTGGCCGCGTCGATTTGCGCCTGCCTCCCCGGCTGGTCTTCTTCTCCGGCGCGCACCACGGCAGCCGCCGGTGTCGAGACGACAATGGCCCTGAACTCTGCCGACGCAGTGTCCGGATCGGATTCCGGCCACACGTTCTGGCTGTCCATGAGCACGCGCGCCTTGGCGAAGTCCACGCTCGTGCGATTCCTCGTATAAGAGGTGATGAAGGGTGCCTGGCGATAGGATTGTTCAGTCAGCAGCGTGTGGCCGATGATGTCCGTCTGCGCGTTCAAAATTGCTGCCAGGGCCGTGCGCCCGCCCATTGCCGCTATTGCGAGTGCGACACATTGCCTGGCGTCGATTTCATCGCAACCGGGATGTGCAGGTCGCGCTCCAGCAGCAGCCAGCAGTGGCCACGCAAAGACCAGCGCAAGAACCAGGATCGGACGCAATCGCTGTTGGCGAGTTCTCCTGCAAGACATCGAATCGCGCGTCATCGGGTCACGATTGCTCGTCATCAGATTTCTCCGAGTGCTTGCGTGTGCCGAAAGAAACCTGCCGCTAGGCTAGCGCCGCGATCACCGCGATCTCGACCTTGAATTCCGGCGCCGCGAGCCGCGCACTTACGACGGTCGCGCGCGCCGGCGCCGAGCCTGCAATGACCCACGCATCCCAGGCGCGATTCATCTCCGCGAAATTAGCGATGTCGGTGAGCCAGATCGTGGCCGACAGCAGGCGGCTCTTGTCCGTGTGTGCTTCCGCCAGCAGGGCATCGACCTTCCCGAGGATCTCCTGCGTTTGCGCAGCAACACCGCCTCCTGGCGCTCCGGCAGCTACCTGGCCTGCAAGATAGACGGTCTTGTTGTGGACAACGGCCTGGGACATACGCGGCCCGGCGTGTAGGCGTTGAATGCTCATAGTGAAACCCCCGCACTCATTCCGTCACCGAAGCCATTTTCCCGGCCGCTTTTTGCGCCGTGACCCAGCTCATCATGCGCGCTTCCAATAAATCGAGCGGCAAAACGCCGCCATTGAGGATTTCGTCGTGAAACCGGCGGATGTCAAACCTTGCTCCGAGCTCATTCTGCGCTTTGTCGCGCAGTTCACGAATCTTCAGCTGGCCCAGCTTGTAGCTGAGCGCCTGCGCCGGCCAGGCGATATAGCGATCCGTCTCTGACTGGATCGTCGGCTCGTCGACCGCACCTGATTTGCGCATGAAATCGACGACTTGGTCGCGCGTCCAGCCCTGCGAATGAATGCCGGTGTCGACAACCAGACGCACTGCGCGAAACAGCTCGCTCGACAGGCGGCCGTAATCGCTGACCGGATCGTTGTAGAATCCGACCTCCTTGCCGAGTTGCTCCGCATAGAGCGCCCAACCCTCGATGTACCCCGAATTGCCGTTGTGCTGGCGGAATTTCGGCAGTCCCGTGAGTGTTTGCGCGACCGAGAGCTGCATGTGATGCCCGGGAATGCCTTCGTGATAGGCGATCGCTTCGTCGTCGATCAGCGAGCGCTCGGCGAAGTTGGATGTGGCGACGACGACCCGGCCCGGGCGCTTGCCGTCCGGTGTACCGGACTGATAGTGCGTCGCCGATGCCGCCTGGAAATCCGGAATGGCTTCGACCGTCACGGGTGCGCCCGGAATCACGGTGAACAGCTCCGGAAGCTTGGGCTGCATCTGCGCAATGTAGCGGCGAAAATCCTCGAGGATCTGATCCGCGGAAGTCGGCTTGTACTTCGGATTCTGCTTCAGCGACTCGCGAAACGACTGCAAATCCGCGAAACCTTCGCGGCGCGCGATCACCAGCATATCCGCCTCGATGCGCGCGATCTCCTTGAGACCGATTTCATGGATTTGCGCGGGACCCAGATTTTCGACGGTCGTGCGGCCGCGAATCGCGTTCACATAGCGCCTCTCCCCGCCCGCGAGCGAAGTGATCGAGAGCGTCGTGCGTCCCCGCGGCGCATATTCGTCGGCGATGAATTTTTCGAAAGCCTTATAAGCAGGCAAGACCTCTTCGTCGACGGCCTTGCGGATCTCGTCGCTCAACCGCTGCTGGTCGTGCGCCGATATGTCGGCGGGGAACCTCTTCGTGGGCCGAAGGAATGGGTCGGCCGCAATCACACCCTCGCATTGCGCCGGCACCTTTTCGAGCAGGAAACGCACCGGCATGAGTTTGTCGCGTTCGCCAGCCCGCAATACCTCTTCGGTTTGTGCGAAAACGCGTGGAATCTGATGCAGACGTGCGATGTAGTCCTCGTAATGTTTGACCGAATCCAAGGGAACCGCGAGAGGCAGGTCTGCGAGGCGCACCTGCGGGCCGTCCATTTGGTTGACGGGCATTTCAAATTCTTTGAATGCATAGTCTTCGTCGCGCCGTTGCAGCGCGCGCTGCATGACCTCATGCGATAGGCGGTCTTGCTCGGAGAATCCCTCGGTTGGAATTGCCTTGAGGCGCGCGAGAAAGTGATCGTCAGTCGCGTGCTGGCTCGCGAGCGCTGCAAGCGAGTATTCGGCGAGCCGATCGTTGTAGCGATAGTCGCCATACGCGGTCGCACGCTCGGGATGCAAACTCAAATCCGACTGGTATTGTTCCTCGAACAACGCGTTCTGCGCCGCGAGGCGCGAGGCGAGGTTTTGCGGCTTTGTGCTCGCCGAAGTACAAGCGTCCAGCAATAGGTGGGCGGCCAATAGAAAAGCGAGGGGTGCATTGCGCATGGCGGATGAGTCTAGCATGGTGGTGCGCCGGCTCGGCGCGTCTCTAAATTTGCCAGCGCCCTGATTACGAGGCCCAACACCGTGTCTAACAGGAAAAAAAGCATCACGGCGACCGCGAACAGGCCGACGCCGGTCAATTCGTGCAGGGCCCCCTGCAGCTTATCGACTCCGTAGTAATAGGCGATCAAGACCAGTGCCAGCACGCGCATAAAATTGGCCGCGATCGCGATGGGAATGGTCGCAGCCAGCAGAATGAGGCTTCTAATTTTATCGTCGCCGCGGATTGAACAGGCGTAAAACACACCGATTGCGGTCAACGCAAAAATAGAGTTCATGCCGGAGCACGCGTCCTTCACCAGGACTTCGTAGGGTCCAATCATGATAATCACACCGTCCTGAGCAATTGGGTAGCCGGCGCTGTGCAAGAGCCCGGTGACCGTGTCAGATATCAATACCTTCAACGGTACCGTCGCGGCATCGACCATCCAATCAGGCGCGGGCACCGCAAACAACAAGAACCCAATCGGAAAAGCTAACACTCGCAGCATTGCGTAGCCGGCGAGCAGCAACACGCAGCCGATCACGACAATGATCGCCGACAGCACCTCGGCGCCCAGTACGCCCTGCGTTCTCGCGAGGAACATCAACACCAAACCGAATGACAGGATCGTCCACCCTGGCAGCGGTGCTGCGGCGATTTTTACGCCGCTGATCCGTTGCCGCGCCTGCCAGACCAACCACAGTGAGGCCGCCATGATCAGAGGGCCATGCCCCTGTTGTTCTGACTGCCACGGCCCGCGAATCAGGCTCCAGAACATGGGTGCATATCCGATCAAAAAAGCCGCGACCAATAGCGCCGGCCATGCCAGCGCCCTGTTCAAGCGCGTTCGATCGTGTTGCGGCGCGCGGACCAAGGACACGGGTTCAATGAGTTTCCGCTTCTGCAGCCTTGGACGCAGGCGCGTCGATCGACACCGGTGCGGGTGTCGGAGTCGACGACATGATCTTCGCGTAGTCGCCCTCGTATTGGGCGAGTTTGTGGGCCGCGTCCGCTGCAGCCTCGATTTTTGTCTTCAAGGCCTGTGTTCTAAGCGCCTCGAGCGCCGAATTCTCTGCAGCATTGCCACCGAGCGGGTGTGTCTCCTCATCTTTGACCTTGAAATACAGACCGAAGCGGCCGGCGCGGCCATAAAACACTTCGTCGGGCTTCCGAGACTCCAGCACCTTCGCCAACTCCGGAGGAATGTCGCTCTGACTCAGACTATTGACCGAACGCGTGTGCGCGATTCCGGCGTTCGTCAATTTCCGGTCGACCTCGTCGAGGGTCTTCATTTCCTTGTTGGCCTCAGTGACCGCTTGCGTGCCCGGGCCGAGCGCAAAACGAATTTGTTCGACAGTCAGCAATTGCCTTTGCGCAAATTTGGCCGGGTTCTCCGCGATGTATTTGTCGACGTCCGATTTTCCAATTGAACGATTGGCGCCGTCGCGAGCGATAAATGCGTTCGCCAACACCTGCTCTCGCGCCCGCATGATATCGAGCAGCACATTCGGTTCTTGATCCAACTTTGCGTCGAGCGCCTGCTGCACCAAATATTTGCGCAGCACCAGTTGTTCCAGCAGCTGTTTGATTACGACCGGATCTGTGCGACGTTCGACCGAAACATTGGCCAATCGCAATTCATTTTCAATCTCCAGCGTCGTCACGACCTGATCGCCGATACGTGCGGCCACCTGCCCGGTCACCCCGGGTGACTGGCCGGAGTTCCTTGTACAAGCAGTTACGGCGAGCGCACCCATCCAGAGAATTGCCGTCGCGCGGAACATTGGCCTCTGATCTCCCGTAGCGCCTTCGACTATCGCATTTTTGATCGGCCCGAGCACACGCGCCGGAGCTTGGCGGCAATCTAGCACGGCGCAATCTCCGGCATCCAGTTTCGCCCATCACGCTTGGCAGGCGCCGCGCGCGCCTTGATCGCGCTTATGTCAATAATCAGATTTTTTCCGGACGGAAGCCCCGCGAGCCCGTACCTCTGGATTATCCTTGCCATTGGCACTCGCCGGCTTCGCCGGCCGTCAACAAGGAGCACCGCGGTTGAACAAGATGCAGATCGTGCTTGCGTCGATCGCGATTGTACTGGCCGCGCTGCTTGCCGACCTGCTTGCGCCGCGGGTCTTGATAGCTCGCACTGCGCCGTCCCACGATCTCGTTGACGTCATTCCCAAGCGCTTCGGCGAATGGACCTTCGATCCCGGCATCGGATTGGTGACACCCGCGCCTGAGAAGGCGGATGGTGTCGAGGATGCGCAACCTGCATTGTTCGGTATCTACAACCAAGTCGTGGGCCGCGGCTACCGCAACGCCAACGGCGACATCGTGATGCTTATGGTCGCCTACGGATCTACTCAGGATTTTCGCTTGAAAGCGCATCGGCCGGAATTCTGTTACATCGCCGCGGGATTTCGAATCATCGACAAAACCGACGCCGCGGTTCCGTATCGCGATGGCGCGCGACCAATCCTGGTCACGCGCATGACGGCGGTCAAGGGGTCGCGCCTCGAGCCGGTCAGCTACTGGATGCGGGTCGGAGATGAGCTGACGCGCGGCGTGATCGATCGGCAAATGGTACGGCTCAACTATGGTCTTCGCGGAATCATTCCGGACGGCGCGCTGGTCAGAATTTCCACGGTCGGCCTATCCCCGGTCGATTCATTTCGCCTGCAGGACCAATTCATCCGCGACTTTCTGGCTGCGGTTCGGCCCGAGGATCTGCGATTCTTCACGGGAAGCCGTTAAAAGATCCCGGTCCCGTCAGCGCAATTCAGCGCTGCGCGGTTAGCTGGCAGACCAATGCACGCGCTGCCACGAGGCCACCGAGGCGCCGTGGACGCGCTGCGGCGTCAGCAGACCGTGCTCACGCAGGCATGCCCGAGCGGAATCGTCGATGCGACTCACGCCGCTGCCCGCTTCGACCCGGGTGTCGGTTACGCGGCCGTCTTTATCGACGCGCACTAGCAGCGTGACATCGGCTGCGCGCGGGCGCGAAGCGGTTTCTTCAATGCGCGCCGCGCCGCAATTGCGCTCGACGCTCGCGACTTCCGCAGGATTCGCCTCGCCGATCACGACCGCGGTCGATCCGGAGATGGTGATCGCGATTTCGGTCGCTCCCGCGGGGATCGCGAGCGACGGCATTCGTGCGGCAACGGTACGGGCCTGCGGCGGTTCCGGCTGCGGGAGACTCGCACCGATCTCGGCGAGCGAAATCAGGGGCCGGCGCGTAATGCCGAAGACCTCGAGCGGCGCCGCGGGAGCGGGCGCCGATTCTTGCGTTTGCGTCAAAAACAAAATTCCCGAAATCGCGAGTGCATGAATGCCGACGACCACGATAGCTGCGATCGATCGAGTGAGGTTTGCCGATAAATCCCGCCGCCATGGCAGCGCCGTCTTCCCGCTCCACTTGCGCGCAACTGGTGCGGCCCGAGCCACCGGCTCGGGAGAATAGATTTCGACGATCAGCCGGCGGCGCGGCGCAGCCTCAGCGCCGCCCCTTTCTGCGGCTGCCGAGGCGTCCGGCGGCCGCCTCGGCTCCGACAGGCTTTGCATATCTTAGTTTAGCGTTACCGTCTGAGAGGCCGATGTTACTCCAGGCGCCGTCGCGTTGATAATCGTCGTCCCCGTTCCAACCGCGTGCAGCGCGACACCGCCGCCGGCGACCGAACCCGCGGAGAGATCCTGACCTGCGGACAGCGTAATTGTCACGGAACTCGCTTGTGTCGCCGACGAGGTCGTCAAATCCGCCGCACCCGTATTGCTCGAAGTCAGAGTGACCGTCAGCGTTTGGCCGGCTGCGACAGTTTCGTAGTTGTAGTTGGGCACGTAGGTTGCAATTTCGAACGGCGCGTCGGCGCTGCTCGCGGACTCGCTGGTCGGCAATCCACTATAGAACAACAATTCCGGCTTGACGACCGCCACGACCGTGGTTCCCGGCGCAAAGCTCGTGTCGCTCGTGGTCGCCGTCACCGTAACTCCTGGGCTATTCGATACCGCTCCGGCGACGCCAATCGCATAGAAGGGGTATGACGTATTGCCGTTCACGACCGTGATGTCGATGAACGGTTCACCCGGCGTGACTCCGTCCGGCGAGAGCAGCAGCGAGGTCGCATCGCCGCTCGTGAGACGAATGGTGACGGTGCCATTATTGGCTTGCAGAGACCCCGTCATCTGGACCTGCAAGCCGCTGCCAACCTGAACATTGGACTGCAAGCTCAGCGCAGAATCAGCAACCGTATAGGTCTCGGAACTGACGTAGCCGCCGCTGTTGTATGAGCCGGTCAAGAATCCCGGTGCCGACACGCTCACGGTGGTCGTCCCAGTTGTCAACGGCACGAACGTGAAGCCGCTGTCGCTGTTACCCGTGTAGTACACCCCGACTGGAATCACTGCGGTCGCCGTCGCCGCATTCGTCCCGCCGGTCTGCAACTCGCCCACGCTCGGGTTGC
>JBEKSM010000028.1:0-74006 GCA_049517075.1 Steroidobacteraceae bacterium | reverse complement strand
GACAAACCCAAGGGTGGCACGATCGACGGTGCGCGGGCCCAGCTGATCATTCTCAAGAATTTCGTCGCCGATCATCAGATCGCCTCGATACCGAGCACCGAGGATGCGCTCGTCGCCGAGGCGCCTCCCTACAACCGCGGCAATTTCGCGTTCATTCAAGTGCCGGGTCCGTATGACCACGGCGTTGCCTCCGTCTACAACATTGCGCCGCCCGATCCGAAGTGGAGCAAGGCCGAACAGGCGGCCTACCTTCCGGGCAAGGCGGTCTTGATGTTCACCTCGGCGCACGAAGTCTGGCCGGGACATTTTTTGCAATTCCTGCATTCGAACCATAACCCCTCGAAGCTCGAAGGCTTGTGGGTGGGCTACGCGTTCGCCGAGGGTTGGGCGCATTACTGCGAACAGATGATGATCGAGAGCGGCTTCGGGAACGGCGATCCGGAAATGCATATCGGCCAGATTTCGGAGGCGCTGCTGCGCGATGTGCGGCTGCTGTCGGCGATCGGCATGCACACGCACGGCATGAGCCAGGCGGAATCGGAAAAGATGTTTCGTGAGCAGGCCTATCAGGATCCGGGCAACGCGCGCCAGCAGGCGGCACGCGGCACCTACGATCCGGCCTATCTCAATTACACGCTTGGCAAGTTGATGATCCGGAAATTGCGCGAGGATTGGGTCACGCAGCAGTTGGCGAAGAATTTTGCGACTGCGCCGAGTGACGCGGACCGGCAGGCGCTCTGGCATGACTTCCACGACAAGTTCCTCTCCTATGGCGGCCCGGCGATTCCGCAACTGCGCAAGGAGATGCTGGGCGAGCTTGGAGACGTGCTTTGAGTCCGGGTTGATCGCGGCGATCGGTTCTTGGCAGCAAATCGCTACACTTCGACCCGTGCCACCTATTGCCATTTATTTGCGCGGCCTCGCGGTCGTAACGGTAGCCGGGCTGTTGACCTGGGGCTTGAGTGTCGTGAAGCGCAATGTCGCGATCGTCGACGGCGTTTGGGCGCTGCTTTTCATCCTCGCGGCGCTCACATACGCGCAAAGCGCGCCGCAATTGAGCACGCGTGCGCTGCTTACGATCGTCTTGGTGAGCATTTGGGGACTGAGGCTTGCGATCCACCTCACGTGGCGAAATTGGGGGCATGACGAAGATCGCCGTTACCAGGCGATTCGCGCCCGCAACGAGCCCCACTTCGCGCTGAAGAGCGTGTATCTCGTCTTCCTGCTCCAGGCAGCGCTCGCGTGGATTATTTCCTTACCGTTGCTCGGAGCGATCCTGAGCGCTCGCGGGTTCGGCGTTTTCGACGTCGCGGGCTTGGGACTCTGGATGGTGGGCTTCACATTCGAGGCCGCAGGCGATTGGCAGTTGAGCCGCTTCAAAGCCGATCCGAGAAATCGCGGCAAGGTCATGGATCGCGGCTTGTGGCGTATCACTCGACATCCGAATTATTTTGGAGATTTCTGCATATGGTGGGGATTCTATGCATTCGCTCTTTCGGCCGGCGCCTGGTGGAGCATCGCGGGCCCGCTGCTGATGTCACTGCTGTTGATGAAGATCTCTGGCGTCACGCTGCTCGAGCGCGATATCGCTGAGCGGCGACCGGAGTATGCGGATTATGCCCGTCGCACGAACGCGTTTTTCCCCTGGAAGCGTAATGCGTGAGCGCAGTTGGCATCTCGCGCGAGCATGCCTGCGACGCTATGCTAATGCGCTGATGGTCGGAAACTCCGCCACCGTGGTTCAGGACACCCTGCCAGCCGACTGCGCGGGCCAATCGCCCGAGAGATCGGAGAAGCGGCCGTGAAAACGGGAAGAAACGAGCCGTGCCCCTGTGGAAGTGGGAAAAAATACAAGCAGTGTTGCGGTGCTGCGCGAAGCGCGATGACCGGCACACCTGCCGAGGCGCAAAGAGATTCCTCGGGGCCGCGAATCGCGGTGCGGCAAGCGTTGGCGCCACCGCAGGGCGAGTTGAATCAGCTCGTCGCTCACATGCGCGCGCAACGCTACCGGGAGGTGGAGCTACGGACACATGAACTCCTGGTCCAATATCCGGAATCGGGAATCATCTGGAAGTTTCTGGGCGTCTCGCTGGGCCTGCAAGGCAAGCAGGCTTTGGACGCGCTCGATCAGGCGGCAAGGCTTTTGCCGCAGGACGCGGAGGCGCACCTCAATTTGGGCAATGCGATGCGGGTCGCGGGACGCCTGGATGATGCGGCGGCGAGCTACCGCCGAGCCCTTGATTTGAAGCCCGACAATGCGGGAGCCAGCAACAGCCTCGGTGCCGCGTTGCTGAAACTCGGGCACGTTCAAGAGGCGCTGACGTTCTTTCGTCGGGCGCTCGCGATCGATCCAGCATTCGCGCTCGCACACGGCAATTTGGGCTATGCCTTGCAGCGTCTTGGGCGACCCGACGAGGCGCTGGTGAGCCTTCAACGCGCCGTGGGACTCGCGCCCGATTTCGCGGCTGGCCACACCAATTTGGGCAATGCATTGCGAGACCTCGGGCGGCTCGACGAAGCCCTGGCTAGCCATCGCCTGGCGCTGAAGCTGAAGCCCGAATTCACCGAAGCCGGCATCAACTTAGGGAACGTGCTCCGCGACCTGGGCCAGTCCGAGGCCGCGGTGGAAGTTTTCCGCCGCGTGCTCGGCAGCGACGCCAATTCCGCGGCGGCGCACGGCAATTTGGCGTGCGCCCTGCGAGACCTCGGCAGGACCGGCGAGGCCGAGGCGAGCTTTCGAGCAGCATTGAGGATTGATCCGCAGTACGCGGATGCGCACCGCAATCTGGGGGTCGTGTTGCGGCACCAGAATCGCATCGTGGAAGCCGAGGCAAGTTGTCTCAAGGCGCTGGAAATTGATCCGGACCTGCCGGCGGCACTATTGCTGATCGCGGAATTGCGCGCCGACAAAGGGCGGTTTGCCGAAGCCGAGGCGCTGTTCAAGCGAGTCAGCGCGATTGACCCCAATTGCGCCGAAGCCTGGGCGGGCATTTCGGGCCTGCGAAAAATGACGGTGGGTGACGCCGACTGGTTGGCCCAGGTGCTGCGAATGGTGGGCCAAAAGCTGCCGGCCCGTGAAGAGATCCCGCTGCGATACGCGATCGGCAAATACTACGATGACGTCCGCGATTACGCACAGGCATTCGCGAATTACCGTCGCGCCAACGAGCTGACCAAGCAGTGCATCCCAAAACACGACCGGCGGCAGCTGACCGAGACCGTCAACGCGTATATTCGACAGTTTGACTCTGCATGGATCGGCGCGGCACGGGGCGGTGCTGGTGCATCGCCGTGTCCGGTATTGATCGTCGGCATGCCGCGCTCCGGCACGTCGCTCGCCGAGCAAATTCTGGCATCGCACCCCGCGGTATCCGGCGCCGGTGAACTGCCGTACTGGACGATGGCTGCCGAGAGCTATGGAGCGGCGCCAATCGATCGCGCGGCCCGCGATGGGCTGATCGGCAGGCTTGGCCAGGACTATGTTCAGCTGTTGGCGCGTTTGTCGCCGGGCGCGGTACGCGTCGTGGACAAGATGCCATCCAATTTTTTGTTCTTGGGGCTGATCCACGCCGCTTTGCCGAATGCCCGCATCCTCCACATGCGTCGCAACCCGATCGACACCTGTCTATCCATTTATTTCCAGAATTTTGACGTGGCTCATTCCTATGCGAACGATTTGGAGGATTTGGCGCATTATTTCGGCGAGTATTCGCGGCTCATGCAGCACTGGGGTTCATCGTTGCCCAAGCATGCGATGATGGAAGTTCCGTATGAGGGATTGGTCGACGACCAAGAAGCGTGGAGTCGCAAAATGCTGGAATTCATCGGTCTGCCGTGGGATGACCGCTGCATCGATTTTCGCGGGACGGAGCGTTCGATCGTTACTCGAAGCCGATGGCAGGTGCGGCAAGCGATCAATCGATCGTCCGTCGGCCGCTGGAGAAATTATCGGGAGTTCATCGCGCCGCTGCTGACGCTCCAGGATCTCGATCGATGAGCGCAGCCGGGTCCTGCGAATCGATGATCGCCGCAGCGCAGCTGCTCGAGCTCCAGGGGCGCCTGCCCGAGGCAATCGCCGCCTATGAACGCCTGTTGGAAAGCTGGCCCGGGCTGCCGACCTGTTGGTACAACCTCGGCCGTTTGCAGCGTCTGAGCGGGGATTTCAGGGCAGCGCTGAAATCCTACGCGGAGGCGCTCGAGCGTGATGTCCGGCAGCCGGAGGAGGTACATCTGAATCGCGGAGTCATCTTCAGCGACGGCTTGCGCCAGTTCGCGGAGGCAGAACGCGAACTGAACAAAGCGCTCGCGCTGAACCCCACGTATATTCCGGCGCTCATCAATTTGGCGAACCTGCATGAAGACCTGGGGCGTCGAGAGCTCGCGGCCACAGTCTACGAACGCCTGCTTGAGCTTGCCCCGGAGGAACCCGAGCTCCTCGCTCGCTATGCCGGGCTCAAGGTATTTTCGAATCCCGAAGATCCACTGATCGCGCGGCTGCGCGCTGCGCTCGCCAATCCGGGACTCAACGCCGCAAATCGCGCGAGCGTGGAATTCGCGCTCGGCCGGGCGCTTGACGGCTGCAACGCCTATGACGCCGCCTTCGAGGCTTACCGCGCGGCCAACCGGCATAGCCGGGAAAGCGCGGGACCTTCGTTTCGGGACTACGACTTGAAGCTCGCGGAGCAGATGATTGACCAATTGATCGCGGCTTTCCCGGCACCTGCGGCGGCGCAGCGCCCGCACCTGGGGGTTCCGCAGGCCACCCGGCCTCGCCCGATTTTCGTGTGCGGGATGTTTCGTTCTGGATCCACGCTCGCCGAACAACTCCTCGCGGGTCATCCAAAGGTGATGGCGGCGGGCGAGCTCGATTTCCTGCCGCGCAGCGTCGCAACCCAGCTCGCACCGTTTCCGGAATCGATCGCTTCGGTGCCGCCCGAACGTTTGCGGGCACTCGCCGTCGAATATTTGGACCTGCTCCATGGTCTGTATCCAGGCGCTGCGTTCGTCACCGACAAGCGGCCCGACAATTTCCTATATATCGGGCTGATCAAGCGATTATTCCCGGATGCGAAGATCGTCCACACGACGCGCAACGCGCTCGACAATTGCCTATCGATCTATTTTTTGCATCTCGACCAGCGCATGGCCTATGCGCTCGACTTGATGGACATCGGACATTATTACCTTCAATACCAGCGCCTGATGGCGCACTGGAAATCACTGTTCGGCGCAGATATTTTCGACTTGAGCTACGATCGGCTGGTCGAGGAACCCAAATCCGAAATCGCCCAATTGCTCGCATTCCTGGGACTCGAATGGGACGAGCGATGCCTGTCGGTGCCGCCCACCGGACAAGGCATCAGGACGGCCAGTGTGTGGCAGGTTCGCGAGCCGCTTTACCAAAGCTCATCGGGACGGGCGCGGCACTATGAGCGGCAGCTGCAAGCGCTGCGTGCCTATCTCGAGCGCGTGCGCGCATGAATTCGACCTCCGCACTGATTGTGGCCTAATAGCAACAGTTGCTACTTCGCGCAATTCGACCGTTTGCACGGCTCGCTCGCACCACGAGCCGCGGCCTGTGTCACGCGCGAAACGGCAGTCGCAGCAGCGCGCGGCTCAGCAGTCACGGCGCCGCGCGCCACGCTCGCACCCGCTCGATCGAATCGCCGCAAATCAGGCGAATATCGCGAAAATACTGTTACGACGCGCGATTCCTTGCGTCAATCCCGGTGTCTAACCCGTCGACCGAAATTGCATCGCGCGGCGGGTGCCGACCGCGGATTTTGGTTCGGCACACGATGTCTTCAGTGTGGACCGGCGATCCGTTCCTCGGTGGATTGCGCGCGATTCGACCGGTCGCGACGCCCCATGCCGGTGAGGCGTCTTGGCAACTGCGGATTTGCGTGTTGTAATCGACGTATATGCCTGATTGGTTGTTTGGGAAACGTCGCGGCAATGCCGCGCGAGCCAATCGGACTGCATGGACTAAATAACGCTTAACGTTAGGGAGAAAGAAATGGGGAATAATCGTCAATTGCGGCTAGCCGTGCGCGCTGCGCTCGCGCTGGCAGCTTCTGCGGCGGTACCGCAGCTGCTTCAAGCCCAGACCGTTGCGGCATCCACTGCCAGCGATGCGTCTTCGAACGAGAGCTTGCAAGAAGTCGTGGTAACCGGGTCGCGCATCAAGACAACCAACCTGGTGTCAATCAGCCCGGTGACATCGGTAACTGCGGCCGACATTCAAATGACGGGTCTGACACGCGTCGAGGATATTCTTAATAATCTCCCGCAGGTGTTTGCCGGTCAGGGAGCGAATTTGTCGAACGGCGCCGACGGCACCGCGACGGTCGACTTGCACGATTTGGGTCCGCAACGCACGCTGGTATTGGTCAACGGCCGGCGCTTGGGTCCCGGCGATTCTGCCGGCGGCAATGCCTCGGACATCAACCAGATTCCTGCGCAACTCATTGAAAAAGTAGAAGTGCTGACCGGTGGCGCCTCCGCTACCTACGGTGCGGACGCGGTGTCGGGCGTCGTCAACTTCATCCTGAATACGCATTTCGAAGGCGTGAAGATCGATGCGAACTATGGGATGTACGAACACAACAACCACAATACCTACGACCAGAGCATCGTGAACGCGGCCGGCGACGGACCGCTATCGGGCACGGTCGACAGTGGCTTCAACAAGGACTTGGCGGTCCTGATCGGTTCGAATTTCGCCGATGGCCGGGGCAACGCGACCGGGTACATGACCTACACGAACCAGGCGGCGGTGCTACAGCGGCCGTTCGACTACAGCGCCTGTACGCTGGCGGGCTCCAAGAACGCATCCGGTGGTACGAACCTCTCCTGCGGCGGATCTTACACCGACCGTGGCGGCTCGTTTCTCGGCTATAACGCCAATTACACCGCCAACACGGTGTATAACACCGTCGATCCGAAGACCGGCATTTTCAGGCCGATCAACACCGCGACCGACCTGTTCAATTACGGCGCAATCAACTACTACACGCGGCCGAACGAGCGTTGGACTGCCGGATCCTTCATCAATTTTGACGTGAACGATCACGTCAATGTGTACTCCGAAATCATGTTCATGCGGAACAACTCGACGGCGCAGCTCGCGCCGGGCGGCGACTTCGGTACGGCGAACCCGACCATCAATTGCGGACCTTCGGGAGTTGGTCTGCCGGGCAACCCGCTATTGACGCAACAGGAACTCAGCGTCATTTGTACGCCGGCGAACATCGCCGCGCAGCCGTCGAACGTACCCGCAAATTCGGTCTACATTAACTACCTCCTGCGCCGCAACGTCGAGGGCGGCGGGCGCCAGACGCTGTTCACCAACGAATCGATCCGCACCTTACTCGGCGTCAAGGGCGACATTTCCGATGCCTGGAAATTCGACGTCTACGCGCAGTACAGCAACGTCGAGACGGTTCAGAACAATCTGAACTACTTCTCGACGACAGCGATGCAAAATGCGCTCAACGTCGTCACCGGTCCCAACGGCAAACCGACCTGCGTCGCCGCTCTGCCGGGCGGCAGTGCGCCGAACTGCGTGCCGTGGAATGTATGGGTGCCCGGCGGTGTGACCCCGGCAGCGCTTGCTTACTTGAGCATTCCCGACGAAACCAACGGTGTCGTCTCGGAATATGTGGCCCACGCCGATGTCAGCGGCGATCTCGGAAAATATGGAGTTCAGCTCCCGTCCGCGAAGAACCCCATGCAGCTCAACGCCGGCGTCGAGTGGCGTCAAGATGGATCGTCGACCAATCCGGACTATGTCGCCCAGCAAGGACTTGCCTCGGGCGGCTCTGGGCCGACACCGCCGATATCGGGCCAAATTCGTGCGGCAGAAGCGTTCACGGAATTCAACCTGCCGCTCATCGACGGTGCACCGTTTGCCGACCAGATGGCTTTCGAAGGCGGCTATCGATATTCGAGTTATAGCCTCGGATTCAACACCAACACGTTCAAGTTGGGCCTCGAGTGGGCACCGGTCAGCGACATCCGCTTCCGCGGCGGCTTCAACCGGGCCGTGCGTGTGCCCAATGTCAGCGAGCTGTACACGGTCCAGTCGGTGGGTCCGGGCGGCACGATCGATCCGTGCTGGGGTAAGGCGCCTCTGTTGACGGCGGCCGAGTGCGCAAATACTGGCCTCAATCCCGCAATTTACGGGACTCTGAGCGTCAACTCGGCGTCGCAGATCAACACGCAGTCGGGAGGCAATCCCAATTTGACTCCCGAAGTGGCGAATACGACCTCGTTCGGCGTCGTATTGCAGCCGCAGTTCCTGCGCGGTTTCACGGCATCGATCGACTACTATGACATCAAGATCACGAACGCGATCATCAGCTCGACGGGTACTGCGACCGCAATCATCACGGACTGCGCGCTCACCGACTCCGCCTCGGCCTGCGCGCTCGTGCATCGCCCCGCGAGCGGATCGTTGTGGTTGAGTTCGGCGGGTTATGTGGCCACGCCCTCGGCAAACGTCGGTGTCGTGTCGACCCAGGATGTCGACATCAAGGCTGATTACACCTTCGATCTGAATGGTGCCGGCAAGCTGGGCCTCGATTTGCAAGGCACGTATGTGATCAACAACATCACGACGCCGATCCCCGGGGCGCCATCCTATGACTGCGCCGGCTACTGGGGCCCGACTTGCGGCAATCCCTTGCCGAAGTGGCGTCATGTGTTCACGACCGATTGGATGACCCCGTGGAAGGGCCTCGATGTCAGTTTGCGGTGGCGCTACTTTGGGCCGTCGAATGTCGAGACGAGCAGCTCGAGTCCCGATCTGTACTACCCCACGACCGATTACCCGGGGTACAACCGTATCGCGAGCTATACCTACATCGACATGTCTGCGGCAATGGCAGTCGGTGGCGGGGTTACGCTGCGGGTCGGCGTCAACAACCTGTTGGACCGGGATCCGCCGACCGTACTGTCGGGGAATTGCGCGGCAGGCCCCTGCAACGGCAATACCTTCTCGCAGACGTATGACGTCTTGGGACGGTATCTGTTCGCGCATGCGACTGTGAAGTTCTAGTCGATTCGGGACATTGCAGTAAGTTAAAGACGGCGGGCTTCGGCCCGCCGTTCTTTTTTCAGCGCCCCGGCTGAGCGGGACGCGGAATCAATGCAAACGCTTGGCGTGATAGGTGCGCCGCGACGGCGTCGTCAGCAGAAATGAACCCAAGGCGCCGCGTTGGATCGTCACCGCGTCGCCGACCGCGAGCAATGGGTCGGCGCTGTCGAGTTCCCAGGATTGTCCATTGTCGAGGATCACCAGCATGCGGCCGATCGGCGATGTTCCGATTCGCGCCACCGATGCGCTGATCGATGCGATCGGTTTCTGATCCGGCTGATTTTTCTGCAGTTGCGCCGGGCTCAATCCAAAGTCCTCCTTTGCCGGAGCCGGAGCCGCAGCGGGAACGGGAGCGGGCGCAGCTTGCGGCACGATCGAGGCTGAGGCGCCTGGTGAGGCTGCCGGCGACGGCGGCTTTGAGGCCGCCGGTGCACTCGGAACGGCCATACGGGTTTGGGCGGCTGCAAGTGCGTCGTAGCAGCCGAGCCGATCATTACCTGCGACGATCGTGGCACAGTGCGCGAGCCCCTGCTGCAGCGACGCCGCAGAATCACCGGCGGCGGCGCAGCCGACGGCGTAGGCGCTCAGCATGGCGCCTGTGAGGGCGGCGCGCTTCGCCGGACCCAACAAGCTCACGTAAATCCCTCGGCCGGCAGCTGATAGTAGGTGCCGACGACCTCGGTCGCCGCACGCACCAAATCCCGCTCGGCCTCGCTCAAGAAGGGGTTCCAGATATCGAAAATGAGGATCGCGCGGGGCATGTCGGATTTGTTCCAGGCTTCATGGTCGATGGTGTCGTCGAACACCCAGGCCTTTCCCGCCACGACTTCGCGGGTCGTGCCGCCGACGCGAAAGCCGCAATCCGGCGGAACGATCAACGGCAAATGTACCGTGAGACGCGTATTCGTCACGCCGGTATGGGCCGGAATCGTGGTTGCCGCATCGAGAATCGAAAAAAAGGCTGTCGGCGCGCGCTCCGCGACGTCGCAGCGCGGTGTACGTTCGAGCGCGGCTGCGGTTCGCGGACAGCGCGCGATGTGGGATGGCTGCGGCGCACCCTGGTTCCAAAGAAAGTACGCACTCCACCGCCGCGAGCGGTTGAGTTCCTTCCACTGGTCGACTGGTAAGCCGTCTGCATAGTCGATATAGGGCTGCAGCCCGGCGCGGTCGGCGATCATGACATCCGTGAGTTCGGCGCGGATCTCGTCGGTCGCGGCCTCGATGGCGTCGAGCCATGGAAAATCGCCGCGCTCGAAGAACTCGATGGCCGGCATTTCCGGAAAGTACAAGAACGTCGGCCGCGGAAAATACGCGGTTCGCCGTCCCGTCAACATTTCCAGGCACTGATCGACGCGCCGTTGTGTCCGCCCGCCGTGACGCGCCCGAATCTCGCTGAGGCGCTCCTCGAGCGCCGCGCCAAGCGCCGAGTGATCAGCCGCGACCGCCGCCTTGGCGTGTTCGACGAGCTCGCGGATCGCTGGCGCCGGCGAGGAACCGGCGGGCATGTTCGATAGCGCCTGCTGATAGATGCGCGCCGCGTTGCGAGGATCGCCGAGGTCTTCGAACAGGCTGGCCTTTTGCAGCAGCGAGGTGACATGGCGGGGCTCGATGGTCAGCGCCCGTTCGATGGCCTCGCGCTCCTCCTGCCGCCGGCCGAGCACGCGCAGGCTATTCGCCAAATTCGACCACAGCGATGCGGTTTTGGAATCTGCCTGAGTTGCCCGGGTGAATAATGCCGCGGCCTGTGTCGCGGCTCCGCGGCTCATCATGAGCACGCCGAGTTCGTTGAGCACGGCAGGGTGTCCGGGGGCTTGCTGTGCGAGCCGAACCAGCAATTGCTCCGCCTCGGCCGTGCGGCCGGCGGCCATTGCGGCTTGCGATGCCTGTAGTGCGCCGTGGATCGCGCCATCATCGAGCGGCGCAGGATTGGGGGTGCTCACCATTAAACTCCTGAAGACATTGCGGTTATGGCGGCCAATTCTACCGCGCCGAGTTGCCGCGGAATTGACAAATGCTGCGCCCGCATCTCATCGTACGCGCTACAGATAGGGCGAGTCGTCGCGCGGGCGGGAGTATGGGATGACGGGTTCGGCGGCGGACTTGGATTTGAGATTGATGCGGGCCGCGACGCTCTTGGACGCGGACCCGGCGGCGGCGGCGCGTGCGGCGAACGAAGTTTTGGAGGCTCTGCCCGGCCATGCAGCCGCGAGCCTGTTGCTTGCGACCGCCTGTCTCAGCCTTGGCGATAGCGCCCGGGCCTGCGAGGTACTCGAATCCCTGGCCCAAGTGCAACCGGCATCTGCGATCGTGCAGCTGGAGCTGGGGCGGGCCTATCGTGCGGCGCGCAGGAGCGATGAGTCGCTGGCCGCTCTTCGCCGTGCAGTGGAACTCCAGCCCGATCTTGCGGAAGGGTGGCGGGATTTGTCGAGCGGGCTAGGCGCCGCAGGCGACGACCTCGGCGCCGACCGGGCATACGCGCGCTACGCCGCGTTGACGCCGGCCGCGGCCTGGCTGCACGAACCTGCGACGGCGCTTTTGGAGAACCGGCTGGCGTTGGCCGAGCAGCTGCTGCGGCGCCGCCTCAAATCCGACCCGAGCGATCTGGCGGCGATGCGCCTGCTCGCGAGCACGATCCGACGCCGGGAAGCATATGGGGAGGCGGAACAGTTGCTGAGAGAAGTCCTGCGGCTTGCACCCGGGGATGCAGCGGCGCGTTACGATCTCGCGTGCCTGCTGCTGGAGCAGCAGAAGCCTGCGCTGGTGCCGCCGCTGATCGACCGACTGCTGGCGCTTGA
The DNA here is from genome assembly GCA_049517075.1 of Steroidobacteraceae bacterium. Lineage (GTDB taxonomy): Bacteria > Pseudomonadota > Gammaproteobacteria > Steroidobacterales > Steroidobacteraceae > Bog-1198. The sequence continues at coordinate 62,114 of JBEKSM010000028.1, read as the reverse complement.
CCCCCTCAATACCGAGTATCGCAATCTTCAAGCGTCCTTCTTGAGCTTTATCAGTCAGCACGATCGATCGATCGAGATCCTCGCTGGGCTGGTGGCCGAGTCGCCGGAGAAGGCGGGCGCATGGGTCACCTATGGACACGAACTCAAGGCGGCCGGCCGCCAGAGGCAAGGCATCGATGCCTATCGCCGGGCAATCGCACTGGCAGGGACCTGCGGCGCAGCCTATTGGAGCCTCGCGAACCTCAAGACATTTCGCTTCGAGCCTACCGAGGTGGAGGCGATGCGAACCGCGCTCCAACGATCGGACCTGCGGCAGGACGATCGGGTGACGCTGGAATTTGCGCTGGCCAAGGCGCTCGAGGACGACGCGCAGTATGCCGAATCCTTCGTGCATTATTCGAACGGCAATGCATTGCGGCGGGCCATGTTGTCATACGATCCGACCAGGCGGCGCGCCCATGTGCGGCTTAGCAAGGAGATCCTGACGCGCGAATTCTTTGCCGCGCGGGCTGATTGGGGCTCGCCCGAGGCCGATCCCATATTCATCGTCGGATTGCCGCGTTCGGGCTCGACATTGCTCGAGCAGATTCTCGCAAGCCATTCGCATGTCGAGGGTACGCGCGAACTCGCCGAAATCATGGATATTGCGCGTGACTTGGGTGGGGCGACCGGCGAGCTGGATCCCTTCCTCTACCTTCAGTCCCTCGCTTCCATCGATGCAGATCGAATCGCCGCGTTGGCGCAGCGGTATCTGGATGACACACGCTTGTATCGGTCGGAAAACCGCTCGCGATTCGTGGACAAGATGCCGAACAATTTCCTGCACATCGGGCTCATCCACCTGATGTTTCCGCGCGCATCCATCATCGATGCGCGGCGTCACTCACTCGCATGCTGTCTGTCGTGCTTCAAACAGTACTTCGGCATGGGGCAGGTCTTTACCTACGATCTCGAGCAATTGGGCGGCTATTACAAGGACTACGTCGATTTGATGGCCCACTTCGACGCCGTGCTGCCCGGCCGCATCCACCGTGTGCGCCACGAGTCCGTGGTCGCGGACCTCGACGGCGAAGTGCGCAAGCTGCTCGACCACTGTGGACTACCGTTCGAGGAGGGCTGCCTGCGTTTCCACGAGAATCGCCGCGTCGTTCAGACCGCCAGCTCCGAACAGGTGCGGCGCCCCATATTTGCCGAAGGTCTGGACCAATGGCGCCACTTCGAGCCCTGGCTCGGGCCCTTGAAAGACGCATTGGGCGATGCGATCGATCAATAGCCTGCGCGGCGGCTAGCGGCCGTTTTCACTACGGATTGCCGTTCGCCTTGGTGTAGGCCTTGGTCTGAATTCTCTCGGCTAGTTCTTGGCTATTCTGGGTTGACCGCTCGATCTCGGCAGCCGTCCCGCAAACCTTGCTTTCCAAACGTGATCCGAGCACCGCCTCGCGCCGACAGAAGAAGGTTTGGCCGTTATGCACTTCCGGCTTATAGCCCGCCGAACGCAGGGTTTTCATCTGCTCCGGGGTCACATCACTGGTGGCGGGAGCATCCGATTTGCGCACCTCGGCCGACGACACCGTGGAGCTGGCTGGCGTAGCCGCAGCCACTGCAGCCGACGATGGACCAGGCTGAACCGTCGCGCTCGAGGGCGGGCTGGGGGGGTCCGCAGCGCGACCCAGAGAGGCGAGGCCTAAAGACAGCAATAGCAGAAAAATCGGCTTTTGGACCATGGGATAGCACCTGAAGATCGGGAGGGAGTTGCCTTTCTTATGCCACAGCGTGTTGAGGTGCGTCAATGTGCCGTGACCGGCGGCCCCACAGGCACTTAACGATCCCCAGTCGACGCATTGCCCCGGCTGAGGCCCGGCCGGGCTCACCGAGGCTTCGGGAAACTCGCGTGCAAGATGCTATCGCCGGGTTGGATCCCAAAGCGCTCGGCGGCCCCGCCTTTGAGTTCGAGCACCGCCGCCACGGGCCGCGGATCGCTGATGATATCGGTCGAGAGCGGCGTTGCGCGCCGCGCGATGTAATCGATGCGCCCATTGGCGTCGATGAACAGCAAGTCGAGCGACAAATAGGTGTTCTTCATCCACATCGAAATTTGGCGTACGGGCTCGAAAATGAACAGCATGCCGGCGTGCTCATCGATGTCGTGCACGAACATCAGGCCCTGCTCTTGCCGGCCGGGCCGGTCGGCCGTCCAAATCTTGAAATTGACGACCGAGCCTGAGGCGGTGCGGATCGCGAGTAGGCTTTGCGGAAACGCCGAGAGCGGCTCCGGCGCCGTGACGTCGGCGCGCGCGCCGGGGCAGGAGACGAGGCCGGCGAGCAGCAGCGCACCGGCGGCAAGCGCCGCACCGATGGATCTTGCGAAAACGCGAGGGCATGGGTTCATGGGGGGATCTCCTCGTAATTGACGACGCCGGCGAAGTCGAAGCGGCTCACGATGACCACGCCTTCGCCGCGCACCGCGTGCGCCGGCTGCGTGCAGAAGCCGCGCGCCTCGAGGCGATACTCGTGCGCGCCGCCGAGTCGCCGCTGAGTCAGGGAGTCGACCGTGCAGCGCTTGTCGCCCTGAGTGCCGTAAATGCGGTTCGTGCCTTGCACGATGATGGTCAGGTTCGCGGCCGACTCGCGCAAGGACTCGCCCTCGCGCACACCGGTCAACCCAAATACGAACAGCAGATTGGGTCGCGACCCGGCAGCGCGCCGGAAGCTCAGCCGCACGCCGGCAGGCTCGCTCTTGGACTCGCCCGCGCACACCGTGCCGCTGTTCGGCCAATCGATCTCGGCCTCGAGCGCGCCGCCGACATGGGCTCGCAAGTAGCCGTCTCCCGATGCCAGGCAGCCGGGGGGTGCGGCGGCCGCTTGGGCGGGCATCTCGCGCGGGGCGTCTGCACGCGCGGCGGCCGGGCCGAGCGCGGCAAGGGCTCCGAGCGTGAGCGCAGCCGATACAGCGATTCGGATACTCGGTATCATTTGGCGCTATGTTGCCACGAGTACTGCTGTTGATCGCCGTTTCCACGTTGTGGTCGGCCTGCACGCTGTTTGCGCCCAAGTTCGAGCGACCGGTTTTGTCGGTCGTCGGCATCAATATGGTGGGAGGCAACTTCCTGCAGCAGAACTTTCGGGTCACGATGAACATTCACAATCCCAACGACCAGAGCTTGCCGGTCAAAGGCCTGACCGCGACCTTGCGCGTGGACGGCGAGGAGATCGCGAGCGGCACGATCGACCGTCCCGTCAGCGTCGCGGCGCATGGGGACACTGAATTCGACATGGTCATCAAGGCCAACATGGCGCTCGCGCTGCTGCATCTGGGCCAGCATGCACAGGACCACAGCGATGCAGTCGCCTACGAGTTGGTCGGCGCCGTGGCGATCGATTTGCCGTTTTTCCATTCCCTGGAGTTTCATCAAACCGGCTCGTTTTCCTTGAAGGGCGGTTAGCGCCAAGCCGTTCACGGCGCTGCGCCAGCGGCGCGTGATCTCCTTAAGTCGCTGAAATTGCTGCAATTTTAGTCTCCTCACCGCGCTCTCGGGACGCGGCCATCTGATAGAATGATCGGATGCCTGCGGATTTCCTGAGTGTCTTGAAGGCTTTTCAAGACGCCGGGGAGAGTCCGTTCGCGGACGTTGCCGTTCGCCAATGTGGGCATCTCATGCAGATCGAGCGCGCCGCCGGTAGACCGAAAGATCTCGATGACGTGAAGCGCCTGAGCGAGCTGCCAAGGAATCGAAGCTGATGAAATTTGGTCAACAATCGAGCGCATCCTTCGGCTCCTGGAGCGACGCGGAAGCGCTGCGCGAGACGGGCCCGTCATGAGCCTCACGCCGTACCAGCAACTCGAACAAGAATTCCGGCGCCTGCATGCATTTCGTGGCGCACTCTCGATGCTGCGCTGGGATGCCGCGGTCATGATGCCGCGCGGCAGCGCGGATGTGCGTGGCGAGCAATTGGCGGCGCTCGAGACCGAACACCATGCGTTGCTGACCACGCCGAAAGTGGCGCGGCTCATCGAGCGCGCCGAGGCCGGCGCCTCGCAACTCGAGGACTGGTCGCTCGCCAATTTGCGCGAAATGCGCCGCCAGCGCGATCACGCGATCGCGACGCCGCCATCGTTGATCGCGCGGCTTGCGAAGGCGACCGCGCGCGCCGAGGTCTATTGGGTCGAGGCGCGCAAGGCCAACGACTTCAAGCTGTTTGCGCCGCATTTGGAGGAGGTCGTGCATCTCGTGCGCGACAAGGCGGCGTTGCTCGGCCAGGCGCGCGGGCTCGCGCCCTACGACGCGCTCGTCGATGTATTCACGCCGGGCATCTCGACCGCCGATATCGATACGATTTTCAAAGCGCTCTCGCGCAAGCTGCCCGGTCTGATCAATGCGGCGATCGAGGTGCAGGCGGATCGCGCGCCGGTACCGCTCTCCGGCAAGTTCACCGTGGTGCGCCAGCGCCAGCTGTCGGTCGAGGTGCTCAAGGCGCTCGGTTTCCCATTCGATCGCGGCCGCCTCGATGAGAGCGAGCACCCGTTTACCGAAGGCGTGCCGGGCGATATTCGCGTGACCACACGCTTCGATCTGAGCGATCCGTTCACGGGTCTGCTCGGCGCGGTCCACGAGACCGGCCATGCGATGTACGACTTGGGGCTGCCGGTCCAGTGGCGCGATCAGCCGGTCGGACGCGATCGCGGGCTCGCGCTCGAGGAGAGCCAGTCGCTGCTGTTCGAAATGAACCTATGCCGCAGCCGCTCGTTCGTGAAGTATTTGCGGCCGCTCATGGAAAAGCATTTGCAGGTCAGCGGGCCCGAGTGGAGCGAGGAGAACCTCTACCGACATCTGGTGCGCGTGCGTCGCAGCCTGATTCGCATGGATGCCGACGAACTCACTTATCCTGCGCACATCATGCTGCGCTACGAACTCGAAAGAAAGATTCTCGAAGGCGCGCTGCCGATCAAGGATTTGCCGGAAGCCTGGAATGCGAACATGGATCAGCGCCTCGGATTGAAGCCGAGCAACGACGTCGAGGGCTGTTTGCAGGACATTCATTGGGGCGTGGGTCATTTCGGCTATTTCCCGTCTTATGCGCTCGGCGCGGTGATCGCCGGCCAGTTGAACGAAGCGATGCGTGCGGCGCGGCCGTCGCTCGACGAGGAGATCGCCTCGGGCCAGTTCGGCGGCGTCATGGAATGGCTGCGCGACAACGTGCATGGCCTCGGCGCGCGCTTGCCGGTCAAGGACCTGATCCAGGAGGCGACCGGCAAACCGCTGACCGCGGCCGCCTATCTGCGTTATCTCGAAACGAAGTACCTCGAGGCGCCTTGAACCCGCAAGCCGAATCGAACAATTTCAAGAAACTGCAGGCGCAGTTGCGCGGCGCGGTCGGCAGGGCAATCGGCGATTACGCGATGATCGCCGACGGCGATCGCGTGATGGTGTGCCTATCGGGCGGCAAGGATTCCTACACGCTGCTCGATATGCTGTTGTCTCTGCAGCGCAGCGCGCCGGTGCGATTCGAACTGCTCGCGGTCAATCTCGACCAGAAGCAGCCCGGGTTTCCGGTCGAGGTGCTGCCGCGTTATCTCGCCGAATTGGGCGTGCCGTTTCGGATCATCGAGCAGGACACCTACCGCGTCGTCAAGCGCGTGATCCCGGAGGGTAAAACGATGTGCGGCCTGTGCTCGCGGCTGCGCCGTGGCGCGCTCTATCGATTTGCGGCCGAGAACGGCATCAGCAAGATCGCTCTCGGCCATCATCGCGACGACATCGTCGAGACACTGTTTTTGAATCTTTTCTACGCGGGCAAGCTCAAGGCGATGCCGCCCAAATTGCTCAGCGAGGACAAGCGCCACATCGTGATTCGCCCGCTCGCCTACGTCGAGGAACGCATGATCGCGCGCTATGCGGCCGCGCGTGAATTTCCGATCATCCCCTGCACACTCTGCGGCTCGCAGACCAATATGCAGCGCATGGCCGTCAAAGCGATGCTGCGCGAATGGGAGCAGAAGCATCCGGGGCGCATCGAATCGATATTCTCCGCGGCTTGCCATATCGCGCCTTCGCAGCTTGCGGATCCCGCACTGTTCGACTTTAAAGGTCTCGAGAGCTTGCGCTGCGCGCCGCCCAGACCTAAAGACGACGAGGATGAGCTCGCCGCCGCTTGCCAATAGCTTTTGGATCGAACCGGGCAAATTGCTCGCGGGCGAATATCCGGGGGAGGCCGATCGGGCGAGCACCGAGGCGAGACTCACGCGCTTGATCGGCGCGGGCATCAGCTACTTCATCGATTTGACTCAGGCGGATGAGCTCGTGCCCTACGATCACTGCCTGCCGACGATTCGCGCCGACGACGGCCGCTACATCATCTACGTGCGCAAGGCGATCCGTGATCACGGTGTACCGCAGAGCCCCGAGACGATGGCGGAGATCCTCGACTACATCGACCGTGCGATCGAGGTTGGCCACCAGGTCTATGTGCATTGCAGGGCCGGCATCGGCCGCACCAATACCGTGATCGGTTGCTGGCTGCGGCGCGAGGGAATGTCGGGACCCGAAGCGATCGAACGCCTCAACCGGCTCTGGCAAGCCAATGCGCGCGCGCGCTCTTGGTCCCATATTCCCGAAACCGAGGAACAAGAGCGCTATGTGCTCGACTGGCTCGAGCCGCCGGACCCCGACGCGATCGACTTCGATCTCGAGGCGACGCGCGCCTTGCGCGATCGCTATCACGGCTGCCTGCTCGGGCTCGCCTGCGGGGATGCGATGGGCTCGACGCTGCAGTTTCGCAGGCCCGGACAGTTCACGCCGCTCGCGGACCTGCTCGGCGGTGGCCATTGGCAGCTGCCGCGCGGCGCATGGACCGACGATACCGCGATGGCCTTGTGCCTCGCCGAGAGTTTGCTCGACATCGAGGGTTTCGACGCGGCGGATCAGCTGCGCCGCTACCGCGGTTGGCAACGGGCCGGCGAGTTATCGAGTACCGGCGTTTGCATCGGGATCACGGCGACGGTCGCATCCGCACTCGCTTCCGACGCGCCCGCCCATGCGCGGCTTGCGATCGCGGAACCCCAAGCGCTCACCCGTGCCGGGGTCGTCGCGCTGTTTGCAGTCGCGACGCCGGCGCGAGCGTTCGCCTGGGCCGCGCAGGCGGCGGCCGTGACCGACCGGTCGGGCGAGCTCGAGGCGGCGTGCCGCTTCTTCTCGGCACTGCTGGTGGCGGCGCTGCGCGGCAGCTCGCGCGAGCGCTTGCTCGCCGATACACGCGCGCTGCTGCAAGCCCATGGCGAACCCGGGGAAGCGGCGGCCTTCGAGCGCTCCCTTGCGGGCGCGCAGGGCGGCGAAGGCCCGCTCGGGGCACTGCGCCAGGTGCGGGAGACGCTGCTCGCGAGCGCCGGGTTTCGGGAGGGACTGTTGCAGACCGTGAACCTCGGCGGCGACGCGGACCGGCAGGGTGCCTTGTTCGGCCAGCTCGCGGGCGCCTTGTACGGCTCCCAGGCCATTCCAAAGCCTTGGAATCGCGCGCTGCTACGGCGCGAGCTGCTCGAGGACCTCGCCGACCGGCTGCTCGTCGCAGGGCTGGCGCCGCGGGACTGAACGTGCCCCCCGAGCGTGGCGCTGCGCTGCGATCCTCCCTATACTTTATCGGCGTGCGCCACCCGTCCCCCCGCCGTTCCGCTGTGCTCCCGCGCCGCCCGCGCGCGCGCGCTCAGGCCTGGGAATTGCTGTCCGACGATCAATTGTTGAGCTTGCGATTTTGCGATCTGCGGCTGCGGATCGAAGGCACGGATTTGCAGCTCGCGATCGACAAGCTCTACCACGAACTCGGCTCACGCGGGATCCGCTTCAAACCGCATTGTTGGCTCGCGCAGGAATGGTTTTCTCCGGACGGCGTTCCCGGAATTGCGATTCCGTTCTACCTTGCGCACCGGCGCCTCATGGGCTTGGAGAGGCGCTACATGCGCGAGGTGGAGGGCGGAAATCGCAATTGGCTCATGCGCATTTTGCGCCACGAGGCGGGCCACGCGATCGACTCGGCCTATCGCCTGCGCCGCCGCCGGCGTTGGCGCGAAGTCTTCGGGCCGGCATCGCTGCCGTACCCCGACGCCTACCGGCCGCGACCCGGCAGCCGCCGCTTCGTGCAGCATCTTGGCGCCTGGTATGCGCAGGCGCATCCGACCGAGGATTTTGCCGAAACCTTCGCGGTCTGGCTCAAGCCCAATTCCGCGTGGCGCCGCGAGTATGTCGGCTGGCCCGCGTATGCGAAGCTCGAATTCATCGATTCGCTCGCCGAGGAGCTGCAGAGCGCCAAGCCGTCGGTTGCGGACCGCAGCCGCGTCGAAGATATTGCCGACGACACGCGCAGCCTGCGCGAACATTACGAGCAGAAGTTCGCGCGCTACCGGCTGCCGCGCCGTTCAGGCGCCGACGAACTGCTGCTCAAGGTGTTCACGACCTCGCCGCGCTCGCGCAGCGCCGTCAAGGCGGTCAGCGTCGTGCGCGAATGGCGCCAGCCGCTGCGCCAGCATCTCGTCGACACCGGAGTATTCAGCGAATACCTCGTTCATCAGGTGCTGCGGCTCGTGCTCGAGCGCTGCGAGGCGCTCGATCTGTATGTGCAGGGATCCCGCCGCGAGTTGAGATCCCATCTGATCTGGCTGATCGGCCGGCTCGCGGAATCCTACGAGGAGCGTCAATTGCCGCGTGTCGCGCTATGAGGCGGCCAGGGAACTCATGAAGCGACTTCGTGCGCTCGTGATCGTGCACTCGACGCTGGTGCCGCCCGATTCCCTGGACGGAGCGAGCCCGAAGGAAATCGAAGAATGGCGCACCGAATACGACGTGATCTCGCATCTGAAGGCGGCCGGCCACGAAGTGCGCCCCATCGGCATCAGCGACAGCCTCTCGGAGCTGCGGCGGGCGATTCTCGACTGGAAGCCGGAGATCGTGTTCAACCTGCTCGAGGAATTCGACGGCATCGTGACCTATGATCAGCACGTGGTCGCGTTCCTGGAGCTGATGCGCCAGCCCTACACCGGCTGCAATCCGCGCGGCATGCTGCTCTCGCGCGACAAGGTGCTCTGCAAGCAGCTGCTGTCCTATCACCGAATTCCGACGCCGCAGTTCCTGGTGTTTCCGCGCGGCCGCAAGCTGCATATTCCGCGCAAGCTGCGTTTTCCGCTGTTCGTGAAATCCTCGACCGAGGACGCATCGCTCGGCATCGCGCACGCCTCCGTCGTCGACGATCTGCGCCAGCTCACCGAGCGCGTGGTCTTCATCCACGAACAGATCCACTCCGACGCGCTCGTCGAGGAATATATCGAGGGCCGGGAACTCTACGTGGGCGTGCTCGGCAACGATCGGCTCAAGGTTTTGCCGGTCTGGGAGATGACTTTCGGCTCACTGCCGGAGAACTTGCCGGCGATCGCGACCCGCAAGGTCAAATGGGATCGCCGCTATCAGCAGAAATATGGCATCACGACCGCCGCGGCGGCCGACCTGCCGGACGGAACCGCGGCGCGCCTCGAGCAGCTGACCAAGCGCATTTATCGCGCGCTGCATCTGACCGGATACGCCCGCATGGATTTCCGGCTGCGCGCGGACGGATCCTTGTATGTGCTCGAGGCCAATGCGAATCCCAACCTGTCGGAGACCGAGGATTTCGCCCAGTCGGCGCGATCGGCGGGCATCGATTACTCGACGCTATTGCATCGGATCGTGCAACTCGGCGAAAGCTATCCGGCGGCATGGCGCGCCTCGGAGACTTGAAGGAGCGCTGGTCAAGGCTTGGTCCAGCGGTTCATCCACGCGAGCACCGACTGGTACCATTGCACGCGGTCGGCGGGTTTGAGCACCCAATGGTTTTCGTCGGGGAAGTAGAGCAGTTCACTCGGGATCCCCTGTCGCTGTAGCGCCGTGAACACCGCGAGACCCTGTTCGTAGGGTACGCGATAGTCGAGTTGGCCGTGGATCACGAGCGTCGGTGTGCGCCAATTCTTGACGTAGTCGATCGGATTGAACTTCGCATAACCTGTGGGATTTGCGTATTCCGGCCCGCCCATCTCCCATTCGGGAAACCACAGCTCCTCGGTCGAGTAATACATGCTGCGATTGTCGAAGATCCCGTCGTGCGTAACCAAGCACTTGAACCGATCGGGCCATTGGCCCGCGATCCAGTTCATCATGTAGCCGCCGTACGAGCCGCCGAGCGCGCAGGCGTGCTCGCCGTCGAGCCAGGCGTATTGTTTGATCGCCGCCTCGAGACCCGTCTTGAGGTCCTCGAGCGGCTTGCCGCCCCAATCGCCGCTGATCGAATCGGTGAATGCCTGGCCATAGCCCGTCGAGCCGTGGAAGTCGATGAGCACGACGCCGTAGCCCGCGCCCGCGAGCACCTCGGCGTTCCAGCGCCAATGCCAGAGATTGGCGAGGCTCCCCTCAGGTCCGCCGTGCACGACGAGTGCGACGGGCGCGCGCTGCCCGGGCTTCAGATCGGGCGGCTTGACCACATAGCCGTAGACGGTCTCCTGGTTCCAACCCGCGAAAGTGAACTGCTCGTAGCTGCCGACCGGGTGCTCGGCGAGCACGGCTTGATTGACCTTGGTCAACTGCTGCGTCTTGCCGCCCTCGAAGCCGACCGCAAAGAGGTCTGCGGGATTGGCAAGATTGCTCGCCGCGTAGACGATTTTTTGCGGGCCGACCGTGAACGCCTCGACGGTGCCCGCGCCGGTGATCGCCGCGGAGCGTCCCGTGGCGGCGTCGATTGCCCAGAGCGGCTGCTGACCCAGGTGCTCGGCGGTTGCGAACAGAGTTTTGCCGTCGCGCGACCAGGCAAAGCTCGTGATGGACCGGTCCCAATGCTCGGTCAGCGCGCGCTTGACGCCGGTTGCCACATTGAGCAGCACGAGGTGAAATCGATCGGCCTCGAATCCCGGCCGGTCGGTCGCGAGATACGCGAGCGTAGTTCCGTCCGGCGAGAATGCCGGCTGGGCGTCCCACGCGGGGTTGTCGGCCGTGAGATTGCGCGCCGCGCCGCCGCCGGCCGCTATTTCGTACAGATCGAAGTTCGTCGACCAGGATTCGGAGGCGCCGGCCACGCGCACCGAATAGACCACCTGTTTGCCGTCGGGGCTGAACGCGTAATCCTCGGATCCGCCGAATGGCTTGGAAGGCACGTCGCCGTCGATCGCCGCGGTGAGGTTCACGGGGGCTCCCGTGGCGATCCCCTGCGCATCGAGCGGCACGGAATACAGCTGCGAGCGCCGTCCGTCGCTCCAGGCATCCCAGTGCCGCACGAACAGCCGATCGTAGAGCACACCGGTCGCGGTCGACTTCACCGCCACCTCCAAGCGCTGCTTGGTGCACGCGAGATCATCGCAATCACGATAGACCTCGAGGCTCACGAGCAGCCGATCGCCGCTCGGCGCGACGCGGAAGCTGCCGACATCGAGCGGCAAGCGCGTGACTTGAACGGCGGCAACCGGTGCGGACTCGCTGCCGCCGCCGGTGGTCGCGGCGCCGGTCGCAATGCGCCAGACTTGGGCGGAGCCGCTGCGCGAAGAGAGGAAATAAATGGACTGCCCGTCGCGGCTCCAGACCGGGGCGCTATCATGCGTCGTGTCCTCGGTGAGGCGGCGTGGGGCCGCGCCGCGCTTGGTGGCATCGAGCAGCCAGATCGAGGTACGGCCTTGGTTGGACTTCAGATCGTCGGAGCGCAGCATGTAGACGATGAGCTTGCCGTCGGGCGAGACTTGCGGCTGCGACAGCCGCCGCAAGGCGAGAAGATCCTGAACGTCGAACGCGGCTGCGCCGGTCGCGGCGAGCAGCCACGCGAGGCCAAGGCCCAAGAGCCCGAGCCCCGAGCGGAGTCCATTATTACTGGCGCGAGTAGTGACCATGAATCCTAGTTTATCAGGCGTCGACGCATCGTGAACGCGCCGCGGATATTGAGCTTCGATCTCGACGACACGCTGTGGCCGGTCGCTCCGGTGATCGCGCAGGCCGAGCGCGAATTGTTCCGGTGGCTTCAGGATCAGTATCCGTCGGCCGTGCGCGAACACAGCATCGAGCGGATGCGCGAGCTGCGCGCGAGCGTGGCGGACCGGTTCCCGCATCACGGCCACGATATGACATTTCTGCGCAGGCAAGCCTTGGCCGAGCAGTTCCTCGCGACGGGTCACCACGAGTCGCTCGCCGACCGCGCGCTCGAAGTGTTCATCGAGGCGCGCAACCGCGTCGAGTTCTATCCCGACGTGCGCCCGGCGCTGAGCCGCCTGCGTGAACGCTATCGTTTGTTCGCGCTCAGCAACGGCAACGCGGATCTCGAGCGTTGCGGCATCGCCGAGTTCTTCGACGGGCACATCACCGCGCGTGCGGCGGGCGCCGCCAAACCCGACGCGCGGATATTCGAGAAACTGCTCACCGAGGCCGGCGTCGCGGCTCACGAGGTGCTGCACGTCGGCGACGACCCGCTCGCCGACGTCGTCGGCGCGCAGCGCGCCGGGATGCGCTCGATCTGGCTCAATCGAGATGCGCGCGCATGGCCGCCGCAGTTCGAGCCGCCGCCGCGCATCGTGACGACGCTCGCGGAACTTGCTTAGCAGCCAAGGGCGGTGATTGCTGATCGGAAAAATAAGGCATTTTTTGTGATTCGCTACTTCACTTCGTAGTCGCGGAGTCGATAGGATGAATGTAGCTCACAAAGGATGCCAAGCATGCAAGCAGCGTCTGCGGGATCTCTGGTGGCGGTCACATCGCTTCGCGAATTTTTTCGTGACGCGTTTCACGCTGCGAGCGAGCATCAACACCTCGACATCGACCAACAGGCGGAAGCCTATGTCGTCAATCTGCTCACGATGTTTTCGCGCGCCGAGGCGCTCTACGAACAGACCGCCGAGGGCCTGCGCATCCGGCCGCTCGCCCATATGCTCGCCGACGCGCTCGAAGCACCGACCGCGCACGCGCGCCAGCGCAGCCTGCAGCGGCTCGGCGACGTCTCGCTGTTCATCGCCGGGTTCTTCGCGCGCAGCTTCGCGCGCAAATTGGTCGACATCGACTATCACATCGCGATGGGCGGCAACGCTTACAGCTCGCTCGCCGACACGATGCAGCGCTCGGCCTCGGGCCGATGCGTCGCGGCAATCTATGCGGAGCTCGCCCAGAAATTTCAGCGCCTCGTCGACGCGCTCAACGAAGTCAGCGAAATGTCTTACCGGCACACCGATGCCGACGTTCTGCGCCTCTATGAAATTTGGATGAAGACCGGCAGTCGCCGCGCGCACGGCCTGCTGCAAAGCCTCGGCGTCCAGCCGGTTGGACAGCCCGGCCCGCGCCGCGAGCACTAGGCGAGAGCCCCATGGTGCTTCGCGGCCTGCAAGCGCTGCTCGGACGTCTCTACGACGTCGAACCTTGTTACGACGTTTATGATTTCCTCGTGACCGACCGGCGCCATCTCGCGGGGTTTGCGCCGGACAACGACGCGCGTGCGCCGGACGAAGAGCTGCTGCTCGCGGAAACGCCCGACGGCGCCGGCGTCGCGCTCTATCTCGACGACGAGCTGTTGCGCCGGCTCGAGCAAGCGAATCCTCTTGGCGCGCTCACCGAGCGCAATTTGGCGGATTTTTGCACGGCTCTCGAAGGCGTCAGCCACTTTCTGTATTCGACCTGGCGGCTGCAGCGAGACGCGCCGGTTTCCCTGCTCGAGTTGGAGACGCAGGCCGAGGTCGACAAGTACGCGGCCGCGGTGTTCCTGCTCGGCGAGCAACAGGGCGGCGCCTATCCGAGCCAGGTTCATGCGCGGCTGTTCGATCGCGTGGTGTTCGATTCGAGGCTGGAGCCGGATCAGTACGATCGCTACCGGACCGCACACCGTTCCGCGGCCCATTATTGCCGGCGGCTGGAGCGCCGCTTCGTGCAACGGGGCGAGGCGCGAATCGAGGCATTGGTGCGCGAGCTGCGCAAGTTCTATCGGCTGGGATCGGCGGCGAAATTGCGCCACGCGCTCGCCGTCTGAGGCGCGGCCCGTCCGGCGCTTCAGTCGTCTTGGTTCTTGTTGCTGGCGGCCTGTTTCTTCAGGGCCAGCCATTCGCTGAGCTTCTTGAGATCCTTCTTCTTCGGCACTTCCTTGTTGCCCAGTTTGCCGCTGTCGTAGGGGTTGTAGCCCTTGACCGCTCCGAGCGGGTTCGACTTGACGTTCTTGACGACCGGCGTCGGCGCATCGTCGGCGAGCGAAAGGGTCGGGTTCTCGAGCTTCTTGAGCCGTGCAGTCGCCGTGTCGCGCGCGAATTCGCCGGTCATCGTCGCCCAATCGAATATCGCATTGCCGCGGGAATCGAACTTGACCTGACCCGCCGGCCTACCCGGCGTCTTGGCGACATCGGGCGGCTCCGGCTCGTCGGGCAAGCCGACCGGCCGTTGCGTAAATTTGGGAGTTTCCTTGCTCATAATCCTTATTTATCGGCTCAACCAAGCGCGGTCAATACGCTGATGTGAAATCTTCGAGGGCCGTCACAGTTGCAGTTCATATTGCGCGCGTAATAGCGCAACGACCGTTTTGCCGTCGTTCCAGTCGCCTCGCAGCACCAACTCGACGGCTTGTTGCAGAGGCATCCACTGGTGTTCCAATTCCTCGTCGGCGTCGGGGACGGGCGTACCGATATCGAGCTCGCGCGCGAGGTACAAATGGATGACCTCGCTGAAGATTCCCGGCGCCGAAATGTAGACGCCGAGCGAAGTCCAGCGCTTCGCGACGACCCCGGCCTCCTCCTTGAGTTCACGGACCGCGCAGACTTCGGGTGCTTCGCCGGCGTCGAGCTTTCCGGCGGGGACCTCCCAGAGAAAATCGGCAACCGCGTGTCGATACTGGCGCACCAGGCAAACGCGGTTCGCGTTGTCGAGCGGAACGACCGCTGCGGCGCCCGGATGGCGAATCAGGTCGACATCTTCTTCGCGGCCGTTCGCAAAGCGCAGGCGCTCGGTGCAGACATCGACTACGCGCCCACGGTGCATGAGCTTGCTTGCGATCGTCGTTGGTTTCAACATGCTGGTCCTTTATGGTGATGCATTCGGCTTTCGTGATCATCCTCGGCAGCCCCGCGAGCGGCAAGACGAGCTTGAGCGTGGCATTGTCGAGCGACCTGCATATTGCCTGCTACCGCAAGGACGAGATCAAAGAGGCCTTGTTCGACACGCTCGGTGTGAGCGAACGCGATTGGTCGTCGCGTTTGAGCCGTGCGAGCTTCGCGGTGCTGCTGCGGCTCGGCTCGGCGCAGGCTTGCGCGGGACTGCCTTGCATGCTCGAGGGTAATTGGCGCGCCGAGCATACAGCTGCGCTGACGGCCTTGGCGCAGGAAGCTCAAGTGCCGATGGCCCAAGTCTGCTGTTATGCGGAAGCGCCCGAGATCGAGCGGCGCTTTCGCTCGAGGCGGCGCCACGCCGGTCATTTGGACGGCCGGCCGTGGGACGAAATTGCGGCGAATATGCCGCGTGAACCGGTCTTTTTGGATCTGCCGGGAGCGCGGTGGGTCTATCGCGGTGAGGGGCGCGGCGAGTACGCGCAGTTGCGGCACGAGCTGGGAATCTGGCTCGAACGCGCTCATTTCGGCGCAAAGTCGGGCATTTAAACCGCCGCTTGTGATCTATCTCCGCGCAAATCTGTGGTCGGATCGGCGATTCTGCGATATGAGCGCGAATTTTAAGCGCATCTGGATATACGTACAGTCCATCAGTATAGTCGCGACATGATCAAACCAAAGGCCACGCCATTCGACTCGTTGAACACCCCGCAGCGCCGCGCCGCGACGTTCGGCACGGCTGTGCCGGGCAAGGGGGTGACCGCGGGTCCGTTGCTGATCATTGCGGGTGCCGGAACCGGCAAGACCAGTACGCTCGCGCACCGCGTTGCCCACTTGGTGTTGAACGGCGTGGATCCGGCGCGGATCTTGATGCTGACCTTTACGCGGCGCGCAGCGCAGGACATGCTCAAGCGCACCCAACAAATCGTCGGCGACGTGCTCGCGGAACGCGGCAAATCGAACGATCGCAGCGTGACCTCGCGGTTGTTGTGGTCGGGTACGTTCCACTCGCTCGCGAATCGCATCCTGCGTTTGTACGCCAAGCACCTGGGCCTGCAGCCGACTTTCACTGTGCTGGACCGCTCCGATGCCGCCGACGTCATGGACGTCGTACGCCATGAATTGGGGTTCTCGCAGAAGGACAAGCGTTTCCCCCGCAAGGACGCCTGTCTCGCGATCTACTCGTATCGCGTCAACACGCGCCTGTCGCTCAAGGCTACGCTCGAGGAGCAGTTCCCCTGGGCCGCTGAATGGGAGCCGGAGCTCACCCGGATCTACCGCGAGTACGTGCTGCGCAAGCAGAAGAACAACGTGCTGGATTACGACGATCTGCTGCTGTACTGGCACGTCATGATGCAGAACCCGGCGCTCGCGCAGAACCTTGCGAAGAACTTCGATCACGTGCTCGTCGACGAATACCAGGATACCAGCACCTTGCAGGGCGAGATCGTTCTGGCGCTCAAGCCCGACGGCGCCGGACTGACCGTGGTCGGCGACGATGCGCAGGCCATTTATTCGTTTCGCGCCGCCGCGGTCGACAACATTTTGGGATTCGCGGATAAATTCAAGCCCAAAGCGGATATCGTGGTGCTCGCGCAAAACTACCGCTCGACGCAGCCGATATTGGACGGCGCCAATGCGCTCATGGCCGAGGGTGCGCGCCAGCATCGCAAGACGCTGATCGGCAACCGGCCGTCGTCGCAGAAGCCGCTCTACGTGAGCCTCGACGACACGCAGGCCCAAGCCGAATACATCACGCGCAAAATACTCATCACGCGCGAGAGCGGCGGATCCTTGAAGCGCCATGCGATTTTGTTTCGCAATTCGCACCACAGCGACCTGCTCGAACTCGAGTTGACGCGCAAAAATATCCCCTACGTCAAATACGGCGGGCTCAAGTTCCTCGAGGCGGGGCACGTCAAAGACCTGTTGTCGATCCTGCGCTGGGCCGACAATCCGCGAAATTCCGTCGCGGGATTTCGGGTATTGAAATTGATTCCCGGGATCGGTCCGGCGCATGCCAAGACGGCGCTGGATATGTTCGAGGCCAAAGGCTACAGCGTGACGCGCCTGCGCGAATTCGAAGTGCCGCAATTGGTCAAAATGGACTGGAAACGATTTTGCGAATTCTTCGAGAAGCTCGCTGATCCCCAGACCCCCTGGGCCGGGCAGGTCGGCCTCGTCAAGGAATGGTACAAGCCGCAGCTCGAACGACTCTACGACTCGGGCTGGACGCGGGTCGGGGATCTGGATCAGCTAGAACAGCTCAGCGTGCAGCATCCCACGCGCGAGCGATTCTTGAGCGAGCTCACGCTCGATCCGCCGTCGGTCAGCAGCGATCAATCGGGCCGCGCCTCGAAGGACGAAGAATATGTGATTCTCTCGACGATCCACTCGGCCAAGGGCCAAGAATGGGATTTCGTCTACGTGTTGAACGTCGGCGACGGTATTTTTCCGTCCGAGTTCTCCAACGGCAAACCGGAACTCGTCGAAGAGGAGCGGCGCCTGCTATATGTCGCGATGACCCGCGCGCGCAACGAATTGCATCTGTGCGTGCCGCTGCGATACGCGGTGACCCAGCAGCCCAAGGACGGTGACGCGCACATCTATGGGGCCAAGAGCCGCTTCATGACCGACAAGGTGGTCGCCTGTTTCGAGAAAGCCGCTTATAGCAGTTTGCGCGGCGCCGAGACCTTGCGCGCCGCCGAAGATGCGCCGGTCGATACCGCCCGGGTCGACGTCGTCGGCCAGCTCAAAGACATGTGGTGACCGCAAGGCCGCGCGCTCTGCGCGGCCTTGCGGTTCGATCTAAGGATTCTGGTTTCCGATCACCAGCGGCGCGGACCACCGCCGCCACCACCACCACCGCCACCGCCACCGCCCGAAGGCTTGCTTCGCGGCGCGCGTTCTTGGGCCTCGTTGACCCGCAATGGGCGCCCGCCCATCTGAAAGCCGTTCGTTTGCTGAATCGCGTTCTGCGCCTCGCCGGCCGCCATGTCGACAAACGCGAATCCGCGCGGACGGCCCGTTTCGCGATCGTTGATGAGTTTGACGGAGTCGACCTTACCGTAGCGCTCAAACAGGCTGCGCACTTCGTCTTCTGTAGCGGTGAATGGCAGATTGCCTACATAAATCGTCGTCATTCAACTGGTCTCACTGACAGTGCGCGCGAAGTGCGGGCTGAACCCGCTCGCACGCGGTTTCAACAAGCAGACCGACGCGCAAACTCAGCCGCGACGAAGGCCTGTACCTTCGGCCGTGCACTACTCCATTTAGGCAGGACATCCACACAGAAACCCGCTAATTGACCTAGGGAACGAGCCTACAAACCGATGCTACGCCAGGGCCTAAAGCTTGGCAAACGTAACATTTCAAGGCTTGGGAGGCGGCCGGCGTGCGCCGGATCGGTGCGCTCATTCGACTTCCAAATAGGCGTATCCGTTGAGTTCGTTTTCATAGAAGCGCTTGACGGCCTGCGCCTCGGTCAGCGTCATGCGTCCTTCACGCACCGCACGTTCGCAATCCCGTTCGACCCGCGGATAGAGCTCGTCGGTGTCGTACTCCATGTACTCGAGGACCTTGTTGGCGGTATCGCCCTTGACGATTTCCTCGATCCACCAGCCGCCTTCGTCGTGCAGGCGGATGTGCACGACGTGGGTGTCGCCGAACAGATTGTGCAGATCGCCGAGGGTTTCCTGGTAGGCGCCGACCAGAAACGCCGCCAGGTAGTACGGCTCGCCCAATTTCAATTCGTGCAGCTCGAGCGTGCGCTTGGTTTCGCGCGGACTCACGAACCGGTCAATTTTGCCGTCCGAGTCGCAGGTGATGTCGGCGAGTACGGCGTTGCGCGACGGGCGTTCGCCGAGCCGCTGGATCGGCATGATCGGAAACAGCTGGCCGATCGCCCAGCTGTCCGGCAACGACTGGAACACCGAAAAATTACAGAAATAGATGTCGCTGAGCATCGACTCGAGGTTTTCCAATTCTTCGGGGAGCTTGTCGAGCTTGCGGCAGATCTCGCGAATCTTGGTACAGGTCGCCCAATAGAGCTTCTCCGCGAGCCCGCGGAACTCGAGGCTCAGATAGCCGAGGTTGAACATCTGCAGCGCTTGCTCGCGCGCCTGCAGAGCGTCGTGGTAGCACTCGACGAGGCGGCGCTCGTTGACCGAGCGGTAGCTGTCGAACAAATCGCGCACCGGTTGCGGCACTTCCTCGTGGCCGTGGTAGTCCTCCTCCGGGCGGCCGGTCACGTTGAACTGGTCGAGCTTGGAGGCGCCGAGAATGTCGAACACCAGCAGGCTGTGATGGGCGGCGATCGCGCGGCCCGATTCGCTGACGATCATCGGATGCGGCACGTCGCGCGCGTCGCAGACGCTCTTGATCCGATACACCACGTCGCTCGCGTATTCATTGAGCGTGTAATTCATCGAGGATTCGTAATTGGTTCCGCTGCCGTCGTAGTCGACGCCCAATCCGCCGCCGATATCGATGTATTGCAGCCCGGCACCCATGATTTTGAGCTCGGCGTAGACGTGTGCGAGTTCGTTGATCGCATCTTTGACGCGCCGGATGTCCTGCAGTTGGCTGCCCGGATGGCAGTGCACGAGCTGCAGACAGTCGAGCATCTTGCGTTCCTTGAGCAGCGCGTACAGATCGAGGATCTCGCTGATGAACAGCCCGAATTTGGATTTCTCTCCCGCGGATTCCCGCCAGCGGCCCGCGCCCTCGCTCGCGAGTTTGACCCGCACGCCGAGCTTGGGCCGCACGCCGTAATGTTCGGCGTGCTTGAGCAGCAGGTGTATCTCCTCGAAATTTTCGATGACCGGGATGATCGTGCGGCCGAGCTTGGTCGCGAGAATCACGGCCTCGATGTAGCTGTCGTCTTTGAAGCCGTTGCAGACCACGATGCGATCCGGCGCATCTTCGGTGATCGACATGACCGCGAGCAGCTCGGGCTTGGAGCCGACTTCGAGGCCGAAGCCGAACTCCTTGCCGTAGCGATAGACTTCCTCGACCACGAGGCGCTGCTGGTTGACCTTGATCGGAAACACCGCGGCGTAGCGGTTCTTGTAGTCGTTTTCCACGATCGCCGTGCTGAATGCGTCCGCCAAATGCCGCAGACGATGCGCGAGGATGTCGGAAAATCGGATCACGACCGGCGTGTGCAGATCGCGGGCCTTTAATCCCTGGACGACGTCGTAGAGATCGATCTCGTGCGCCGAATCCATGCGCGGGCGCACGACCACGTGGCCCTCCGCATTGATCGAAAAATACCCCTTGCCCCAGGCTTCGACCTGGTAGAGGTCCAACGCGTCTTCGACCTTCCAGGCCTGGCTCGCCGGCAGCTTCTTTGCAGGTGCGTTCATGTGGCGCGAACGATAGCAAATTGCGGCTGCATGTAAATGACGGTTTGCGCGTCTGTGACGCTCGCCCGCTAGCTGCCGGTGGCGACCCCGTGCGAGGGGTCGCGGATCCACTCGCTCCAGGAGCCGGCGTAGAGTTTCGCGCCGGGAAGTCCGGCCGCCTCGAGGCTAAGCAGATTGTGACAAGCCGTCACGCCGGAGCCGCACATCGCGATGACCTCGGAGGGCTCGGTGTCGCCGAGAAACTTCCGCCAGACGCTGCGCAGTTCGTCGGGGGCCAAAAACCGGCCGTCCGCACGCAGGTTGCGAGTAAATGGAAAATTCTGGGCCGAGGGGAGGTGTCCCGCGATCGCATCGAGCGGTTCGACCGTGCCCGCGAAACGCTCCGGCGCGCGCGCATCGACGATGAGCCGCCGCCGCTCCCGCAGAGCGCCCTGCACCTGATCGCTCGTGAGCCAGGCGCCCTCGGCGAGCCGCACCGTGAACCGCGGCGCCGGCGTAGGCGCATCCGGCGCATCGCCGCCGACCGTCGCGAGTCCGAGCGCGGTCCAAGCGGCAAATCCGCCGTCAAGCACCGCGACTTGATCGTGGCCGAGCCAACGCGCGAGCCACCAAAGCCGCGCCGCGAACGCCCCGTTGCCGGCATCGTAAGCGACGATTTGCGTGTCGTCGCCGATTCCGAACTGCTGCAGTCGCGCCGCCAAGCGCTGTGGATCGGGTAGGGGATGGCGTCCTGTGCGTGGGGTCACGGGCGCCGAGAGGTCCCGATTCAAATCCGCGTAGTGCGCTCCCGGGATGTGAGCCTCTAGGTAGGCCGCGCGCCCGGCGGCCGGGGAGGCAAGATCGAAGCGGCAATCGATGACGGCGATGTCGGGCCGTCCGGCGAGTGCAGCGAGGCTCTGTGCGTCGATCAGGGTCGTATGGATCATGTTTCGAGCTTAGCGCGATGCCGCCTCGAGTTCATCCGTTACAATCGACCCAATGGCACTCACTTTATACTGGGGTAGCGGCAGCCCGTTCTCGTGGCGTGTGCTCTTGGCGTTGGAGCACAAGGGGCTGCCGTACGAATCGCATCTGCTGCACCTCGACCAGCAGGAGCATCAGTCGCCGCAGATGCTGAAGCTCAATCCACGCGGACGCGTGCCGGTGTTGAAGGACGGCGACTACGTCGTGTTCGAGTCGGTCGCGGTGCTCTATTACCTCGAGGTCAAGTATCCGCAGGCACCAATGTTCGGCGCAACGCCCGAAGAAGCGGGCGTGATCATGCGCGTGATCTGCGAATTCCAGGCCTACGCCGAACCCGCATTGGCCAAGATCACCGCAGCGATATTCGCCGGCCGCGTCGCCGCGCAGATCGACGAGCTCACCGATGCGATGCATGTGGTGGCGCGCGAGGCGCGCACGATCGAGGGACGGCTCAGCAAGGAGCAATGGATCGTCGGGGCGAATTATTCCGCGACCGACATGGTTATTTTCCCGTGGATCCAATTGTTGCGTCGCGCTCTGAACCGCAGCGCCGCCGCGGAGCTCGGCGCGCGCTTTTTGCCGATGGAACGCAATTACCCGGCGCTCGCCCGCTGGATCGCTCGAATCGAGCAGCTGCCCGGCTACGAGCGTACCTATCCCCCGCATTGGCGCGAAACTTGAGAATTCGGTGCGCGGGCAGGTACCCTGCTGGTGTTTTGCCGCAGGGCGCCCACCGAAGCTAAGGGAAAACAATAATGAATTTGGGGTTTGAATCATGAGCGAGCACGAAGTGCATGTGAATTTTGCCGGCAAGATCGTCTTCGTCGGCTTCGGCAGCATCGGCCAGGGGGTACTGCCGCTGATCCTGCGTCACATCGGCACGTCGTCGGACCGCATCACGATCGTCTCGGCGGCCGCCAGCGGCCGCGCCGAGGCCGATCACTACGGCGTCAAATTCGTGCAAGCCACCTTGAACCGGCACAACTATCTCTCGGTGCTCGGGCCGCTGCTCGGCGCGGGCGATTTCCTGCTGAATTTATCGGTCGATGTGTCCAGCGTCGCACTGATCGAGTTGGCGCGCGCACGCGGCGCGCTGTATTTGGACACCTGCGTCGAGCCTTGGGTCGGTGGATACACGGACGCGAAATTGAGCGTCGCCGAGCGCAGCAACTACGCGATGCGCCTCGGTGCGCTGGGCTTGCGCGCCGGCAACGAGACGGCGTCGACCGCGGTGCTCACGCACGGCGCCAATCCCGGCCTGGTCTCGCACTTGGTCAAGCAGGCGCTGCTCAACATCGCCGCGGATACCGGTGTCGAGTTAGAGCGGCCGCAGGGCCGCGAGCAATGGGCGGGACTCGCCCAGAAGCTCGGCATCAAGGTCATGCACATTGCCGAGCGCGACAGCCAGGTCGCGAACCAGCCGAAGCGCGGCAACGAGTTCGTGAACACCTGGTCGGTCGATGGCTTCGTGAGCGAGGGCGCGCAGCCTGCCGAACTCGGGTGGGGTACACACGAGAGGCATTTTCCGGCCGACGGCGGCCGGCACACGATTGGCTCGGGTTGCGCGATTTATCTGAATCGCCCTGGCGCGAGCACGCGCGTGCGCACTTGGACGCCGGAAGCCGGAAGTTTCCACGGATTCCTGATCACGCATTCCGAGGCAATCTCGCTGGCCGATTACTATACGGTCCGGGAAGGCGAGCGCGTCGTCTACCGTCCGACCGCGCATTACGCATACCACCCGAGCGACTGCGCGGTGTTGTCGGTGCACGAATTCGCGGGCCGCAATTGGCATCTGCAGGACCACAAACGCATCATGCTCGACGAGATCACCGACGGCATCGACGAGCTCGGCGTGCTGCTCGCGGGTCATCGCAAGAACGCCTATTGGTACGGCTCCCAGCTGTCGATCGGCGAGGCCCGCACTTTGGCGCCTTTCAACAGCGCGACGAGCCTGCAGGTCACCGCTTCGGCGCTCGCGGGCATGATCTGGGCGATCGAGAATCCCAAACGCGGCATCGTCGAGCCCGACGACATGGATTTCGAGCGGCCACTCGAGATTTGCCGGCCGTACCTCGGCAAACTCGTCGGCCGCTACACCGACTGGACCCCGCTGTACCAGCGCGGCGAGCTGTTTGCCGAGGACCTCGACACCTCGGATCCGTGGCAATTCAAGAACGTTCGTGTCGTCTGAAACCGGCCCGTCGGGGCCGAGCACCGAGATTCGCTATGGACGAGGTCCATAGCGAATCTCGGTGATCTCGAGTATGCAAGGGCCGCTCGGCAACAACACCGTGATCTGCTCGTCGAGCCGTTTGCCGAGCAGGCTCTTGCCCAGCGGGGAATCCATGCTGAGGTAGTCCTCGGCCATGTCGAACTCGTCGGGCCCGACGACTCGGTGCCAGCGCCGCTCGCCATCCGGGTGCAGCGTTTGCACCCAGGCGCCGAAATAGACGCGATTCGGATCACGCCGCCCCGAATCCTGGAGCGGATCGACGATTTTCATGCCGTCTAGCCGTTTGCGCAGGAAACGCACGCGGCGGTCGATCTCATGCAGCCGCTTCTTGCCGTAGGTGTACTCGGCATTTTCGGACCGGTCGCCTTGCGCCGCGGCCTCGGAGACCGCCTGGGTGACCCTAGGACGCTCCTCATGCCAGAGCTGGTGCAGTTCCTCGCGCAGGCGCAGCGCCCCCTCCGGCGTAATGTATTGGGAGCCGGGCGCAACCGGGGCTCGGTATCTCGACATGATGCATTGCTCCTACCGCCGAGGCGCGATTTGTGATCCGCTTCCCAGCACTTTGCGCGCATTTGAGCGATTGCTCACAGCCAGAGCCCGTCCCGGAATTTATGCTCCCATGCCATGAGCCTCAAATATTACACGCACTTTATCGCGCATCTGAACGGTGCGATGGATTACAGTGAGTATCGTGGCGTCGTGGAGCTGCTCGGCCAATCGGGCGCGGTGCAAAAAGACCGGGAGATTGCCCGCGTTTTGGCGCTAAGCTTCGATCTCGAGGAAAACGACATCCAAGTCCTGCAATGGGACCAATTGCACTGACGCACACCGACTTTATCCCCTAGCGGGCTTTACTTCCCTTCAATGAAGTCCGCACCTCAGCCCCGAGATTAGCTCTCGGGGCTTTTTTTTTGGGTGCTAAACTGTGCGCTTGGTTCTCAATATCGCGGAATGACCAGGAGGGGTCTCAATCGTGCGTAAACTAGGCGTGGGCTTGCTGTTAAGTTTGGGCGTGCTGTTATCCGGCTGTGGCTATAACACCATGCAGGCGCAGGACGAACAGATCAAATCCGCATGGTCGGAAGTCCTGAATCAATATCAGCGCCGCGCCGATCTGATCCCCAATCTCGTGAGCACCGTCAAAGGCTACGCGGCACAGGAACAGCAGGTGCTGCTCGGCGTGACCGAAGCGCGCGCCAAGGTCGGCTCGATCCAGGCGACGCCGGAACTCGTCAATGATCCGGCGGCATTCGCGAAATTTCAGGCCGCTCAGGGTCAGCTCACGAATGCGCTGTCGCGCTTGCTGGTCGTCACCGAGAACTACCCGCAGTTGAAGTCCGACCAGAATTTTCGCGACCTGCAGGCGCAGCTCGAGGGCACCGAAAACCGCATCACCGTGGCGCGCAAGCGCTACATCGATGCGGTGCAGAGCTACAACACGACGGTGCGCTCATTCCCCGGAAACTTGACCGCGATGATGTTCGGCTACAAGCCGAAGGAGAACTTCACGGTCGAGAATGAAGCGGTCATTTCCAAGCCGCCGACCGTGGATTTCAGCGCGCAGCCGGCCGCACCATCGACGGCGCCACCGCGGCCCTAGTGACCAGTTTGGCCTGTCTGCGGCGCGGTCCGGCATTGCTCGCGGCATGCCTGTTGGCGGCGGTCGCGAGCGGCCAGGTTGCAGTTCCGCCGCTCTCCGCACGCGTCGTCGATCTGACCGGCACGCTTTCGGGTGCGGCGGTGCAGCGCATCGAAGCCAAACTCGCCGATCTCGAGGCGAAGAAGGGCAGCCAAATTGCGGTTCTGGTCGTGCCGACGACTGAGCCCGAAGACATCGATCAGTTCGGAATCCGGGTCATGGACCAGTGGAAAGTCGGCCGCAAGGGTGTCGATGACGGCGCAATCTTGATCGTCGCCAAGGACGATCGGCGCGTGCGCATCGAGGTCGGCTACGGCCTCGAGGGGGCGCTGCCGGATGCCATCGCGAGCCGCATCATCGCCGAGACGATCACGCCGCTGTTCAAGCAGGGCAATTTCGACGGCGGCGTCGAGGCAGGCGTCGACCGTATGATTGGCGTGGTCAACGGCGAGCCGTTGCCCGCGCCCGATCAGCAATGGGAGCGGCGCGGTCACATGGGTAACTTGCTGCCATTCCTATTCATCGCCGCGCTGTTCGGCGGCATCGTGCTGCGCGCCATATTCGGTCGGCTGTTCGGTTCGGTCGCGACCGGCGGTATCGTCGGCGTGCTCGCCTGGATGTTGAGCCATGTGCTCCCCATAGGCATCGGCGCCGCCGTGATCGCATTCTTGTTCGCGCTGTTGTCCGGATCATCGCGCGGCTGGGTCGGCGGCGGCGGTTGGGGTGGCGGCTTCGGCGGCGGTGGAGGCGGTTTTGGCGGCGGCGGATTCAGCGGTGGCGGTGGTGGCGGCGGCGGTGGCGGAGCCTCGGGCGGATGGTGAACAAGGTGCTTCGATTTCTGCGGCACGCGATGTCTACGCACTGGCGCACGCGCCTGCGCTTTACCGACGCGAACCTCGATGCGATCGAGGTCGCCGTGGCGCGCGCCGAGGGCACGCATGCGGGCCAGATACGCTTCGCGATCGAAACGGCGCTGCACCCGATGCAAATCTGGCGCGGCGTGACGCCGCGCGAACGCGCGGTGGAGGTATTTTCGGCGCTCCATGTTTGGGATACGGAACACAATAACGGCGTGCTGATTTACGTGCAGCTCGCCGATCGCGTTGTCGAAATCATCGCCGACCGGGGCATTCATGGTCGCGTGTCCACGACGGAGTGGGAGGCGGTTTGCCGCTTGATGGAAGATCATTTCCGCGCGGGCCGGTTTCGCGAAGGGGCTGTGGCCGGCGTCGAAGCCGTCGGCATGCTGCTATCACGCCACTACCCCGCGGCGGCCACTGGCACCGATGCGGCTTCGGACCGCGACAACGAGCTGCCGGACCGCCCGGCGCTGCTATAAGAGGATGCTGTAGTGATTCGGACCATGCTGCGCGCAGTCGGTTTGTGGGTTGGGATCATCGGCGGCGCCGCTTTCGGGTCGGCAGGCTGCTCGCTGATCCATCGGCCGCCGCCGCCCCCGCCGCCGGCCGCGAAAGTCGTCGCCGCCGCGCCGCAACTTCCAATGCCGACCGCGACTCACAAATTTCAGATCGAGCCCGGCAACAGCGAGGTCGTCGGCTACCTGCAGAAGACGATCATCGGCGCTGACGACACACTGCCCGACATCGCGCGTCGATTCGACGTCGGGTACGAGGAGATCCTGCTCGCGAATCCCGGCGTCGATCCCTGGTTGCCGGGTGTCGGCCGCGAAGTCGTCGTGCCGACGCAGTTCGTGCTGCCGGCCGCGGTTCACGAGGGCGTGGTCGTCAACGTCGCCGCGATGCGGATCTACTATTACCCGCCGCACAAAAAAGGCGAGCCGCAACTCGTCTACACGCACCCGATCGGCATCGGCAAAGTCGGCTGGAAGACGCCGGAGGGCGCCACGACGATCGTCGGCCGCCAGAAGGATCCGGTCTGGGTCGTGCCGAAGTCGGTGCGCGACGAGCATGCGCAGGACGGCGAGATTCTGCCCGACAAGGTGCCCGCGGGCCCCGACAATCCGCTCGGCCAGTACATGTTTCGACTCGGTTGGCCGAGCTACCTGATTCATGGAACCAACAAGCCGTACGGCGTCGGCATGCGCTCGAGCCACGGCTGCATACGCCTGTATCCGGAAGACATCGCGGTGTTCTTCGATCTCATTCCGATCGGCACCAAGGTGACCGTGGTCAATCAGCCGTATCTGTTCGGCTGGCGTGATGGAGTGCTGTATCTGCAGGCTTATGCAGTGCTCGAAGACGACTCGCGCGATCTGCTCAAGAACCGCAAGCACTTGCTCGCGCAACTGCTCAATCCGAAACTGCGGCCGAGAATCGAGGCTCTCGACAAGGACATCGACTGGTCGCGCGTGCGGGAACTCGCGCAAAAACCGCGCGGTGTGCCGGTGCCCGTGACCGGCGCCAAGCCAGGCCTCGATGCGATCGTCGCCGAATCGCTGCTCGTCGAGAATACGGTGCCCACGGGGTCCAACTGGGACGGCAAAGCCGGATTGCTGATCGACGAGAAGAGCTTCCGCGAATTGCTGGGTGATCGCGAATCCGCGCCGCCGGTGTCGAGAGCACAATGAGGCAGGGGCGCAGGGGACACCTCTGGGCCGCGGGCTCGCTGCTCATGGGCTTGGGCGGCACGGCGCATGCGGTGACGCTCGGCAGCGCCGATGCCGATTATCGCTCCTACGCCAATGTCGATGAATATCGCCTGACGCGGCTCGAGTTGATACTGGAATCCGATTTCACCAATCGCGAACTCGAAGGTGTCGCGGTGCTCGAATTGAAGCGACTCGACCCGCATTCGAACGAACTCGTGCTCGACACCAAGGGCTTGAGGATTCTCACCGTCAGCGAGCTGTCCGGCGATTTCGTGGGCGCGACCGAGAAGACCAAGGCGATCTGGACCACGAGCCCGTTCCATTTGGGCCGACCGAATCCGGAATTGGGAACCCCGCTGTTCATCGACCTCTCGCCGTCGAAGGGGACCACGGAAACGGTCAAGATCGAATACGAAACCACGGGCCAATCGACCGGCTTGCATTGGCATGTCCCGGCAAAGGAAACCGAGCAGGGAAAGAAGGCGGACAAGTCGCGGCCGTTTCTCTACACCGAACCGGGACCGAATCAGGCGCGCAGCTGGATTCCGCTGCAGGACACGCCGAAA
This sequence comes from Steroidobacteraceae bacterium, assembly GCA_049517075.1. Taxonomy (GTDB): domain Bacteria; phylum Pseudomonadota; class Gammaproteobacteria; order Steroidobacterales; family Steroidobacteraceae; genus Bog-1198. The sequence goes on along the minus strand of JBEKSM010000028.1, from coordinate 33,720 downwards.
GTGCACATGATTTTCAAGGCCTACGTGAAGGCCGGCGACGGCCTGCTCGCGGTCATGGCTGCCGGCAACGATCCGAAGGTCAAGCGCAACGGCAGTTACAGCTTTCTGATGCCGAAACCCGTGACGCCCGATCTGCTGGCGCTTGCGATCGGCGACCTCGAGTTCAAGGAAACCGGGCCGCGCAGCGGGATTTTCGCGGAGTCGTCGCTTGCCAAGCCGGCGGCCAAGGATTTCGCGGACACGGAAGCGGTGATCGCGGCGGCCGAGCGTTTGTTGGGCCGCTACCCTTACGGTCGCCTCGACCTGCTGGTGATGCCGCCGGCATTTCCGATAGGACTCGCGGCATATCCGACGCTCGCCTATGTCTCGCCCACGTTGGTGGCGGGCGACAACAGTTTCCAGCCGATGCTTGCGAACGCGGTGGCCCATGCCTGGGCCGGCGAGCTCGTGACGAGCTCGGGCTGGCGCAACCGCTGGCTCAATGCGGCGTTTGCCGCGTACTTGCAGCGACGCATCATGGGTGTGGTCGCCGGCGCGCAGACCGAGGGCGTTCAGGAACTGCTCGATGTCGCGGCATTTCGATCCGCGTTGTCCGAGTGCGACAGCGAGGATCAACTACTGGGCACCGATCTGTCGGATGTGGAGTCCGACGAGATTTGCGCGGGTCTCGGCGCCGAGAAGGGCAGCCTGTTGATGTCCTGGCTCGAGGCCAAATTCGGCCGAGATCGCTTCGACGTCTTCGTGCTCGGCTACTTCACGCATTTTTCCGGGCAGGCGGTGTCGACCGAACAGTTCTTGAGCTACCTGCAGGAGAATCTGCTCGATAAGTTTCCCGGCATCGCGACGCGCGCCGAGGTCAATGCATGGATCTCCAATCCCGGGATTCCGGACGATGCGGTGCTGCCCGCGGCCGGCGCAGCGGCGTCGATCGATGCCGCGAGGGCGGCCTTTCTGTCGGGCGCGGTGCCGGCCGCGAAGATCGACACGCATGACTGGGCCCCGCCGCAGTGGATTTATTTCTTGAACGGCATGCCGTCCGATGCCAAGCGCGTGCAGCTGAACGATCTCGACCACGCGTTCTCGCTGAGCGCGAAACGCAATGCCGAGGTGGCGCAGAGCTGGCTGCTGCTCGCGGTTCGCAATGAATATCGACCCGCCTATGCGCGGCTCGAGGAATATCTCCAGTCGGTCGGCCGTACGCGCTTGATCGTGCCGCTCTATGCGCAACTCGCGAAGACACCGGCGGGCTTCGAATTCGCCAAGCGGGTCTATACACTCGCGCGTCCGCGATATGATAGGCAGACGGCCGAGCGTATCGACGCGCTCGTCAAGATCGACATGGCGGAACCCGAGTGAGGGCGGCGATCGAGTGCCGGGTGGCACGATGATCAGTGAATGGATGAAGGTCATGCTCGATGAAATCGCGCGCAAAAAAGCCGATGCCGAGCAAGCCGTTGCCGAGGAGCTGCTGCGCAGCCCGGCGCAGCCCGAGACCCCGAAGCCGATCGGCGGAAAGGCCGGTGAGCGAGGCACCAAAGCGGACCGCTGATCGCCGCGGAGTCTCGCGGCGGTTTGCTTTGTGCTACATTCGCGAATCGAATCAAGGGGAACTTAGTGGTGATGCCGAGTAGCCTGGGAAGCCAGGTCCAAGACGAGAGCGGCCCGCACCAATCTATCGCCCGCCTCAGCGCGGCGCGCACCGCCTTCGTCGGCAGAACCTTGCGCGGCCCCGTCGATCGGCCCGTCCGGGTCCGCAGCTTCAGCGAATTCTCTCAGGTGTTCGGCGGCTTATGGCAGCCGAGCCTGTTGGGTTACGCGGTCGAACAATACTTCGACAACGGTGGGCGTGAGGCGCTCATCGTGCGTGTCGTCAACGGCGCGCGCGCCGCGACGCTATGCCTGCCGACCGGCGCGCACAATCTGATACTGCGGGCGCTGCGGCCCGGCACACGGGAGTTTCTGCGCGCCTGTGTCGACTACGACAACATCCCGAACGACGAGGCGGACCTGTTCAATCTGACCGTGCAGCGCGTGCGCACCCAGGGGACGATGCGCGTCGAGGATCAGGAAACCTATCGCGCGCTTTCGGTGCGTGCCGACGCCGACCTCTACATCGGCAAGGCCTTGGCCCAATCGGAGCTGGTTCGCCTGCTGGGTCTTGCGCCCGAGTCGAGACCGCAACGCACCCTGGATCCTGCGACCGGGCTCGCGAGCGGCTACGTCTATTCGAATTCGGACGGTGACGACGGCGGCCCGTTGACCGATTACGATCTGATCGGATCCCCGGACGAGGGCACCGGTCTGTTTGCACTCGATGCCGCCGATCACTTCAACTTCCTGGTCATTCCGCCGATTTCCCGCGAGCGCGACTTGGGGTTGAGCACATTGCTGGTCGCGGCGCGCTACTGCAAACTGCGCCAGGCACTGCTCGTCGTCGATCCGCCGAAAGAGTGGCATACAGCCGAGGAGGCACTGCGCGGTGCGCGTGAATGGGGCTTCGCGAGCGAAGACGCGTTCATGTATTTCCCGCGAATTCTCGCACTCGATAAGCTGCGCGGCCGATTCGAGACCTTTGCGCCCTGCGGCGCCGTCGCCGGAATGCTGTCCCGAACCGATTTGCTTGCGCCCCAATGGGCGGCGGCCGAGTGCGAAGAGCCGGTGTTGCGCCCGGGCTACCGGCCCAGCTGTCTCGTGCCGGAAATCGCGCGCGAAAGATTGGCGAGCCTAGGCATCAACGTGATTCATGCGGTGCGCTCGCCGCTGCGCAGCGCCTACTCACCGCGCACATTGGCCATGGGCAGCGCCGGCGCGTCGGATTGGAAGTACCTCGCGTCCCGTCGCTTCGCTCTGCTCGTCGTGCGCAGCCTCGAAAGCGGAACCCGTTGGGTCTCGGCACCGCAATCCGGCGAGGATTCGCGCGCGATCGTGGAGTTGCAGGCGCGCGCGTTTCTCGAGGGGCTGCGCGAGCAAGGCGCCTTCGGCGCGCGCAGCGCCGAGGAAGCGTACTTCGTCGTCGCCTCGAGCGCACAGCCGTTCGAGTTGATCGTCGGCTTCGCGGCCGCACGCTGCGGCGAATACCATACCTATCGCATCACCCAATCGCCGCAGGGCGGTGAGATACGCGCCGTGACGGTCAACCGCTTGAAATTTCAGCAGTACAGTCCCGGCGACATCGAATGGGTCGATCGCCTCGCCGATCAACTTCGGCCTTAAAGCCGCATCACGGAGCATCACGGCGGTGTCTCGATCGTTCACAACCGTCGTGTTTTCGCACGGCAAGGAAAGCGGGCCCTGGGGATCGAAGATCACGGCATTGTCGGCAGTGGCTCGCGATCTTGGGCTCGTCGTCGAGTCCGTGGATTACCGGGGCATCGATGACCCGCGCGCGCGCGTCGAGAAACTATTGGAATTCGGCGTCACGCTGCAGGGGCCGCTGATGCTGGTCGGATCGAGCTTGGGCGGCCACGTCGCCGCCTCGGCCGCCGCGCGACTGAATGCGCGCGCGCTGTTCCTGATGGCGCCGGCGTTCTACATGCCCGGCTTCGAAGAGTACACGCCGCGCGAGGTGAACTGTCCGGCTTGTATCGTGCACGGCTGGGGCGATGCAATCGTGCCGGTTGCAAGCAGCATCCGTTGGGCCGGCGAGCAGCGCGCGCAACTGCACATCCTCGACTCCGATCACCGTCTCGAGGATCAGATCGGCGCGATCGGACGGCTGTTCAAAGACTTCCTGGAATTCTTGGGCTGAGCGGCTTCAAGCCCGCGCGCCCGATGCCGGTCTCAGTGCGCCGGCGCGGGATTCGGCGGCACAGCGGCCGGAGGTGCCGGGCCGGCCGGTGGTGCGCCGGCCCCGGGCGGCACTGCGGGCGGCGCCGCGAGCATCTCGGGCGCGCTCGCTTCCGCCTGTGCGAGCTCGCGCCAACTTTCCCCGATTTGCTCGCCGCAGCGCTGGCTCATTGCGTCGTAGCCCGCATCCATCGCGGCGTTGTACGCGGTCACGAATCGCTTGCCGGCGACGGATTCGAGGAATGCAGTGAGCTGCTTCAGATCGGCGTCCGACAAATCCCGATAGCCGTAGGCGATGTAGCGGCGCAGCGGTTCACGGAGGTTATTCGCAAGATTCTCCCGCGCCAGCGCATTGGCGGCGTGCTCGGCTTGCTCCGCGGCCGCCTTCGGATCCATTCCCGAGCCGATCGCAGTGCCGACAGCGAGCGCCTTGCCGATCTTGAGGTAGACGGCAACCGCCGACTCGGTCGACTGCGTGTCTTGTTCGAGCTGCCGGGTGAGCGCTTCGCGCTCGGGCGTCGAGGTCGCGCCGATTTCGCCGCTCATGATGGCGTCGATCTTCGCTTCATCGGCTTGCGCGAGCGCGACGTCGGCGGCAACCATGCGCTGCCCTACATCGCTGCCGAGAAACGCGAGCGACTTCTTGACCGTCGCGGCATCGAGGTTGTTCGCGAACGCGTTCAAGGCGGGCGGTTCGAATATGGTGATTTGGAACGCGTGTTTCGCTGCGGCGGTCACCGCGTCGAGATGCTGTTCGGAGAGCGCCGCTGACCGGTCCGAGGCGAACATTTGCCGGATCTTCAGCGGCATCGAACCCAACGAGGCGCGCACCTGTGCGCGCACTTGCGCGGCCTGGTAGACATCGGCTGCGGTATCGATGTCGACCGGCGATTGAGCCGCGCGCGATTCCGTGGCACGCGACTCCGCGGAGCAAACAATGGCCAGCAGCAGCAGCAGATAGGCGGACCGAACCATTCGCGATCTCCGGATGACGACGAGTACACGCGGATTGTACACTCATGGCCTAACTCAGCCCTTGCAACCGAGGTGCCCGATCGAGATGAAATCGTTATGGAAAATGCTGGTCCCGGTTTGCCTCCTGGTGGCCTGCGGCGCCGCGGACAACGCACCGAAGCGGCCCGAGACGACCGTGTTCGGTCCGCTGGTGCAGCAAGAGCAACGTGCGCGCGACGTGCAGAAAGCCGTGGACGCGAATGCCGACAGGACGCGCGCAGCGGTGGACGCACAAGAGCGCGGCGAACAGACTCACTAAGGCACTCGCACGACCATGTCACCCCTCGTCGGGCTGAGCCAGGCCTGGCACTGGTTCGTGCGCAAAGCCTTGAGCGTGTGGCTCAAGGTCACGATCAAGCCGAGCGATGCGGCCGCAATGATCGCGGCGTGCCCGCGGCCGGTCTGTTACGTGCTGGAGCGCGAGAGCCTCGCGGATCTGGCGGTGCTCAATGACAGCTGTGGCCGGCTGCGATTGCCGCGCCCGACGCGCCGCCTGCTGATCGGCTCGCGCCGCGCCGATCGGGCCAACTTCGAGCTCGAGCGCCGCGTCGGGTTCTTCGGCGTGCGCACCGACCGCCGGCCGCCGAGCTACCTCGTCGAGCTCGTTGCGGCGGCGGCCTCCGACCCGGACTTCGACGTCGATCTGATCCCGGTCGCGGTATTCTGGGGCCGCGCCGCGCCCAAAGAGGCCAGCTGGTGGCGGCTGCTGTTGACCGACAACTGGGTGCTCGTGGGTCGCTTCCGCAGGGCCCTGACGGTCGTTCTCAACGGGCACAACACGCTGCTCACGTTCGGAGAGCCGCTACGATTGCGCGATGCGATGCAAGACGGCTTGAACGAACCGCGCAATGTGCGCCGAACCATCCGCACGCTGCGCGCCAACTTGCGCGCGCAGCGTGCCTCCACGATCGGACCCGACTTGTCGCATCGCCGCACGATCGTCACGCAAGTGCTTCGAACCCGCGCGGTGCGCCTGGCGGTCAGCGCGGAGATGCGGGCTTCGGGCTTGGCGCGCCGCAGCGCGCTGCTGCGCGCCAAAAAATATGCCGACGAAATCGCCGCGAACTACTCCCAGGCTTTCGTCACGTTCATGTCGGTGGCGCTCGGGCGTTTGTGGAACCAACTCTACGACGGTGTCGAGGTCGAGCACGTCGACAAACTCCACGAAGTCTGCGACGGCGCCGAGATCATCTATGTGCCCTGTCATCGCAGCCATATGGATTACCTGCTGCTCTCGTACGTGATCTACCAAAAGGGTTTCGCGATTCCGCACGTCGCCGCAGGCGTCAACCTCAATATGCCGGTGATCGGCCGCTTCTTGCGCAAGGGCGGGGCGTTCTTCATGCGCCGCTCGTTCAAGGGCAACGCGCTGTATGCAGCCGTGTTCAAGAAGTATCTCGGCGTGATGATGGGGCGCGGCCACCCTCTCGAATATTTCGTCGAGGGCGGCCGCAGCCGCACGGGGAGGCTGCTCGCGCCGCGCCTCGGAATGCTGTCGATGACGCTGCGCAGCTACCTGCGCGATCCGCAGCGTCCGATCGTTTTCATGCCGGTTTATTTCGGCTACGAGCGCATCGTCGAGGGCAGGACCTACATCGGCGAGTTGTCGGGTCAGCCGAAGAAAAAGGAAAGCATCCTCGGGCTGTTGAAGACGCTGCCGGCGCTGCGCAGCCGGTTCGGCAAGGTTCACGTGAATTTCGGCGAGCCGATCCAACTCGATGCGCTGCTCGGGCGGCACCGGGCCGATTGGCGCGGCGCGGCTGCGGGCGAGGAAGATGCCGATGCGCCGTGGATCGCGCTCGCGATCGACGATCTCGCGCATCGCGTGGTCACCGGCATCAACGCGGCCGCGGCCGTGACGCCGGTCAATCTCGTGGCGATGGCCTTGTTGGCGATGCCGCGCCAGGCGCTGCCCGAAGCCGACTTGGTTGCGCAGCTCGAACTCTATCAGGCGTTGCTGCGCGGAGCGCCGTACAGTTCGCTCGTCACGATCACTGCTTTGGACGGCGCCGCGATGATCGAATACACCGATCGCCTCGGCTTCCTCGAGCGTCAGCCGCATCCGCTCGGCAACATCATCCGCATGAGCGACGAGAACGCGATTCGTGCCACCTATTATCGCAACAACATCCTGCATCTTTTCGCGCTGCCGTCTCTGCTCGCCTGCTGTTTCGTGAGCAATGCGAGCATGCGCACCCTGGATATTCAGCGCCTGGTTTGGCGCGTCTATCCGTACATCAGCGCCGAGCTGTATTTGCGCTGGGACGAGGCCGAAGTGTCCGCGGTCATGGATCAATTGCTCGACACATTCGCCCGCCTGAACTTGCTCACGGTCGACGCCGAGCGCGGCGAATGGCGCCGTCCGCCTACGACTTCGTTCGAGGCGATGCGCCTCTCGCTGCTCGCGGCCGCGACGATCCAGACGATCGAACGCTATTACCTCGTGATCGCGCTGCTGCTGCAGGCCGGCAGCGGCACGATCGGGCAGGAAGCGCTCGAGGAGCGTTGCAGTCTCATGGGGCAGCGCATGTCGCTGCTCTACGGGCTCAATTCCCCCGAGTTCTTCGACAAGACGCTATTTCGCAATTTTCTGGATCTGCTGATGAGCCGCGGCGTGGTTCAGGCCGACCCGCTCGACAAGCTGATCTTCGGCGAGCCTCTGCTCGCAGTTGCGGCCGATGCCCGGTTGGTGCTGTCCGAACAGATCCGGCACAGCATTTTGCAGGTGACCTTGGGCTAGCCTCACAAACCTAGTCCCACGAACCCTGGCGAGAGCGCTTGGTGCTGCTGCGCTTCTTTTTGGAATCGATGCGGCGCTCCTTGGATGCGCGTGTCGGCTTGGTTTTCTTACGGATTTTCGGCGCGATCAGCGCCTCGCGAAGCATGGCCTCGAGGCGCGCGAGCGCTTCGCGCCGATTTTGGTCCTGGCTGCGCTCGCTGCGCGCGAAAATCAGGATGCTGCCGTCATCGTTCAATTTTTGGCCGGCGATGCGCCGCAGCCGCTGCTTCACGGCGGCCGGCAGCGTCGTGTTTTGGGGCAGCAGAAACCGCAACTGCACGGCGCTCGAGACCTTGTTGACGTTTTGGCCGCCGGGCCCCGAGGCGCGTATGAATTTCCACTCGAAGTCCTCGTCCGGGACAAGGAGATCGCTGCTGATGGTGAGCGGCATCGTCGGGGCGTCAGTCCATGTCGGGCGGTGCCCGGCGCACGAGGATTTCACGCTGCGCGACCGGCATCGTCAGCTGGTGCTGTTTGAACAGTCGCCAAATTGCGCGATTGACCTCCGAGCGGACGTTGTTGACGCCCTCCTGGGGATCGGAAATCCAAAACCGCAGCTCCAGTTCGATGCCGTTGTCGCTGAAATGCATGAGGCGGGTGACCGGCGGGGGCTCGCGCAACACGCGCTTCTGGCCCTCGCAGGCTTGCAGCAGCACGCCTAATGCCAGCTCCGGATCGTCCGCGTAACTGATGCGGATCGGCAGCTTCAAACGGATGCGCGGATCGGTGTAGCTCCAATTGACGACCGGGTTCGAGATCAGCTGTTGATTCGGTACCAGGGTCTCGACGCCGTCGCGGTCGCGCAGCACGACGTAACGGCCGCGCAATTCGTGAACCCAGCCGAAGTTCTCGGTGCTCGTGCCGCTCTGGCCGGAAAAACTGATGACATCCCCGGGTTTGATCGACCGATCCATGAGCAGCACGAAGCCGCTCACGAAATTCGCGGCGATCGACTGCAGGCCGAAGCCTAAACCTAAGCCGATCGCGCCCGTCAACACCGTGAGCGCGGTCAGGTCCACGCCCGCGGCGTTGAGGCCGAGCAGAACGCTCAGGCCGATCAGGAATGCGTTGACGAACTTGGCGATGCCGATGCGCGTCGAGGGCGCGAGCGTCGAAAGCTGTTTGAGCGAGCGTTCGAACCAGCGGCTGAGCCAGGCCGCGACCAGCACGAACAATGTCAGCGTGAACAACAGCTTGAGCACCGACCACAGCGTGATGCGGCTCTTGCCTGCAGAAATTCCGAGCGTGTCCAGCGCATCGACGATCTGATCGAGCCAACCGAAGTATTCCGCGGCGATCGCGAACCAGATGAACAGCGCCGCGCGGCCTTCCCAGTGCTGCATCCAGGACTTGTTGCCGAGACTCGCCGCGAACAGGAATATGCCGATGCGCACCGCGGCATAGGCGCCGATCAGGCGCAGCGCTCCGCCGAGCACGGCGGTGTCCATGTGCGCGGCCTGCGCTGCGGCGCGCGCGGCCGCGGCGAGAAGCAGTGCGACCAGGACCGGTGCGAGCACGACCGTGCCCTGCGAACTGAGGTGTGCAAAGCTGAGCGCGGTCGCGCACGGCTCGCCGCGGCGCCGCTGTCGCTCGCGCAGAGCGGCGCCGGCGAACCAGCCGGCGATCACGCAGATCGCGACCGCGGCGATTTCGATCAAGACGTTGCGGGTCATCAGGATCTCGAAGAATCGTTCGATATCCTCGCGGATGTCGCTCATGCGTTCAGATCCGGTATGAGTTGGCTCTCGAGGCGCGTGATCTGGTCTTTGAGCATGAGCTTGCGCTTCTTGAGCCGCTTCATCTGCAGCTCGTCGACTTTGAAGTCCAGCGTGAGGCGCGAAATGATGTCGTCGAGATCGCGGTGCTCGATGCGCAGCTGGCGTAGGCGCTCGAACTTCTTGAACAAGTCGGTATTGACGTTGCTGTCTTCTTCGCTCACGGTGTCGCTGCTTTTGTGATTTTAGATGCCATGGCTGCGCCACAGCGGGGTGACGCCAGCGGGTAGCTTAGCTAACCGGCCCAAGGGATTCCAAGCAACTTCTGGATGATGGAAATCCGAGCCGATCGTCCCTGCGAGGCCGAACTGTATCGCGAGCTGTGCGCAGGCCTCGACGTGATGCGCCGCGTTGCCGCCCGTGATCACTTCGATGGCCGCTCCGCCCGCCGCCGCGAAATCCGCGAGCAGCCTGCGGCGCGCGCCGGCCGACAAGTCATAGCGGGCGGGATGGGCGAGTGAGGCGGAGCCGCCGGCGGCGCGGATCCAACCAACCACGACCTCGAGCGCCGGCCAGTCGGCGGCGATGTGCGCGGCGCGCCCGCGCTTCAGATAGCGCTTGAACGCATCGTCGCTGCGCGCGACGATTCCCTCGGCCACCATCGCGGCCGCCAAATGCGCGCGCGTCGGCAATCCCGGGTTGGCCTGAACCGCGGCCAGCAGCCGCTCGCCGGGTAAGCCCACCTCGCTGAGCCGCAGACATATCTGGCGCATGCGCAGCGCGCGATGCGCGGCCTGACCATCGAGCGCACGGCGCAGCGCGGCGCAATCCGGATCGATCCACAGACCCAAGATGTGGATGGCCTGGGAGCGCCATGAGGCCGAGATTTCAACGCCGGCGACGAGTCTGACGCCCAATTCCTCGGCTCGCCGTGCCGCGTCGGCGAGCCCGCCAACCGTGTCGTGATCGGTCAGTGCCAAAACCTCGATGTCGGCGGCCGCCGCGCGCCCGACGAGGTCGGCGGGCGTCAGGGAGCCATCCGAGCAGTTCGAATGCGTGTGCAAATCGATGTTCAGCGGCTCGCTCACGTTGCGCCGTCGGCGAGCCCGACGGCTTCGATCCGATGTCCCGCGAGCACCACGAAGCCTTGAGAGCGCTCGAAGCCGTCGCGGGTGTAGTCGAACGTATAGGTACGCAATAGGCGGCGTTTGCCCCTGGAATCGCGGCGCATCCGGAACCCGGCAAACGCGACCGTGCCGTCCAGTAGCTGGACGACCGCGCGGGAGCAAGTCTCACGGGCAATCCGATTCGCCGTTTCGCGGGCATCTAGAGCGGTTTGCCAGATTCTGTAAACTAGGCCCAAGCTGCCGGAGGCCAGTATCAGCAGCAATAGATCGTCGCTCATCCGGCAAAGCTTACCGCTACTGCACGGCAAATAGTTGTACGCTTGGGGTGGGACCTGGTTTTTCTGCAATCGCACCCCATAAACATTGGGCGAACGATCGCACCTGGAGGAACCGAAAGTATGAATGCTGATTCACGACCGGATCTCGCAGTGCGGGTAGATCCCGCCGAGATGGTTCAATACGTCCATACCTTGATGACGAGCCGGCATGCAGAGCCGGGATCGGAGAAATCTTCGCGCCTGGCGCAGCGCCAGTGGGGCGGAGATACGCCCGTTGCACGCGCGGCGCAATTGCGCTGGAGCGCGCTGAATCGCGCGTTTGGCGATGCACGCGTGAGTTCGTGGACGACGCCGCAGCGGCGCGATGCGATTCATGTGCCGGCGGCCTTGATAGCGGCGGCCGGCGTTGCACGGCTGACCTTGGCGGCCGATGAGGTCGTTTTCGACATTCCGACGCTGCTCGATGCGACGTTGCAGCTATGCGAGCCGGTGGGCCACGCCTAGCCGGCGGGTACGGCCGGCCGTTATGCCGATGCGCGCCGCTTCGCTAGCGCGGCAATGCACTCGCGTGGCTGTAAGCCACGAAATCTCCGTTGATCAGACTCTCGCGGCAGTTATACCGAAGCCGATGGCCATCGAGGCGCGTGACCCCGCCGCCGGCCGACTCGAGCACGGCTTGGCCGGCCGCGGTATCCCATTCGGATGTGGGTCCGAAACGCGGATAGAGGTCGGCGCTGCCCTCGGCCACCAGACAAAATTTGAGTGAGCTGCCGATTCCGGTCAGCACGTGCGGACCCACGCGTTGAAGAAATGCCGCGGTCTCGGCGCTCGCATGCGAGCGGCTACCGACGACCCGCAGCGGCTGCCCAATCGGCGCGACCTGAATCGCGCTCGGCGCTTGCGCGCCGCGCCGGCGGAACGCCCCGATGCCTTTGACACCCCAATAGACGAGATCGTGGACAGGCGCGGCGACGATGCCGAGCACGGGCTCGTGCTGCGATACCAGCGCGATGTTGATCGTGAATTCGCCGTTGCGCTTGACGAATTCGCGCGTCCCGTCGAGCGGATCGACGACCCACAGGTCCTGCCAGCCACTGCGCTCGGCCCAGGGCACTTCCGCGGATTCCTCGGAAAGTACCGGAATCGCAGGCGTCAGGCCGGCGAGACCCTCGAGGATCACGCGCTGCGATTCCAAGTCGGCGTGAGTGAGCGGCGAATCGTCGCTCTTGCGTTGCACCGCGAATTCGCCGTCATAGATCTTCATGATGGCCGCTGCGGCGCGAGCGACGATCGGCATCAGCGCGATGCTCAGGGCATGCAGGTCCTTCATCGCTTGCTATCATACAGACGATGACCGTGCCCACCGCAGTCGACTGGTCGGGGATCGATACCGTGCTGCTCGACATGGACGGAACGCTGCTCGACTTGCGCTTCGACAACTGGTTCTGGCGTGAACACGTCCCCGATCATTATGGCCGCGCCCGGGGTCTCGACGCGGCGGCCGCCTGGGCGCAGTTGGAGCCGAAATTTCGTGCGGCGATGGGCACGATCAATTGGTATTGCATCGATTACTGGTCGCGCGAGTTGGACCTGGACATCCCGCTGCTCAAGCGCGCGGTGCGCCACGAGGTGCGATTCCTGCCGGGAGCCGAGGAGTTTCTGGTGAGGCTTGCGGCAACCGGTAAGCGGCGCGTGCTGATCACCAATTCGCATCCCGAAACCCTGGCGATCAAAGGCGAGCATGTTCCGCTCGCAGCGCACTTCGACGCGTGCTATTCCTCGCATCACTTCGAGGTACCGAAGGAAGATCCGTCGTTCTGGCCGCGGTTTCATCGGCACGAACCATTTGAGCCCGCGCGAACCTTGTTCGTCGACGACAGCATGCCGGTACTCGAGTCTGCGCGCCGCTTCGGGATCGCGTGGCTGCGCGCGGTGCGTCGGCCCGACTCGGGCCGACCGCCGAACGAGATCTGCGGCTTTCCCTCGGTCGATCGCGTCGCGGACTTGCTCTAGGCCTCAGGTCGCCGGACTGCTCGCGCCGGGATTTGGGTTCCCGCCGCTCGGACCGCCGCCGCGCCTGCGGCGCCTGCGCCGGCGCGCGGGGTCGCCCGTGGCCGCTGCATCGCCGTTGGCGCCGGCAGGCGGGCCGTCGGCGCCTGCATGGGGCAGAGCAGCTGCGGGTGCTCGCGCCGCGCTCGGTGCGGGCCTTGCGGCGGCGGGGCGGTTGCGGCCGCCGCCGGGGCCGCGGGCGGGTCCGCTGCCGCCCGGGCGTGGGCCGCCGGAACGCGATCCACCCGAGCGCGGGCCGCTCGAACGGGGTCCGCCGCCGCGCGACGAGGGATGCCGCGGTGCGCGCTCGCGCCATTCGGCAGGCGGCGGCGCGGTGACTTCGGCCAAGTCCTGGGCGTCGATCGCGGCGCGCGGAATCTGATGGCCGATGTACTGTTCGATGTCCGGCAGAGAAATCGCGTATTCCTCGCAGCCGAAGCTGATCGCATCGCCTTCGGCGCCTGCACGGGCGGTGCGTCCGATGCGGTGCACGTAATCCTCCGCATCGTTCGGCAGATCGAAATTGAACACGTGGCTGACATCCGGAATGTGCAGGCCGCGCGAGGCGACGTCGGTCGCGATCAACACGGCGACATCGCCGTTATGGAAGTCGCGCATCATTTTCAGGCGCTTCGGTTGAGGTACATCGCCCGATATCGCCTGGGCGACGAATCCGTTGGCGGTCAGGGTGCGCTCCAAGACCTCGGCAATGCGGCGCGTGTTGACGAACACCATCGTGCGGCGCGCGTCGATTCGGCGCAGCAATCCCATGAGCAGCGGAATTTTTTCCTCGGTCGACGGGAAATAGAGCACCTGGCGCACGCGATCGACGGTCATCTTGTCGGGCTCGATGCGAATCAAGATCGGATTGTTCATGTGTTCGTAGGCGAGTTCGAGCACACGGTGCGAGAGCGTCGCGGAAAACATCATGTTGAGACGCAGCGTCGGATGCGGCAGGCGCCGCAAAATGAAGCGGATATCCTTGATGAAGCCGAGATCGAACATCCGGTCCGCTTCGTCCATGACCGCGACTTGCACGTAGCGCAAATCGAACACATGCTGTTTGAAATAATCGATGATCCGGCCCGGCGTGCCGATCAGCACGTCGACGCCTTCCTCGAGCACGCGGCGCTGCTTTTCGTAGTCGACGCCGCCGAATACGATCGCGAGCTTGAGGCCCGTGTACTTGCCGATCGCCTCCGCATCCGCGTGAATTTGCACCGCGAGTTCACGTGTCGGAGCGATCACGATCGCGCGCGGTCCGTTCTTCGGCCGGCCTTGCGCCGGCGGCTCGGTCAGCAGGCGATTGAACAGGGCCACGAGAAATGCCGCGGTCTTGCCCGTGCCGGTCTGCGCTTGCCCCGCGACGTCGTGGCCGGCGAGCGCCTCGGGCAGAGTCTGCGCCTGGATCGGCGTACAGCGGGTGAAGCCGAGCTCGGCGATGCCTCGCTTCACGGAATCGGGAATGTGGAGGGAATCGAACGTAAGCTGACTGAGATGGGAGTCTGACATTTTCTCTTTGCGAACTGCAGAAACTTGCAAAATGGTAGGCGACCGGTTAACAATACAGTCAATTCGGAGCCGGTCTATCCGCTCCCGTCAACCGTATCACCGGTACCCTTTTAAGGTAATCAACACCGCTAAAGCCGCTGTATTGTGCCCGAACGGCCGCGCATCGTCACTTCGCGCTGATCCTCGTGGCATTTCTTCCCCAAGAGTTCCTTTCATAAAACTTCCCTTTAATCAGTCAAATCGACAAGAAATTGAGCCCTATGCTCCAACAGGAGGACCACCCGCAGTGAGTAACGCAAGTATCGTCCACACCAGCGACGCCACGTTTGATAAAGACGTTTTGAAGTCCGATCGGCCCGTCCTGCTCGATTTTTGGGCGGAATGGTGCGGCCCCTGCAAAATGATCGCGCCGATCCTCGATGAGATCGCGGAGCAGTACAAAGACAAGATTCGGATCGCCAAGCTCAACATCGATGAGAATCCGGCGACGCCGCCGAAATTCAACATTCGGGGCATCCCGACGCTGATTTTGTTCAAGAACGGCACAGTGGAGGCCCAAAAAGTGGGAGCTGTCACCAAGTCGCAGCTGGCCGCCTTTTTGGATAGCAACCTGTGAGAGGCTACTTAGGTAATCAGTCACGCGGCGGCGGCCAGGGCGGACAGGGCGGCCAGGGCGGTCAAGGCGGCGGCCAGGGCGGCGGTGGGCGTTCCAATCGGTCCAATCGACCCCGCAACGACAATCGCAACGGCAATACCAACGGTGGACGCTCGCAGCACGAGGATTACGGCGATTTGCCTGAGGGTGGCGACGATTTAGAGATCATTGCGCCGACCGACCTCGCACGCAGCCGCAGCTCGATGAATCTCACCGAGCTCAAGAAGCGCCCGATCAGCGATCTGGTCAAGCTCGCCGAGACCATGGGTCTCGAGAACATGGGCCGCTCGCGCAAGCAGGACATCATCTTCGGCGTTTTGAAGGCGCATGCCCGCAAGGGCGAGGATATTTACGGCGACGGCGTACTGGAAATATTGCAGGACGGTTTCGGCTTCCTGCGCTCGTCGGATTCGAGCTATCTCGCGGGTCCCGACGATATCTACGTCTCTCCGAGCCAAATTCGCCGCTTCAACTTGCGAACCGGCGATTCGATCTCGGGCTTGATCCGCCCGCCGAAGGACGGCGAGCGGTATTTCGCGCTGCTCAAAGTGGGCGAGATCAATTACGATTCGCCCGAGAGTTCGCGCGGCAAAGTGCTGTTCGAGAATCTCACGCCGCTGCATCCGACCGAGCGTTTGAAGCTCGAGCGCGGCAACGGTTCGACCGAGGATCTGACCGCGCGGGCGATCGACCTGGTCGCACCGATCGGCAAGGGCCAGCGCGGCCTGATCGTCTCGCCACCGAAGGCCGGCAAGACGATGCTGCTGCAGAACATTGCGACCGCGATCACGGCGAATCATCCCGAGGTCTACTTGATCGTGCTGCTCATCGATGAGCGGCCCGAGGAAGTGACCGAGATGGCGCGCACCGTCAAGGGCGAGGTCGTCTCCTCGACCTTCGACGAGCCGGCGAGCCGCCACGTGCAGGTCGCCGAAATGGTCATCGAAAAGGCCAAGCGCCTCGTCGAGCACAAAAAGGACGTCGTGATTCTGCTCGATTCGATCACGCGGCTCGCGCGTGCCTACAATACCGTGGTGCCGAGTTCCGGCAAGGTGTTGACCGGCGGCGTCGATGCGAACGCGTTGCAGCGGCCGAAGCGTTTCTTCGGAGCCGCGCGCAACATCGAGGAAGGCGGCAGCCTGACGATTCTCGCGACCGCGCTCGTCGACACGGGCTCGAAGATGGACGACGTGATCTTCGAGGAATTCAAGGGCACCGGCAATTCGGAAATCCATCTGGACCGACGCATCGCCGAGAAGCGCACTTTCCCGTCGATCAACATCAATCGCTCCGGTACGCGCAAGGAAGAGCTCATCACCGACCCGGCCGAGCTCTCCAAGATGTGGATACTGCGCAAGCTGCTGCATCCGATGGACGAACTCGCCGCGATTGAATTCTTGCTCGACAAGATGAAGGATACAAAGACCAACGCGGACTTCTTCGACGCGATGAAACGATAGGACCTGGGCTTTCACGGAGTACTGTCATGCATTGGTGGGCATGGATCGCCGTCGGCGGCATACTTCTGGGTTCGGAATTGGCATTCGTCGACGCGCAGTTCTATCTGGTGTTCGTCGGCGCCGCGGCGCTGCTGGTCGGTTGTCTGCATCTCGCGGGACTGGATTTAGCGCCCGGACTGCAATGGGTGCTGTTCGCGGTGCTGGCGGTGGGCTTCATGCTGGGGTTCCGGCGCCGCATCTACGAACGCATGCGCGGCAGGCTGCCCGCGCTGATGCAGGGGCCTGCCGGCGAGACGATCACGCTGGTCGCCGCGCTGCCGCCGGGCGAGAGCTGCCGCTTGGAGTACCGCGGCAGCTCCTGGAGCGCCGTCAACAGCGGGTCCGCGGAAATTCCCGCAGGCGGCCGCGCCCGCATAGCCCGCGTCGAGGGTTTGACGCTCGTGCTGCACGGCGAGTCTTAACAGGGGATCAATGATGGACGGTTCTTTGCATTTCACTTTCGGCGTAATCGTCGTGGCCGTGTTGGTCGTGATCATGGTCATGAGAACCGCGACCGTGGTGCCGCAGCAGAGCGCCTATGTCGTCGAATATCTGGGCAAGTACAGCCGCACGCTGCACGCGGGCTTTCACATCTTGGTTCCATTTGCTGAGCGAATCGCCTACCGGCACAGCCTCAAGGAAAACGCGCTGGAAATAGCCGAGCAGGTCTGCATCACCAAAGACAACGTTCAAGTGGGCGTCGACGGCGTGCTCTACATGCAGGTGCTCGATCCGCACCTGGCGTCCTACGGCATCACGAATTTCGGATTCGCAATCGCGCAGCTCGCGCAGACGACCTTGCGCAGCGAAATCGGCAAGATCGAACTCGATCGCACGTTCGAAGCGCGCGGCACGATCAATGCAAATGTCGTCAGCGAATTGGACAAGGCCTCGGCGCCGTGGGGCGTCAAGGTGCTGCGATACGAAATCAAGAACATCACGCCGCCGCGCGACGTGTTGCAGGCGATGGAGAAGCAGATGCGCGCCGAGCGGGAGAAGCGAGCCGTCGTGCTGACATCGGAAGGCGAGCGCGACGCCAAGATCAACGCGGCCGAGGGCGACAAGCAGCGCGTGATCAAGCAGTCCGAGGCCAACAAGCAGCAGCAAATCAACGAGGCGGAAGGCCAGGCGCAGGCGATCCTCGCGGTAGCGACCGCGACCGCCGAAGGTTTACGCCAGGTCGGAATCGCACTGTCGGACCGCGGCGGCATCGAGGCGATGCAACTGCGGATCGGCGAGGAATACGTCAAACAATTCGGCAAGCTCGCGCAGGCCGGCACGACGCTCGTGGTGCCCGCGAACCTCACCGATCTCGCATCGATCGTCACGATGGCGACGAGCATCGCGCGAAAGCAGCCGGCCGCGCCGCCCGCAGCCGCGCGCTAGCGCGCTCATTGCGCGCCGCTGCGCTTCAGGCCGTTCTGCGCAGCCGCCGCTTGAGCGTCGCGAGCAGCTGTTCGAATTCGTCGATCCGCAGCAGCGCGCCGCAGGCGCCGAACGCGAGCATGCCCGCGATCACAGTGCCGATCAACAGCGCGCATTTGCCGATGAATCGCGCGGTCGCCCAATCGGCGAGCAGCCAATGCGACGAGGCGGCGCAGACGGCGACCAGCGCCGCGGTCGCGAGCGCGACTTTTCCCAGCAGCGCGAGCATGCGTGCGGATTCCAGGCCGTGCAGGTGGCGGCGCATCAGCGCGTAGAGCACGAGAAAATTGAAGGTCGCGACGCAGCCCGTCGAGAATGCGAGACCGCGAATGCCCCAGGCGAGCCGGTAGGTGAAGATCCAGTTGAGCAGCAGATTGAGCGCGACCGAGCAGAGGCTCACGAGCATCGGCGTCTTGCGCTTGTCGAGCGCATAGAACGCGTTCACGAGGACCTTCAGCGCCGCGTAGCCGGCGAGACCGAGCGCATAGAATCGCAGCGCGCCGGCCGCATAGATCGCCGCCGCCGCGTCGAATTTGCCATGTTGATAGAGCACGGAAATGATCGGCTCGGCGAGCACCATGAGCCCCGCCGTGGCCGGGACCGTGAGCAGGAATGCGAGGCGCATTGCGCGCGCAAGCTCGGATCGAAATGCGTCGATCTGGCCCGCGACGACGAGACGCGAGAGTAAGGGCAAAGTGACCGTGCCGAGCGCCACGCCGAACAATCCGAGGGGGAGCTGCATGAGCCGAAACGCGATCGCGAGCGCGAAGATTGCGCCGTCGGCGAGTGCCGAGGCGAACATCGAATTGACGAGCACGTTGAGCTGCGTGGTCGCGCCGGCGATCACCGAGGGACCCATGAGCCGTAAAGTAGCTTTGACGCCGGCGTCGCGCCACCGAAAGTCGGGCCGGAATCGGTGTCCGAGCGCGCGCAGCGGCGGCAGCTGCACGAGCAGCTGCAGCGCGCCGCCGATCAGTGTGCCGATCGCAAGGCCGATCAAGGCGCGCGGGCCGAACTGCGGGTCCATCCAAAACCCGAGAGTGACGCCGCCGATGATCGATCCCAAATTGAAGAAACTCGAAGCCATGGCCGGCAGGCCGAAGATGCTTTTGGCGTTGAGAATCCCCATGACCAGCGCGGCCAGCGACACCAGCAGGATGAACGGAAACATGATGCGGGTGAGCTCGGCCGTGAGCGCCGCCTTTTGCGGATCGAATCCCGGCGCGAGCAGGCCGACGAGCTGCGGCGAGAACACGATGCCGGCGATGCAGATCGCGGATAGCACGACGGTGGTCAGTGTCGTGACCTTGTTCGCGAGCTGCCACGCCGCTTCATCGCCGCTGCGGGCGATCGTCTTGCTGAACGTCGTGACGAAGGCCGTCGACAATGCGCCCTCGGCGAACAAATCGCGCAACAGATTGGGGATCCGAAACGCAGCGGTGAACGCGTCCATCGAGGCGCCGGCGCCGAACAGTGCCGCGAAAATCTGCTCGCGCGCGAGGCCGAGCACGCGGCTGCACATGACGGCGAGCCCGATGACCCCGGCTGCCTTGGTGTTCAGCTGTTCGGCCTTTTGATCCTGATCCGGCGTCGAGTTCATGAACGATTGGTGCTGCGACGCCGGCGCGCGCTCAACCCTGCGATTCGCGTTCGATCGCCCGGTAGCCGATGTCGCGCCGATATTGCACGAGGTTCCAATGAATCGCGCCGACGAGATCGTAGGCCTGGCGTTGCGCGGAGCGCACGTCTACGCCTAAGCCGACCGCGCACAGCACGCGTCCGCCGTTGGTCACGACGTCGCTGCCTTCGAGCAGCGTACCGGCATGGAATACCTTGCCCGGCAGCCTTGCGGCGGCCTCGAGGCCGCTGATCCGCTCGCCCTTGCGGTAGGACTCCGGATAGCCGCCGGCGGCCATCACGACCCCGAGCGCTGCGCGGCTGTCCCAGGCTGCGGTGCAGCGGTCCAATCGGCCGTCGAGCGCCGCCTCGCAGAGCGCGGTCAGATCGCTCTGCAACCGCATCATGATCGGCTGGGTCTCCGGGTCGCCGAAGCGGCAATTGAACTCGAGCACGTTGGGTGTGCAGTCGGCGCCGATCATGAGGCCGGCATAAAGAAATCCGGTGTAGGCAATGCCGTCCGCGGCGAGGCCGCGCAGCGTGGGCTCGATGACTTCGGCCATGATGCGCGCGTGCACGTCCGGCGCCACGAGCGGCGCCGGCGAATAGGCACCCATGCCGCCGGTGTTGGGCCCGTGGTCACCATCGTCGCGCCGTTTGTGGTCCTGTGAAGTAGCGAGCGCGAGCACTTGCCGGTCGTGTGCAATCACGATGAAGCTGACTTCCTCGCCCGCGAGAAACTCCTCGACGACGATCGAGTCGCCGGCGGAGCCGAACTCGCCGGCGAGCATGCTGCGCGAGGCCGCGATCGCACTCTCGTGCGTCTCGCAAATGATCACGCCCTTGCCGGCAGCGAGCCCGTCGGCCTTGATGACCAGCGGCAGGCGTTGTACGCGCAGGTACTCGGGATCGAAGTTCGCTTGCGTGAACGTGCGGTAACTCGCGGTCGGGATTCGATGACGCTGCAAGAAATCCTTGGCGTAGGCCTTGGATCCTTCCAGACGAGCAGCCGCGCGCGTCGGACCGAAGCAGCGCAGCCCCGATGAAGCGAACCGGTCGACGATGCCGGCGACGAGCGGTCCCTCGGGACCGACGATCGTGAGCCCAATTCCCGCATCACGCGCGAATTCCGCGAGCGCCTCGATGTTGTCGGCGGCAATGTCGACATTCTCGATCTTGGGTTCGCGTGCGGTGCCGGCGTTGCCCGGTGCGACATAAACTCGCGTCACGCGCGCTTCCTGCGCGCATTTCCAGGCGAGCGCATGTTCACGGCCTCCGCCGCCGACGATGAGCACCTTCATTGGTCCACCCAGCTCCTAATGGCGAAAATGCCGCATTCCGGTGAACACCATCGCGATCCCGTGCTCGTCGGCGGCGGCGATGACTTCCGCATCGCGGATCGAACCGCCGGGCTGTATGACCGACTGGATTCCATAATCGGCAACGGCATCGAGGCCGTCGCGGAACGGCAGAAACGCGTCGGAAGCCATCGCCGCGCCCCGGCACGAGAGGCCTGCGTCCTCGGCCTTCATCGCCGCTATCTTGCTGCTGATGACCCGACTCATCTGGCCCGCACCAATCCCGACGGTGGCAGCATCCTTGACGCAGACGATGGCGTTCGATTTGACATATTTCGCAACGCGCCAGGCGATCAGCAAATCTCGAAGCTCACCGACGGTTGGTTGGCGCCGGGTTACCACGCGTAATTCCGAGGCGCGCACGGTGCCGTCGTCGCGGGTTTGAACCAGCAATCCGCCGCTCACGCTCTTGTATTCGAGCCGTTGCGCTACCGCTTTGCTGAGATCGCCGGTCACCAGGACGCGAATATTTTCCTTTGCGGCGAGCAATTGCCGCGCATCGTCGTCGACCGCGGTCGCGAGTATGACCTCGACGAACTGCTGCTCCAGGATCGCCCGTGCGGTGGCCGCATCGAGGCTGCGATTGAACGCGATGATGCCGCCATAGGCCGAGGTCGGATCGCAGCGATAGGCGGAACCGTAGGCTGCGAGCAAGGTGTCGGCGAGCGCGACTCCGCACGGGTTCGCGTGCTTGACGATCACGCAGGCCGGCGTTTCGAATTGGCGTACGCACTCGAGCGCAGTATCCGCATCGGTGATGTTGTTGTAAGAAAGTTCCTTGCCCTGCAGCGCCGATGCGCTGGTCACCGAGGCGCCGATCGCGCGCGGATCGGAATAAAACGCCGCCTGTTGATGCGGATTCTCTCCGTAGCGCAAGTCCAGCCGCTTGCGAAACGACAGGTTCAGATCGTCCGAGAAGCTTCCGGTTTCTCCGCCGAGCGCGCTCGTGAAATAGGCGGAAACCATCGCATCGTATTGCGCCGTGTGTGCAAAAGCTTTGGCGGCAAGCCTCTGGCGCAGGAACAGATCGGTACAGCCCTGATTTGCCGCGAGTTCATCGAGCAGCGCTCGGTAATCGCCCGGATCGACGAGCACCGTGACGGACGCATGGTTTTTGGCCGCGGCACGCACCATCGCGGGTCCGCCAATATCGATGTTCTCGACCGCATCGTCGTAGCTGCAGTCGGGCTTGGCCACAGTGGCCGCAAACGGGTAGAGATTGACGACCAGCAGGTCGATCGCTTCGATCCCGTTGCGTTGCATCACCTCATCGTCGATGCCGCGCCTGCCGAGCAGGCCGCCATGGATCTTCGGATGCAAAGTTTTCACTCGGCCGCCCATGATTTCCGGGAAGCCGGTGTGCTCGGCAACTTCCTTGACCGCGATTCCGTGGCTGATCAATAGCTTGGCGGTGCCGCCGGTCGACAGTAGTTGCGTGCCGCGCTCCTGCAGTTCGCGCGCGAGCTCGACGATACCGGTCTTGTCGGAAACGCTGAGCAACGCGCGGCGGACAGGCGTGAGCAACGGCTTACTCGCTGATGCCGAACTCTTTGAGTTTCTTGCGTAAGGTGCCGCGATTGATTCCCAATATGGTCGCCGCGCGGCTCTGGTTGCCCTGCACGTGATCCATGACCACCTTGAACAGCGGCTCTTCGACTTCGCGCATCACGAGGTCGTACAGATGCGCCGGCTTGTGGCCATTGAGTGTTTCGAAATAGCACTGCAGCGCCTCTTCGGCCTGCGAGCGCAGCGGCACGCCCTTGCCATTTACCTTAAGATCGCGCCCATTGAACGGCGGCGATACTTCCTTAGGCTTGCGAGTTTTCTTTTTTGCGGCCATAGCGTCTCTTGAGGTTCCCGTCAGCTCTTTCTTGTTCTTTAACCAATCCCATTTACGCCGCGCAAACGAGCTTCGCGTCAAATAGCTCGGCAACAGCCGACAGTTGTTCCCGCGTGGTCTCGATTCGCATCAGACGTTCACGCATGAGTTCTTGTCCCGGGTGCTGCCGGCAATACCAACCCAAATGTTTTCGCGCCACCCGAACTCCGGACGCATCGCCGTAGAACGCGTACAGGTCTTCGAGGTGGGCGCGCATGATATCACGGACTTTTTGTAGTGGAAGATCGGCGCGCAATTCGCCGCTCGCAAGGAAAAAATTGACTTCGTCGAAGATCCATGGCCGGCCCTGCGCCGCGCGGCCGATCATGATGCCGTCGCAGCACGTACTGGTCAGAATCGCGCGTGCGCGCGCCGGTGAGTCGATGTCGCCGTTTGCGAACACCGGAATCTTGACGTTCGCCTTGATCGCGCGCACGGTATCGTGCTCCGCCTCGCCCTGGTACATGTCGGTGCGTGTGCGTCCGTGGATCGCGAGCGCCTGAATGCCGGCATCCTCCGCTATGCGGGCGATTCTGATTCCGTTTTTGTGCGCACGGTCCCAACCGGTGCGCGTCTTCAGCGTCACGGGTGCATTCACCGCTTGTACGACGCTCTGCAAAATTCGCGCGACCAGCGCCTCGTCCTGCATCAGCGCGGAACCCGCGAGCCGATTGCAGACTTTTTTTGCGGGGCAGCCCATGTTGATGTCGATGATCTCGGCGCCGGCATCGACATTGCGCCGCGCGGCCTCCGCCATCATCACGGGATCGAAACCCGCGATCTGCACCACGCGTGGGCTCGGCTCGCCGGAGTGGTCCATGCGCCGCTGCGATTTCGGCGTATCCCATAGGCGCGTATCGGCGGTGAGCATTTCCGACGCCGCGAGGCCTGCGCCGAAGCGCCGGCACAACATGCGAAACGGCCGATCGGTAACGCCCGCCATCGGCGCGAGCACGACGTTGGAAGGCAGTTCGTAAGGGCCGATTTTCAGAGGCGTCATTTCGAATGCGGCGCCGCGTCGGCCGCGCAGATGACTCGCCGATCGGCGCCGCGCAGGCAAACGTCGATCTCGAAGCCCTCCGCATTCTTGCCCGGGTCCAATATATTGACGGTCGCATCGACGCGCTCGCCGGGCGCGAGCGACTTCACGGTCGGTTTACCCAAGTATTCGGCCGCTGCGAATTCGCGCGCGCCGATGCGGTTTCCGAAGCGATCCTCGAGAATGACACGCAGCAGCGGATACGGTTGAAATTCGGCGGCGGTGTTCAGGATGCTCGCGCGCACGTGCAAGGCGCCATTCGCATCCGGGTCGCCGGTCACGCCCCATTGACGCAATTGGTAGGAGCCCAGATTCGCCGGAGTCGGCAAGGGGCCGCCGAGCTCCGCATAGACCGAGCGCAGGGCCGCGCCGAATGGCGCGTTCGCGGCAAGCCACTCCCGATTGCGATGCACGACTTGCGCCGCAAGCACGAGCGCGAGCAGTACCGCTGCCGACGCCCAGAGCCAGATTTGGCGCCGAGACGGCGGCGGTTCGCTGAGCAGCGCCGCCGGAATCGGCTGGTATGCATCGTCCGCGGTGTCGAGCGCATATTCGTCAGCATCGGCGCCGCTCGCATCGGCGGCGTTGGATGCGATTCCCCCGAGCAATTCGCGGCGCGCATTCTCCGAGATTTCCATTCCCGTGATTTCCGATCGCGCACCACCGCTCGGTACCGCGCGCAGCGCCGGCCTCTCCAAGCCCTTGCGCTTGTTCTCGACGAAAATGCGATCGAGCTCGCCCGGCGGTAGCGTGAATTCCAGCGACGCATCATCCTCGCCGGGCGGCTCGTCGTGCAGGCCCTGGATTTCGAGGTGAGCGATCTCCACTCCCGCAGTGTCGAGTTCCTCGAATTGAACCGGCGCAGACGGCGCGGGATCGGGGCGCGGCGGCGGAGACTGCAGAATCTGATCGGCGCGCGTCTCCAATTCCAGCGGCGATTCGCCGGCTGCGAATGCGCCGGGCTGCTCGGCGAGGCGGGCGAGGGCATTGAATACTTCGCCGCAGCGACCGCAGCGCACCTGGCCGCCGGCAGCACGCAGCACGTCGGCCGACAGCTGGAAGATCGTTTCGCATTTAGAACATTGCGTGAACAAACTAAGCGTCTCCCGGAGAGGCTCGGGTCGTGCGACTTCGCGCGCGAATGCAACACCAATCATCGCGCTGCAGGCACGCGACAATATCAAAATGCGGCCGATAGGCCGCGGCAACTTCGGCTTCCTGCGTGCTTAAGATACCCGATAACACCAAGTGGCCTCCCGGTTTGACCATCTTGGCCAGCGTCGTCCGCAGGTCGATCAACGTGGCCGCGAGAATGTTGGCGAACACGACATCGGCCGGCGCCACGGCCGCGGTCGGCGCCTGAGTCGCGAGCGCCGCGGCGACCGCATTGCGCCGGCCGTTGTCGCGCGTGGCAAGCAGCGCCTGCGGATCCAAATCGACGGCGATCACGCGGCTCGCGCCGAGCTTCAAGGCCGCAATCGCGAGGATGCCGGACCCGCAGCCGTAATCGACGACCGTTTTCCCCCGCAGGTCGAGTCCATCCATCGTCTCCAGGCATAGCGCGGTCGTCGCGTGTGTCCCGGTTCCGAACGCGAGCCCGGGATCGAGCCAGACGACGACGGCATCGGGATCATCGGGCCGCTCGGCGCTCGTCGGACACACCCACAGGCGCCGGCCGAATCGCATCGACTTCCAGTCGACGAGCCAGGCGCGCTCCCAAACTTGATCGGCGACGCTGCGTACACGCGCCGCGGCGGCGACCTCGGGGCTTAAAGCGGCGCCCAAGCGGCGCAGCTTGCCCGCGGCCGCGGCCATCGGTGCGCCGCCGCTGTCGGCTTCGGCGTCGCTTGCCGCGTCGGCGTCGAACAAGGCGCGTACCAAGGTGTCGCTCCACAGCCGAATCTCGCCCGGGTGCGGCTCGAGCACGGGTTCATCACCGCGGTCGAGATAGGTGACCGAGATCGCGCCGCATTCGAGCAGCGCGACCTCGACCGCATCGGAATTGAGCTCTGCCAGCGGAAACTCGATCTCATAGAACGGCATCGGCGCACCCCCGGTCAGCAACTCACTTGAGTCCCAGGCGGCGCTCCAGATAGTGAATATCGGTGCCGCCCTGGCGAAATGCGGAGTGATTGAAGATTTCCTGGTGCAGCGGAATGTTGGTCTTGATGCCTTCGACGACCATCTCGGCAAGTGCATTGCGCATGCGTGCGATCGCCGTGTCGCGAGTGTCGCCATAGGCGATGACCTTGCCGATCATCGAATCGTAGAACGGCGGTACGTTGTATCCGGTGTATACGTGGCTGTCGACGCGGATGCCCGGCCCGCCCGGCGCGTGCCACAGCCGGATCGGGCCGGGCGACGGCGTAAAATTCTTCGGATCTTCGGCGTTGATGCGGCATTCCACCGCATGGCCCCGTATTTGAATGTCCCCCTGGGCATAGGGCAGCGGTTCTCCGGCCGCGATCAACAGTTGCGCCTTGACGATGTCGATGCCGGTCACGAGTTCGGTGACCGGATGCTCGACCTGGACGCGGGTATTCATTTCGATGAAAAAGAATTCGTTGTCCTGATAGAGGAACTCGAGCGTGCCCGCATTGCGGTAGCCGACCTCGCGGCAAGCCCGCACGCAGCGTTCGCCCATGGTCTTGCGCTGCTTTGCGGTCAAGCCCGGCGCCGGCGCCTCCTCGATGACTTTCTGATGGCGCCGCTGCATGGAGCAATCGCGCTCGCCCAAATGCACGACGTTGCCGTAATTGTCGGCAAGCACCTGGAACTCGATATGACGCGGCTTCTCGAGGAACTTCTCCATGTAGACTTCGCCGTTACCGAAGGCCGCGAGCGCCTCGGATTTCGTCACGCTGATCGCATTGAGCAAGGACGCGTCGGTATGCACCACGCGCATGCCGCGCCCGCCGCCGCCGCCCGATGCCTTGATGATCACCGGATAGCCGATGTCCTTGGCAATCTTGAAATTCTCGTCGGCGTCGGGTCCGAGCGGACCTTCCGAGCCCGGTACGCACGGCACACCCGAGGCCTTCATGACCTTGATCGCAGATACCTTGTCGCCCATGAGGCGGATCGTTTCCGCGCGGGGCCCGACGAAGATGAAGCCGCTCTTCTCGACGCGCTCGGCGAAATCCGCGTTCTCCGACAAAAAGCCGTAACCCGGATGGATTGCGACCGCGTCGGTGACCTCGGCGGCGCTGATGATCGCCGGCATGTTCAAATAAGACAGTGCCGATTGCGGCGGGCCGATGCAGACCGTTTCGTCGGCGAGCAGCACGTGCTTGGTATTGAAATCCGCGGTCGAGTGAACCGCGACGGTCTTGATGCCGAGTTCGCGGCACGCACGCAATATGCGAAGCGCAATCTCGCCGCGATTCGCGATGACGACTTTTTCGATCATTAGCTTATTCGATGACGAAGAGCGGTTGCCCGAATTCGACCGGATCGCCGTTCTTGGCGAGTATCGCGGTGACGCGGCCGGCTTTGTCCGACTCGATTTGATTCATCATCTTCATCGCCTCGATGATGCACAAAATCTGGCCGATCTTGATCTCGCTGCCGATCTCGACGAAGGTCTTGCCGCCGGGCGACGGCGATGAGTAATAAGTGCCGACCATCGGCGAAGTCACCATGTGCTCGTCGTTGCGCGGCTTGTGCTCGCCCGCGGCCGTGGCCGGCGTCGCGGGCGCTGCGGGCGCCGGTCCGGCCGCGAATTGCACCGGGGCCGCGGGCGCTTGGCTGCCGACTTGGACCGCACCGCGCGGATAACGGCTGATGCGCACCGATTCCTCGCCCTCGGAAATCTCCAGCTCCGAAATGCCGGATTCCTCGAGCAGCTCGATTAATTTCTTGACCTTCCGAATATCCATCCGCGAACTCCTTGAAGATGCGGTCGTTTTTTAAGTTTTTCGCAGCCGCGAAGCGGCCGCCTCGAGCGCGAGCTCGTAGCCGAACGGCCCCAGCCCAAAAATGCAGCCGACCGCGATGTCGGAAAAGTAGGATCGATGCCGAAACTCCTCGCGAGCGAAAATGTTGCTCAGGTGGATCTCGATGAACGGGATCGCGACCCCGAGCAAGGCATCGCGCAGCGCGATACTCGTGTGGGTAAACGCGCCCGGATTGAACAGGATCAAATCCACGGCGTCCTGCTTCGCAGCATGGATCGCCGCAATGAGCTCATGTTCGGCATTGCTTTGCAGGCACTCGAACCCGATTTGCAGGGCCCGAGCGCGTTCCTGCAGCCGGGATTCGATGCTTTGTAGCGTGGAGGCCCCATAGATCTCGGGCTCGCGCAGGCCCAGCAGATTCAAATTGGGTCCATTTAGCAACAAAATTCGAGACATTGAGACCTGAACTCGGCGCCATCGCTTGAAAAAGGTCCGCGATAATAACCAGAAATTGACCTGATATGGCAAGCTTTAGCGTCGAACTCCGTCGACCACCACATCAAGTCAAAAAGTCAACCGGCTCTGCCGGCGGCCAGCTGGTCGAGCCCCGCGGCGATCGCGCGGCGCGCCGCCTGCAATGCGATTCGGTCTTCGTTGAGATCTTCGACAGCGCCAAGAATCAGTTCGGCCTGGGGCCGGTGCAGCTCACCGACAAACACGGCGACGACCTCACCGCGCCGGTCGGTAAAAACGGTAAACGGAAATACCGGCGAGGCGACGCCCATTGCGGTAGCGGCGTCCAGAGCGTCCTGCTCACCGATCAATAGCGGATAGGCGATGTGAAATTGCTCGGCAAACTTGAGCACCTCGGCGCGCCGGTCGACCGCGATGCCGACCACGGCGACATTGCGCGCGTTCCAGTGCGCATCGAGCGCTTCCAGCAGCGGGATCTCGCGCCGGCAGGGCGCGCACCAAGTCGCCCAGAAGTTGAGTACCAGCGATTTACCGCGCCAGGCCACGATCGAGGTCGGCTTGCCCTCGCGGTTCTGCAGCGTGAAATCCGGCAACCGCTCGGGAATCTCGGCCATCGCGAATGAGGGACCCGGACCGGATTCGGGTTCGGTGCCCGGCACGGGCACGCGCGGCGAGGCCGCGCTCTTACGGTCTACGGCCGGTGCGGCGCTGCTATTGGGCGTAACGCGCACGTAGCGGTGCCAGCCGGCCCATGCGGCGACGATCGTGAGCAGTAATGCCGCGCCGAAACGCAGCGGGCGATTCACGGCGATTCGCTCACACGACCGGCACGGGCAGGCGCCGGCGCTTGCGCTGCACGAAGCCCGCAAACAGGAAGGCCGCCGCACCTCCGATGATCGCTACCACTTCCCAACTGCTGGTCGCATCGGCCGCAGGCATTCCGGGCGTACGGGTTCCGGCCTCGGGAGATAACACTTTACTGATCGGCGGATAGCAGAATCCCGACTGCGCGCAACCCTGGTAGGTCACTTGGATTTGCACGGGATGCGCGCCGTAGTCGCTGCGACTGAACGGCACGGAGATCGTTGCCTGTTGGAAATAGACCTCTTGAAGGCCAAAATTCTTGTCTTCGAAACGGATTCCCGCGGGCAGCACCGGAGCGCCGACGCTCAGATCGGGACTCGCAGCGCCGACCTGGATCTTATTGCGATAAAGAAAATAGCCGTCCGCGATGACCCAGCGTATTTGCAGAACGTCGCCTTCCAGCTGCGTCGAGACGTGAAATGCGACGTCCGGCGGCAGAATGTCCTGCTCGGCGGACGGCGAGCCCCGCATCCACCAGGGACTCGCGGCGGCAAGTCCCGGCAGCGCAAGCGCGCCAATCACCAGCAGTGCGAATCGAACGGTCAGCGTTGGACGGTCATGCATATCGGCACTTTATATGAGTCCGGGTCGCAAGAGCGCGGCGGCTTTCGCGCCTGCGGGGCGCCAAGCCCGCATTGTTGCATCGCAGCAGTCAATTTCCTCCGTTTGCCACTTGAAACAGCGAAATCCGTCGCTATCATTAGCAGCCACGAACAGAGAGTGCTAACAAGTCCTTTGTTCTGATGTAAATCCCTTATTCAAAGCTTTAGGAGTCTTGTTCTATGAAGATTCGTCCCCTTCATGACCGTGTGATCGTGAAACGAGAAGAGGAGGAGCGCAAGTCCCCCGGCGGCATCGTGATTCCGGACACTGCCGCGGAAAAGCCCGTCTTCGGAAAAGTCATTGCCGTCGGCAAAGGCAAGATCTTGGAAAACGGCGAAATCCGTCCGCTCGATCTGAAAGTCGGCGACAAGATCCTGTTCGGTAAGTACAGCGGTACCGAAGTGAAGATGGATGGCGAAGAGTTGGTGGTCATGCGTGAAGAAGACGTGATGGCCGTGGTCGAAGGCAAGTAAGCCCGACCTCAAGTCACTTCCGATGAGTTTCCAGCCAATCAAATTTTTTTAGAGGTATCAGCAAATGGCAGCAAAAGACGTACGCTTCAGCGACGACGCTCGGGCACGCATGTTCAAAGGTGTGAATATCCTGGCGAATGCCGTCAAGGTCACTCTCGGCCCCAAAGGCCGTAACGCGGTGCTCGACAAGAGCTTCGGCGCCCCGACCGTCACCAAGGACGGCGTTTCGGTCGCCAAGGAAATCGAACTGAAGGACAAGTTCGAAAACATGGGCGCGCAAATGGTCAAGGAAGTCGCGTCGAACACCTCCGATGAGGCCGGCGACGGCACCACGACCGCGACCGTACTCGCGCAGGCGATCATCCGCGAGGGCCTCAAGGCCGTAGCCGCGGGCATCAACC
Source organism: Steroidobacteraceae bacterium (assembly GCA_049517075.1). Lineage (GTDB taxonomy): Bacteria > Pseudomonadota > Gammaproteobacteria > Steroidobacterales > Steroidobacteraceae > Bog-1198. The sequence continues at coordinate 3,277 of JBEKSM010000028.1, read as the reverse complement.
CGATGGACCTGAAGCGCGGCATCGATCAGGCCGTGATTGCGGCGACCGAAGAGCTCAAGAAGCTCTCCAAGCCCTGCAAGGACCCGAAGGCAATTGCGCAGGTCGGCACGATCTCGGCGAACTCCGACGAGAGCATCGGCAAGACGATTGCCGACGCGATGGCGAAAGTCGGCAAGGAAGGCGTGATCACGGTTGAAGAGGGTTCGGGCCTGCAGAATGAGCTCGAAGTCGTCGAAGGCATGCAGTTCGATCGCGGCTATCTCTCGCCGTATTTCATCAACAACCAGCAGAGTCAGAGCGCCGAGCTCGACAAGCCGCTGATCCTCTTGGTCGACAAGAAGATCTCGAATATCCGTGAATTGCTGCCGCTGCTCGAAGCGATCGCCAAGGGCGGCCGTCAGCTGCTGATCGTCGCCGAAGATGTCGAGGGCGAAGCGCTCGCGACGCTCGTCGTCAACACGATCCGCGGAATCGTCAAGGTCGCTGCCGTCAAGGCACCGGGCTTCGGTGATCGCCGCAAGGCCATGCTGCAGGACATTGCGGTCCTCACGGGCGGAACCGTGATTTCGGACGAAGTCGGCTTGTCTCTCGAGAAGGCCACGCTCAATGACCTCGGCGAAGCCAAGAAGATTCTGGTGGAGAAGGAAAACACCACGATCATCGACGGCGCCGGCAAGGCCGCTGACATCAAGGGCCGCGTCGACAGCATCCGCGCACAGATCGAGGAAGCCACCTCCGATTACGACAAGGAAAAGCTCCAGGAGCGCGTTGCGAAGCTCTCCGGCGGCGTTGCCGTGATCAAGGTCGGTGCTGCGACCGAGATTGAAATGAAGGAAAAGAAGGCGCGTGTCGAAGACGCCCTGCACGCGACGCGTGCGGCCGTCGAAGAGGGCGTGGTCCCGGGCGGTGGCGTTGCGCTGATCCGCGCTTTGAAGGCCATCGAAAAGCTCGTCGGCGCCAATGAGGACCAGACTCACGGCATCAAGATCCTGGCCCGCTCGATCGAGGAGCCGTTGCGTCAGATCGTCGCGAATGCCGGCGAAGATGCCGCAGTCGTACTGAACCGTGTCCGCGAAGGCAAGGGCACGTTCGGCTACAACGCGGCGACCGGCGAATACGGTGACATGATCGAAATGGGCATCCTGGACCCGACCAAGGTCACGCGCCTGGCTCTGCAGAACGCGGCCTCGGTTTCGGGCTTGTTGCTCACGACCGAAGTCATGATCGCCGAGTCTCCGAAGGACGATGAGCATGCACATGGCGCCCCGGGCGGCGGCATGGGTGGCATGGGCGGTATGGACATGTAATACCTGCCGCAAGCTAAGTTGCAGTCAAGAAAGAGCGGGCTTCGGTCCGCTCTTTTTTTTGTCCGTCGGGCGGCCAACTTCCCCGACTGTGCGGCAGCACACATGGCACCGCGATCAAGTTTTACCCCGGTCCAACCGATAACCCCAGGTAAGAAGGACTGCCGTTGCGAGCCGTTGTCGCGGCGCAAAACGGCTTGTCGCTTGCGGTAAATGAATCCGTGGATGTTGCATCGCATCAGAGGCGAGGCATCGGATTCTTGAATTTGAGAAATCGGTCGAGGTACCCGTGCAATTGCGCAGCAAATCCGTCTTTACGAAAATCGTTCTCGGCTTCGGCGCCGTCACGCTGGTCGCCATCGCATCCACCGGTTTGAGCCTCTACCGGCTCGCCGATTTCAATCGCACGGTGCGCCAGCTGACCGACGTCAATCAGCCGAAATTGAAGATGACCGACATGTGGATCGGCGTGACCTTGAACACCGAGGTTCAAACGCGCAACTTGATCCTGCTCGAGGACAAGCAGAAGGCCGCGGCGGTCATCGAGGAAATCCATGCCTTGCATTTGAAGCGCAAGGAATATCGCGAGACCTTGGTTTCCCACGCATCATCGGATGAGGAAAAGGCCGTACTCAAACAAGTGGTTGCTGCGCGCGACATCTACGTGCCGATCGAGGACGAATTCACGGCGCAGTTGAACCAAGGCAAGCTTGCGGAGGCCAAACAGACGCTCCTCGAGCGCGCCAAGCCCGCGCAGACCGCCTACCTCGCCGCACTCGACAAACTCAGCGATTACTACAACCTGCAATTGGCGAACGCGGCCGATGCGTTGGCCTCGGCGCACCAGCGGACGCAAATGTTGCTGCAATTGTTGTGTGTGCTCGGGGTCGCCGTTTCGGGCGTGCTCGCATGGCTGATTGCACGCGGTATCCGCAATCCCCTGGCACACGCGGTGGGCGTATTGGATGCGATCGAGCATGGCAATTTCGACACGCCGATTGTCGTCAAGACCAGCGACGAAACCGGCCGCGTGCTGCGAGCACTCGGCTCGATGCAGAGCAGCCTCAAGCAGCGCATCGAGACCGATCGCATGGCGGCCGAGGAGAACGCGCGGATTCGCACGGCGCTCGATCGGATCGGTGCGGGCGCGATGGTCGCGGATCTCGACGGCAAGATCATCTATGCCAACGATTACGTGAAGGGCGTTTTTCAGCGCCATCGCAGCGACATTCGCAAGCAGCTGCCGCAGTTCGATCCGGATCGATTCATCGGCCAATCCTTCGACCAGTTCCATCGCAATCCCGCGCATCAGCGCAATTTGCTCGCGAACCTGACCGGCACTTACACCGCGGACATCGCGCTCGGCTGCGCCTCGCTGCGCGTGATCGCGAACCCGGTGATGACCGAGGACGGCAAGCGCATCGGCACGGTCGTGCAATGGCTCGACCGCACCGACGAAGTCGTGGTCGAAAAAGAAGTGCAGGCCGTGGTTGCGAGAGCCATCGACGGCGACCTCACCGCGCGCATCGCAGAGAGCGGTAAGGATGGATTCTTCAAGGCGCTCGCGGTCGGCATGAACCGGCTCATGGGCAACATGGCGGACGTCGTGCGCAGCATGTCGCAGGCGGCCGCCGAAGTGCGCATCGGCGCGGGCGAGATTTCGAAAGGAAACCTGGACTTGAGCCAGCGCACCGAGGCGCAGGCCTCGAGTCTCGAGGAGACCGCGGCCTCGATGGAGCAGATGACCTCGACCGTGAAGAACAATGCCGACAATGCGGCGCAGGCGAACCAGCTTGCGGCGGCGGCGCGCGAACAGGCCGAGCGCGGCGGCAAGGTGGTCGGCTCCGCGGTCGTCGCGATGGGCGAGATCAACGCGGCGAGCAAGAAGATCGCCGACATCATCGGCGTGATCGACGAGATCGCGTTTCAGACCAATCTGCTGGCGCTGAATGCGGCGGTCGAGGCGGCGCGCG
>JBEKSM010000027.1:0-78386 GCA_049517075.1 Steroidobacteraceae bacterium | reverse complement strand
GGCGACCAGCGCGTCGCGCAGCGTGTTCTGCTGGTAGAGGAAGCCGGGCTCCCGACCGGGTTCGGGGTCGTACCAAGTGCCCCATTCATCGACCGCCAAGCCGATCTTATTTCCAGGATCGTGGCGCTCGAGCGCCGCCACATTCCGATCGAGAAAATCGTCCATGACCAGCGTGTGCGCCATGGTCGAGATCCACTCGCTCTCCCCGAATCCGATCGCCGCGCCCTTGTGCTGCCAACTGTCCCCAGGAAGGGTGTAGTAGTGAAACGACACGGCATCGACACCTTCGGCCGCCTGGCCCGCGATCGTATCGCTCCACGTTGTATCGGTGTCGTGGCCGCCGCTTGCGATGAGTTTTGGCCGGGCACCCAGCGGCGTCTTGAGAAAGCTCCGGTAACGGCGCAGCAGGTCCACGTAATAGTCGGGCGACATGTTGCCGCCGCAGCCCCAGGATTCGTTGCCGACCGCGAAGTACGCGATCTTCCAGGGCTTCGGATGCCCGTTACGGGCCCGCTCGGCCGTAATCGCCGTGTCCTGGTCGGAGGTCAGGTATTGCAGCCACTCCGCCATCTCGCGCGGCGAACCGGTGCCAAGATTTCCGTTGATATAGGCATCCGCACCGATGAGCTCCACGAAATCCATGAACTCGTGCGTGCCGAACTGATTGGTCTCGGGCACGCCGCCCCAATTGGTGTTGACCGTCACTGGCCGCTTGTCGCGCGGCCCGATACCGTCGCGCCAATGATATTCGTCCGCGAAGCAGCCTCCCGGCCAGCGAACCACCGGGACCTGCAGCCGCTTGAGCGCGTCGATGACGTCGGTTCGAAAACCGCGCACATTGGGGATCGCCGACCCCTCGCCCACCCACACGCCCTCGTAAATTCCATGGCCCAAGTGCTCGGCAAACTGCCCATAGATGTGCCGATCGATCAGCGCACCGGGCTGATCGACGTGAATCGTGAGCGACGCATCGAGCCGCGCGTCCGCCGCCCTGCACCCGACACCGGAAGTCATGATCATCAGGAACGCGGCGAGCACCGCATGTCGGTTGAAGCACATCGGAATTCTCCAAGAGCAACGTTGTCTAGTGAATGGCGGTACGCACCCGGCCGATAACTCCGACAATAGGATAGCGGCAAACCCGAGGCAAGCGCTGGTCGGCGCCTGCGCCGTGCGATCGATCCTGCCGACGGTGCGCGCCTCCTGCCCAAACGCCAATCGGTGTATGATTGACGCAACGAGTCACGGGGACTCCAGTCCATCAGCCGAGCAATCAAAGAATCTTCTTCCAGAGCACGCGCACGGGTTGCGTCGAAACCTGCGCGCAAGGCGCCCGGCAAGGCGCTGCGACTGCATGGCACGATTGCCCGCCAACTCGGTATCCGCATCGTCTCAGGAAAGTTTCGCCCAGGCGATTTGTTGGATGGCGAAATCATCGCCGCGGAACAACTCGCCGTGTCGCGCACGGCGTATCGCGAGGCGGTGCGCATTTTGGCGGCCAAGGGCCTCGTCGATGCGCGGCCCAAGGTCGGCACCCGCGTCAATCCGCAGGCCCTGTGGCACCTGCTGGATCCGGACGTGCTCGACTGGACCTTTGAATCGGAACCGGATTTAGTGCTGCTCGATAGCCTTTTCGAGCTTCGCGACGTGGTGGAGTCGGCGGCGGCCGCCATGGCGGCCCAGCGCCGCTCGTCCGTGCACCTGCAGGAGATGCGCGCCGCCCTGGAGGGCATGGCGACCCACACCTTGGCCACGGAACTCGGGCGCCAGGCGGATCTCGATTTTCACACGACGCTGCTGCGGGCGACCGGGAACCCCTTCATCGTTTCCTTGGCGAACGGGGTGCGCGCCGCGATTCGCACAACGACGATCTACAAGCAGCGCCTGCAGCCCTTGCGCCGCAACCCCTTGCCGGATCATTTGCGGGTATTCGAAGCCATCGCGGCCAAGGAGCCGCAGAAGGCGCAAGACGCCATGAGCGCGCTCATTCAACTCGCCCGGATCGACACGCCGACTCCCAAATCGAGCGCGGCCAAGAAGCCTCGCTTGCGGTAGATCCGCCCCGGGGCGGCGCGGGGGCACGGCTGACAGTTTGTCTGAGTTATTCTATGATGCGTCATGCCTGGCGCCAGCCGACCCAGCGTTGAAATCGACCCCGACTCTGCGGAACCGAGGTGAGACGGTGACCACGCGGTTGGTGCAATTGCGAACCACAAACGGCGCGCGTGCGGTAGCGGCGACGCGCAACGGCACAACGCACTTCATCCGCGGCGCGACCTCCCTGTACAGCTTGGCCCGCGAAGCGATCGAGGCGAAGATCTCGCTGGATGCGCTCGTGACCCGAAGGGGGGTCGCCGCAGAGCTCATCGATCTTGCGCAGCTGCTCGCCGGCAACCAAGTTCTCGCGCCGATCGATCACCCCGATAGCGCGCACGTTTGGCTTACCGGCACCGGTCTGACGCATTTGGGTTCCGCTGACGCCCGGGATCGCATGCATGCGAAGGCACATTCGGCGGACGCCTCGGATTCCCTGAAGATGTTTCGCTTGGGCCTGGAAGGCGGCAAGGTGCACGGTGCCGGCCCCGGGGTTCAGCCGGAGTGGTTCTACAAGGGCGACGGCTCCGCGCTCGTCGCGCCCGAGGCGCCGCTGGTCTCCCCATCTTTTGCCTCGGATGGCGGCGAGGAGCCCGAACTCGCCGGCATTTACGTGATCGGCGCCGACGGAACGCCGTTCCGCCTCGGCTTTGCCCTGGCAAATGAGTTCTCCGATCATGTCATGGAGCGGCAAAACTACCTCTATCTGGCACATTCGAAACTGCGACCTGCAGCGATCGGCCCCGAACTCCTGCTCGGTCATTTGCCGGCCGATATCCGCGGCGTCACGCGCATCCGACGCAAAGGCACCGCGATCTGGGAAGGGACTTTTCTCACCGGTGAAGACAACATGTCGCACTACGTGCGAAACCTCGAGCACCATCATTTCAAGTATCCGATGTTCCGGCGCCCCGGCGATGTGCACGTGCATTTCTTCGGCACCGCAACCCTCTCGTTCAGCGACGGCATCCAGGCGCAGGACGGCGATGTGTTCGAAATCGAGGCGGCGCCCTTCGGACTGCCGCTCCGCAATCCCTTGCGCACGACACCCAGCGCCGCGGTACGGATCGAGAGCCTCTAACAACAATCGAGAATTGCAAGGGAGCGGACGAATGCCAAAGGGGCCAATTCGGGTCGGGATCGTCGGCGTCGGGAAATTCGCGCGCCAGCGCCACGTGACCTCGATACTCGCCAATCCCGATTATCAATTGGCCGCCGCCTGCAGCCGTCATGCCGCGGTGGAAGGCGTGCGTAATTTTGCATCGATCCAAGATGTGCTCTCGCAGGTCGAGGATCTAGACGCCGTATCGATCTGCACTCCGCCGCAGATCCGCTTTGAGATGGCAAGATTTGCGCTGACCCGCGGCAAGCATGTGCTCCTCGAGAAGCCGTCGTGAGCGCGACGGAATCCGTATTCGACAACAGAGACTGGTTCGTGGTTGGTATTTTCATTGCGGTCATGCTGGCCATTACCGTGCAAGCGATGCGAGCCAAGGCACAGTCCGGCAAGGACTACTTTCTCGCGAGCCGCGACAGCAACTGGCTGCAGATCGGCACCTCGATCTTCTCGTCCAACATCGGCTCCGAGCATCTCGTGGGACTGGCCGGCGCCGGGTTTGCGACCGGCATGGCGATGGCCCATTGGGAGATCCAGTCCTGGCTGATCCTGGTGCTCGGTTGGGTATTTGTCCCGCTGTACGACCGCATGCGGGTGTTCACGATGCCGGAGTTCCTGGAACTACGGTTCAGCCGCGCCTCCCGCAATGTACTCAGTTTGTTGACGATCGCGAGCCTGGTACTGACCAAGATCGCAGTAACCATCTACGCCGGGGATATCGTGGTGCGCACGCTCTTGGGCGTCGATCACGTCACGCTGCTTGGATGCGATGTTGATATTTTCTGGATCATTGCGCTGACGCTTGCTCTGACAACCGGACTCTACACTGCGCTCGGCGGACTCCGCGTGATCATGTATACGGCTGTCTTGCAGGCGCCGGTGCTGATCGTGGGCTCGCTCTGCATCTTGTATTCTGGGCTGAGTGTGCTTGGGCATGGCAGCCTGATCGAAGGCTGGCACGCCACGGTGGCCGCAGCCGGGGAGAACATTCATCTGATCCGCTCATTGCGAGATCCCGACTGGTCTTGGGCGGCGGTATTGCCGGGATCTGCCATTATCGGTTTTTGGTATTGGTGCACCGACCAATACATCGTGCAGCGTGTGCTGGCAGGTCGCAGTCAGCAGCACTCGCGCCGCGGCGCGATCCTCGCGGCATATCTGAAGTTGACGCCGGTATTCATCTTCCTGGTCCCAGGCATGATCGCATTCGCATTGACACGTGCCCCAGGCTCGCATTTCACGACGAGCGGCGATGCCGCCTATACGTCGTTGGTGGCGCAGGTCCTGCCGCACGGACTGCGCGGCATGGTGGCCTGTTCGATGATCGTCGCTTTGATGGCCTCACTCGCGTCCAAATTCAATGCCTCGGCGACCTTGTTCACGATGGATTTCTTCCGCGAGTGGTACCCGGCCGCCTCCGGCCGCACCGAAGTGCTCGTGGGGCGCATCGCCACGGGCGCCATTGTCGTGCTCGGCATCTGCTGGGTGCTCGTCATCAAGAGCTTGCACTCGGATCTGTACGTGTATCTGCAGAGCGTGCAGGGCTATCTATCACCGGCCATTGCCACCTTGTTCCTGCTCGGGGTGTTTTGGAAACGCGCCACCGCTCCCGCTGCGCTGTTTGCCTTCATCGTCGGCACGATTGCAGGACTTGCGCGACTCGCATCCGATCTCATCATGCGCAACGAAGGCGCCGCGGTGAGTTCGCTCAAGCAACAGCTCTATCACGGAGCGATCAGCGCCACGCAATACGCGGCGTCGATTTCGCCCATTCGGACGCGCCACCCGCTCATCTTTGATTTCTGGAATCTCAATTGGCTGTACTTCGCGCAAGCCTCGCTGCTGCTGACTGCCTCATTGATGGTCGTCATCAGTCTCGCGACCCCACCGCCGAACGTCGCGGTACTAAAGTACACCTGGTATGGCGCCACGCCGGAGGAAAAGGCCGCGACGCGCGCGAGTTGGGGCGCGGTTGACGTAGTGTTGAGTTGCACCGTGCTGCTTGCAACTTTCGTCTTCTATGTCGCATTTTGGTGAGCGCGCTGCAGACCACCTTGGTCGATAGCGTCGACGTCGGTAACAGGCTCGGCAATCCTCAGCTATTTTCTCAAACTCCACCGGGCGCCTTTTCCGACGACCGCATCGGCGGCGGCATTTATTTGCCCGTGACGCAGCCCACTTGCGTCGCCTTCGGCGGTGCGAACCTGGATCATTTGTTCATCACGACAGCGCGCGCTCGAGCAGATGTTCCGCGTTGGATTCTTCAGCGAGCCCCGTGAACTGCATGATGCTCGCCGCAGGGCGCCCTTGCGCCTCACCAATCAGCCATCCGGTCAACCGTTCTGCCACCCTATTCATGAATCGCACTCGCCCGCTCGTATCTGTCGTGACGATTCCGTCGGAGACGCTTTCAAGGATGGTCGCGTAGGTGAGTTTGACTTGTTCGAGCTGATCGTTCATGCGAAATCGCGCCATCGCGACATCGATAGCGGCCACCAAGTTGTCAATGCGAAAGGGTTTTGGGACAAAACCATACGCCGAACTCGCGTTCGCACGGTGCAGCGTGTCGGTGTCCGAATGCGCCGTTAGGTATACCACCGGGGCGCTAACCCGCCGGTGGATGAGTTCGGCCGCCTCGATCCCATCGATTCTACCCTTCAGACCGACATCCATCACAATCAAGTCGGGTCGGTCGGCGATTGCGCGCTCGATCGCTGCTGCGCCATCGACGACGACGCCGGTAATCGCGCAGCCTGCATCCGCCAATCCAATGCGAATGACCTCGGCGACCAGCCCCTCGTCCTCGGCGATCAACACGCGCAACCCTTTTAGAGGCTGATCCGTTGCCATGAGCTATTCCCGTCGCTGAAGGCAATATTTGGCACCAAAACAATGTGCGTAAACTGATAGAGCATAGACTCTTTGAATCCGACCGTTCAAATGGCCCGCAGATATTTGCGCCAGCTTAGCAAAGGACGAAATGCGTCCGGATCGGGTGAGGGGGTCTCGCCGATGAGATCACTCCGGACCGAGCTTGCAGCACTCTAATCCACCTACGCATCGCTCCTGCGGCGGTCGCTGAACGCCGCCATCAGTGGAGAAGTCACACACCACTTCCGCGCGGAAGAATACCTGCCGCATAGCGCACTCCGAACAGCCAGCTACATTATTATTTGGGCTGCGGGAATTCCACACAAACTAAAGTTCCGCCGTTGGGTCCGGGACCAATCGACAGCTTGGCGTCGATCATGTGCGCGCGCGTTTGCATAATTCGGAGTCCCATTCCCATATTGGGGGGCGCTGACTCTGCGATACCAACCCCGTCGTCGCAAACTTCCAGTCGCACGCTCTCTGCTCGACTGTCGAGTCTCACACGGATCGATTCCGCTCTGCTGTGCTGCCGCGCGTTAGCCACCGCCTCCTGGGCGAGCCGGTAAAGCGCTTCGAGCGCATCGGGTCGCAACCGCAACGGCGCCGACTCGGTTACCTCGAGCCGGATATTGGTTCCATAGACGTCGCGTTGCAAATCCACCAACTCCTGCAGCAACTCAACGATCCCACCGTCGGGAATGTCCAACGGCAACAGGCCGTGCGCCATTGCCCTGCAGCTAGCGACCGCGCTGCGTGCGAGTTGCACCAAGATGTCCAGCTGATCTGCCGGCCTCCCCGCATTTCGCTCAGCTGATGCGAGCGCCGCCGCAAGCAACGAGATTCCGGTCAACTCCTGGCCGAGTCCATCATGCAGGTCACGCCCCAGCCTCTCTTGCGCGAGGCTGGCCGACTCGAGCAACGCGCGTTCCAGCTGCCGCTGCAGGCTGATATCCTGCGCCGTCACGAGGCTGTAGTCGGCCCCGTCGATCGACAAGCGCACCGCGCTCAACAGGCAAGTGATCGCCTTGCCATCCTTCGCGACGAGTTCCCATTCCAGGTCTCTCAGGTCGCCGGAATCCTCGAGCGCGTGAATCTCGGGTGCCTGCGCATCCATTTCCAAATTCATCCCGAGCTCGCGTAACGACCTGCCGACGACCTCGTCACGGACATAGCCGAAGAGCTTCATCCACGCTTCGTTGACCTCAACCAGAATGCCGCCCGGGTGGGTGCTCAAAGAACTCGCATAGACGGCCGCATCGAATAGCGCTCGGCTCTTACGCCCGCTCGTCACCGCACGCAGCCTCTCCTCATCGAGATCGGCACGCAGTTTCGCCGCCACCAACAGCACCAGCAGTGGCGCAGAGATCACGGCCGTAGCTAGGTAAGTCAACCAGGCGACCGAGTTCAGCGCCTCGAGTGCAGAGGATCTGAACTGATAGCTGCCGCCGGCTGCGACGATCAGCAGTACCCGCATCCCGAGCGAGGCTGCATCGGCAAGAAATGTCGCCGCAAGCAAGCGCGACGCCAAACGAACGTTCCCGACCGGCGCATTAGCAGCAGTTAGCGCGGCACCGATGTAGCCGGCAATTGCAATCGAGCCCAGCGCCGCGATTCGAATCGTCGCATCGGGCCAAACGTATGACAGTACGACGCTCGCGACGATGCCCGCGCCGATCAAACCGTACACCAATCGATCATGCCGCCTGCCGCCATAAAAGCGTGCCATGCCCGCCAACAGCAGCGCGGGCCCAGCCGACGTCGGGATATTCCACAGCAATGCGCTGATACGCCAGTCCGCAAGGTGTACGAAGTAGCTGCCGAAGCCAAATGCGATGCACGCGAACGACGCGGCCCAAAATACCGGTCCCGGAATGCGCTCAGCGTATCGCGACAGCCCTACGAAGACTGCCGCGCAGGCGGTACCCGTAACGCCTAGGGCGAGCGAAAGCGTTTCTTCGTTGAGTATCGCCAAGTTGTCAATCTCCTATGTTCGACGGGGCTGAGATATGGCTTTCGCGGAATGTCCCGAATAGGGGATTCCGTGCACGATGCGCTGTTGATCCAGTTAGAAACGGTTCAATTTGATGACCGCGACAAATATATCTCAGAAAACTTCAATTAAATCAGGCTTTAATTTTCTAAAATGGGCCTCTCGGCGCAGAGCGTACGAAGCGGTCGCAGCGCCAATCTAAGACATTTCAACTTTCCGTATTGCCGAGTATTTGGTCATCAAGGTGTCTGTAATTCCAGTCCCGGAGCACCGCGAGTACAATTGCCGAGCGACCCCAGGGGATCACTGTTCAAGTGGGGGGTCGTCTATGGGGGTGTTTCTCGACGGTTTGATTGGCTGCGAAAGAGCTGACGTCCGAGTTCTACCTTCCGAGTACTGACGCCAAGCTCGGAGTTGCGATCAAACCAGCCAGGGATGTCTTGCGTAATGATCTCCGCAAACCCGGCACTCCATGGTTCCTACGACTACGGCGAAGTGGTGCGGTCAATATTGATCGCCATCTTCGCATCCTATGCCGCGCTTGACCTTGCGGGACGGCTGACGGCTGCGAAGGGCGCAGTGCGCCTAGCTTGGTTGAGCGGCGGCGCTGCTGCGATGGGCATTGGCATCTGGGCGATGCACTTTAAGGGGATGCTGGCCTGCAGTTGGCCGGTGCCTGTCAAATATCATTGGCCGACAGTTCTAGCTTCACTCTTCGTGGCTGTCCTCGCGTCCGCGGTGGCGCTTTATTTGGCGAGCCGCCAGAAAATGGGTCCTGGTACGGCCGTGGCCGGCAGCGTATTTATGGGCGCGGGAATCGCCGGCATGCACTACATCGGCATGGCTGCCATGAGACTGCCAGCCACCACGCGTTATTCTGCCCTCCTAGTGATCTGCTCCGTCTTGCTCGCGATCCTTTTTTCGCTCATCGCGTTGCTGATGGCGTTCGGTCTACGAGAGGAGACCAGATGGAGTGTGCCACGAAGGCTGGCCAGCGCAGCGGTCATGGGAGTCGCTGTCTCCGCGATGCATTACACCGGAATGGCCGCCGCAACGTTCATGCCCGCTTCGCCCCCAGACCCTTCCTTCGCGGTAAGCATTACGCCGGTTGGCAGCTCCGGAGTTGTCCTGGTTGCCTTGACCTTGTTTGTGGCGGCCATTGCGACATCATCCGTAGACCGGCGACGAAATGGGGACAGCCTCCGACTCGTGATCGATGCAGCTCCCGCAATGCTACACAGCGCTCGCCCGGACGGCTCTATCGATTTCTTCAACAAACGCTGGCTGCAATATGTGGGCGTTTCTTTGGAAGATATCTCGGGATGGCGATGGACCCGCGAAATTCACGCTGACGACCGTGCGCAGCTCGTTGACCGGTGGCGCATGTCGGTGGCGACCGGCGAGCCCCTAGAAGCTGAGGCACGGCTCCGCCGGGCCGATGGCGAATACCGGCTGATGCTTCTTCGCAAAGTGCCGCTGCGCGATCAAGCGGGCAGTATCGTCAAGTGGTACGGGTCCGCGATCGATATCGAAGATCGAAAGCGGGCAGACGAGGAGCTCAAGAGCAGCGAAGCGAGCCATCGCGTCGTTGTCGAGGCGGCCAGCGATGCCGTGATCAGTATGGATGAAAGTGGCGCCATCCTGCTGGCCAATCCCGCAACCTCGAGGATCTTTGGTTATGATCCGGTCGATTTGATCGGGAGACCCTTGACCGTGCTCATGCCGGAATTCATGCAGAAGCTGCATGAGGCCGGCTTCAAGCGATATCTCGCGACTGGCAAGCGCCATCTAAACTGGCAGGGGACCGAAGTTACCGCCCTGCGCAAGGATGGAGAGGAGTTTCCGGCGGAAGTGTCGTTCGGAGAAATGACCAGTAGCGGACATAAGGTATTTACCGGCTTTATCCGTGATATCAGCGAAAAGAAACGGGCCGAAGATGAATTGCGAAAGCAGAAGGAGGTTTTCCAGAAAATATTCGAGCATATCCCCGTGATGATTGTGTTCATCGGACCGGATGGCCGCTTTGAACTGGTTAATCCAGAATGGGAGCGCACGGTAGGCTGGACACTGAAAGAAATACGGGAACGCAATCTGGACATATTTGTCGAGCATTTCCCCGATCCGCAGGACCGCCAAAAGGTCCGCGATTATGTTGCTGCGCCGACCAGCGAATGGACTGAATTCAATTTAAGAACAAGCGACGGCCGGGTCATCGTCGTATCCGGTTATACCGTGCGCCTTTCCGACGGGTCGACCGTGGGCATCGGGCGTGACATCACCCAGCAAAAGCACGCTGAGGCCGAGCTACGCGAGAGCGAGGCACGGTTTCGACTGGTGGCCGATAGCGCTCCGGTGATGATATGGATGACGGGGGCTGACAAGCTCTGCACCTACTGCAACAAACCGTGGCTCGACTTCACCGGTCGATCCATTGACCGCGAGCTCGGCAATGGCTGGGCGGATGGAGTCGCTCCCGAGGATTCACACAGATACGCGGATATATTCACTCAGCGCTTTGAACGCCGAGAGCCGTTCAGGATGGAGTATCGCTTCCGGCGGAAGGACGGAGAATATCGATGGGTTCTCAATATCGGGGTGCCGCGATTCAATCCTGACAAATCCTTTGCCGGCTACATTGGTTCGTGCATTGACGTGACCGACCAGAGACAAGCCGAAGAACGTCTGCGTCGGACACAGCGGGACCTCGCCCGAGTGTCCCGCGTGGTTGCGATGGGAGAGCTGGCCGCCGCCATTGCTCATGAAGTCAACCAGCCGCTCGGAGCTGTCGTCACGAATGCAAGCGCGTCGTTGCGCTGGTTGGCTGGGCAAGCGCCCAATCTGGAGGAGGCTCGGGAGGCTATCGAGAGAACTGTCCGCGACGCCAATCGGGCGAGCGAAGTGATCGTGAGGATTCGTGCACTGTTGCAGAAAGGCCCGCCTCAGCAAGAGCAACTTGATGTGAATGCGGTCATTCGGGAAGTACTGACTCTGGCCGGCAACGAACTTCTGCACAGCGGCATTGCAGTTCAAACCGATCTGGCGCCGGATGTTCCCAACGTGCTCGGAGATCACATTCAATTACAACAGGTCCTATTGAACTTGATTTTAAATGGGATCGACGCGATGAGAACAATAATCGATCGACCGCGGGAGTTACGCATCAAATCTGCAAAGCATCCGGATGGTGTGCTGATCCAGGTTCATGATTCGGGAGAAGGAATTGATCCTGAGCAAGCAAACCGAATCTTTGAGCCATTTTTCACCACCAAACCGCAGGGGATTGGCATAGGACTCTCGGTGGGCCGTTCCATCGTCGAGGCGCATGGCGGCCGTTTGTGGTTCACGCCGGGGCCTTCACATGGAGTAATTTTCCAATTCACCATGCCAAACGCGGACAAGTCGGATGAGCGAGCCGCCTAGTATCGTGTTCGTCGTGGATGACGATGCGTCGATCCGTGAGGCGCTTAGTGGCCTGATCCGCTCGGTGGGCCTAAGGGTTGACCTTTTTGATTCGACGCGCGAATTTCTGAAACTAAAGCGACCAGATGCGCCGAGTTGCCTGGTGCTTGATGTCAGGTTACCGGGGGAGAGCGGGCTGGATCTTCAGCGCGAGTTGGCAGATGGCAACATCCACATTCCGATCATCTTCATCACGGGCCACGGTGATATCGCGATGTCGGTGAAGGCGATGAAGGCGGGAGCCGTAGAATTCCTCACTAAGCCATTTCGCGACCAGGACCTGCTCGATGCCATTCAAGTGGCGTTGGAGCGGGACCGCGCCGCGCGACAACGGGCGAACGAGTCAGCCATGCTCCGGAAGCGTCTCGAATCGCTGACGCCGCGCGAGCGTGATGTATTACCCCTGATAGTGGCAGGCTTGCCAAATAAAGAAGTAGCCGCTGAACTCGGAACCACCGAAGGAACGGTAAAGGTGCATCGCAGCCAACTCATGAGAAAGATGGGCGCCGATTCATTGCCGGATCTGGTTAGGATGGCTGAGAAAATCGGCATTTCCGGTTCATAGCGATGAAGATCAAGGAGGTAAACCCGCGTTGAACCAGCCTTTACTAAAGTAAAGAAATCTTTGCCATTGCACAATGGAATTAGTCGCTGTCGCCATGTACTTCTGAGTTTGCCGCGCGAGACGCTTGTTTTACTCGGGGTATTTGTACCTCAACATTCTTTTGATTCACCGCGCCAAAGGCAGCCGACTTTTATGACGGAGCAGCCGCCCATCGTGTTTGTCGTGGACGACGACGCATCGATCCGCGATGCGCTCAAGAGCCTGATCCGCTCGACAGGTCTAAGAGTCGAGCTTTTCGGCTCGTCACGGGAATTCCTGCAAGCGCAGCGACCAGATGCGCCGAGCTGCCTGATCCTTGACGTCAAACTCCCTGGTGAAAGCGGACTGGATCTTCAGCGCGCGTTAGTTGCGGCGGGAAACCACCTTCCAGTCATCTTTATTACGGGTCACGGCGATATCCCCATGTCGGTGCGGGCCATAAAAGCGGGCGCCGTTGCGTTCCTTACCAAACCATTTCGCGACCAAGATCTGCTGGATAACTTGCAGCTGGCGTTGAAACGAGACACGATGCGACGGGCACAAGAAGCAGAAATTGCGATTCTCCTTGAGTGTTTTGACTCCCTTACAGCTGACGAACGCAAGGTCCTGCACCTGCTCGTCTCCGGTCTGCCCAACAATCAAATCGCGACTGAAATGGAAACTAGCGAGGCAGCGGTCAGAGCCCATCGTAGCGAGCTCATGCAGAAAATGGGTGCTGCATCCACAGCTGACCTTGTCAGAGTGAGCGAAACAATTGGCGCCGTGCTCACGAGATGACAGCGGTTCGTAAAGGCGTGTCTTTACCAACGTAAGCATTTCGCTTACCAACGCACAATGGTTTCGCTCGACCGCCGGTGGTAGGTTCAACACTTGTAGGCTTGAGAGTCGAAACCCAGTCCCGCCGACCATTCTCTGATTCGGAGGTGGATGATGTCATTTCGCACCCATGTACACCTGAATGCTGTGGCGCGGTCACTTGTATTGCGGCGAGACTACCGCTCCGCGCTCATGCGGCAGGCATAGCGTGAAGCACCAGCGATTAGCCGATGACGAGCTGCGGATTGTACGAGGACTCGAAGCGGGTCTGAATCCGAGACGTGAGGACCGGGACTGGACGACTTGCGCGCCGAGTTCGCGACCCAGTTGGTATCGCGCGGTCATCGGATTTCGCAAAGGTTCATCCATCGGGTGCGCACATTTGAGCCTGCTTTGCTCGAACAACGGGTGTGCGTGCAGCTGACTCTCAGCTAGCACGTTCGACCAAGCACCAGTGAACCGCGTCGCACAAGTCTTCGAGTACCTGCCGGACGCCGTGTTCGTGCTGAGGCACGACTGGACCATTACCGATGTCAATGCGCGCGGCGCCTCAATGTACGGTTACGGGCGCGAGGAGCTTCACGGGATGTCGTTCGCGACACTGTTGCCGGAGCGGCTGCGCGAGCGCGAGATTGCGCGATGCATTCAACATGTGATGACCCTCGACGGCGGTCCCCAAAGCCCAGGACTCTCGCTCGTCGGGCGCTGCAAGGACGGCGGGGAGTTTCCCGCGGACGCCAGCTTCAGTTCGATGCCGAGCGGGGACGGCGCATTGGTGCTTTGCATTGTGCGGGATGGCGCGGATCGAGCACGCGCCGAGGACATGTTTCGAGGGCTCGTGGAGGCCGCTCCCGACGCGATGGTCATCGTCAACGACGAGGGTCGGATCGTGCTCGTCAATTCACAGACCGAACGTGTGTTCGGCCACCCGCGCGAAGAGCTGCGCGACGAACTCGTCGAGGTACTGATCCCCGAGCGCTTCCGCAGGCTTCATCCAAATCATCGTGGCGGCTATTTCGGCGCGCCTCGTGTGCGGCCGATGGGGGTGGGGCTAGAGCTTTACGGCTTGCGCAAGGACGGCGGCGAGTTCCCGATCGAAATCAGCTTGAGCCCGCTTGTGCGCGAGGGTCGAACACTGGTGTTGAGCGCCATCCGCGACATCACAGATCGCAAGCGCACGGATCTCAAACTTCGAGCATCGCTGCAGGATAAAGAAGTCCTGCTCAAGGAAATTCATCATCGCGTCAAGAATAACCTGGCGGTGGTCTCGAGCTTGTTCTACCTCGAGTCGACCTATACCCACGATGCGCCGACCATGAAAATTCTTCAGGAAAGCCAGGATCGGGTCCGTGCGATGGCCCTCGTACACGAAGCGCTCTACAGCTCCGAAAACCTTCAGGCGGTCGACTTCGGCGACTATGGCATGAAGCTCGGCCAGCAGCTGCTGCAGACCTATGCGCCGGATCCGGCCCGAATCCGCCTCACAACCGACGTACAGAGCGTGCGCCTCGACATCGCTCGCGCAGTGCCGTGTGGACTCATCCTGAATGAATTGATGACCAACGCGTTGAAGCATGCGTTTCCCGGCGGCCGTGCTGGACAAATACGCATGAATCTGAGTCGACGCGCGAATAATGCGTGCGTACTCGAAATCAGCGACGACGGGGTGGGTCTCGCACCGGGATCGATCGATGGCACCACTCTCGGCCTGCGGATCGTGCGGCTTCTGGCGCGGCAGCTCAATGGCGAGTTCTCGATTGAGTCCACGGACCATGGCACCTGCGCGTGCCTCACTATGGAGATAAACGACGATGTGCCCAGCCCCTGAGTCGATTAGCGGACTTCGCATCCTCATAGTGGAGGATGAGGCACTGATTGTGGAAGAGATGACCGATCGATTGAAGCGAGCGGGCTGCGAGGTGATCGCGACCCCCGACACCGGCGAGGCGGCAATCGAGGCCGCGCTCGCAAGGCGACCGGATCTGATCCTCATGGACGTGCGCCTGAAGGGCGAGATGGACGGGATCCGTGCGGCGGAACTCATTCATCAAAGCTTGTCCGTACCGATCGTCTATTTGACGGCGCACTCCGATCACGGGACGCTGCAACGGGTCAAGGCGAGCGGGGCGTCGGGCTACATCCAGAAGCCGTTTCACATCCGCAACCTGGTCGCCGCCATCGAGATGGCGATGCATCATTTCAACATGGAGCAGCAGCTCGAGCAGAGTTTGCTGACTTATGCCACGATTTTGAAGAGCAGCTCGGACGGGGTCATCGCGACCGATGTGAAGGGCCACGTGCGTTTCATGAACCCGGCCGCGGAGCGGCTCACCGGTTGGACAATGCAGGAAGCGCTGGGACTGCGCGCCAGCGAAGTGCTCAATTTCGCGTCTGCCGGAGCAGAGCCGGACGATCATCCGGTGTGGCGGGTCCTCGCGTCGCGCGAGACGATGACGCTCGGCGCCGACGAGCACTTGTTCAACCTTTATGGGTTTCGCGTTCCCGTCGACGGCGGCATATCCGCCGTGATCGACAACCTTGGCCGACTCGTCGGGGTCACGGTCACCCTGCGCGATGCAACCGCGGCGAGAAATGCGACGACCCAATTAAGGGCCGCAGCAGAGCAGCTCCGCGCGGTCGTGAACACGGCCGTCGACGGCGTCATGCTGCTCGATGCTACCGGCCGGATACTCATGTTCAATGCGGCGTGCTTGCAGCTGTTTGGCTATTCGACGACGGAGATGGCGGGGTGTTGCGTCGAAACGCTGATTCTCGATTGGCCCGGCGGTGATCTCGAGGGGTCCGTGCGAGCCGAGCCGATCAACAGCCGAGTGCAAGGGGTGATCAAGGCGCATCCGACGCGCGGCCGACGCAAAGACGGTGCAAGATTTCCGGTCGAGCTGTCGCTCGCTGAGACCGCAAGGGCGGATCAATCGGTATACGTCTGCGTAATCCGCGATATCTCCGAACGCAAGGAGTTGGAGGCGGCCCTGCTCGATGCGGTTGGACACGAGCAGCGCCGCTTCGGGGACGATCTGCATGACGGTTTGGGTCAGGAGCTGACCGGACTGTCGCTGCTGCTGTCGGCCTTTGTGCGCAGCGCGCGTCACGGCGAGCGCGTCGAAGTGACGGATCTCGAGCGTGCGCAGGAGGTTGCGCGGCACGCGCTGCAGTCATGCCGCAGCATCGCACGCGGGCTCTCGCCGGTCACCGAGACGCAAGGCGGCCTGGTTGCCGGCCTTCGGGATCTAGTGGCACGGCTAAGGACCGAGACCGGACCGACGCTCGATTTTGAGGCGATCGGAATGGCGCGACTCGGTTTGAGTCCGGCAGCCTCTGATCATTTGTTTCGAATCGCACAAGAGGCAGTCGCCAATGCCCTGCGCCATGCGCACGCCAACTCCATCAAGGTCAAACTCGATATCGAAGCAGCGAGCGTAC
This sequence comes from Steroidobacteraceae bacterium, assembly GCA_049517075.1. Lineage (GTDB taxonomy): Bacteria > Pseudomonadota > Gammaproteobacteria > Steroidobacterales > Steroidobacteraceae > Bog-1198. Next base: position 61,994 of record JBEKSM010000027.1, on the reverse strand, counting down.
GGTTGGAAATTTGCGACGACGGGGACGGGCTGATTTCACCTCAGCTCACGAGTACGGGACTAGGACTGCGTACAATGAAATACCGGGCATCTTTGCTCGGAGCAAGGCTGCAAATCAAGCAGCTCGACGATAACGGAACATGCATCGTCTGCGAATGTCCTCAGGCGGCATAGTGACACGATATCGTCCTCGGGAGGTCGTAGAGCACACAGCTCGGTACCGATGTCACTGCGATATGCGGATTTGGCGCCCGACCAACGGCGCGAGGCGGTCGCCAAGCTCAACGAGAAACCGCTTCTTGGGCTTATCCTGCGCTTACAGAGAAATGACGGATCCGAGAGCGACCGTCTACCCCATTGAATTTATTGGTGCTGAGAGAGGGACTCGAACCCTCGACCTCGGCATCATGAGTGCAGAACTATAGAAAATCGTCTCAGTAGTATCAACAACTTGCCGCCTGGCGCCCGTTGCAAGTGGCGCCATAGAGCACAGTAAAGCACACCTGAACGCAAATCTCACGCAAGCGGCGCGCCCATCTTGAGTATACGGCGGACTCGCGGAGGGAATGCCGATGGCGCAGTCCGGCCGAAATAAGCACTGTCGATTTCCCGTTCTAATCGAAGGATACGGGCGCGCATGTGTTCGAGTCTTTAGCATTATTCTTTGTCAGCCGCGACCGCCCCGCCCGGTATGTCGCGCTTGCGCGTTGTGACCAACGCGCTCCAGCGTTGCAGCTCGCGGACGTGCATGGTTTCTTCGTCGACGAATTCTTGCGCGAGCGCTCGTATCTCAGGATCCCGCGTCGCGTCCAGTATACTTTGATAATACGCAAGGCCCGCTTTCTCGGCCGCCAATGCGACCTGCAGCGCCTGTTCGCGTCCGATCATCGGGTCGGCGGCCCAAATGGCCGCGGTTTCAGGACTCTCAATGTCCGGCCAAATGAACTCGCCCGACCTCAATTCGGGCAGCTCGCGAAACCCCGCTCTCGCTCGGGCGTCGTTCAAATGCAGTCGGGAGTACTCAGATAAGCGGCGGAACAGCTCCATGACCTCTCGATTTCCGGCCGTTGCCATCGCATCGGCGAGCTGGCCAAACCGCAGCGCCGCCTCTTGTTCCAATTTGATCGCATAGGCCAGAAATTCTTCGACCGATTCCATGAGGGTGCACCTTGTCTTAAGCAGTCGGAGGCGGCTGTTGGGTCGGCGGCTGTGAGCCGGCATGCTCCTCGCGCGCAATCCAACTCTTCAGCGCCTCGACATGCTCGGATTCCTCCTTGACGAATTCCTTGGCGATCTCGCAAATGGTCGCGTCGGCATTGGTGTGCGCCACCGCATAGTAAAATTCATAACCGCGCCGTTCGCCCTGGAGGGCGACCTTGAGCGCGTCGAGGCGCGACAACCGCGCATCTCCGGCCCAAATTGCCGTGCGCTCCGGGGTTGCGTTGTCGGGCCAGAGCGTGAGCGCCGGAACCTTGAGCGGCACATAGTGGGTGACCATGCGTCGCTTGGCTTCCTCGAAGTGCAGGCGTGAATAGCCTGCGAGCTTCGCGAACAACTCAGAGACAGCAGCGTTGCCCTGCGCCTTCATGGCCTCGGCGAGTTGTTCGTAGTGTTGCGCGGCATCCTCCTCCACTTGCAACGCAAAATTGAGAAATTCATCGAGGGAGCGGATCACGAGCCCTCCCTTGTAGATTGCCGCCGCCATCGACAGACCCGGCCCCTTGATCGGCAAGGTCTCATCCCCGTCGAAGCTCACGAGAATGTCTTCGTCGCGCACGAAATACTGGCAGGCGAGACGCACGCGCGGCGGCATGTCGTTGACCTCGGCCTCCATGATTTCCTGTTTGGTGATTTTCCCGAGCTGACGCAGCAGTTCTTTCTCCTTTTCCGTCAGCGCTATTGCCATGCGCTTGGAATACGACATCGGCGTGACCCTGACCTGGCAGGATCCACACTCACCGTCTTGGCAGTCGAACGGAATGGGAATTTTGTGTGCCTTGGCGATTGCCAGCAACGTTCCTCGGTGTCCCGCGACGGCATAGACCGTGATGTCCTTCTGCATGACGGGCGATGAAAATGTTACGTTGGCCATCCGGTCCTCGATTGGGTGATGCGCCGCCGATGATGCTGCGTCGGCACGAGCGCTCTTGAATGATACGTGCCCTATGACGATGCAATACTCGTGCCTGACCGTGCATTTCGATTGGGCGCCCGACAAGGGATCGGATTGTACAGCGCCGCGACAATTGTCACGGTCGCGACGTGACAAAGGCGGTGTTGTCGCCTTTCATCCAATCACCGCGACTTTCGCTCTCGGGTAGCCCCCACCAGGCGCAGGCGGCGCCCCGCAACGCGCGACGACGCTTGGCATGGTTCGTGCTTCGTTGATGATGGAGACATCATGAAGACGCCATCGAAGGCCAGACTGATTTTGCTGATCATCGCGACCGGACTCGCGATGACGGCGTCCGCCGTCGCGGACGATACCCACATGAGCGAGCCGCGCGAGAATCGCCGCCCATTGCCGTTGCTACAGATGATGGCGGATCATCAAAAGCAGATGATGCGCGACCATCTCGGCGCAGTTCAGGAGATCATTACGGCACTCGCCGCGGACGACTTCGACGCGGTCGAACGCGCCGCGCAGCGCCTGGGCTATTCTGAGGCGGTGGGCAGAATTTGCACGCGGATTGGCGCCGCCGCGCCCGAATTCACGCGCGAAGCCCTGTTATTCCACCATACGGCAGACGGCATCGCCTCGGCCGCCCGCGAGCGCAATGGGCAACACGTGCTCGCAGAACTGTCGACGACCCTGCAGTCCTGCAGGGCCTGCCACGCGCAATGGAAGCAACAGGTTGTCGACGAGCAAACCTGGGACTGCCTCACAGCAACGCCACATTCAGCAATTCAGATCCATGAGTAAAATGCCGAGTCTGCAGTTGGGGCCCAAGCTCGCACCGGCGCGTCGCCGAAGACGGATTGCCGGCGGCGAGCGCATTGACCTGCTCGAAGCCATTGATCGCGTCGGTTCGATCTCGCAAGCCGCGAAACGCCTCGACTTGAGCTACAGGGCGGCCTGGGATGCGGTCGATGCAATCAACAATCTCGCGGCAAAGCCTGTTCTGATCCGTGCTTCCGGCGGTCCGCACGGTTGCAGCGGCTATCTGACCGAGTACGGCCGCGAGGTCGTGCGCCTGTACCGCCGACTCGAATCCGGCTATCAGCGCCTGCTGATGCAGATGCAGGCCGAGGTCTGCGACTTTGAGCAGCTCGATGCGCTGCTCACGGCGATCACGGTGCGGACCAGTGCGCGCAATCAATTTCGCGGCACCATTGAGAAGATCCGCGCCGGCGCGGTCAGCGCTGAAGTCAGCTTGGATATCGGCGATGGGCTCGCGATCGTCGCAGTCATCACCAACGACGCGGTCGAGGATCTGGGGCTTTCACCGGGTCGCGAAGCGATCGCACTCGTCAAGGCGAGTTCCGTGAGGCTCTCAACCGGGGTCGACATTGCATCGAGCGCGGCGAATCGGCTCACCGGTGTCGTCGTCGCAGTGATTCCGGGCAGCATCGACAGCGAGGTCAAGATTCAGTTGCCGAGCGGGCGCATCCTAACCGCTATTCTCTGCTGCGGGGCTTTGCGCGAACTCGATCTGGCCGACGGCAGCGACTGCTGCGCGCACATCAAGGCCTCCGATGTCCTGATCGCGGTCAACGGCTGAGCACCGTCGTCACCACGCGCTGCGGCCGCAGCCCGCCTCTCTCCGCACGCATTCTCGCGCGTATTGGTGCGGTGCAATGCATGGCGCGCCCCCAATGTGTGCGGCGATTGCACCGCGATGCACGGTTGTAGCCCCGCAGGCGTCGCGGGACGCACCGCCGCATTATTCCGATGGCACAGCTCGGCGCGCAGCGAGGCGCTTAGGTTCCCTCGCGAAGAGTGTGCGCGCTAGCACGTTTCTTGCATAAATGCTTAGGGAGGGTAGGGAGAGGATTTCCGCCGTCAATCTCAGGAGGCACATGCAACACGGTCCGCTGGAAAAATCCAGCTTCGATCGGCGCATATCGGACGTGCGCCGCGCCGATATCGCGCTCGTGGGCATCTACGAGATTTCGAAACTGCTCGCGATCCCCGCGCGACTCGAGATCTCGTTCTCGACCGTGCTGAAGCTGCTCGCGAGCTTTCTCGACATGAGACATGGCTTGATCGCCCTGCTCGACGACAAGGGCACACCGGAAATGGTCGTCGGTTCCGGCTGGAGCGATGCGACCGCGAGACGCTACTTCGATCGCCTGCCCGAAAGGGCCATCGGACGCATCGTCGTCACGAAAATGCCGCTCGTGATACGGCAAATGAAGAAGGATCCCTTGTTCGAGAATTGGGATTTTTCGGCCTGGGGCGCCCCCGACGAAGAGTTCTCATTCATCGGCGTTCCGATCAAGGATCGCGGCACCGTGATCGGTACGGTGACGATCGATCGCGAGCATGGCAACGGCCAGTACTTCGGCCTCGATGAGGACGTTCGGTTCCTCTCGATGATTGCCAACCTGTTGGGCCAGACGGTACGCCTTCAGCGGCTCATTGCAAGCGACCGCGAATGGCTCATGCACGAGCAGCGCCGGCTCGAGAAAACCATCGCCGAGCGCTCGGCGCCGCAAAAGGCCCAATCGGAACCGACCGCGGGGATCATTGGCAACACGCCGGCGATCAAGGCCGTGCTCGACAAGGTACGCCGAGTCGCACGCAGCCATTCGCCGGTATTGCTCCGAGGCGAGTCGGGCACCGGAAAGGAACTGTTCGCGCGCGCGCTCCACGACTGGTCGCCGCGCCACGAAGAGCCCTTCATTGCCGTCAACTGCGCAGCGCTCGCCGAAACCGTACTGGAATCGGAATTGTTCGGCCACGAGAAAGGTTCGTTCACCGGCGCGACCGCACAGCGCAAGGGCCGCTTCGAGCTCGCTGACAAAGGCACGTTGTTTCTCGATGAAATCGGCGAGATCTCCCCGGCGTTCCAGGCCAAGCTGCTGCGCGTGCTGCAATTGGGCGAATTTGAACGCGTCGGCGGTACCGCGACGATCAAGATTGACGTACGCCTCGTCGCCGCGACCAACCGCAATTTAGAGGAGTCGGTCGCCAAGGGCGATTTCCGCTCCGACCTCTACTACCGGATCAGTGTCGTGCCGATCTTCATTCCGCCGCTTCGCGATCGCAAGGGCGACATTCCGCTGCTCGCGCGGGAATTCCTCGACCGGTTCAATACCGAGAACGAAGCGCATTTGTCGCTCACGGAGAGCGCGATGGACGTCCTGGCGTCTTGCTACTTCCCGGGCAACGTCCGCGAGCTCGAGAATTGCATCCGACGCACCGCCACGCTCGCGAATTCAGAGCGGCTGGTCGCCGGCGATTTTGCGTGCCGCAACGACGAATGCCTGTCGGCCGTGCTCTGGAAAAAGCCCGTGGACTCGAACGACGGTTTCGTGCCGCTGCCAATCGGCCGCGGCGCCTCATACGGAAAATCGGTGCGGCCGCCGAGCGTGGTGCCGTCGCGGCCGGCTCCGCTCGACGAGCAACCGCAGACGCAGAGCGCAGTGCCGCCGCAGGCGCTACACAGCGTCTCGGCCGATGTGCCGGCGCCTTCAAGCGCCGCGGACGAGCCGGAGATCAACCGGGACCGGCTCGTCGAGGCGATGGAAACCGCGGGATGGGTGCAGGCCAAGGCCGCGCGCATTCTCGGATTGACGCCGCGGCAGATCGGCTACGCGCTGCGCAAGCACGCGATCCCCGTCAAGAAATTTTGAGTCAGCCGAATTTGAACAGGATGCCGTAGCCGCCGCGCGGGTATTCCCACAGCACGTTGCGAAACTCGCTGCAAACCACGCGGCAGGTGCCGCACTCGAGGCAGCCGTCCGTGATCAGCGTGACCTGGCCATCCCCCTCCTTGGTGTAACAGGACGCCGGACAGCAGACCACGCAGGGCTTCGATTCGCATTTGAGCTGGCAGACGTTGGCGTCGGCGATCTGAATGTGCGGCCGGCCCGCATCGACCCGATAGCGATTCTGAAATAGCTTTTCCTCGACTTTATTCATTCGAACGCCCTCCAGAACTTAAACGCGTCACCGATCAGACCGCGCCGCGACCGTTTGCGGATGAAATTTTGACGAATGTCGCGCTCTTTGCTCTTCTTGTCCGCACCGTCGACGAGCAGCATCGTGTGCGCGGCGCGGTTGATGAGCTCCGGATATTGCGTGAAGAACTGCGGATTCTTTTCGAGGAATCCCGGCATGCCGCGATACTTTTTCAGATCCTTCATGACGAAACTGTCGTCGAGTTTACTGCGATAGCGCGCGAGATTGGCGGCGCTAAAGTCCTTGCCCGCGGCGCGCAGCTCGATCAGCGTCTCGGCGGCGACCCGCCCGGTCGTCATCGCGAGATTCGAGCCCTCGCGATGCACGCTGTTGACGAACATGCCAGCGTCTCCGACCATGAGCCAGCCCGCACCCGAGATCGTCGGAATCGCGTTGTAGCCGCCCTCGGGAATCAGATGCGCGCAGTATTCCTTCATTTCTCCACCCTCGAGCAGAGGGCGGATCGCCGGGTGGGCCTTCATGTTCTCGATCAATTGATGCGGCGTGATCTTCTGGGCACGCAGATCCGAGAGCAAGCAGCCGACGCCGATCGTCAGAGACTCCGCGTTCGTGTACAAAAAGCCCGTTCCGACCATCCCCTGTGTAATCTTGCCGGCCATCTCGATCGCGACGCCCTCCTGAGGGCCAACGTTGAAGCGGCTCTCGATCGTCGTGTCGGGCATGAAGTGAATTTCTTTGACTGCGAGCGCAACATCGCGCGGCTGCAGTTCGGGGTGAAATCCCGCCTTCTTGGCGAGCAGCGAATTGACACCGTCGGCGAGTATCACGGCATCCGCATAGACCGAGCCGCCGACACGGTCGGTCTTGACGCCGACCACGCGATCACCGTCCATGTGCAGGCCCAGCACCGTCGTCTCGCAAATCGTCAACGCACCGGCGTCCTGTACCCTCTTCGAGAACCACTTGTCGAATTGCGCGCGAATGATCGTGTAGCGGTTGTACGGCGGCGAGTTGAATGCCTGCGACCGGTACGTCGATCCGACATAGGAGTCGTCGTCGAGCATCCACATGCGCTGCTCGATCAGATGCCGCTCGAGCGGCGCGTCGTCGCGAAAATCCGGGATGATTTTTTCAAGCGCGTCCGAGTAGAGGATCGCCCCCTGAACGTTTTTCGAACCCGGGGATTCGCCGCGTTCGATTTGCAGCACCTTCATGCCGGCTTTCGCCGCCGTGTAGGCGGCTGCATTGCCGGAGGGACCGGCGCCGACGACGATGACATCGAATTGTTCGCTCATGGATCAGCCTCAATTCGTTCTCGAGGAAGGGTCGTCATCCCGCACGTCTTGCCGTTGCGCCGTAGATGCGGAACGCGTCGGTCAGCGCCGGCAGAATCTGCATCGCGTTGCCGACGATGCCGTAGGTCGCAAATTCGAAAATCTGTGCGTTGGCGTCCTCATTGATTGCGATGATGACATCGGAACTCTCCATGCCGACGCGGTGCTGGATCGCGCCCGAGATGCCGGCGGCAATATACAGCTTGGGACGAACCGTCTTGCCCGTTTGGCCGACTTGGCGGTCCGCGGTTACCCAGCCGGCCTGGATCAGCGGGCGCGTCGCCCCGACCTCCGCGCCGAGCACTTTGGCGAGATCCCAGATCAGCTGAAAATTCTCGGGGCGTTTCAAACCTCGCCCGCCGGAGACGATGATGTCGGCATAGGCGAGTTGTGCCTGGTTCTGCTGCTCGTCGGGAATGTAGTCGAGCACCTTGGTGATGATCGACTCCTCGATGATGCCGAGCGTCTCCTCGATGAGGCGGGTGCCGCGCGGGCTGCCGCGCTCGGGCATGTGCATTACGCGCGGTCGCACGGTCGCCATCTGCGGACGGTAATTCAGCGTCTGAATCGTGCAGAGCAGGCTGCCGCCGAACGTCGGCCGCGTCGCCGCAAGACTGCGGTTTTCGGGATCGATGGTCAGTTCGGTGCAATCGGCCGTGAGTCCGGTGGCGAGCGTGGTCGCGATGCTGCCGCCGAGATCACGGCCCAAGGTCGTCGCGCCGAGCAGCAGGATTTCGGGTTGATACTTGTCGACGAGATGCGTGAGGCCGACCGTGTAAGGCTCGTTGCGATAGCTCGCGAGCACCGGGTCTTCGATGAGGTAGCAAACATCGGCGCCATAGCGGAACGTCTCGTGACAGGCCTCGCGGATCGCATTCCCAGGCTCACCGAGCACCACCGCACCGACTTCGACCCCGAGTTGGTCCGCGAGCTTGCGGGCCTCGCCGAGCAGTTCCCAGGAAACCGGATGCGTCGCGCCACGCTCGTGCTCGACGAAGACCCAAACGCCCTTGTAGGCGGCGAGGCGCGGATCGAGCTCGACCTTGCGGCGGCCGGTGGCGGGTCTTTTCGTCGAAACGTCGGTCATTGGCGATTGCTCTCGTTGTCCAAGCGGCTCAGGAAAGGCGTGCCGCGATTTCGCGCTCGAGCTGCGGGTGGTGGGTAAAGAGTTTAGTCAGCAAGGTCGCAGCAAGGTCCTTGGGCGCATCGCCGTGCACCTCGATGCGCTCGGCCTTGCGCGCCTTGGGATGCGGCGCGAAAACCTTCGCAACGACCGTCGGCGAACCCTTGAGCCCGATCTTGTTGAGGTCTTCGATGCCTGCTGCCGCCTTGTCCCAGACCTTGAGCGGATGACGCGCGGCGCGAAACATGTCGTCCATCGTCGCGAAGCGCATCTCGTTGATGCCCTCGAGCACTGTGACCAGGCACGGCAGGCGCGTCTTTAGCACCTGCACGCCACCCTCGGCACGTCGGTGGATCACGATCTCCTTACGCTCCAAATCGAGCGCATCGATTTTCGAGACATAGGTGAGCAGCTGCAGATTGAGGCGTTTCGCGATGCCGGGGCCGACCTGCGCGGTGTCGCCGTCGATCGTCTGTTTTCCTGCAAACACGAGATCGACGGGTATATCCGCGCGGATGCGCTGGATCGCCGCCGCGAGCGCGAAGCTCGTCGCCAGCGTGTCTGAACCGGCGAACGCGCGATCGCTGAGGAGGATGGCTTCATCGGCGCCGAATGACAGTGCTTTGCGCAAAGCCGCATCGGCCTGCGAAGGCCCCATGCAGAGCACCGTCACGCGGCCCCCGTAGCTATCCTTGAGGCGCAAGGCCTCTTCGAGCGCAAACAGATCGTAGGGATTGACGATCGCCGGTACGCCCTGGCGCATGATGGTATTGCTGACCGGATGGACGCGAATCTGCGCGCTATCCGGTACCTGCTTGATGCAAACGACGATATGCATGACGGACCCTCTTGATTCAGGACGCGTTGCGCGACGGCAGGCTGCGGCGCAGGCTTTCGAGGCCGACCTGAACACCTTCCGCATTTTGAAAAACCTTGAACACTTTTTCGCGCGCCGGCGTCGAGCGGATGAAATCCTCATAAGCGCGCAACAGCAGCGCCCGGCAGGCCTGAATCTGGGCCGCTGTATCGAGGTCCTTGAACTCCGGTTTTCCGGCCTCGAGATAGTGATTGAAGCGCTTGAGCACGTGCAGCCGCGTGACCTGCAGCACTGAGGGGTCAAAAGGCAATGCAAGATACTCGAAGAAATCCTCCGCTGAGGACAAGCCGCGCATGTCGGCCAAGATGTTGCTCACGACCTGCCGCCCCGTTGCAACTCGAGATTGGAGGCTGTTGCCGCCCCAGGGATCGCGAATGACCGATAGAATCGCTGCAGATCCGCAACGCCGGGCGAGCACTTGGTGGCAACCGCATGGTCTCGGATGCACGCGAGCAGATCGTCGGCCTGCGGACCGGTCAGATCGATACCCAGGTTCGCGTACGCTTGGCGCACGGCCCGCGATCCGGAGTGCTTGCCGAGCACGGTACGGTGCTCGCGGCCCAACTCGTGCGGATCGAAACCCTGGTAGTTGAGCGGGTTCTTCAGCAGGCCGTCGACGTGAATGCCAGCTTCGTGGGTGAAAATCGCCTCCCCGACGATGCTCTTGTTGACTGCGACCATGCGTCCCGAGGCGCGCGCGACGAGGCTTGAAAGCGCGGGGAAATGGCGGGTATCGATACCGGTCTCGATCCCATACAGATGGCGTAGCGCCATCACGGCCTCCTCGAGCGGCGCGTTGCCCGCGCGCTCGCCAAGACCGTTGACTGTGGTGCTGATGTGGCTCGCGCCGGCGTTGACCGCCGCCAGCGTGTTGGCGGTTGCGAGCCCGAAATCATCGTGCGCATGCATTTCGATTTCCATGTCCACGGCACCGCACAGCTGCCGGATACGCCGAGCGGTCTGCTCCGGATCGAGTACGCCCAGTGTGTCGGCGAAGCGGAAGCGGCGCGCGCCGGCGCGGCACGCGACTTCGGCGGCCGCGAGCAGAAATTCCGGGTCGGCACGCGATGCGTCCTCGGCGCCGACCGATACGTCGCAGCCAGCATCGAGCGCCGTCGCGACGCAGCGGCGGATCTGTGCGAGCACCCATTCGCGAGATTGCCTAAGCTTGTGCTCTATTTGAATATCGGACACGGAGATCGAGAGATTGACGAGATCCGCCGGGCAACCGATCACGGCCTGGATGTCGGCGTCGGTCATACGCCCCCATACCATGAGTTTCGCGCTCAAGCCCAAATCCGCGATCGCTTGGATGGTCTCGCGCTCTGCGCCACCCATGATCGGAATACCGATCTCCATTTCCGGCACGCCGGCCGCATCCAGCGAGGCTGCGATTGCCAGCTTTTCTTCGATCGTGAACGCCACACCTGCGCTTTGCTCCCCGTCGCGCAATGTCGTGTCGTTGACCGTTAGAAGTCGACTTGCCATGGCCCGCGTCCTGTGGAAATCAATCGTTCTGCAGGAAGAGAAAGCAACTCGCGTGCCAAGGCGCGAAATCACGCGTCCGAAGCTTGAATCACCCGATTGTCGTGCTCTTTCGCTTTCGCGCTCAGGGAGGGAATTCGACATGGCGCATCCTTTGTCGGCTTTGTGACAGACCTGCTCACTGCGCCTCGTCAATCCACGCCATCTGAATCGCTTCGAGAATCTTCTCATTCGAGCGCTGCGGATCGTCCGCGAAGTCCGGCAATTCCGTGACCCAGCGATGCAGGTCGGTAAACCGGAGGCGCAAGGGATCGATCTCGCCATGTGCCTCCTGCAGCGCGACCGCGATCTCGATGCTGTCGATCCACATCACTGGCTTTCGCTCACGAAATTGAGTGTGTAACGCGGTATCTCGATCACGAGGTCGGCATCGGCGATGCGCACCTGGCAGCTCAGGCGCGAGTTCGCCTCGAGACCCCAGGCCTTACCCAGCTGATCCTCCTCGGCATCGCTCGCCGCACGCAGCGAAGAAAATCCCTGGCGCACCAGCACGTGGCAGCTGGTGCAAACGCAGGACTTCTCGCAGGCCTGTTCGACTACGACGCCGTTCGCGCGCAGTTGATCGCAGAGCGAGGCACCGGTGCGGCACTCGAATGCGGCGCCGCTTGGGCACAGGTCTTCATGGGGCAGTACCGTGATCTTCGGCATAGCGGACTCTCTACGAGACATCCGCAATCTGACGTCCGGCAAGCGCCCGGCGCACCGCCTCGTCCATGCGTCTTGCAGCGAACGGCATTGCGAGTTCATTGAGTGCGATTGCCCTCGTACGGATGAGATCGGCATTTTCCGAACGCAGCACGTCGCGCAATTCGGCGATTGAAGCCGCGAGGCTCTCCCGGTCCGTGTCGCTCAGCCAGGCCTGCGTGTCCCCGGCGAGCGCACTGTCGATCGACTCGAGCAGCCGTTGTGCCTCGATGACTTGCTCGCCGAGCGCGCGCAAGGTCGCGTCGCTCGCGGCATGGGCCGCGGAATCGCCGAGCATGGCGGCAATCTGTATGTCGTCGAGTCCAAACGACGGCAGCACCGTGACCCGTGCCTCGACGCCGCTGCTCTGCTCGCGCGCGCTGACGCTGAGCAGCCCATCCGCGTCCACCTGAAAAATCACCCGAATACGAGCGGCGCCCGCCGGCATCGCCGGTATGCCGCGCAACTCAAAACGGGCCAAGGATCGGCAGTCGGCGACGCGCTCGCGCTCGCCTTGGACCACGTGCAGGCTCATTGCAGTCTGGCCGTCCTTGAAAGTCGTAAAGTCCTGGCCGCGCGCGACCGGAAGCGTACTGTTGCGCGCGATGATGCGCTCGCAAAGACCGCCCATGGTTTCCAGGCCCAGCGAGAGCGGCGCGACATCGAGCAACAGCCATTCGCCGCCGGCGGCGCGATTGCCGGCGAGCGCATGTGCCTGGATTGCCGCGCCGAGCGCGACCGCTTCGTCCGGGTCGACGTCGGTGAGTGGATCCCGCTGGAAAAACTCGGCGACCGCGCGGCGGATCGCCGGCATCCGGGTAACCCCGCCGACGAGGACGACGCCCTGAATGGCGGCGATCGTCGTGCCCGAATCGCGCAGCGCCTTGCGCACCGGCAGCAGGGTGCGCGCGACCAGAGCCGCGGTCAGCGATTCGAACTGTGCACGGCCCAAGGTGAGCGCCACCGCCGTCCCGTCGCTCAAGCGCGTGTAAATCTCCGCTTCCTGTTGCGACGACAAGCACTCTTTGGCCTGGCGCGCCTGCTGCATCAACGCACGGTGATCGCGGGCCGTAAATTGGTCCGGCGTCGGCGGCTGCCGGTCCCCGGCCGCTCGAATTTGCGCGACGATCCAGGCGTAAACCGCCTCGTCGAAGTCGTCACCGCCGAGCGCCGAGTCGCCATTGACAGCGAGCACTTCGAACACCCCGCGCGTCAGGCGCAGAATCGAGATGTCGAAGGTGCCGCCGCCGAGATCGTAGACGGCGTAGATCCCTTCGCTCGCGTGTTCGAGCCCGTAGGCGATCGCGGCCGCGGTCGGCTCGTTGAGCAACCGCAAGACATTGAGCCCCGCGAGCCGCGCGGCATCTTTGGTCGCCTGGCGCTGCGCATCGTCGAAATAGGCCGGCACGGTGATCACCGCGCCCACGAGTTCGCCGCCGAGTGCCTGCTCGGCGCGCTGTCGCAGGACTTTGAGTACCTCCGCGGAAATCTGCACCGGGCTACGCATGCCCGCGATGGTCTCGACTTCGACCATGCCGCGGCCGTCAATCAGCCGGTAGGCGCGGCGCTGGGCATCGGGGAGGTCCGAGAGGCCGCGTCCCATCCAGCGCTTCACGGAAGCAACGGTGTTCAGCGGGTCGACGAGCTGTCCGCTGCGCGCCTCGAACCCGACCTGCACGTCGCCGCCGCGCAGATAGCGCACCACCGATGGCAGCAGTTTCATGCCATCCTCGTCGCGCAAAACCTGCGCCGCGCCGTCGCGAACGGCCGCCACAAGCGAATTGGTCGTGCCGAGGTCAATGCCGATGGCGAGCCGGTGCTGGTGCGGGGCTTGGCTCTGACCAGGTTCTGCGATGCTGAGCAACGCCATCAGGCTTCCAGCGCCTCATGCGCATCGCCGACATCGGCAAGCAGCCGATCGAAAAACATCAGCTGCAGCACGGCTGCCACGGCGCCCGCGTCATTTCGTGCCGAGTCCAATTGGTCTGCGAGTTCGCAGGTCAACGCGTCGGCCTGTTCGCGCGCCGAGACTTCGAGTGCGCGCAACGCCTCCTCGTCGCGGCTCGCACGCGCCTCGCCTAGCGCCGCGCGCCATTCGAATTGCGCGCTCAGGAATGCCTGGGATGCCGCCTCTCCCTGGCGAGCGACGTCAATGCCGCGCAAATCGAGCAAGTAAAGCGCTCGCAGCATCGGCGTTCGCAGCGTGCGGTATCCCTCGTTGACCTGCGTCGCGGTTTCGATCGCGTTGCGCCGTTCGGCCTCCGTGCCGGTGACGAACCGATCCGGATGCACGCGCCTCGCCAGCGAACGATAGGCCGTTTCGAGCCGCCCGAGCGACAGCGCAAAGCGCGGTTCTAAGCCGAATAGGGCAAAGAAGCTCGGCGGCGACTCGCAGCCGCGGCTCGTCATACCGTGAAACTCTCGCCACACCCGCACTGCGCTTTGCTGTTGGGATTATGAAACTTGAACCCCTCGTTGAGCCCTTCGCGCACGAAGTCGAGTTCCGTGCCCGTGAGTAATGGCAGAAATTTCGCGTCGATGAGCAGGGTCACGCCGCAGCTCTCGAATTCGCAGTCCTCGGACTGTTTCTGGTCGGCGAACTCGATCGTATACGCGAGCCCCGAGCAGCCCGCGGTACGCACGCCGAGACGCAGACCGATTCCGGACCCGCGCTTAGCGATCGACTGGCGTACGCGACGCGCAGCCCTTTCCGTCAGCTGGATTGCCATTGGTGTTTCCGTTTTCCGCCATGGAGAATGAACTTCCGCATCCGCAGGTGGCTTTTGCGTTGGGATTCTTGATCACGAAGCGAGAGCCATCCGCACCGTCCTGGAAATCGATTTGCGCGCCGCTCAAGTATTGGAGGCTGATCGGGTCGATGAGTACGCGCACGCCGTCGTTGTCGATCACGAGGTCTTCGCTTTCGCTTTGTTCCTCGAACGCGAAGCCGTATTGCAGTCCCGAGCAGCCGCCGCCGGAGACGGAGACGCGCAACATCAGGTTCGGATTGCCCTCCTCGACGATCAGCTCCCGCACCTTGCAGACGGCATCGAAACTGAAGAGCACCGGAATCGACGGATCTGCGGACATGGGAACTCCTACTGGCCGACCGGCGGGTCGGTCTGGGTGGTGGGCGTGCGCTTGCCAAGGTAGTCGCCGATCGCTGCCTTGATCGCATCCTCCGCGAGCACCGAGCAATGAATCTTGACGGGCGGAAGCGCGAGTTCGTCAGCAATATCGGTGTTCTTGATCTGACGCGCTTGCTCGAGCGTTTTGCCGCGCAGCCACTCGGTCACGAGCGAACTGGACGCGATTGCACTGCCGCAGCCGTAGGTCTTGAAGCGCGCCTCCTCGATGATGCCGTCATCGCCCACCTTGATATGCAGCTTCATGACGTCGCCGCAGGCGGGTGCGCCGACCATACCGGTGCCGACGCGCGGATCGTTCTTGTCGAAGGATCCGACATTGCGGGGATTTTCGTAGTGGTCGAGTACTTTTTCGCTATAGGCCATGGGGTTTCCTTAGTGGGTGGCCCACTGCACGGTGCTGAGATCGATGCCGTCCAAGTGCATTTCCCAAAGCGGCGACAGGTCGCGCAACTTTTGCACGTTGCGCGTCACCAAAGCGACGGCCGTCTCGATATCGTCCGCGGTCGTAAAGCGCCCGACGCTAAAGCGGATCGAGCTGTGGGCGAGTTCGTCGGCTCGCCCCAGCGCCCGCAATACATAGGAGGGTTCGAGGCTCGCGGAAGTACAGGCCGATCCGCTGGAGACGGCAATCCCCTTCATCGCCATCATCAAAGATTCGCCTTCGACGAAGTTGAAGCTGATGTTGAGATTGTGCGGAACGCGCGCCTCGAGGTCGCCGTTCACGTAGGTCTCCTCGAGGACGCTCAAGCCCGCCAGCAGCTTGTCGCGCAGCGCGCGCGCGCGTTCGTTGTCGACGGCCATCTCCTCTCGGGCGAGCCGGAAGGCTTCGCCCATGCCGACAATCTGGTGCGTCGCGAGCGTGCCGGAACGCATGCCACGCTCGTGTCCGCCCCCATGGATCAATGCCTCAATGCGCACTCGCGGCTTGCGCCGCACGTAAAGCGCGCCGACGCCTTTGGGGCCGTAGGTCTTATGCGCCGAAAACGACATGAGATCCACCGGCAGCGAGTCGAGATCGATCGCGACCTTGCCGGTCGATTGGGCCGCATCGACGTGAAACAGCACGCCGCTCGAGCGGCAGAGTGTGCCGATCGCCGCGATGTCTTGAATCACGCCGATTTCGTTGTTGACGTGCATCACGGAGGCGAGCACGGTGTCCGGGCGGATCGCGGCCGCAAAACGCTCGAGATCGAGCAGCCCGTTCGCTAGCGGCGGCAGATAGCTGACTTCGAATCCCTCGCGCTCCAGATGGCGCATCGTGTCGAGCACCGCCTTGTGCTCGGTCGTCATCGTAATCAAATGGCGACCCTTCCCGCGATGGAAGCGCGCGGCGCCCGCAATGGCGAGATTGTTCGACTCGGTCGCCCCGGAGGTCCAGACGATTTCCTTCGGATCCGCGCCCACGAGCGCTGCGACCTGTGCACGCGCGCATTCCACCGCCTGTTCCGCGTCCCACCCATAACTGTGCGACCGGCTCGCCGGATTGCCGAATCGCTCGAACAAAAACGGAATCATGGCCTTGGCAACCCGTGGGTCGACCGGCGTCGTGGCGGAATAATCGAGATAAATGGGTCCATTCACCGATGTCACCTGTCCCGTGGGGTCGCCGGATGGAGGCGCTCGAGTAACTCAAGCAAATCCTGTGCCAATTCTTCGCGAGACACAGCCGCCTACGCGCAGCCGGCACATAAGCGGCGGAGATCCTTGGAGAAATCGCAGAGCTTGCGCTGCCGCGGTCTGCCGCAGAGCCGCGATGCGTGCAGCAATTGTCCGAGATCGCACACGACATTCCTGGGCATGCGGCAGCGCCGATGTCGGCAGGCGCTGCCTGACAGATTGAATTGTCCGTTTCCAAACATTTTCGCGACGCGTCGCTACGCCTGTCCATATCCCGACAGCGCCGATCGGCGCAAACACGGGAATTTGGCCGCCGAATCGCCGGTTACACAATTGGCATAGCTCTTGCTTTAGTCCGCTGCAAGCGACCAGAAGGCGCAGCATCGAGGATCAGGTCAATGCAGCAGTCTGCCGATCACAAGGGATGCGGAACCAGCGGCGGTGCCGGCAAAGCAAGCTGCGGCTCCGGCGCCGGCGCCAACGATCTGCCGCCGCAAATCTGGGAAAAGATCAAGAACCATCCTTGCTATAGCGAAGAGGCGCATCACCACTATGCGCGCATGCACGTCGCGGTCGCACCCGCCTGCAATATCCAGTGCAACTATTGCAATCGAAAATACGACTGCGCCAACGAGTCGCGTCCGGGTGTGGTCAGCGAAAAGCTCACGCCCGAGCAGGCCGCGAAGAAAGTCCTCGCGGTTGCCTCGACGATTCCCCAGATGACGGTGCTCGGCATCGCCGGACCCGGCGACCCGCTCGCCAACCCGCAGAAAACCTTCAAGACGTTCGAACTCATCGCGAAGAGCGCGCCCGACATCAAGCTGTGTCTGTCGACCAACGGCCTTGCGCTGCCCGACCACGTCGAGACGATCTCGAAGTTCAAGGTCGATCACGTCACGATCACGATCAATATGGTCGACCCGGACATCGGCCGACACATCTACCCGTGGATCTTTTGGAACCACAAGCGCTATACCGGCCGGGAGGCCGCGCAGCTTTTGACCGAGCGTCAGCTGCTCGGGCTCGAAATGCTGAGCGCACGCGGCATCCTCTGCAAGGTCAATTCCGTGATGATCCCCGGCGTCAACGACAGACACCTCGTGGAGGTTAACCGGGCCGTCAAGGCGCGCGGCGCGTTCCTGCACAACATCATGCCGCTGATCTCGGCACCCGAGCACGGCACGGTGTTCGGACTCGCCGGCCAGCGGGGACCGACGGCACAGGAGCTCAAGAGGCTACAAGACGATTGCGAAGGCGAAATGAACATGATGCGGCATTGCCGCCAGTGCCGCGCAGACGCCGTGGGCTTGCTCGGCGAGGATCGCAGTGCCGAGTTTACGACCGACAAACTCACGCAGATGCAGGTCCACTACGACGCCGATGCGCGCAAGTCCTACCAGACCGGCGTCGAGCGCGAGCGCCAGGCGAAGCTGGTGGCGCGCGAGTCGCAGCTCGTCGCACTCGCCGGCGATCATAGCGAGATCAAGTTGCTGGTCGCGGTCGCGACCAAGGGTTCCGGCCTCATCAATGAACACTTCGGGCACGCGAAGGAGTTCCAGGTCTACGAGCTCAGCACCGCGGGCGCGAAATTCGTCGGTCATCGGCGCGTCGATCTCTATTGCCAGGGCGGCTACGGCGAGGAAGACAGCCTCGCGACGATCATCCGCGCGATCAACGATTGCCACGCAGTGTTCGTCGCAAAAATCGGCGGCTGCCCGAAGGCGGAGCTTGCGCAGGCGGGCATCGATCCCATCGACCGGCACGCCGGCGAGTTCATCGAGAAATCCGCCATCAGCTGGTTTCGCGCTTACCTCGATCGTGTGCGCAGCGGCGAGATTCAGCATCGCCCGCGCGGCGACGCCGACATCCGCCAGGGCGCGTTCATCGCGGCGTGAGACGTATCAATCAATTCAACCGATCGGAGAAATAACGAGCCATGCCATTGAAAATCATCGCGTCTCAGTGCACCGGTTGCTCTGCGTGCGAGCCGGAATGCCCCAACGTTGCGATTACCGAGAAAGGCGGCGTGTTCTTCATCAATCCGAAGAAATGCACCGAATGCATCGGGCATTTCGATGCGCCGCAATGCACAGCGGTGTGTCCGGTGGACGACACCTGCGTGATCGACAAGAGCCTGCCGCGTTATCAGCCGGCCGCGTGAAGGCGCCAATATGGACGTCATCGTCACGGCCGCCGCCGAGAAATTCATCCGGCGCATGCTCCGAATGGGGGGCAGCGCCGACTCCGGCTTTCGTCTGGTCGTAACCCCCGGCGGCTGCTCGGGACTCACGGGCGCCTTTAGCGTCGAGTCGGCGCCGACGCCCGGCGACCTCGTGCTCGACCACGGCGGCATGAAATTTTTTCTGCCGGCCCAGAGCCGAGCGCTGCTCGACGGCGTCACGATCGATTTCGCGGACACCGCGACCCAGACGGGTTTCGTGTTTCACGATCCCACTGCCGCTGCCAAGAACTGCGGAACCGGCGCACCGGCGCCGGCCGGAATCGCTAATGTCTCCATTGCGAGCATCGCGCGCCGACCCGCGAGCGCGGCCCGCAGCACCGAGTAACCCCTCATGAGCGCTACCCCATGAGCAACATCAGCCGCGACAGCGACGTGGTCGAGATCGAAGATCCGCCGGCATTCGAATTCGGTTGCAAGGTGCGCGCGCGGCGCGCGGTCCGCAATGACGGAACGTTTCGCGGCAAGGACATCGGCGAGGTGCTTTGCGAGAAGGGCGAGGAAGGCTATGTCGTGAGCATCGGCACCTTCCTGCAACAGTTCTACATCTATGGCGTCGAATTCATCGCAACTGGACATCGCGTCGGCATGAAGCGCAAGGAACTCGAAGCCGTGGTCGCTTCGCACGGGTGCACGGCTGAGCGGAGCGCGCCCCCGTGACGGGTCCGCGCGAGCCCAAATATCGTTGGGGTCAGCCGATCCTCGCCGCCTGCGACCTATACAACGACGGATCTTATCCGCATGAGCCGCCCGATGCCTTGCTCGCCCGCAGCGGCGACCGTGGAGAAATCGTCCAGATTGGCGCTCACACCGAGACCGACACGCCGATCTACCTCGTGGACTTCGACGGCCGTCGAGCCGTCGGCTGCTTCGAAGAGGAAATCGTCGCATTTTGACGCCGCCATGAGCAAGAACGCCGCCAGCAACCTCGAGCCGCCCACGGCCGATCATTGGACCGGGGGCCAATGGCCGAGCCACTATCGCGAGAACGAATTCGATCGCAAGCGGATCGAGCGCGCCATCGCCGCGCGCAAACGCTATCGTTACGTCTCGCCGCGCGTTGACCTGATCGGCGGCGGCTACGTCGTGCGCAGTCCCTGCTGCTCCCGCAAGATCGAACCGGACGGCGGCATCGTCGATATTGCGCTGCTGATCCATGCAAGGGCACCGCAGCCTTGGCGGCTCTACCGCAAGGATCACGAGCGTCGGCAGTGGCGGCTGCATGCCGTCTACGAGCGGCTCGGCGATCTACTCGATCAGTTGAACGCGGATCCGGCCCGGCAGTTTTGGCAATGATCCCGAAAATCTTCGCGGCCGCGGCGCCCAAGCGCATTTACTTCGACCATAACGCCACCACGGCGGTTGCGACGCAGTGTGTGGAGGCGATCAATGCCTGCCTGCGCTTAGGACCCCTGAACCCCTCGAGCAAGCACAGCCTCGGCGACCAGGCCAAGCGCGTCGTTCTCGATGCACGGCAGGCGGTGTCCGAGGCATTCGGCGCCTCGCCGGCCGAAGTCGTGTTTACGAGCGGCGGCACCGAGTCGAATCACTTGGCGATACTCGGAGCGCTGGCCATGCACCCCGAGCGGCGCCACATCGTGAGCAGCGAGGTCGAACATCCCTCGACGCTGCGCCTGCTGCGTCACCTCGAGACCCAGGGCGTCCACGTGAGCTATTTGCCGGTCGATTCGCAAGGCCGGCTGAACCTCGATGCGCTCGCGGCGGCGCTGACGGAGCATACCGCGCTCGTCACGCTGATGTGGGCCAACAATGAAACCGGCGTGCTGTTCCCGATCTCCGAGGTCGCACAACTGACGCGCGAGCGGAACATCCTGTTGCACACCGATGCCGTGCAGGCAGCGGGCAAGCTGCCGATCGATGTGCGGCGGATTCCCATCGACTTGCTTTCGCTCTCCGGTCACAAGCTGCATGCGCCCACCGGGATCGGCGCGCTGATCGTCCGCAAGGGCCTGCGACTGCAGCCGCAGCTGTTTGGGTCTCAAGAGCGCGGTCGCCGCGGCGGCACGGAAAACCTGCTCGGGATCCTCGCGCTCGGCGTCGCCTGCAGCTTGCTGCGCGAGCAGCTGCCGACCGAAGCTGAGCGACTGCGGATGCTGCGCGACCGGCTCGAAGCGGGCGTGCTCGCGCGCATCCCGTTTGTCCGCGTCAACGGGTCGGGTGCAGCGCGCGTGTCAAATACCAGCAACCTGCGATTCGGCAATCTCGATGCCGAGCGGCTGCTCGAGCGGCTCGATCGTGCGGGCTTTTGCGCATCGGCGGGCGCCGCCTGCTCGGCGGCCGGCACCCAGCCCTCGCATGTCTTGACGGCGATGGGGCTGCCCGCGGCCGCGGCGCTCGCCTCGGTGCGTGTCTCACTCGGCCGCGGTAACAGCGCCGCCGAGGTCGACGAATTCGTCGCGACCATTGCGGATATCGTCGCCGATCTCGATGCGCGGGCCGCATGACGACCATTCTCAACCATCCATCGCAGTCTGGGAGACGCCCGTGAAAATCATGATCCGCAGGAGCGCCGAAGGCCAATTGTCGGCATACGTGCCAAAAAAGGATCTCGAAGAGTCGATCGTATCGGTCGAGAAGACCGGCTTGTGGGGCGGAAAGATCACGCTCGGCAACGGCTGGGAGCTCGCGCTGCCGGACATGGCGGCGGGTACGACGCTGCCGGTTACGGTCGAGGCCAAGCGCTTGAGCGGCGATTGAGTCTGGGGAAAACAGGATGCCGTTTACCGCCCAAGAACTGGACGAAATCGAATCACTGCTGTGCGGCGCGCAGGGCGGCCCCGATCTGCTCACGGTATTTCGGAACCGCTTCCCGGGACGATCTCTGACGCGCTGCGACGCCGCCGACATGAGCGAGGAGTCACCGTTCCGCCGCCTTCTGAACGCCGACCTCTATCTCGTCGACGGCCGCCAACATTGCTGGCAGATCACGACGGACCCGGCGAGTGCCACCGGCGTGGTATTTGCCGTCCGGTCGGCGCCGTCGGTGGTCGCATGAATGCGGCGCTTGCAGAATTCGGCCTCGAGCCTTGGATCGCGCTCACCGATCCCGACATCACGCAGGCGGAACTCGATGCCGCCACCGCGACGCTAAGCTCTCCCCGTCTTTCGCAGGGGCCGCGCGTCGAGGCATTCGAGGAGACGTTCGCGCGCTATGCCGGACGAAAGCACGCCGTGGCGGTGAGCAGCGGCACGGCCGGATTGTTGCTCGCACTGAAGGCCTTTGGCATCGGCGAGGGAGACGAGGTGCTCGCGGCCGCCTATTCGTGGCGCGAAACGGCGCATGCGATTACGCTCTGCGGTGCCGCGCCGGTGTTCGTCGATATCGATTATTGGGCCGGCGTGCTCGCCCCTGCGAAGCTCGCGGAGCGCATCACGCCGGCGACCAAGGCGATCCTTGCGGGCAATACGAATGGGCATCCGGCGCCATGGAATGCGCTGCGCGAACTTGCGTCCCGACACGGCTTGATCCTGCTCGAGGACTCGACCGAGGCGATAGGTTCGATCTACCAGGGCCGTATCGTCGGCAGTTTCGGGGATTGCGCGGTGTTCGACTTCTCGCAGCCCGCGCCGCTGTGCTGCGGCGAGGGCGGCATCGTGGTCACCGACGACGCCGACATCGCCCGCAACCTGCGCAGTTCGCGCAGCCATGCGCCGACGGAACGCGGCTCGCACTGCGTCAGCGCCCGTGCACCCTACCAGGCGGCAATGAGCGAGCTGGCCGCAGCCGTTGCGCTCGTGCAGCTGTCGCGCATCGATGAGATCCTCGAGGAGCGCAGGATCATCGAAGGCGTGTACTTCGAACACATCAAATCCTTCGAGGGCATCAAGGACCCTTACGTCGCGCCCGAAGTCGATGCCGCGCACTGGCTGCTCTATCTCGTGCACCTCGGCACGCGTTTCTCGAAATCCGCCTGCGACGCGATCATCGAGGATTTGCGACGCGAACGCATCGACGCCTACGCGTTTTGCCGGCCGTTGCACACGCAGCGCCATTACGTGGAGCGCAATCCGGCCAACGCCCGGGGCAAGTTGCTGGTGACCGAAAAACTCGCCGATCGCGCCGTGGCGCTGCCGTTTCACCGCCATCTGAGCGAGCAGCAAATCGCATTCATCGTGTCCACTTTGAAGGACGCGTCGACCAACGTGGGCGCCGGTGCCGCGATTTTTTGAAACCGCTGAATTTACGCACCTGAGGAGATCGAGATGCCAGACATGACCATTCTGCCGATCGGCAAGACCTATCCGGCCGCCGAGGGAGCAAGCATCCTGCAGGCCATGCTCGCCGCGGCAGTCCCCGTGCCGGGCAAATGCGGCGGGGAGGCGAAATGCGGCGGCTGCCACATCTTCGTGATCGAGGGCCGCAAGGGGCTGTCCAAGCCGCAGCGCCTCGAGAATGAACGCCTCGACAGCCTCGTCGGCGTCGGCTCGAAGTCGCGCCTCGCCTGTCAAGTGATCGTCGGCAGCGAGAACTTCACCATCGAACTACCGAGTTTTGCATGACGCGCCAGGCCGCCGACGCGCAGCTGCTCAAGGTGATTCATTCCGGTCTGGTCAACGGCCGCTTGATTCCGTACCTCGGCCCTGCAGTACTCGGCCTCGTCGAGGGCCCGTCAACGGTCCCTGCGGCTGCTCTCGAACTCGTCGGCAAACTCACGGCCAAGGCCAGCGTGCCGCATAAGATCCGCCACAACCTGAGCGCTGCGGCCCAATTCATCGAGAACTTCAAGCACCGCAAGACGGTTGCGGCGGCCATGAGCGAGGCATTCGCGCCAGAGATCGCGCCTACGGACTTGCATCGCTTGCTCGCCCAATTTCCGAATCTTCCGCTCTGGGTTCACGCCTGGTACGACAAGCTGCCGCAGCGGGCGCTGGCGGAGCGGCCGGCGGCAGATGCGCTCGGCTCCTGGGGCATCGTACAAGGCATCAGTCAGGCCGAGCACTTCGGCACTTGGGTGCATTTCTTCGATGCCGACGGGTCGAGGCGCGAGGATCTCAGCTCCGGCAGCATCGATACCGGCTGGGCAACCCTGTTGTACGAGCCGCTGGGATCGGTGAGTCCGGCCGCGAATTTCCTGGTCTCCGATTCTGACTACGTCGAGGTGCTGACCGAAATCGACATTCAGACGCCGATTCCGCGCGCCGTGCAGCAGCTGCGCAGCGGCCGCGGTTTCCTGTTTCTCGGATGCCGCTTCTCGACACAACTCGAGCGCATCTTCGCGCGCCAGATCATCAAACGCTCCTCGGACCGGCACTTCGCCGTGTTACCCGACGAGCCAACCCGCAATGAACGGCGATTTCTATTGGAACTGGGCATCGAACGCATCGCGACGCCGCTCGCGGAATGGGCGGCCTCGCTGATCGAATTGGATCGGCGCGTGGCAGCGCAGCGCATCGCCGTCGGCTGAACATTCTTGATCCCTAGAAACAACGAGGACCCCCCATGACTGCAATCGAACACACTGGATTCAAACACCTGGAAACCGAGGGGCGGCTGCTCAATGCCTTGCTCAAGGCGCCGACCAAGACCGCGGGACGCTTTGGGTTTCGCGGCGATCTTGCACTCAAATTCGCGACCAAGCTCGCCGACGAAGCACGCCCGCCCGAACTCGCCGTGCAGCAGGTGCTGGCCGTCGGCGGCGCGGGTGAATCGACGATTCAGTTCTTCGCAGCCTACCTGTTGTCCTTCGAATATCTGAAACCAGTCGCTGAGGTGCTGGGTGAGAGCTTGAGCGCGCAGGGAAAATACTTCGTGTTTTGCAACAACGTCGACCTCAGCGCGAAGTACCGCGTGAAGTTCGGCGACGCGACCTTCTACGTGCTGCCGATCGATGAGGCCACGGTCTACAACGAAATTCTCGATCTGTTGTATATCGATCGCAACGACCTCAAGAAGCTCGACACGGCCGGCAAACTCGACGCGATCGCCGACAAGGCGATCGGCTTCAGCGCCGATTTCGAGTTGATCAGTTATGAGGACGGACTTCGCCGCATGGGTCCGGTACGCAATCCCAATGAGAACCGCCCCGTTTGAATCCGCCCTACTCGTCGCTGCGCTTCATCAACATGCGATTGACCGCGAGACGCGCGCGCTCCGCAACGGCCACCGGACTCGAGTCGACGGCGCGCCGCGCGGCGGTGAGCGCGAGTTCGGCGCGCTCGGCTTCGTCGACCGTCAATGCAAGACGGCCCGCCAGGTGCGTCGCATCGGGAGCGGCTTGCAGGATCGCGCGCCACCGCGGATGGTCGATGACCGCCACGAGTTTGTCCGCCTCGCGCTCGCCGGCAAGGCAAACGTACTCGCCGATGACCTCGACCCGGCGGCCGTCCTGCGTGGACTTGATATAGGTGCTCATCGAGGCTCTCCCAAGGAATCTTCATGCCAATTTACGACTACACCTGTGAACAATGCAGCCGCACGTTCGAGCTGCTGGTCCGCTCGACGCTGATTGCCGCGTGTCCGCATTGCGGCTGCGAGCGGCTGCAGCGCTTGATCTCGGCGCCGATCGCGCCGGGCAAGAGCGCGACGATCGCAGCGGCCGGACGCGCGCGCGCCGTGCGAGCGGGACACACGACAAACTACCGGCGATCGAACGGCAAGATCGTCGACTGAGCGACGCCGCCCGGCGCCGGGTCTGCTGCCCGCTGCGCGCGCCCGCTCAAACACCATGGCGGTCATTGCGCATCCAATCAGCAATTTTGCCGAGCGACTGCCGCAGCTGCTCTCGCAGCCGAACCGATGTCACGACCTCCTCAAGCGCGCCGCCCATGCAGAGCATCCAAGCATCACGCTCCGCGGCGCCGATTCGAAACGGCTGATGCCGCATTCGCAACCGCGGATGACCGCGTTGCTCGGAATAGAGCGGCGGGCCGCCCAGCCATTGCGCGAGGTAGCGCTTCAATACCGCCTTGCTCGCGCCCAAGTCGCGTGGATGCAGCGCGCGAATCGACTGGGCGGCCGCGAGGCGGTCCATGCGCTCGTAAAAGGCCTCGACGATCCGCTCGACCGCCGCTTGCCCGCCGATCAATTCGAAATGCGACCCAGCGGTCGGATTCTCGGTCGCCATGGCTTCAGGCCACCTGGATCGGGATCGTGAGCACGCTGCGCCGGCCGATCAGCAAATCGACCTTGCGGCGCACCGACTCGATCGTCAGCGGCTTCGCGAGCAGAGAATGTGCACCGCTGTCGAGGCAGCGGCGTGCGGCCGAGTCAGCAGCGCAGTCGCAGACGACCGCAATCCGCACGCCAGGAACCCGCGCGCGGATCTGCTCGATCACGGCGAGTCCGTACACCTCGACGAGGTCGATCGCGAGCAGGATCGCATCCGGCTTCCATCGCACCGACTTGTCGTAGGCCGCCGCAAGGTCGGCGAATTCATGGGTCTCGTACTCATCGTGGAGCATGAATTGCAATACGGCGCGCGTGATCTCGTCGCCGCTGACGACGAACACACGCTGGTTCTCGACCGCCCGGGAACTTTCGACTCCGATTTGCATCAGCGTACCGCCTCGGTGTGAACGACAGGCAATCCCAAGCAAGTCTCGTTCCTGCGAGCGGCCATTGACAGCAGAATCGTTGAATTAAATCGCACATCGGCCCGGCGGCCGCTTTTTCCGCCGATGTACCGCACGCGGCGCCCGAGAGGGCCGTGTTCGCTTTCTGACAGCCGCCGCTGCGATGTCGGACAGTCGAGTACCGATGTCGGGTTCGGAACAACGCTCACGACGGTCTCGGTGCACGCGATTTCAGCTGCAATTACAAGCGCTTGCCGCGTTTTCGCGCGGCTGGCACGGCCCTTGCTTGATGCTAGCCGAGCGGCGAGTGTGGAGGGATGTGATGCCAATCCGAAGAAGACCAAAGGCTAGCGTTTTCCAACCTGCGGCGGGGCACGGTCAACGGTATGGAAGCGCGTGCGGGTCACGCGAGATACGAAACGTTTCACCAGCATTCGAATAGCAAGGAGTCTTCATCATGGCAAAACTGCGGCAAATCGCCTTCTACGGGAAGGGCGGCATCGGAAAATCTACGACTTCCCAAAACACGCTCGCGGCGCTCGCCGATCTCGGGCAAAAGATCTTGATCGTCGGTTGTGATCCGAAGGCGGACTCCACCCGCCTGATCCTGCACGCCAAGGCGCAGGACACCATCCTGAGCCTCGCCGCGGCGGCGGGCAGCGTCGAGGATCTCGAACTCGACGACGTCATGAAGGTCGGCTACAAGGATATTCGTTGCGTCGAATCGGGCGGGCCCGAACCGGGCGTCGGCTGCGCCGGCCGCGGCGTGATCACCTCGATCAATTTTCTCGAGGAGAACGGCGCTTATGAAGGCGTCGACTATGTCTCCTACGACGTGCTGGGGGATGTGGTCTGCGGCGGCTTCGCGATGCCCATTCGCGAGAACAAGGCCCAGGAAATTTACATCGTGATGTCGGGCGAGATGATGGCAATGTACGCGGCCAATAACATCTCCAAGGGAATTTTGAAATATGCGAATTCCGGCGGCGTGCGCTTGGGCGCACTCGTTTGCAACGAGCGCCAGACCGACAAGGAGCTCGAGCTCGCCGAGGCGCTCGCGAAGAAGCTCGGCACGAAGCTGATTCATTTCGTACCGCGCGACAACATAGTCCAGCACGCCGAACTGCGCCGCATGACCGTGATCGAGTTCGCGGGCGAATCCAAGCAAGCCGACGAGTACCGGCAGCTTGCGTCGAAGATCCACAACAACGCCGGCCAGGGCATCATCCCAACGCCGATCACGATGGACGAGCTCGAAGACATGCTCATGGAGCACGGCATCATGAAGCCGGTCAACGAGGCGCTCGTCGGCAAGACCGCGGCGGAATTGGCGGCGGAAGCCGCAGCCGCCTGAGGCTGAGATTCTGTCCCAACACCCCCTCCCGATTGCGGGAGGGGGAACCGACTGACCCGAGGTAGCAACATGAGCTTGAGCACGAAGAAAGAATCCGAAGACGCCAAGGTACGCAACAAGGCCTTGATCAACGAGGTGCTGGAAGCCTATCCCGAAAAACTCGCAAAGCGCCGCGCCAAGCATCTTGGTACATTCGAAGAAGGCAAGCCCGACTGCGGCGTCAAATCCAATATCAAATCGGTGCCGGGCGTCATGACGATTCGCGGCTGCGCCTACGCGGGATCCAAAGGCGTCGTCTGGGGTCCGATCAAGGACATGGTGCACATCAGCCACGGGCCGGTGGGCTGCGGGCAGTATTCCTGGGGTTCGCGGCGCAACTACTACATCGGCACCACCGGCATCGACACCTTCGTGACCATGCAGTTCACGTCCGACTTTCAGGAAAACGACATCGTGTTCGGCGGCGACAAGAAGCTGCACAAGATCATGGACGAGATCCAGCTGCTGTTTCCCCTCAACAAAGGCATTACGGTTCAATCCGAGTGCCCGATCGGCCTGATCGGCGACGACATCGAGGCGGTCTCGAAGCTGAAGGCGAAGGAATATGGCAAGACGATCGTGCCGGTGAGATGCGAGGGTTTTCGCGGTGTCTCCCAGTCCCTCGGCCACCATATCGCCAACGACACCATTCGCGACTACATCTTCGAGAAGCTCGACGGGAAGTCCGTCGCATTCGAACAAACGCCCTACGACGTCTCGATCATCGGCGACTACAACATTGGCGGGGACGCGTGGTCATCGCGCATTCTGCTCGAGGAGATGGGCCTACGCGTGGTCGCACAGTGGTCCGGAGACGGCAGCATCGCCGAGCTCGAGGCGACGCCCAAGGCGAAGCTCAACGTGCTGCATTGCTACCGATCGATGAACTACATCTCACGCCACATGGAAGAGAAGTACGGGATTCCCTGGGTCGAATACAACTTTTTCGGTCCCAGCAAAATCGAAGAATCCCTGCGGCGCATCGCGAGCCACTTCGACGATGCCATCAAGGAAGGCGCCGAACGCGTCATTGCGAAATACAAGCCGCTGATGCAAGCGGTCATCGACAAGTACAAGCCGCGCCTTGCGGGCAAGAAGGTCATGCTGTTCGTCGGCGGACTGCGCCCGCGCCACGTGATCGGTGCCTACGAGGATCTCGGCATGGAGGTCGTCGGCACCGGCTACGAATTCGGCCACAACGACGATTACCAGCGCACCACGCACTACATCAAAGACGGCACGCTGATCTATGACGATGTCACAGGGTATGAATTCGAGAAATTCGTCGAGAAGGTCCAGCCCGATCTGGTCGGCTCCGGCATCAAAGAGAAATACGTATTTCAAAAGATGGGCGTGCCGTTCCGCCAGATGCATTCCTGGGACTATTCCGGCCCCTATCACGGTTATGACGGTTTCGCGATCTTCGCCCGCGACATGGACATGGCGATCAACTCGCCGGTGTGGGCGCTGACCAAAACCCCCTGGAAGACTGCCGCGGCGCCCGACGAGACCGTCGAAACGACGCAATCCCCACTTAAGGCCGATTGAGGAGCGAAGCCCACATGACTCAGAGCGCCGACAAGATACTCGATCACTTCAATCTGTTCCGCGAACCGGAATACCGCGAGATGCTCGAGAACAAGCGAAAGAATTTCGAGAACCCGCTGCCGGCCGAGGAAATCGAGCGGGTTCGCGAGTGGACCAAAACCGCCGACTACCGCGAGAAAAACTTCGCGCGCGAGGGCCTGACGGTGAATCCCGCGAAGGCCTGTCAGCCGCTCGGCGCGGTGTTCGCCGCCGTCGGCTTCGAGCGCACGCTGCCGTTCGTGCACGGCTCGCAGGGCTGCGTCGCCTATTACCGCAGCCACTTTTCGCGCCACTTCAAGGAACCGTGCTCCTGCGTCTCCTCATCGATGACCGAAGATGCCGCCGTATTCGGCGGATTGAACAACATGGTCGACGGACTCGCCAACGCCTACGCGCTCTACAAGCCGAAGATGATCGCCGTTTCGACGACCTGCATGGCCGAGGTCATCGGCGACGACCTGAATGCTTTCATCAAGACTTCGAAGGAAAAGGGCTCGGTGCCGCAGGAGTTCGACGTGCCGTTTGCGCACACGCCCGCGTTCGTCGGCAGCCACATCACCGGCTACGACAACGTGATGAAAGGCATTCTCGAACATTTTTGGAGCGGCAAGGCCGGCACCGTGCCGGCACTCGAGCGGGTCCCAAACGAGAAGATCAATTTCATCGGCGGTTTCGACGGCTACACGGTCGGAAACCTGCGCGAGATCAAGCGGATCTTCAAGTTGATGCAGGTTGAACACACGATCCTCGGCGATAACAGCGACGCCTGGGACACCCCCACCGACGGCGAATTCCGCATGTACGACGGCGGCACGACGCTCAGCGACGCGGCCGAGGCGCTGCACGCCAAGGCGACAATCTCGATGCAGCAATACTGCACGGAAAAGACCCTGAATTTCGTGGCTGCACAGGGCCACGAGGTCCTTGCATTCAATCATCCGGTCGGCGTCGCCGGCACCGACAAACTTCTCATGGCAATCTCGCGAATCACCGGCAAGCAGATCCCCGAGGAACTCGCGCGCGAGCGCGGACGGCTTGTCGATGCGATCGCAGACTCCAGCGCGCACATTCACGGCAAGAAATTCGCGATCTACGGCGATCCGGATCTGTGCCTCGGCCTCGCGGCCTTTCTACTCGAATTGGGCGCCGAGCCGACGCACGTGCTCGCGACCAACGGCAACAAGGAGTGGGCGTTGCGCGTCCAAGCGCTTCTCGAGAGTTCGCCGTTCGGCAAGAACTGTCACGTCTATGCGGGCAAGGACCTGTGGCACATGCGCTCGCTCTTGTTTACCGAACCGGTCGACTTTCTGATCGGCAACACCTACGGCAAGTATCTGGAGCGCGACACCCTCACACCGCTGATCCGGATCGGCTTTCCGGTGTTCGACCGCCACCACCATCACCGCTATCCGGTCTGGGGCTATCAGGGCGGTCTCAACGTGCTGGTGCGGATCCTCGACAAGATTTTCGACGAGATCGACAAGGCGAGCAACATTCCGGCCAAGAACGACTTCAGCTTCGACATCATTCGATGAAGCGCCGCGTGCGTCGGGCAATGGCCGTGTGGAGACCGAGATGACTTCGCTCTCGGACAAAATGCTGCAGGTGTTCGAGGAGCCTGCCTGCGGCAAGAATCAGGGAAAGTCCGACAAAGAACGCAAAAAGGGCTGCACCAAGCAGCTATCGCCCGGCGCGGCGGCGGGAGGATGCGCGTTCGACGGCGCCAAGATCGCGCTTCAGCCGATCACCGATGTCGCACATCTGGTGCACGGCCCGATCGCCTGTGAAGGCCACTCCTGGGACAACCGGCATTCGCTGTCGTCCGGATCTCTGACTTACCGCACTGGTTTCACGACGGATATCAGCGAACTCGACATCGTCTACGGCGCAGAAAAGCGTCTTTACAAGGCGATCAAGGAGATCATCGACAAATACAACCCGCCGGCGGTCTTTGTCTACCAGACCTGTGTCACGGCGTTAATCGGCGATGACATCGAAGTCGTCTGCAAGGCAGCCGCCAAGAAATTCGGCAAGCCGGTGATTCCGATCAATGCGCCGGGCTTCGCCGGCGTCAAGAATCTCGGCAACAAGCTCGGCGGCGAGGCGTTGCTCGACCATGTGATCGGCACCCAGGAACCGCCCTACACGACGCCCTACGACATCAATATCGTCGGGGAATACAATCTCTCGGGCGAGCTATGGCAGGTCAAACCGCTGCTCGATGCCATGGGGGTGCGCGTGCTCGCGTGCATCAGCGGCGATGCGCGCTACGCCGAAGTGGCGTACTCGCATCGCGCACGCGCAACCATGATGGTCTGCTCGAAGGCGATGATCAATGTTGCACGCAAAATGGAGGAGCGCTACGGGATCCCTTACTTCGAAGGCTCGTTCTATGGCATCGGCGATATGTCCGAGAGCCTGCGCCAGATCGCGCGGCTCTTGGTCGAGCGCGGCGCGCCCGACGACATTCTGGGACGCACCGAGCGATTGATTGCGGCCGAGGAGGCGCGCGCCTGGTCGCGCATCGAGCCCTACAAGCAGCGCTTGCGCGGCCGCAAGGTGCTGCTGATCACCGGCGGCGTCAAATCCTGGTCGGTGGTCGCAGCGCTGCAGGAAGCCGGCATGGAGATTGTCGGGACGAGCGTCAAAAAATCCACGGCCGAGGACAAGCAGCGCATCAAGGAAATCATGGGCGACGAGGCGCACATGATCGATGATATGACGCCGCGCGAGATGTACAAGATGCTGAAAGAAGCGCGCGCCGACATCATGCTCTCCGGCGGCCGCTCCCAGTTCGTCGCGCTCAAGGCGAAAATGCCCTGGCTCGACATCAATCAAGAGCGCCACTACGCCTACGCAGGCTATGAGGGCATCGTGAGCCTCGTCGCGGAAATCGACAAAACGCTCTCAAATCCAGTGTGGGCACACGTGCGTGCACCAGCGCCCTGGGATTCGGAACACACCCTCATCACGATGCCCGCTGCGGCACCGGTCGCCGCCTAACCCGCATCCCATGGCAATCGTCAACATTTCTCACAAGGCAGCGACGGTCAATCCGCTCAAAATGAGCCAGCCGCTCGGCGCAAGCTATGCATTTCTCGGCATGAATCGCTGTATGCCGGTCATGCACGGTTCGCAGGGCTGCACCTCGTTCGGGCTCGTACTGCTCGTGCGCCATTTCCGCGAAGCGATTCCGCTGCAGACGACTGCGATGAACGAGGCGACCACGATCATGGGCGGTTACGACAACGTCGAAAAAGCGATCTTGAACATCCGTGCGCGCGCCAAGCCGGAGCTCATCGCGATTTGCTCGACCGGCCTGACCGAGACCAAGGGCGACGATGTACAGGGTTACTTGAGACTGATCCGACAGGCGCATCCCGAAGTCGCCGATACGGCACTGGTCTATGTATCGACGCCCGATTTCCTCGGCGCTTTTCAAGACGGCTGGGCGAAAGCCGTGACTGCGCTCATCGAGGCGCTCGCGGAACCCGCTACCGCGCGGCGCGCCCATCAGGTCAACGTCCTGCCCGGCTGCCATCTAACGCCCGGCGACATCGACGAGCTGCGCGAGATCATCGAGGCATTCGGTCTCAGTCCAATTTTCCTGCCCGACGTCTCCGGCTCGCTCGACGGGCATATGTCGGATGAGTTCAGCCCGACGACCATGGGCGGCACGACGCTCGTCGACGCGCGCCGGATGGGCGCCTCGGCAATCACGCTCACACTCGGCGAACAGATGCGACCCTGTGCGCAGGCGCTCGAGGCCCGCACCGGCGTGCCGTTCAGGGTATTCGAGAGCCTGAGCGGCCTCGCCGCGAGTGATCAATTCATCGCCGAGCTCGCGCGCCTCTCCGGCGTCCCGGTGCCGGCGAAATACCGGCGTCAGCGCAGCCAATTGCAGGATGCGATGCTCGATGCGCATTTCTTCATCGGCGGCAAGCGCATCGTCATCGGCGCGGAGCCGGATCTTCTCTGGGCGCTCAGCACAAGCCTCGGCGAACTGGGCGCGACGATCACGGCCGCGGTCACCACCACGCAATCGACGCTGCTCGAACGGCTGGCGACGCCGGAGGTACTGATCGGTGATCTCGAGGACCTCGAGGAGCGCGCCAAGGGCTGCGATCTGATGATCACGCATTCGCACGGGCGCCAGGCCGCGGAACGGCTCGATATACCGCTGCACCGCGCGGGCCTGCCGATGTTCGACCGGCTCGGGGCGGGGCAACGCGTTACGGTCGGATATCGCGGTACGCGCGAGTTTCTCTTCGAAATTGGCAACATTTTTCTCAGCAGCACGCACGACGCCACACCGGCGAGCTGGCGTTTGCCGGAGACGGTCCATGCGGTGGAAACGCCGATTGCGGCTCATTGACGTACAGCCAGGAGCAAAAGGTATGAAAATCGCTTTCGCGACACAAGACTTGAAGCGAGTCGATGCACACTTCGGTTGGGCCAAGAATCTTGCGATCTACGAGATCTCGCCCGAAAGTCACCGATTTCTCGAGGCCATCCAGTTCGACGGCGATCTGCAGGAGGATGGCAACGAGGACAAGCTCACGCCGAAGCTCAATGCGATCCAGGACTGCGCGATTCTGTATGTTGCAGCGATCGGCGGTTCGGCTGCGGCGCGCGTCGTTGCCAAGAACATTCACCCGGTCAAAGTTGGTCAGCCGGAGGACATCGCCGACATCCTCACGCGTCTGCAAACCGTGCTCGGGGGCACACCGCCGCCGTGGCTGCGCAAAGCGCTGCTCAAGGGCCAGGAACGAAATCGGGACTTCGACGACGGGGTGGCTGGTCATGGTTGAGGCAGCGTCCCCTCAAACCGAGATCGCGCCACTGCAATCGCCGACCACGCCCGAAGGATTGCTCGGCGCAGTGTCCGATCCGCTGGAATCGCCGCTCGTCCGCGAGCTCATTCAGCAGTGGCGCGCCCAGGATATGCATGGCGCCTGGGAAGGAAAAAGCGACTTACAGCTGCTCGATCCATACATTCTCGACAAGGAGCGGCGCAGAGAGATCCCGATGCTCGGCGATCCGGATCCCGAGACCATCTGGCGTTTGGAACTGTTCTACAACGCGGTTGCCTTGACGATCGAACGCGCGACCGGCGTCATGGTGACCCCCCTCATGAAAATGCACCACGAAGGCTTCGGACGCATGATCCTTGCCGCCGGCCGGCTGATCGTGGTCAACAAGCAATTGCGCGACGTACATCGCTTCGGCTTCAACAGCTTGGAAAAGCTCGCCGAGGACGGCGAGAAATTGGTTGCCAACGGAATCGACATGATCAGGGCCTATCCCGAGGTCGCGAACTACGGCTGAGAGGAGGTGGACGGTGGACGACATCGAAGTGCTCAAGGCGCAGATCAAAAAGCTCAATGCCCAGGCGACCAGCCTGAAGATGGATCTTCACGATCTCGCGGAAGAGCTGCCGACCGGCTGGGAGAAGATCCCTGACGTGGCTGAACGTGCGTTTCAGGCCTTCAAGACTTTGACGGAGGCGCGTTCGCGCCTCGCGACCGGCGACTGAGCCATGAGCGTTGTCACGATCAAAATGCCCGACGGGCGCAGCTGGATACCGAAATTTGTCCAGCAGATCAACCAGTCGGCTTGCATCGGCTGCGGACGCTGCTTCAAGGTCTGCGGGCGCGAGGTGCTGCAGCTCGCCGGCGTCACCGCAGAGGGAGAACTGATCCCGCTCGCGACCGATTTCGACGATGAAGACGAGTATGAGAAAAAGGTCATGACGATCGCCAACCAGATGAACTGCGTTGGCTGTGAAGCCTGCTCGCGGATTTGTCCGAAGAAATGCTACACCCACGCACCGATGTCGGAGACTGCGTGACGACGGCGCTCCTCGGCCTCAATCGTCCGCAACTGCTCGCCGCGGCGCGTGATCCCGACGATGTCGCGACTCTCGCGTTTTGCGGTGTGCTCGCGCGCTTCCCGATCTTCAAGCTCGATGCGCCTGACCTGATGCGCCTGCTCGCGAGATTCTTCCCCGGTACGGCGCCCGTGCCGCCCTGCCCGTGCGTCGCGCCGGCAGCCGCCACGTGCACCTCGATCGCGCCCGAGGAATTCGACGACTTGGTCGCCTTATTTCGATCGCATCGGCGTGACAACGCCGAGGAGACCGCGTGGCTCGCGCATACGATCGCAAGCGCCTGTGCCGGAGACAATCATCTCTGGGAGGACATGGGGATGCCGAACCGCGAGGCGTTGTCGCAATTGATCAAGAAGTACTTCCCGACCTTGTA
The DNA here is from genome assembly GCA_049517075.1 of Steroidobacteraceae bacterium. Taxonomy (GTDB): domain Bacteria; phylum Pseudomonadota; class Gammaproteobacteria; order Steroidobacterales; family Steroidobacteraceae; genus Bog-1198. Next base: position 26,563 of record JBEKSM010000027.1, on the reverse strand, counting down.
CTTCAAAAACACCGGCAATCTGCGGTGGAAGAAATTCTTCTATAAGCTGCTGTGCGAGCGTGCTCAGGCGCGCGTCTGCAAAGCGCCGAGCTGCGGCGTCTGTTGCGACTACGCGCTGTGCTACGGCGCGGAATAGTGTCAAGCGTCGACTCCGATCAATACATGCGAGGCCTTGATCAAGGCCGTGCAGCTGCCGCCCTTGACGAGCCTCATCTCGTTCATGGCGTCGGTGGTGACGATGGCCGTGAGGACGCGTGCGCCCGCCAATTGAATCTTCACTTCGCAGTTGACGGCACCGGGAATCACCGCAGAAACGATGCCGGTCAGCCGGTTGCGCGCACTGGTTCGAACCGTCGCATCCGGGCTCAGCAGCACGAAGCTTGATTTGATCAGGGCAATTGCTGGATTCCCGGCCATGAGACGCAGGTCGCCGACTGCTTCATTGGTGATATTGGCGAAAATTTCCAGGCCGTCGCCAAGATCAAGGATCACATCAGAATTGACGGCCCCCTTTTGGACGCTTTTGACGACGCCCCGAAATTGATTGCGGGCACTGATGCGCATCGGATTCACCCTCGCCAACGGTTGTGCGCCTGATTGGACCGCAGTGGAGCGGCCGAGTCAAACCGGCCCAAGGGCATCTGCTGAGCGCATGACCGCATTTGTGCGACGCCATTGGAGTCAAAAAGCTGTGTCGGGACCGGTCAGCTGGCGGCACGCACGGTCGTATGATCGCGTCACGTTCTTTACACCATTGTGTTGGATTCGTGCCCTCGCCACCGTTGGTTTTCAGACATCGCGGCCGCGGCGCGAGCGCCGCTGCACGGCACCAAAGACCGATCGTCTCGCTGATTGACCGCAATTCGCAAGGATTCGCGCTTGGCACGCTTCCTGCTTGTCACCGTCATATAGCTGCGGCTATAGCGTTGCTCGAGAGATCTAAAGGGGGCTCGTGATGAATCTGAAGTGCGATGCCAATGTTTCGCGCGAATCGCGACAAAATGCCAATACTTGTCAATCGGGCCGGGACGGTTTTGCGGCCGCCGATGAGGTTCGATGGGTCGAGGGATTTTTTGAGATGGAATTCCCGCGCGTACCGTTTCCGTCACGACGGATATTCACAGTGGCCGGAGAGGCAATCTTGCGCTCGCTCGTGCTGCGTCATCACGAGCGCCTCTACGAGACCCCGCTGCGCGCATTGTTTCCTGCCGATCGTCGGCGCTTCCTAGCCGCTGTGACGCGCGCAGCAGACTATGCCGTGGAAACCTGCGGCGGCCCGAAGTACTTTACATCGATTCGCGGCAAGCCGTGCATGCGCAAGCGCCACTATCCGTTCACAATCGACGAGTCGGCGCGAGAAATTTGGCTCCGGCAATTATGGCGTGCCTTCGATGATGTGGGCTTCCCCGCACAGGTTCGACAAGAATACTGGGAGTGGGTCGAGCCGTTCTCAATCCGCATGATCAATCGCCGCACGCAGCGCGCCCCGCCGCAGCGCTATATGTTTGCGGACGTTCCGCGCAGATTGCTGCAGGGCGGCGCACTAGAGGCGCTCTGGCACGCTCGCGATGACGTCCGCCGGGAATCTGCGGACGCACTTTGACTTCCGATGTACGGCGAGGCCCTATTCTGAGATCCGCAAGCCACCGCAGAATATTTGCTCGAGGTTTCACACTCTATATTTAAGCGCAAACAGTTTTTCGTGCCCTATGAAGATTTACTCAAGCTTCGTGCGCACCGATGTCCTTGCTCCAGATTTTGAGCGCCGAATAACCGTTGGAGCAACAGCGTGGAGACGTCGAGCCGGGCTCATGATTGCGCAGTACTCGGGTGCCTACCTGACTCAGTTCACTCCGACCATGCTGGCAACTGGCAACGTGCTCGTCCCAATTACGAACCTCACCAAAGGGCAGTGAGATACGCAAGGCTGGGTCTAGGCTGTCGAAAGATTCGGCCATTCGCGTCTCACGGTTTTGGCACCTTGCCGATCACCGTGAGACGCGACAATATTCGTGTCGTTGTTTCTTATTGACTGGACCGCTGCCGAAGCCCCAAGTCTCCGATCCCGTTTGAATCCGCAATCAAATTGTGTTGTTTATTTCGGTGGGATATATCTATACCCGGCCCGTTTCAATTGGCACCATGGAGCACAGTAACGATCAACAGAGTTCCGCAAAACTCTCTCGCACGAATTCGCCCGCCTTATGCCGGATGTAGCTTATGCCCCGGCCTCTCGTGTCCAAGATACCGGCGCCAGCTCTGTGGACACCTACGAGGTGCCCACCTAGCACCATGATCGGTTACGGGAACCTCGGGCTGCTATGCGGCCAAAACCGGACGGTTATCCTTCTTCAGGCGATTGGAACTGACGCGCCGGTTCACACCGGACCGAGGCTCAGAATTAATCGGGCTCGAATTCACCCTCCAGTCTGTCCACAAACGCGTTGAGACTACTGAACTTTACTTCAAGTGAATCGAAGCGTTTGGTGAAAGCCCTGTCCACGTCTTGGGCAACCACGAAATGTTGCGCCTTAGGATAACGGGAGGCAAAACTCTTGAGCGACTTCGCGTCGAAATCGTTGGCGCTCCACTTGCATTCAATCGCGAGGGGCGGCTCGCCACGTCGAGCGAGAACAAAATCCACCTCATGCCCCTGTTTGTCGCGCCAATAGTGGATGTGTCGCGTCTGGAGGCGCGCATGCAGTTCGTTGAGGACGTAGTGCTCCCATAGCAAGCCCATATCGTCGCGGCGCGGCTCATGCCACCCACGGAAATAACATACGAAGCCGGTATCGAAGCCGTACACCTTCGGCGCCGCCACGATTTCCGCGATCTTGCCGGTCGAATATGGCCGAACCACGTGCGCTACAAAAGTTGTCTCCAGAACCGACAAATAATTGGCTATCGTAGTGCGGCTGACTTCGCTCGGGCGAGCAAAACGAGTAGCCTCGAAAATCCCGCCGCTCGACGTCAGCAGCAATTCGACGAATGTCAAAAATGACCGTCGTCGATCGAGGCGGAAAAGTTCTTGGATGTCCTTCGCCCAATACGAGTCCATCCATTCTTGGAAGTCCCTTTCCGTCGGCTGATCCGCGAGCAGAAACGGCGGTAGTCCCCCTCGATAAAGACGGTGTTCCAGCTTCTTGACGTGCAGCGATTCCAGGTCACGGCTCATAGCCGGTGTCAGCCACAGCTCTGCTTTTCGGCCCGTCAAGGAGTCCCGAAATTTTCTCGTGGCTCCCAGTGTCGAAGAACCGGTCGCAATGATTCGCACGGTTGGATAATGATCCGCCGCGATCTTCAAGAGCTCCGACGGGTTGCGAAGGCGATGCACTTCATCGAGTACGACTCGCTTACCCTCAAGGCTTTTGAGGAAACCCTCCGGGTCATCCATTTCCCGGCGTTGCCGCGGCAACTCGCAGTCGAAATATTCGACATCCTTCAACGACCGGCAAATCGTCGTTTTTCCCGCCCGGCGCACGCCGGGAAACCAAATCACCGAGCGGCTCTTCCACAGGCGCTCCAGTCGCTCGGTCCAAAAGGGGCGTAACCACATGCAGGTAGCATTGCATATAGTACGACTAAACGCAATCACGTTTGCGTTTGGTAACGCCCCATCACGTACTAATCAGACAGGCGTGTCATCGTCCGTACCATCGCCGAACATGAACGATCGCGATTGAAACCAGCGGAACGAGGCGAGTCCATAGCGGAAGTCGCACTGCTCTGCCGATCTCACGCGAACGATACTATCGAGGTTTCCATCCAAGAATTTCGCGCGATAATCGACGAGTTCGCAACAGCTATCGCCAGATGCCCGATCCTTCGGGTACGCATAGAAAGTGATGTGCCCGCTCGGCTCGAGATCATTACCATCTGAATCGATGAATCGCCCCGCCGCCGTAATCCGATAGCGACACATGCATGGGTCCGGCAATGACTTCGTCTGGAAACACGTCCCCGCATCGCAGGCGTCGTCCGGCAGCGCAGCGTCACAATGGATCTCGTCGAACATTCCCATGACTGACCTCAGTCCGAAGAGGTCGGCGCCGGAGCACCTCGCCGCTGCTGCGGAGAAGGCCAGCGGTGGGCGGCACAAAAACCGGCACACCAGAAATAAGCGAACCTAATCGTAGAGAAGATCTCGAGAAAATGCCTATTTATCAGGCAGATTTGGTGGTGAGAGAGGGACTCGAACCCTCGACCTCGGCATTATGAGTGCCACGCTCTAACCAGCTGAGCTACCTCACCATTTGTCCCTCGTCGCCGGCCCGCAAGCGGCGGCAACCATCGGGAGGGGCGCGATTCTGCGCACCCCACCCCAAGTCTGTCAACCCGTCAGACGTTGAACCTAAAATGCATCACATCGCCCTCGCGGACAAGGTATTCCTTGCCCTCGAGGCGCATTTTTCCGTGTTCCTTGGCGCCGGCCTCGCCCTTGCAGGCGATGAAATCCTCATAGGAGATGACTTCTGCGCGGATGAAGCCCTTCTCGAAGTCGGTGTGGATGACCCCGGCCGCTTGCGGCGCGGTCGACCCTTTGTGCACGGTCCAGGCCCTGACCTCTTTGACGCCGGCAGTAAAATAAGTCTGAAGGCCCAGCAGCGCGTAGCCGCCGCGAATCACTCGATTGAGCCCGGGCTCATCGAGGTGCAGCTCGCGCAAGAAGTCGGCGCGATCCGCCTCGTCCAATTGCGCGATTTCGGCTTCGATCGCAGCGCACACCGGGACGACGATTGCACCCTCTAATTTTGCGAGCTCGCGTACGCGGTCGAGTCGCGGATTGTTCTCGAAGCCGCTCTCGTCGACGTTCGCGACATACATCACGGGCTTGTCGGTCAGCAGATGCAAATCGCGCAAGAACAGATGCTCATTGGCATCCAAGCCCAGGGTGCGTACGGGCTTCGCCTCGTTCAATTGTTTGCGCACGCGCTCCAGCAAGTCGCGGGATTTGATTGCATCTTTTTCGCCGGTTTTTGCGGATTTTAGCGCCTTTTGATAGGCCCGCTCGACACTGTCGAGGTCGGCGAGCGCAAGCTCCGTGTTGATCACTTCGATATCGCTGGCGGGATCAATTTTTCCTGCCACGTGCACGATGTCGTCATTCTCGAAGCAGCGGACCACATGCGCGATTGCATCGACTTCGCGTATATGCGCAAGAAATTTATTGCCGAGGCCCTCGCCCTTCGAGGCGCCGGCCACGAGGCCCGCAATATCGACGAACTCGACCGTGGTCGGCAGAATGCGCTCCGGCTTCACGATCACCGCGAGCGCTTCGAGTCGGGGATCCGGTACCGGCACGACGCCGATGTTCGGGTCGATCGTGCAAAATGGATAATTCTCGGCCGCGATCTGCGCACGCGTGAGCGCATTGAACAGTGTGGATTTCCCCACGTTCGGTAGTCCGACGATTCCACAGCGAATAGGCATTAAGTTTGTCCCGTGCGGCTGTGCAATTTGGTCATTGCGCGCTCCGCACCTTGTTCGAGTAATAGAGGCATGCAATCGGCAGCGTTGTTGACCGCGGCTAGAATCAAATCTTCCTCGGCTCGCGGCGCGCGGGTCAGCACGTAATCGATGACGTCGGCCTTGTTGCCGGGGTGGCTCACGCCGAGCCGCAGGCGCCAGAAGCGGTCGCCGATGTGCGCAATCGTGTCGCGCAAACCATTGTGTCCACCGTGTCCTCCGCCGAATTTCAGGCGTACGCTGCCGACGGGTAAATCCAATTCATCGTGCGCGACGAGAATTTCCTCGGCCGGGATCTTGAAGAACTCGCTGAGCTGGCGAATCGAGAGGCCGCTGCGGTTCATGTAGGTGGTCGGCTTCAGCAGGATCAATTCCTGAGCGCCGATCGTGATGCGCGCGGTTTCGCCCGAGTATTTGCGGTAATCGCGGAATTCCCCGCCATGGCGGCGCGCAAGCAGATCCACGAACCAGTAGCCCGCATTGTGGCGGGTCAGCTGATGTTCTGGTCCCGGGTTGCCGAGACCGACGACTATGCGTAGCGGTAATCCAGCCATCGTTGACGCGCTCGTTCATGCGAAACCAAGCCCTGAAACAAAGTGGGGCCGCCACCATGGCGGCCCCACCCCAAAGCCAGCAACGCGAGAATTACTTCTTCGCGTCTTTCTTGGCAGGTTCCTTCTTGGCCTCCTCTTTCTTCGCAGGCTCCGCCTTCTTGGCCGCATCGCCTCCAGCTGCCGGCGCCGCCGCCGCCGCTGGCGCACCTGCCGCCGCAGCCGCACCCTCTGCCGCCGCTGCCGCCGTGGGCTCCGGCTCTTCGGCACGCGGAGCGTAGATCGTGACGACCGCCGCATCTTCCTTCGCAAGATCGACGAGCGTGACGCCCGCAGGAATCTTCAGTTGCGACAGGTGCAGGCTCTCGTGCAGCGACAAGCCCGACAAATCCACCTCGATGAACTCGGGTAGATCCTTCGGCAAGCAGCTGACTTCCACTTCGGAACGAATATGCGACACGAGGCCGCCTTGCGACTTGACTCCGGGAGATGCCGCCTCGCCCTTGAAGTGCAGGGGAATGCTGATGCGGATCTTTTCGTTGTCCTCGACGCGCTGAAAGTCGATGTGCAGAATCGCGTTCTTGAAGGGGTGGCGCTGCACGTCCTTGAGAATCGCGGCCTGCTTTTCCTCACCGACCTTCAAATTGAGGATCGTCGAGTAGAAACGCTCGTTGTCGAGCAGGATCAGCAGCTTTTGATGATTCAAGCTGAGGCGCCGCGCTTCGTTGTGGCCCCCATAAAGGATTGCCGGCACTTTTCCGTCACGACGCATGCGGCGGCTCGCACCTTTGCCTTGCGTCTCGCGGAACTCGGCGTCGAGTTCGAAAGAGGTTTTCATAATCTTCTCCAGTTACATCACATACACAGCGTCCCGACACCGCGACCAGTTGCCGGGATACCGACCTATCAATTCAACCGCTCAGTCGACGTAGAGCGAACTGACCGATTCTTCGTCGCTGATGCGACGGATCGTCTCGGCCAACAAGCCCGCGACGCTGAGCTGGCGGATCTTCTTGCATTCCTTGCCCGCATTCGAAAGCGGAATCGTGTCGGTGACGACGACTTCGTCCAAAACCGATTTCGATATTCGCTCGATTGCCGCGCCCGACAACACCGCATGCGTGATGTAGGCAACGACTTTGACCGCGCCCTCGTCTTTGAGCGCTTGCGCGGCCTGACACAAAGTTCCCGCGGTATCGACCATGTCGTCGATCAATACGCAATTCCTGCCCTCGACCTCGCCGATGATGTTCATCACCTTCGATTCGTTGGGCCGCGGCCGGCGCTTGTCGATGATCGCCAAATCGGCGTCATCGAGCCGCTTCGCCAGCGCGCGCGCCCGCACCACACCGCCCACATCGGGCGACACCACGATCATCTTCTCGTTCTTCTGCTTCCAGGCGTCTCCCAGAAGTACCGGCGACGCATAGACGTTGTCGACCGGAATATCGAAGAATCCCTGGATCTGATCCGCGTGCAGATCGACCGTGAGCAGTCGATCGACACCGGCACTCGCGATCATGTTCGCGACCAACTTCGCGGCGATTGCGACGCGCGTCGCCCGCGGGCGCCGATCCTGTCGCGCATAGCCGAAATACGGCACAACCGCGGTAATCCTCTTCGCCGATGCCCTGCGGCAGGCATCGGTCATCATCAGCAGTTCCATCAAATGGTCGTTTGCCGGCGGACAGGTCGGCTGCACGATGAAGATATCGCGGCCTCGCACGTTCTCCATCAACTCGACATTGACCTCACCGTCGCTGAATCGCCCGACGTGCGCGCGGCCCAATGGCGTGTGCAAATGACGGGTAATCTCCATCGCAAGCAACGGATTTGCGTTGCCCGTGAACACCGCAATGCCCAGCGAATCGAATTCATCACGTCGCGACATACGCTACCGCTCGACAAAAAAAGATGGCTGGGGTGGAAGGATTCGAACCTCCGAATGGCGGGATCAAAACCCGCTGCCTTACCACTTGGCGACACCCCAAATGAACCAACCGCCCTCCAAATGGTTCGGCCGACGCTCAGCCAGCCGCTAATCTTTCAAGCAATGGCGAGTCATTCAGTCCGCGAGCCAAAAAACCACTAAACGCCGTCGGCACCTCGTTCAATATACTTTCGCGGTCGGCGCTCACATCCAAGGCGACATACACGCAGGCACCGGTACCGGTCAGGCGTGCCGCGCCATATCGAGACAGCCAATCGAGCGCCGCTCCCACCACCGGATAGCGTCGCCGCACGACCGGCTCGCAATCGTTTCTACCACCGGTCGCGAGGAAGCCCTCAATTGTGATGGGCGGTGAATTTCTTGTCAATTCAGGATCTTGAAACACGGATGCCGTGCTGATCGAGACATTTGGCTTCAATATCAGGTAGTTACGCTCAATAGGCGCCTGTGGCGGGTACAGCGGAGTGAGGCGTTCTCCGACCCCTTCCCCCCAGGCGGCATGGCCCCGCACGAAGACGGGCACGTCCGCACCGAGGCTCAAGCCCAATTCAGCAAGCCGGTCGACACCCCAATCGAGCTTCCAGAGACGATTGAGGGCGACCAAGGTGGTCGCCGCATCCGAACTCCCGCCGCCGAGTCCTGCGCCCATCGGGATTCGCTTCTGCACATCGATATCCGCGCCGAGTGTGCAGCCCGCGGCACGTTGCAGGGCGAGTGCCGAGCGCACGCTGAGGTCGGATTCTGCGGCAACACCGGCGGCGCCCGCGCTGCGACGAATCTGGCCGTCGGGGCGCCGCTCGATGCGCAATTCGTCGCACAGATCGATGAATTGGAAACAGGTTTGCAGCTCGTGATATCCATCGGGCCTTCGCCCCAGGACATGCAAGAACAAATTGAGCTTGGCCGGCGCGGGCCAGCTTCGATCGCTCATCGCGATAGATTCCATCGATCGACGACGATGCGCACGCGAATGTCCTCGTGGGTCAGGGTCAGGTGCCCCGGCAGCAAGTCGCCGCCGTCCGGCAGATATCGATCGATATCGATGGTCCAACCCGCCTGTTGCAGCTGGTGTGCACGATCCTTGGCATCTCGGACCAGCTCAAAGGGCTCACCGGGCGCCGGCACGCCGAGCAGCCAATAACGCATATCGTGCAGCGGCGGATCGAATCCAAGCCGATTCTGCAGCTCTTCCAGTGCATCGGTGCCGCGCGGCGCCCCCTCGAGGCTCAGGCCCGCAGGCGACAGACGCAGCACACTCGCGCCGACCCCGAGCGGGCCCGCGAGGTGCACTTCGCTGGTTTGATCCCGTTGGCGCCAGTTCATGCTCGCCTGCCAACCTTGGGTTCCGATCGCGACTGCGGCGCGCGCCGATAGATCCCACACGCTCGCGCGCTGCAACTCCGCCACTCGCCCATCCCAGGCCTGCGGCGTCCCGAGCGGCGGCCGAGTGCTCGCGCAGGCGGCCAGCAACGCCGCGCACAACGCGATGGCCGCAAGACGCGTCAATGGTCTGCACGCGTCTGCTCATGCAGGCGCGCGCGCGTCGACTGAACCAAGTGGTTGTCCGCATCGATACGGCGTGCCTCGGTCCATATTTTTTCGGCCTCGGCGCGCTGATCGAGCTGCCAGAGCACCTCGCCCAAATGTGCTCCGATGTCTCCGCCGGGCTCGTCCGCAAATGCGCCGGACAACAAGGGCAAGGCTTGCTGCGCGCGGCCTTGGCGATACAGCACCCAACCGAGACTGTCGCGTATCGCCGCGCTGTGCGGCGCGGCTGCGTAGGCGTGTTCGATGAGTGCGCGCGCGCGACGCAACTCGCGCGCATGATCGGCCAGCGTATAGCCGAGCGCATTTTGCGCAGCCGGATCGTCCGGGCGTGCGTCGAGCAGCGCCTGCAGCTCCTTCAATGCAGCAGTGAGCTGGCCTTGCTGCTCGAATTGCGTCGCGAGCGCATACCGCAGTTCGACGCTGTCCGGGTAATCCATGCGCGCGCGCTGAAGCAGCGCCAGCGCACGCTGCGGATCCGCGGATTTCGTGTAAATTTCCGCGCTCGCGGCAAGAATTTCAGTGATGTGAGCGGGTTCCTCGTTGCCAAGCCGATCGAGCAATTCGTCGGCCTGTTGTTCGGCGCCGTGGGTATGCAAAATGCTTGCTGCACGCAGCAGAGCCGGAACCAAATCTTCTCCGCTTTGTACGCGCGCGTAGGCGCGTAGCGCGCGCTCCAAGTCGCCGCGCCGCTCGGCGATCAAGCCCAAATAATAAAACCCCTCATCGACATAGGCGCCGGTCGCCAACAACTCCGTAAATCGAGCGGAGGCGGCCGTGTCGTCGCCCAATTGATACTCGAGCAGCCCCAAGACGCGCAGCGCGTCCGCACGCGCTTCCGGCACCGCGAGCAGTGCCTGCAATTCGGTACGGGCGAGCGCATCGCGCTTAGCAGTCCAGAGCAGCAAGCCATAGTCAAAGCGACTCTCGGGGGTCGCGTCGCGCTTCACCTGAGCCAAGGCTTCCGCGAGCGGCGCGTCAACCTCGCCGGAGAGCACGCGCGCGCGACGCCAAGCCTGGGTCAGCTCACCATTCGGAGCCCCCGCATCGGCGCGGTGCGGACTCGCCGGCTCGCCCTGCGCGATCACCGCCGCGAATTCACGCGCCGCGGCCGCCGGATCGTCAGCCCGCAACGCAGTGAATCCCTGCAAACGCAGCAATGCCGGCGAAGCAGGCAGCAGCTTGGCGAGTCGGTCCGCGACCTCGCGGGCCCCATAGGTATTCTCGGCGCCGCGCAGCTCCTTCTCGAGCTGCGTGAATGCCTCTGAGGATCCGCCCGGCGTGTTGGTGACGACGATCCGGTAGTGCGCAGCCGCGACGGCTACCTTATGTAGAGCGAGCGCCGCGCTGCCGGCCGCGCGCTGCGCCTCGAGCGACGACAGATCGGCGCGTATCCAGTGCTCGGCCGCGCTCAGACCCAAGGAGGGCTGCAGCCCCTCGGTCGCAACCTCGACCGCGCGTGGCCACAGAGCCGGATTCGATTGGGCCGCAGTGGCATATTGCAGCGCTGCGACGCGCGGCTCGTGGCGTGCCAGCGCCAATTCCGCAGTGACGGTATAAAATGACTCAGGCGCGGCGGCAGGTGCGGCCGAGCGATTCGCGCTGGCACAGGCGGACGAGGCTATGATGCCGACGACCAAACTGAGACGCGCAACGAGTGAATTCGAGAACACGATCGCACTATGGCATTCAATATCCTCGGCATCAATCATAAGACCGCACCGGTCGCGCTGCGCGAAAAGGTGGCCTTCAGTGAGGAACGCTTGCTCGCCGCATTACGGACCCTGCGTCAGGAGGCCGGCGTCGCCGAGGTCGTGATCCTCTCGACCTGTAATCGCACCGAGCTCTATTGGGCAGGATCGGCGAGCGGCACGGAATTGACGCAGTGGCTCGAGCGCCACCACGACAACGCGCTCGAATTGGCGCCGAGCCTCTACGTGCATCAGGAACGCCAGGCGGTCACTCATGCGTTCAGCGTCGCCTCGGGGCTCGACTCCATGGTGCTTGGCGAGGCGCAAATTCTCGGCCAATTGAAGGATGCTTACCGAATCGCCCAGGACGCCGGCGCCACGGGCCCGGCGCTCAATAAGCTGTTCCAGGCTGCGTTTTCGGCCGCGAAGCGCGTGCGTACGGAGACCCGTATCGGCGCAAATGCCGTCTCGCTTGCCTCGGCTGCGGTCAGCGTCGCGCGCCGCGTCTATTCGGATTTGAGTGAGCACACCGCGCTCTTGGTCGGCGCGGGCGAGATGATCGCGTTGACCGCGCGCCACTTGGCCGCCCAGGGGGTCAAGCGCATGGTCATCGCCAATCGCAGTCTCGGGCGCGCGCAAACCCTGGCTGCCGAGCTCAACGCCTATGCCGTCGGCCTCAACGACTTGGCGGCCGAATTGGCGGCCGCTGACATCGTAATCTGTTGTACCGCGAGCCCGGTGCCGATCATCACCAAGACGATGGCGGCGGCGGCCGTGCGCGCGCGGCGCCATCGGCCCATCTTCATGGTCGACCTTGCGGTGCCGCGCGACATCGAGCCGCAGGTCGCTGAGCTCGAGGATATCTACTTATATTCGATCGACGACCTGCAGGATGTCGTCGATGAGAACCGCCAACAGCGCGAATTGGCCGCCGACGGCGCCCGGCTCGTGATCGACGAGGAAGTGGCGCGATTCCTGGCCGAATCGCGCGCCCACGATGCGGGCCCTGCGATCCGATCCTTGCGCGGCCAGGCCGATGCGATCCGCCGGCAGACCCTCGAACAGGCGCGCCGCATGCTGGCAACCGGCCGCGCCCCCGAGGAAGTCATCGAATATCTGGCCAATACGCTCACCAACCGCCTGCTGCACTCGCCGACGCAGGCATTACGCCAAGCGGCCGAATTGGGCGATTCGTCGCTGGCGCACACGATTACCCGCCTGCTCGTCGAAGAACGCGAACAGAAATGAGTCGAGAGGCCGCTATAATCCGCGGCCATGAAAGACTCCATCAGACGGAAACTCGAAAAACTCGACGAGCGATTCGAGGAAATCAGCCGTTTGCTGTCGGATCCCGGCGTAATCGGCCGCCAAAACCAGTTTCGTGAATTGTCCATGGAATACTCGAGACTATCGCCGCTGATCGAGCGATACCGGCGCTTCACGGCGCTCGAGGCGGATCTCGCAATCGCCAACGAATTGAAGCTGGACAAGGATCCGGCGACCCAAACGATGGGACAAGAGGAACTCGAAGATCTGCTGCCTCGCATGGCCGCCGAGGAATTGGAGCTGCAGCGCCTGCTCGTGCCGAAGGATCCGCAGGACGACAGCAATATCTTCCTCGAGGTGCGTGCGGGCACGGGCGGGGACGAAGCGGCGATCTTCGCCGGCGATTTGTTCCGCATGTACGCGCGCTTTGCCGAATCGAAGGGCTGGGAGGTCGAAATCTTGAGCGAGAGCCCCGGCGAACACGGCGGGTACAAGGAGATCATCAGCCGGATCATCGGCCGCGGCGCATACTCGGTGCTCAAATTCGAATCCGGAACTCATCGCGTTCAGCGCGTACCCGCGACCGAGGCGCAGGGCCGCATCCACACGTCGGCGTGCACGGTCGCGATCCTGCCGGAACTCGAGGAAGTCGAGGCCATCGAGTTGAATCCGGCGGACCTTCGCATCGATACGTTTCGCGCATCCGGAGCCGGCGGCCAGCATGTGAACAAGACCGACTCCGCAATTCGCATCACCCACATTCCATCGGGGCTCGTGGTCGAATGTCAGGACGAGCGCTCGCAGCACAAGAATCGCTCGCGTGCGATGTCGCTGCTCAAAGCGCGATTGCTTGCGAACGAACGCGAAAAGCAGCAGAGTCAACAGGCCCAATCGCGCAAACTGCAAGTCGGCTCGGGCGATCGCTCCGAACGCATCCGCACATATAATTTTCCGCAAGGCCGGGTCACCGATCACCGCATCAATCTGACGCTCTACAAGCTCGACGACATCATGAAAGGTCAGATCGACGAATTGGTTCAGGCGCTCAATCAAGAGCATCAGGCCGAAGAACTGGCGCAGCAGGTCGAATGAATTCGATGAGCACGATCGCCGAACGCCTGGCCAGAGCAACGCGGGAGCTCTCCGACTGCAGCGACTCGCCGCGTCTCGATGCGGAACTGCTGCTCGGCAAGGTGCTCGCGCGCAATCGCACCGGACTCGTCGTCGACGACAGCCTGCGCTTGGACTCGGCCGGCGAGCGTGCTTTTGCGCAGCTCCTGGCCGAACGCCGCGCCGGCTCGCCGGTTGCCTATCTTACGGGAATGCGCGAGTTCTGGTCGATCGAACTCCGCGTGACCCCGGCGGTACTCGTGCCGAGACCGGAGACCGAAACGCTCGTCGAGCTCGTGCTCGAGCATCTGCCGGCCGGACGTGACAGCACGGTTCTCGATCTCGGAACCGGCAGCGGCGCGATCGCAATCGCGATCGCGACCGAACGCCCACTCGCGCAGGTCACCGCGACCGACCTATCGGCGGACGCGATCGACGTGGCGATCATGAATTCGAAGCGTCTCGGCCTGTCTGAAATTATCTGGCGACGGGGCTCGTGGTTCGACGCCGTCCCGGGCGAGCGCTTCGACGTGATCGTCGCCAACCCCCCCTACATCGCGGCGGGCGACGCAGCGCTCGCCACCCTCAGAGCCGAGCCGCTGCTCGCGCTGACGCCGGGCAGCAGCGGCCTCGAGGCGTTCGAATCGATCATCGGCCGCGCCGCGGACCATCTGCACGAGCGAGGGCTGCTCGCCTTGGAGCACGGCAGCGGCCAGGGACCCGATGTCGCCGCGCTGCTCGAGCGGCATGGATTCGTCGACATTCGCTCGCGCGCGGATCGCGCAGGTGTTGCGCGCGTCGCCTGGGCTTACGTTCATTCACATCCGAAGGTGCCATCATGATTCGATTCGAAACTACATTGGGCGATTTCACGGTTGAGCTGTTCGAAAAAGAGGCACCAGGAACCATCGAGAATTTTCTGAAATATGTCGATGGAGAATATTTCGACGGCACGATCTTTCATCGCGTGATTGCCGGATTCATGATCCAGGGTGGTGGCTTCACCGAGGACATGACCCAAAAGAAAACCCAAGCGCCGATCAAAAATGAAGCCGACAACGGCCTCAAGAATGAGCGCGGCACGCTGTCGATGGCGCGCACCAACGACATCAACAGCGCGACCTCGCAATTCTTCGTCAATCTGAAGGACAACGAATTCCTCGATCATCAACGCGGCAACTTCGGCTACGCGGTATTTGCGCGCGTCACCGAGGGCATGGAAGTCATCGACAAGATCGCTGCGGTCGAAACGGGACGGCGGCGCGGCTTCGACGATGTGCCGGTCGAGCCGGTCATCATGACGCGCGTACGCCGGATCACCGAGTAGCGGATTTCCGGCGCGTCGCGGACTTCTTGGGTGGCGGGACAGAAGAAGAGCTGGGCCGTTCGGCTTGTCCGGGTCCTGCTATGGGTGGTCGCCGGGTTCCTCGCCGCGTCGGTCGGTGCGGTGATGCTGCTGCGCTGGATCGATCCGCCGATCAGCGCCTTCATGGCCGAAACTACGCTGCATGCGTGGATCAGCCGCGACCACACCTATGAATTTCGGCATCGATGGGTCGACTTGACGCAGATCTCGCCGAATCTCGCGTTGGCGGTGGTTGCATCCGAAGATCAGAAGTTTCCCGATCACTGGGGATTCGACGTCGAGGCCATCGAGAAGGCTTATGCGCTCAACCAGCATAGCCACCGAGTGCACGGCGCGAGCACGATCAGCCAGCAAGTCGCGAAGAACTTGTTTCTGTGGTCGGGGCGCAGTTTCCTTCGCAAGGGCATCGAGGCCTATTTCACGGTGCTCGTCGAGGCCTGTTGGCCGAAGCGGCGCATCCTCGAGATATATTTGAACATCGCTGAATTCGGCTACGGCACCTACGGCGCCGAGGCGGCAGCCGAGCGATATCTGCACAAATCCGCGGCCCGACTGACGCGATCCGATGCGGCCGTCATGGCCGCGGTGTTGCCGAATCCGCAGCACTTCCTGATAAGCGCGCCCTCGGCTTATGTCGAGCGCCGCCGTGCCTGGATACTCGATCAGATGCAGGCGCTCGGCGGACCGGACATGCTCGACGACATCGATGCCTATCCAAACCGGCACTGAATCGTCGCAATCAGCCCGGATCCCGCCGTACAATTGTTCGAATTTGCTGTGGGATCGCCCGATCCGCAGCCTCATGGAGGAAGCCTGTTGGATGTGCTCGAACAATCGGTAAGCGAATCGACGCCCCGTCGATGACGATCGCACGGCCATTGAATGGCGTCCGCGACCGGGTCACCGGATTGCTGGTCACTTTCGGATCCTACGTCGCCGCCGGTGCCTTGGGGCTCATCTGGCTCAGCGCGATTGCCGGACAGGTTCAGGGCAACACGTCCTCGTCATTGGCGGTCGTATGGCTCGCTCCCGGTTTCGGTGTCGCCTGTCTATTGCGTTACGGCCGCCGGGCCTGGCCCGCGATTCTGGCCGGTTCGGTCGTGGTGTGGGGATTGATTCGACATACGAACATTCCGCTCTCGATCGCCGAGGCGGGCGGCGAAGCCTTGAGCATCGTGGTGATCGTGACGCTACTGCGGCGCTGGGGCTTCCGTCCGACGTTGGACCGATACAAGGACTCTTTGTTGCTGATCGCCGCGCTCGCGATCGGCCGGATCGTCTCCTCAGGCATCGATGTGCTCACGATCATGGTCGTCGCTTGGTTCACGACCGACGTGGAGCTGGCTGCGCGGCTGGCCGCCGCGGGCATCGCTCGGCACGGCAACGAGCTCAGCGTAGGCACCGAGGCGCTGCGCTACGCGGCACGCTGGTGGGCGAACACAGTCGCCGGTTCGCTGCTGGTCGTTCCGTTACTCGCACTGCGACTCGACAAGATGCCGCGCGCGCGCGACTATTATGTCGAACTCGCCGCGCTCGCGGCCGGAATCACGGGCTGGATCGCAGCCGGATTTTTATTACCGTTCGGTAGTCTTTGGCCGGTTCTGCTGCTCGCGGCATTCGCGCTGGTAACCTGGGCTGCGATTCGATTTGGCGTCGGCATTGCAATGGCTGCGACGCTGATGCTCGCACTTGCGGCGACCGCAGGCTTCGGATCGCAATTCGGCGCCTTTGCCCACATTGCCTACGCGCAGCGGCTCGAAGCATCCTGGGGATTCATGGGTCTGCTGATCGGGACGGCGCTGTTCCTGACTGCGCTCGTCGCGCAACGCGAGCGCGCGCTGCGTGCGATTGCCGGCTCGGCGGAGCGTTATCAGCGCCTGTTCCTCGGAAACCCGCAACCGATGTGGGTCGAGGACGCGGCCTCGAGGCGGATTCTTCTCGCCAACCCCGCGGCGCTGCGCGCTTACGGATACGCCGAGGCGGAATTCCTGGCGCTCGATGCGCGCGACCTGATCGTCGGAGCCGATGCCTACACGCAGACCGTGGGGCCGTCGGAATCGACCGATGTCGCGGTGGAACGGCATCGCACGCGCGGCGGCACCGAAATCGACGTCGAGGTCACGCGGCTCAACACCTCCCTCGGCGGCAGTCGCGCGCTGGTCTGTTGCGCGGAATTATTGACGGAACGCAACCAACTGCGCCTCACCGCGCTGACCGCCGGCGATATCGAGCGCTTCCGCCTCGGCGAAGTCATCGAAAAGCAGCTCACGCCACGATTGGCGAGGATCGCAGCCGCAGCGGAACAGCTCGCGCGATCACCGCACCAGGCGGAGCCCGCAACTGTGGCAATCCTGCATTCCATCAGTCTCGAAGCACACGCGGCCGCGCAAGTCTGCCGGCAGCTCACGCGCGGCGTATCGCCACTGCAGTCGGCCGAGGGCGATCTTCCCGAAGCGCTGCGCCGTCTTCCGGCAACGCTGCCGGAGCGGGGGCCCTCGCTGCAAGTCTCGATTCGCAGCAGCAGCGGGCTCGCGCTGTCGGTCGAGCGCCGCGACCATCTATACCGAATTGCCGAGGAGGCCGTGCACAGCGCCGTGCAGCGCGCGCATGCACAGAGCGTCTGGGTCACACTGGATGTGGCGCCAACGACCGTGCGCGTGGTGATCGAAGACGACGGCGAGACGCTTGCGGCCAACGACGCAGCCGCGGACGTTGCAATGCGCTCGATCGCGGCGCGCGCGGTGGCGGCGGAAGGACAACTGCAGGTCGGCCGCAGTTGGGCCGGCGGTAGAATCGTGAGCTTTGAGTGCGAGCAGCAATCCGATCTCACGGCGACCGATTCGACGCGCGACGAGTCGGCCAAGACGGCGCCTCCGGGCGTGGTACTGCACGAGACCCAAGCAGCCGCGCAAGCCGCAACGCCGGCAGGCCGTCACTGGCGCGTTGGCATTTTATTGTTGTTGCTTGCGTCGGCATCGGCATGGCTGCTCGATGAATTCCTGCTGACCGTCGAGCCCGGGAAATTCTGGTACGGCAGCCAGTTCCCGCTGCCCTATTTACCGTTCGGATTCGTGGTCGCCGCGCTGTTGCTCGGCGGAGAATGGCTCGCGGGTGTCGCCTTCGTCGCGGCACTCGCGCTCACGCTCGAGGCAGGACCCAGCCGCTGGTCTTTGGGCATTCTCGACGGGCTTTCGGTGTCGATCGGCGTGATCATCACGGCGCGCGCATTATTGCATTGGGGATTTCGTTTTTCCTGCGATCGATTCCGCGACGTGCTGCTGCTCGCCGCTGCGGCCGGACTCGGACAATTGTTGGAACGAATCGTCTATCTCATCGGCACGCTGCTCATTTGGGTCGCGGCGCCTCAGGTCCTGCCCGAGATCAATGCGGCAGCGAGCGGCGGCCCTCAAGATGTGGCGCGAGTCGTGCTCCAAGGCAGCCTGACCTGGTGGGTCGCCGGCACCTGGGGAATTCTGCTGGTCGTGCCGGCGGTCGTTTCGTGGTCGCCGTCGGCGTGGACGAGGCTGCGTGAACATCCACGCGAAGCGCTCGTTTGCGTGACGGCCATTTGCATCGCGGCCATCGCGCTGTTCACCATTTCGGGGGCCGAGCTCCGGCTGCCGGTTCTCGCCGGCTGCCTCGCCGTGACGATTTGGGCCGCGCTGCGCTTCGGCGTCGCGGCCGCCTGGACGTCGATCCTCGTGATTGCGATGGCGGCCACCGGCAGTTTCGTCACGGA
This sequence comes from Steroidobacteraceae bacterium, assembly GCA_049517075.1. Lineage (GTDB taxonomy): Bacteria > Pseudomonadota > Gammaproteobacteria > Steroidobacterales > Steroidobacteraceae > Bog-1198. The sequence continues at coordinate 7,878 of JBEKSM010000027.1, read as the reverse complement.
TCGGGGGGTGCTTGCACCGATCGGCCTCGATGAGGGCGTGGGTACACTCTGGGGATTCGTGATCCTGCTCGCGGCTACTGCGCAGCTGCTGACCACTTTGCTCGCCGACAGCGACCAGAAGGAACGCAATCTGCGGCAGCTCGATGCGCGCTATCGTAGCCTTTTCGAGGCCGTTCCCCATCCCCTGTTCGCCATCTCTTGCGACGGCGAGCGGATTCGCATCGCAAATCGCGCAGCGCGCGAGCGCTACGGTTATTCCGAGAGCGAGTTCGAGAACATGTCGCTCGCCAACCTCGAGATCGACGAGCGCGCACCGCCCAGCGCGGCGATGCACGGCGAAGCATCCAAGATCACCCATCAGCATCGAAGCCACTCCGGCGAGGTGCTCGATGTCGAAGTCTCGCGTACACCCGTCGATCTCGACGATGGACCGGGCGCTCTGGTCTTCGCAATCAATGTCACTGAACGCAATCGACTGCGCACCCAAATGATCGAGGCCATCGACCGCGAGCGCCGCCATTTCTCGCAGGATTTTCACGACGGCCTCGGCCAGATCCTGACCGGACTGCAAATGGGCATAGAACCGCTGCTGCGCGCGACTGAGAGACACGAGCGTGCCGCACCGGCTGCTGTCGATTTTCTCTCGACCGCGGCGCGCGAGGCGCTGCGCGCTTGCGAACGGATCCTGCGCGGCCTCTCGCCGCTGCAGGAGACTGGTGGTGATTTGCTCGCCGCGCTCGCACATCTGCCGGATCGGATGCCGCCCGATGCGCGCGGTCAGATCACGGTATCCGTGACCTCGACGAGCCCGGTGAGCTTGCCGCTCGAATCGCGCGAGCACCTCTATCAAATCGCGCAAGAGGCCACCAACAACTCCATCAAGCATGCAGATGCGAGGCGAATCTCAATCGACGTGTCGGTGAGCCCGGAGGAAGTTGAGCTGCGCGTGGAGGATGACGGCACCGGATTCGATCCGGCGCGCGTGAGACAAGGGATCGGACTCGATTCATTGCGCCTGCGCGCGACAGCGCTCAAGGCGCAGCTGCGTATTATGCGCCGCGCCGGGCGCGGAATGGTCGTCGAATGCCGCTGCCCACAAGTGTCGGGAGCGGCGCGCTGACGGGACGATCCACCGCGACGAGTTCGCCTGATATACCACCCGCGGGCATAGAATCAACGAAGCTCCACGGAGAGCATGGCGCAATACAAAGCGCCGGGTGTACGCAGCTCGCAGGGGGACGAAAGTGGCTCGAGACAGTCACCGCAGTCGTGTCGGCATCGTACGAGGCGCGAAACCGCAGATGCGCGCGGCACTTGCAGCCGCCGTGCTGAGCGCGGTCACCACGTTGCCGATCGGCATGCGCGCCGCGCGAGCGGACGACACGGCGCCGGCATCCGCGGAGCCGACATCGCTCGAGGCGATCACGGTCACGGCACGCAAACGCGACGAATCCTTGGCGACGGTTCCGGTCAGCATCACGGTGTTCACGGGCGAGGCGCTCGCGAGCTACAACATCCAGTCGTTCAATGACTACGCGACAAAGACTCCCAACGTCAGTTTCAGCTACGGCGGCGGACCCACCGGCATCGCGGATGCGCGTACGGTTGCGATCCGCGGCATCACGGGCCAAAACTTGTTCGGCACCTCGGGAGCGACGGGCTTTTACATTGACGATACGCCGGTCCCCGGTTCGGTCGACCCAAGAGTCCTCGACATCGACAACATCGAAGTTCTGAAGGGTCCGCAAGGAACGCTGTTCGGGGAAAGCTCGCTCGGCGGCAATGTCCGGCTGATCACCAGGAGGCCCAATCTGGACAAGGACGAGTTCACGGTCACTGCCGATGCCGGCCTCACCTCCGGCGGCGGCAGCCTAGACGGCGGCAGCAGCGTAATCGCCAACGTCTCGCTCGTGCCGGACAAACTCGCGCTGCGCATAGTGCTGTTCGCAAATCATGGCGCCGGCTACCTCACGCGCACTTTTCCCGACCCATCGAGCCCGGCGGTCACCGACCCCAATCTTTCGGTGCCGCGCACGAGCGTCGGCAATCAAGGCGCCGTGACGACCTACGGCGGGTCGCTGTCGACGCTGCTCAAGGTGAGCGATGACTTCGAGGCGAGATTGCGGGTCATGTTTCAAAACACGACCGACAACGGCTTCCCGGCAAGCTTCGCGCCGCTGCCGTCTTTCACACCGGTATACACCCTCGACCGGGCGTTCGATGTGCAGCCACATGCCTCCGATGTTTGGGCTTTGCCGTCGCTCGACCTCAACTACAAGGGCCAAGGCTGGTCGTTCGTGTCCTCGACGAGCTACTTCTACCGCCATACCGAGGACGTCGAGGATTCCACATACGGCACCCAGCAGGTGCTGACCAACTACTACCAAGTCTCGGGTTTGCCGAGCCAGCCCTACCTGTGGGACGGTGAGCATTTTCATGACCAGCTCACCGAAGAGATGCGGGTGTCCTTTGATCCCGCGCACTCCCTCAGCGGCACAATCGGCGCGTTCTACTCGCAAACGCATACGAAATTCACGATTCCGCCGACCTATGCCAGCGGCTTGACGGCCGCGACGGTGCCCTCGCCCGCGGGCCCGGTGCCCGCCTGGCCGACCGATTTGATCTGGACACAGACGAACCCCGCGACTCAAAAGGACACGTCGATATTCGGCGAGCTCTATTACAAGTTCCTCGATCGGTTCACGATGACGCTCGGCGCGCGCCAGTACTGGCTTTCGCAAGATGCCGATTACATTGCCGACGGCTTCATGAACTTCGGAGCGACGCCGAGCGCTCCTCAACACAACAGCCAGACCGGCACGGACCCGAAAATCGGTCTGTCGTATCAAGCGAACGAGGACACGATGATCTATGCATCGGCCTCGAAAGGATTTCGGGCGGGCGGCGCACAGGCCTATGCGCCTTTCTGCGCGCTTGCGGGTTTGCCGGTTACCGACATTACGCAGCTGAAGTCCGATACGCTCTGGAGCTACGAAATCGGCACCAAGCTGCAGCTGCCGAACCCCGGACTGCTGTTTTCCGCGGCGGCTTTCCACATCGACTGGAAGAATCTGCAGCAACAAGTTGCGCTACCGTGCGGCTCGTATTTCGACATCAACGGTGGAGCCGCGACGATCAACGGCGGCGAGGTCGAGATCGACGGCCGCCTCGCAAGAGCGCTGACCGTACGCTTCGGCGCCGGCTTTGAAGATACGAAGATCACCGATCCGGGCGCGCTCGGTCTATCGGGCATCGACCTGCAGGCCGGCTCACGCATACTCGGCACGCCTGCGTGGAATGTCTCGCTCGGCGGTGTTTATACGCAGCCGCTCACGAGCGCGATCGACGGATTTTTGTCGGCCGACTACAGCTACACGGGCGATAGTGTCGCACTGCTCAACGGCGGATTCGGCGCCGAGTCCACGCGGCCGGCCTTTTCGCTGGTGAATTTTCGGGCCGGCATCAGCTACACCGACTCGGAAATCTCGCTCAACATCCACAACCTCACGAACACCAAACCAAATCTCGGCGACATTGGCTATGTGGGATACGCGCAGTACAGCAACTATGCGGCGGGTGCGATCATTCCTCAAGTCGCGACGCTTCAACCGCTGACCGTGCTGCTGCAGTACAAACGCAGCTTCTAGGCCTGCAGCGGGCCCGAAATCTGGTGTTTTTGCTTCAGAAATACCGGATGATGCCGCTGACCTGACGAACGCGGTTACCACCGTCAGGAATGCGTTCCGAAACGCCGCAGAGCGCAATTGAATATGCTGTTGAGCCAAGACAAATCGACGCTGACCCTGCGCTGGCGCTCGCCGTGGGCAGCGGGGACGCTGTTATTTGCGGTCTACGTGGGAACCGCGCTCGGCACGACCTGGTTCGTCCAAAGCGTGGACCCCAGCATCCGCGTGATGTCGGTCGCCGTGCCGTGGTTCGCGGTCGGAATCGGTGTCGCCGGCGTGCTATTGGGCGGCACGCGCCTGTGGCCCGCGATTTTTCTGGGCTCTTGGACGGTCTGGGGCGGAGTGCTCCATCACTCGGTGATCACGGTCACGGTTGACGCGTTTGCCGAGGCCGGCAGCATCGTGCTCATCGTACGTCTGTTGTCGCTCTGGGGCTTTGGCCGCGATTTCGACCGCCTCGGCGATCCGATTGTTCTTGTGGCAGCGGCGATCGTCGGACGCATACTCAGCACGACCGTCGACTGGATGGGCGCATTTGCCGCGGCGTGGCTCGCGCCCGAGTCGCTGCCCTCGAGCTACATAGCGGCACTGACCGACGCGGCCGGAAGCTTCCCGGCGGTGACACAAGAGGTTCTGCGCTCGAGTATCGGATGGTCGTTGAATTCGATCGCCGGTATCGTCTTGGTCGTGCCGCTCGTGAGCACCAATTGGAGCCGTCTGCGAATTGCATACTTGCGTCGTCCGGTTTCCTTTCTCGTTCTGGGGGTCTCGCTGATCGCATGGAGCGCGGCCGCGCTGCGCCTGCCCATGGCAGCGGCGCCACCGCTACTGATGACGGCCTTGATGCTGGTTGCCTGGGCTGCGATTCGCTTCGGCACGCCGGTCTCCGCTTTTGCGACGCTGCTGATGTCACTGGTCGCCACCTGCGGCGTCGATTTGCGCCTGGGCCCGCTTGCGAGCGAGGGCCCGCTCGCAAGCGTCGGCTTGCAGTGGGGCTTCATCGCCTTGCTCGCGCTGACGAGTCTGATGCTCACCGCGCTGCTCGCGGAGCGCCGACTCGACCTCAAAAGACTGACCGGTGTTGCCGAGCGGTACAAACGGCTGTTCAAGGCCAATCCGTCTCCGCTCTGGGTTGCCGAGCCGAACGGCGGCCGGATCCTCATGGTCAACGACGAAGCGATCCGGCGGTATGGGTATAGCGAGGCCGAGTTTCTCGCGATGACGGCGGCCCAGTTGGTCGCGGATCCCGCGCCCAACACGGATCGTGAGTCCGCCGACCGCACGCCGGCCTACGAGCCCCGAGCCCGGCGCCATCGCACACGAAGCGGAACCGTTATCGACGTCGAATTTTTGTCGACGCCTATCGAACTCGACCGCCGACCCGCGGAGTTGTGCTACGCGGTCGATGTCACGGATCGCTTCGAATTGCGCTCCCGATTGCTCGCGGCGGCGGATTTGGAGCGGCGCCATTTTGCGCAGGAATTGCACGACGGGCTCGGACAAATCCTCACCGGCCTCAACCTTGGCGCTCACGGTGCGATCCAGAGCGCGGTGCGCGGCACGACCATCGATCCCGCGCTCGTCGAATTCCTCAACGATGCGAGCAGCGAAGCGGTCCGGGTGTGTCGGGATCTGACGCGCGGTGTCTCGCCGCTCGAGGATGCCGACGGCGATTTGCTCGAAGCACTGCGGCGGCTCGCCGACTCGATGCCGCCGGGTTTCAGTCCGCGCCTTGAAATCATGATCGATTCACATGCGCCCGTGCGACTGTCGCTCGAGCGATGCGAGCACCTGTATCGCGTCGTGCAGGAGGCCGTCAATAACGCGCTCAAGCATGCGCAGGCCGCGCATATCGGCGTTTCGATCTACGTGACGCCGGAAGTCGTTCGCGTGAGCATCGAGGATGACGGCATTGGCATCCAGGACTCGATCCTTCCCACGAGCAGCCTCGGCATGCGCTCGATGGAGTTGCGCGCAGCCGCGGTTGGAGCGATCGTCGAGGTCAGCCCGCGAGCCGAAGGCGGCACGCTGGTGCGCTGCGAATGTCCGCAGCAGGAGCGCGATACCGCAAACCGCGAAGCGCAGTCACCAGAAAAGGAGTTCATGCGCGCTGCGAGCGTGCCGGGCGTCGTGCGCGAATCCCCATCGTCATTCTCGCTACGCGCGATCGGGAACTATTTGGTGCGCTGCCTAGTGCTTGCCGCGGCTTGCTTTGCGGGGCTTGCGGCATCGACGCTGCTGGCCGAACTCATCGACCCCAGCGTCGCAATGTACAGCTCGCGCCTGGCGGTCCCGTCGCTGCTTTGGGGAATCAGCGGTGCCGGGCTGATCTTGGGCGGATCGCGCTTGTGGCCTGCTATTGCGGTTGGCGCGATGCTCGGCGCGATCACGCTGATATCGATTCCCTGGCCTTATGCAATTTATTATGGAACCCAAACGGCGCTCGCAGTCTTGATGACCTACGAGTTGTTGACGCGCTGGGGTTTTCGCCGAACTTTCGACCGTTGGCAGGACCCGCTGCTGTTGTTCGCGGCGGTGATCGCCGGCGTGTCCGCGAGCAGCGTGGTCAGTTTTCTAGGCATGTTGACTTACCAGTGGCTGCGACCCGGCGAACTCGGACCTGGGCTGGTCGGATTAATGACGAACGAAGCCGGCGCGACGCCGGTCGTGACCGGCGCACTGCTATTCGCATTGGCCCGGTGGTGGGCCGACGGCGTCGCAGGCATGGTCATGTTCGTGCCGCTACTGGTCGCGATCCCGCCGATTTCTCAGACGCTGCGGGGGCGCGGCGCCGAGGCTAGCATCTGGGCGCTGACCTTGCTCGGTTGGTCCGCTTGTATGCTGCTGCTCAACGAATTTGGCGCGCAATGGACCCTTCTCATGATGGCCTTGGTCCTGCTCGTCTGGGCTGTCGTACGCTTCGGCGTCGCGATGGCCTCGATCGCGATCAGCGTCTGTGCCGCCGTGGCGACTTTGAGCTTTGCACTGCAGCGCGGCGTCCTGGTTTCAAACGGCGCCGGCGCCGGCGCCGGGATCGGAACCTTGTGGTGGTTCCTGCTGTTGCTGACGGCCACCGGCATGTTTTTGATCGCGCTGCTGAGCGAACGCAATCATACCCTCGGAGAACTCGCCGCGACGGCGCAGCGCTACCGTGGACTGTTCGACCACGACCCGCACCCCCTCTGGGTCGAGGACGTCGCGAGCGGACGAATCCTCATGGTCAATGAGCAGGCGATTCGTCATTACGGGTACTCGCAAAGCGAATGGCTCGCGATGACCACGGAGGACTTGTCGGCTTACCCGGCCGGTCCGCCGAGTATTCACGGCGAACTCGAACGCAAACCCTCGATGACACGCCATCGCCTCAAGAGCGGCGCAATCATCGACGTCGAACTGACCTATGCGGCGATCGACATGGACGGCCGCAGCGAAGTGCTGTGCTTTGCGGTCGATGCGTCGGAACGCAACGCGCTGCGCCGCGATTTTCTCGAGGCCACCGACCTCGAGCGTCGGCGCCTCGCCCACGATCTTCAGCGCGGCCTCGGCAGCGCCCTTGCCGACCTCAAGCGCGCCGCCGCCGAATGCAAGCGGACGGCGAGCACGGGCCGAATCGATCCGACCGCGATCGAGCGGTTTCTCGAGACCAGCCGCCGCGCATCGGGGCTCTGCCGGCAGACCGCCCACAGCGGAGCCACGGGCGACAGCCGCTCCGAACAACTGATTCAGCAGCTGTCCTGACTCCTAAGGAGACGTCTGATCCCACATGCGGTTCAGCTGTTTTTCCTGTGTCTCTTGAAATGCCCTGTCACGCGCGGCCCGCTCGGCATCGGTGCTCGGCGCGGGCCAAATCGTGAAGTCTCGGAGCGCCAAGCGCGCCGGGTGGCCCTGCAACGACACCAGCGCTTGCTCCAATTCGAGCAAGGAACCACGCGATAGCGCGAGCTCGTGCTCATCCGGCTGATAGATCGTGCCGACCGGGTAGTCGAGGTATGCGGTGCGGGTTTGCTCGATGTGGTTGCCGAGAATATGCGACACCGGCTTACCGGCCGTGAAGCGGATCAGCCGTTCGGTACTCGCCTGAAAATCGCCGAAGTCACGCACGTACAGCCGTCCGGGATAAAGGCTGTCGCCGGAGAATAAGATCGCGGTTTTTCGATCGTACAGCGCGATACTCGTGTCCGAATGGCCGGGA
>JBEKSM010000026.1:0-82914 GCA_049517075.1 Steroidobacteraceae bacterium | reverse complement strand
CTCGCGTTTTTCATCGTATTTGAGCTGTTCGGCATTTATTGGGCCACCGGCGTGCTCATGCTCGCCTGCGTTTTGGTGCTGTTCATCCATCGTCACAGCACCGGAAAATACAAGACGGTGCACGTGATCACTGCGGTCGTCGTGCTGGTGCTCGGCACCGCGACGCTGTTGCTGCACGACAAGCGCTTCATCCAGTGGAAGCCGACCGTGCTGCTCGGCTTGACCGCGATTGCGTTCCTGGGTAGTTCGGTCGTCGGCCGCCAACCGCTGGCGCGGCGCATGCTCGAGGGCGTTTTCAGCGAGCCCATCGAAGTAACGGCGCATGCCTGGATCGTGATCAACACGCTGTGGGCCGCATGGTTCGGCGCGCTCGCGGTGCTGAACATTTACGTCGCCACCCATTTCGCCGAAAGCGTCTGGGTCAAGTTCAAGGTGTTCGGATTGACCATCGCGATGATCGTATTCATGATCCCGCAAGTCTTCTGGCTCAACGGCAAGATCAAGCCCGAACTCGCGGGTGGAGCCTGATGGATATTTCGTCAAATCCGGGTTCCCGAGCAGCACGATTGCGCGCGCGGCTCGAGGCGAGCTTCGCCCCGCTCGAACTCGTCATCGACGACGAGAGCCACCTGCACGTCGGCCACGCCGGCGCGGCCGGCGGACTGAGCCATTTCCGCATTCGCATCGTCGCCGAGGCCTTCCGCGGCCTCGCGCCGGTCATTCGGCATCGCCGCGTCTACGAGGCGGTTGGCGACCTGCTGCAAACCGATATCCACGCGTTGCGCATAGAGGCCCTGCCGCCCGTCGAGCACGCGTAACCGTCGATAATTGACCCATTACCGGCTAAACTGCGTGCCCCGGTAGGCATCGGCCAGGTCGGCCGTCGCCGCCTTATCAATGGCTCAGAGGATTCAAATGACTCAATTTTTCATGACGCCGCGGGCATGCTTGTCCGCTGTGGCCGCCACCGCCCTCGTTCTGTCGGCTTGCGCCAAGGGAGAGCCGACGCCGACGCCCAAGGTCGACGAGAAGCCCGCGCCTACCGCGGTCGCGACCGTCAACGGCACGCCGATCACCCGCAGTGAATACGATTTCTACGTCAAGACGCTGACGCAAGGGAAACCGGTCGAGCTGACGACCGAGCAGAAGAATCAAGTGCTCGACGAGCTGATCGGCATGCAGCTGATGGCGACGCAGGGCGAGAAAGACAAGATGCAGGACGAGCCGGAGACGGCGTCGCGGCTCGCAATGACGCGCATGCGCTTGCTCGCGGATGCGGAATCGCAGAAATATCTGAAGGGCAAGGAACCGACGGATGAGGAACTGCACGCCGAATACGACACCGCGGTGGCCGGTATCGACAAGACCGAATACCACGCGCTGCATATCCTGGTGAAGGACAAGGAACTCGCCGAGCAGCTCATCAAAAAGCTCAAGGGCGGAGCGAAATTCGAGGATATCGCCAAGGCCGACTCGATCGATACCGGATCCAAAGTCAAGGGCGGTGATTTGGGCTGGTTTACCGCCGCGCGGATGGTCAAACCGTTTGCCGACGCGGTCAAAGGACTCAAGAAGGGTGAGACGACGCCCGAGCCGGTGCAGACGCAATTCGGCTGGCACATCATTCGGCTGCTCGATACGCGCGAGACGCCGCCGCCGCCGTTCGACCAGGTCAAGGAACAGGTCAAGAATCGGGTCACACAGAAGAAACTCGAGGCCTACGTCGAAGAACTCAAGAAGACGGCCAAGATCGACAAGACACTCTAATTCGAGACAACCCGACCGGCGGGCGGGCTCACGCGAGCACCGCCCGCCGCGTCGCTTCGAGCCCCGCCCCACACCCTCACAGTTGCAGCAATGCCCGGAACGACGCTTCGTCCAGCGTCTTGACGCCGAGCGCATGCGCCTTCGCGAGCTTCGAGCCCGCATCTGCGCCGAACACGACATAGTCGGTTTTCTTCGAGACGCTGCCCGTGACCTTGCCGCCGCGCGCAATGATTGTCTCTTGCGCCTCATCGCGCGTCATCGCGGCCAGCGTGCCGGTGAGCACGAAGGTCTGCCCAACCAAGTCCCCGCGTTGCCCGGCACTTTGCAACGCCGGCCAGGTCGCCCCGGCGGCCAGCAGTCGATCGACGAGCGCGACATTGTCGGGATCGCGAAAATACTCGGCGACGTGCGCGGCGACGACCGGCCCCACATCGGGTACGCGCTGGATCTCGGCCGGCTCGGCGCTGCGCAGCTGCCCCAAGTCGCCGAAATGCTGCGCGAGTGCGAGCGCGGTCGCCTCGCCGACGTCGCGTATGCCGAGCGCGTACAGAAAGCGCGGCAAGGTCGTACGCTTGGCCGCACCGATTGCGGCCACGAGCTTCTGCGCCGATTTTTCGCCCATGCGCTCGAGCTCCGCGAATTGCGCCGCACTCAGCGAGAACAGATCGGCCGGCGTGCATAGCAAGTCGGCATCGACCAATTGCTCGACGAGCTTGTCGCCGAGCCCCTGGATGTCGAGCGCGCGGCGCGAGGCGAAATGCTTGATCTCCTCCTTGCGCTGCGCCGAGCACAGACGCCGACCGCCGGTGCAACGAGCCGCAGCCTGGTCCGCCTCGCGCACCACCGGCGACCCGCAGACCGGACAAACCTTCGGCATTGCGACGATATGGGTGTGGGCGGGCCGCCGCTCGAGCACGACGCGCACGACCTCCGGAATGACGTCGCCCGCGCGTCGGATGACGACGGTATCGCCGACCCTGACGTCTTTGCGCGTCAATTCATCCATATTGTGCAAGGTCGCATTGCTGACCGTGACGCCGCCGACGAAAGCCGGCTCCAGGCGCGCAACCGGCGTCAGTGCACCGGTGCGCCCAACCTGAAATTCGATGTTGCGTACGGTCGTGAGCGCCTCTTGCGCCGGGAATTTGTGCGCAATAGCCCAACGTGGCGCGCGCGAAACGAACCCGAGCTGACGCTGCGCCTCCAGATCGTCGACCTTGTACACCACGCCGTCGATTTGATACGGCAGGCGATCCCGCATCTCGCCGATTTCCCGGTAGTACTCGAGGCAGCCGTCGACCGACTCGACGATGCGGGCTTGCGGACAGATCTTGAATCCCCACTGCCGCAATCGCTGCAGCAACGCGCCTTGGTGGCCCGGCAACTCGCCGCCCTCGACGTAACCGATCCCATAGATGAACAGATCGAGCGGTCGTGCCGCCGTGAGGCGCGGGTCGAGCTGACGCAAGCTGCCGGCCGCTGCGTTGCGCGGATTGACGAAGGTCTTCTCGCCGCGCGCGAGCGCCTGCGCATTGAACTTCTCGAATCCTGCAATCGGCATGAAGACTTCGCCGCGCACCTCGAGAATGCGCGGATAGCCCTCGCCCCGCAGTTTGATCGGCAACGAAGCGATCGTCTTGAGATTCGGCGTGATGTTTTCGCCCTTCTCCCCGTCACCGCGCGTCGCGCCCTGCAGGAAAACGCCGCCCTCGTAGACGGCGCTGATTGCGAGCCCGTCGAGCTTCGGCTCGGCTGAGTATCGGATCTTCTGCAACGGCGCCAAGCGCTCACGCACGCGGCGATCGAATTCGCGCACGTCTTCATCGCTGAACGCGTTGTCGAGTGACAGCATCGCGATGCGATGGTGCACTTCTCCGAACGCTGCCAACGGCTCGGCCCCGACCCGCATCGACGGTGAGTCCGCGCTGCGCAATTCGGGGTACTGCGCTTCGAGACCGCGCAGCTCGAGCATCAGCCGATCGTATTCGGCGTCGGAGACCTCGGGGTCGTCGAGCGCGTGATAGCGATAATTGTATCGCTCGAGCAACTCCCGCAATTCGCCGACGCGTGCGGCGGCCTTTTCACGCAGCGACGCTGCGGAAGGCTTGCTCACGCAAGCAACTCCTGGAAGCGCACCACTTCCTCGCGCAGCGCCGCGGTGCGCTGCGGTGACATGGGCACGCCTTTCGCATCCTGGACCGAGCCCCTCAACTCCTCGGCGAGGCCCCTGGCGGTCGCGAGCAGCGCGTCGATCGTCTGCAGCGACTCGGCTGGTCCCGGCAGAACCGCGAATAGGCTGATGCCGCGATAGTCCTGCTCCGCCATATGAGCGGCATCGAAGGTACCCGGCTCAACGAGGCTTGCGACGCAGAACAAGCTGCGGCCGTCGGCGTGATTGCGGTGATAAACCTGATAGCGCCCGTAGGCCAGGCCTTGCGATTCGAGCGCCGTGATCAATTGCGTTCCGGGCCAGCGTGTTTCCCCGACCGCACATACACGCAGTGTCACGATCTTTTGGAGCTCGCTCGTTTGCGGGCTGCGCGGCGCCGGGGATGGCGACGGACGCAGGATCGGCGCTTCATCCTGGCGCTTCTCGGCCTGCGCTTCGGGCTTCTGCTCGCGATCGATCGTGATTTCCTCGAACTCGCCGTTTTCGTCGAGCACCTCGGTGTCCGCCATCATCGGCATGTCCAAGATCGGCACGCGATCGAAATCGGCGGTCTTGATGCTCAAAGGTTCGAGCGGCGAGACGCCCCAATCGCGCGGCTCGAGCGCGTCGCGTACCACCGCGTCACGCAGCACCGGGGCTGCCGGAGCCGGGTTTACCGCTTGCGGGCCGGCGCTCGACTCCCGCAATTCCGGCGCGCCGCGCGCCTGACGCGATCCCCGAACGGTCCACCACCAGATGCCGGCGAGCAGCAGCAGACAAATTCCCGACAAGACCAAACGTAGCTCGCCCAAAAATCCAACTCCCTACATTGCCGCCATGCGCACAGCTTCGTCGACATCGACGGCAACCAGGCGCGACACGCCGGGCTCGTTCATCGTCACGCCGATCAATTGTGAGGCCATCTCCATCGTGCTCTTGTTGTGGGTGATGAAGATGAACTGCACGCTGCGCGACATGTCACGCACGATATCGCAGAACCGTCCGACATTGTTCTCGTCGAGCGGCGCGTCGACTTCGTCGAGCAAACAGAATGGCGCAGGGTTCAGGTCGAAAATCGCGAACACCAAGGCGACCGCGGTCAATGCCTTCTCGCCGCCCGACAATTGGCTGATCGTGCTGTTGCGCTTGCCGGGAGGACGCGCCATCACGGATACCCCCGCGGAAGTCGAGTCTTCACCCTCGAGCTCCAGATAGGCATGTCCGCCGCCGAATAGGCGCGGGAATTTCTCTTTGAGCCCCGCGTTGACGCGGTCGAAGGTGTCCTGAAATCGGCTGCGCGTCTCGCGGTCGATCTTGCGCATCGCGGATTCCAAGGTTTCGAGCGCGTCGGTGAGATCCTTGAATTGCCGGTCCAGATATTCCTTGCGTTCGGATTGCTCCTTGAATTCCTCGATCGCCGCGAGATTGACCTGGCCGAGCCGCTCGATTTTCGCCGCCGTATCGGTCAATTGCGACTCCCACAGCTGCACGCTCGCCTCCGGCGCAAGAGCCGCCACGAGCGCCGCGAATTCGAACTGCGTCGCCGCGAGCTGCTCGGCGACGTTCTCGCGTCGCGCCCGCACCTGTTCTGCCGCAATACGCGCATCATCGAGCGCCTGTCGCGCGGCCTCGACGCGCTGCTCCACGGCCGCGCGCACCTCGTCACGCTCGCGCAGCGAGGCATCGAGCTCGTCGGTCGCGATACGCGCGGCATGCAATTCGTTCTCGACTTGCGCACGCAGTCCGAGCGCTTGCTCGAGTTGCGTTTGCAGCGCCGTCAGCGGCGCATCGCCGTTGGCGAGCTGCGCCGCCAATTCGTCGCGGCGCAATTCCAAGGTCTCGAGCTGCCGTTCGACACGCGCGACGGTCGTCGTCAGCGACGCGAACGAGGAGCGCCGCGATTCGACCTGCAGCGCGAGTTCGCGCGCCGCCTGCTGCGCCGATTGGGCCGCGAGACGCGCACCCGAAAGCTCAGCGCGCAATCGCTCGCGTTGCTGCTCGAGATCGAGCCGCTTGGGCTCGAGGTCGGCCAATGCGTTGATAGCGGTTTCCATGCGGCTGCGCGCAGTGCGCAAATCAGCATCTGCACGCTGCAGTTCGGCTTGAACGTCGGCGATCGCGGTCTCGAGCTGCGTCAGCCGCCGCGTGGCTTCCTGCGAACGCGCCTGTGCGGAATCGAGCGCCGCGCGCCGTTCGATGTGCTCGCGATGCAGGCGATTGACGTCCGTTTGAATTTGCTCGCGCTGGTCTTCGCGTTCGCGAACCCGCTCGCGCGTCAAATTGAGCGCATGTTCGAGATCTTTGAGTTCCTGCGCCAGCTGGCCGACCTGCGCGCGATAATCGCGCAACTGCTCCTCGCGTTCGATCACGCCCGAATGCGGATCGCGATCCCGCGAGAGGCGCAGCCAGTCCGGCCCCATCCAAATCCCGTCGCGCGTCACCACCGATTCGCCTGCGCGCAGGTGGTGGCGGCGGCCCAAGGCCTCGCCCAAGGACTCTGCCGCATAGACCGACGACAACAGCGACCCCAAGACCGACGCGCCCTGGACTTTGGCCTGCAGCGACGCCGCGTCCGCGCTGCTCGCGGCGAATTCGCCGCTGCTCACGATCGCGAGTTGACCGCCGTCGAAGCTGCCGAGCAGCTCCGCCACGCTGTCCAAGCCATCGACGCAAACGGCCTCGAGATATGAACCCAAGACGGTCTCGACGGCCCGCTCCCAGCCGCGATCGACACGCAGCTGCTGCGCCAGGCGCGGCCGCTCGTCGAGCGACTGCGCCCTCAACCATTGGGTGACCTTGCCCGAGGCCTTGCCGAGGGCCGCTTGCTGCAGCGCCTCGGTCGAGAGCTGCGAACTCAATGCACCCTGCCAGCGCGCGCGCAAGTCGTTGAGCGCCTTGCTCTGATCCCGCTCGCGATCGCGCGCCTCGGCCAATTCCGCCAGCACATCCTGCAGTTCGCTCTGGGCCCGCTGACCCGCATCGGCCGCATGCGCCGCTTCGTTCGCGAGGGTTTCCAAGGAAATCGCAGGAGCATTGCCGGCGAGCGCGGCGTGCTCGGCCTGCTGGCGCTCCTGCTGCTGCAGAAGCCGCCGTTGCTGGTTCTCCAATTGCTCGATACGCGCTCGCTCGACTTGTGTTTCGCCTTGGCCCAGCGCGACGGCCTTCGCATGAATCTCCCAATTTTGCTGCCAGGCTGCGAGCGCTTGCTCGGCGGCCTCCAGCGCGAGCCTCGACGCGCTCTCGATCTCGTGTGCACCGACGAGGCCGGGTTCCATCGACGCCAGCTCACCGCTCAGCACATCGATTTGGCCGCGGTCGCGCTCGATCAGTTCGCGCAGCTCCTGCACCTGCGTCAGGCTGAGATCCAAATCGGACCGCTGTCGCTGGCGCAATTCGCGCGTGTATTGAATGCTCTGCTCGATGCGCGTAACTTCGGCACCGGCCTCGTAATAGCGCGCCTGGATGGCGCTCAAGACGTCCACTTGCGCCGACTGCTGCGCACGAATCCGCTCGATCTCGGCCTCCGCCGCGCGCAAATCCGCGATCACCGCATGCATCGCAGTATCGCACTGCCGGCTCGCCTCGTCGCGCGCAGCCGTATCGTGCTCCAATGCCTGCAGGCGCAGAGCCAGCAATTCCGCATGCATTTTGCGCTGCTCTTCCTTGAGGACTTGATAGCGCCGAGCGGTCGCTGCCTGGCGCTGCAGGTGGCGGATCTGCTTGTCGACCTCTTCGCGCAAATCATTGAGTCGATCCAAATTTTCGCGCGTCGTGCCGATCCGGCTTTCGGTCTCGCGGCGTCGCTCCTTGTAGCGCGAGATGCCCGCGGCTTCCTCGAGGAACGCGCGCAGATCGTCGGGCCGGGCCTCGATCACGCGCGAAATCATGCCCTGCTCGATGATCGCGTAGCTGCGCGAGCCGAGGCCCGTGCCGAGGAACAGCTGCGTGATGTCCTTGCGGCGTACCTTGGTTCCGTTGATGAAATAGTCCGAGGTACCGTCGCGGCTCACGCTACGGCGCAGCGCGACTTCATTGTAATTCGCGTAAGCGCCGCCGATTTTGGCGTCGCTATTGTCGAACACCAGCTCCACCGAGGCCGCGCCCAGGGGCTTGCGCGCCGCGGAGCCATTGAAGATGACGTCCGCCATCGACTCGCCGCGCAAATGTTTTGCGGAAATTTCCCCCATGACCCAGCGCACCGCATCGATGATGTTGGATTTTCCGCAACCATTCGGGCCAACGACCCCGGTGAGGCTGCTCGGAAATGTGACTGTGGTCGGATCGACGAAAGACTTGAAGCCGGCAATCTTGAGTTTTGTTAAGCGCATTGATCTCTTGAACCTTCGGACAGACGGGCCCCGCAGGCACTGGCGCATGGCCGTCGATGAGGCGCGTAGTGTAAAGTAAAGTGATGACTCAACCCAGCACCAGCCTCGAAACGTTTGCGAATCCGGCGCCGGAACGCGACTACACGATTCGCATGACGATCCCGGAATTCACCTGCCTATGCCCCAAGACCGGACAGCCGGATTTTGCGACGCTCAAGCTCGAGTACGTGCCCGACCTGCGCTGTCTCGAGTTGAAGGCCCTAAAGCTCTATATCTGGTCCTATCGCGATCGCGGCGCGTTTCACGAAGCCGTAACGAACGCCATATTGAAGGACATGGTCCAGGCGATCGCACCCCGATTCATGCGTTTGAGCGGAGAATTCAACGTTCGCGGCGGGATTTATACAACCGTGGTCGCGGAACACAGACAGTCCGGCTGGGTCGCGGCCCCCTTGGTGACCCTCGCGTGACTCCAAAATGGGGTCCCGCGATGCGTTTGTGTTTTCAATCAAATACTTAAGGTAGGTTAATAAAGTTGGGCGAGCGCGCTGTACAGCGGGTTGCGCGCCGGTATAATCGCGCGCTCTTTCGTTAGGAGGCTTGAGACTCAAATGCCCTCGAAGAAACCGAACAAATCGGCAAAGAAGCCAGGCAAGGCGATCCCGAAGAAAGCCGCTCCGAAGTCGGCTGCGCCCAAGAAAGCGTCGCGACCCTCGACGAAGCCCAATCCGAAGCCCGTTTTACCCAAGGTAGCAGTGAAATCCACCAAGCCAGTTCCTAAAGCCGCCGTCGTCAAGCCCACAGCACCCGCACCGGCCAAGCCGGCGGCGGCGAAGGCGCCGCTGCCGAAAGCTGCAGTCGCCAAGGCGCCGTCGCCGCCCAAACTCGCCGCCAAAGTGGATTCCGTCAAGGAACATACCGCCAGGCCGGCGCCGATCAAGTTCGATATCCGACCTCTCGTGATGCCGCGCGCCGCATCGGGCGGCGAGGACGAAGGCGAATTCGAGTCCCCCGCCTCGGCGAGCCTGCTCGCCGGCCCGCGCAACGTTAAGCCCTATATTTCGCGGCGCGGCGAACAGTACATGAACAAGGAGCAGCTCGAGCACTTTGCTCGAATACTGCAGAGTTGGAAGCGCGACTTGATGGTCGAGGTCGACCGCACCGTGCTGCACATGAAGGACGAGGCCGCGAACTTTCCCGATCCGAACGATCGGGCGACGCAAGAAGAGGAATTCAGCCTCGAGCTGCGTACGCGCGACCGCGAGCGCAAGCTGATTCGCAAGATCGACGAGGCCTTGAAGCGCATCGAAGACGGCTCCTACGGCTATTGCTTGGAGACCGGCGAAGAGATCGGCATCAAGCGGCTCGAAGCGCGGCCCGTCGCGACGCTCTCGGTGGAAGCGCAGGAGCGGCGCGAGCGCCGCGAAAAGCAGTACGGCGACCGAGACGACAGGTACCGCTAAAACGGAGCGCGAGGGCGGGCTCGGCGCGCCGATCGGCGCGGCCCCGTACGTCGGCCGCTTCGCGCCGTCGCCGACCGGCGAGTTGCATTTGGGCTCGCTCTATACGGCGGCCGCTAGCTACCTCGATGCGAGAGCCAACGGCGGACGCTGGTTATTGCGCATCGAAGATCTAGACCGTCCGCGCGAAGTCGCGGGCTCCTCAGCCTCGATACTCGACGCGCTCGAGGCTTTCGGCTTCGAGTGGGATGGTGCGATCGTCCGGCAAAGTGCACGCCAGGACCTTTATGTCGCGGCGCTCGCGCGCCTGCGGCAGCACGGATTGTTGTTCGATTGCAGCTGCAGCCGCCAAGACCTCGCCGACGAAGATCGCTATCCCGGCACCTGTCGCGAGCGACCAAGGCTCGAAGGCGCCGCGATGGGTAGCCGCCTGCGCGTCGAGCCGCGCCAAATCAATTTTATCGATAGCATTCAAGGCCAGTTTCGTCAGGACGTCGCCGCCACCTGCGGCGATCTGCTGCTCAAGCGGCGTGATCAGATTTTCGCTTATGTGCTCGCAGTCGTGGTCGATGACGCCGATACCGGTGTGACCCACGTACTGCGCGGCGCCGACCTGCTCGACAACACACCGCGTCAGATATATTTGCAACAGGCGTTGGGCTTGCCGACGCCCCATTACGCGCATGTGCCCGTAATAAGCGAGCCCGACGGCACCAAGCTGGCCAAATCGAGGCGCAGCCTGCGGCTCGATGCCGGAGCCCCAATGGCGCAGCTGCTGCTCGTATTCAAGCTATTGGGGCTCTCTCCGCCCGACAATCTGTTACACACGAGCATCGGCGAGGCTTGGAATTGGGCGACCGCAAGGTGGGACTTGGCGCGTTTACCGAAGGGGTTCTGCTTGCCACTCCCTGCTTGAGCGCTCGCCTGATCGATACGCTGCAAATGTAGGACATTCCCGACTTGCCTTGTCGCTGCATTGCGCTATTCTTTAGTTGAGTGCAATCGACCTATGCAGCTGGTCAGGCACGGCCCGGTATCCTCCGGCGCCGCGTAGACCAACACGAGCGAGGAGCCCCATGAGCGAACCGCGAGTGATCAAAAAGTACCCAAATCGTCGTCTTTACGACACCGTTGAAAGCCGATACATCACATTGGCGGAGATACAGCGCCTGGTCGTCGAGAAAATCGACTTCGTTGTCGTCGACAAGAAAACCAACGCCGAGATCACCCGCAGCATTTTGCTGCAGGTCATCTCGGAACAGGAACATCAAGCCGACCCGATGCTAACGCAGGAGTTCATGATTCAAGTGATTCGCTGTTACGGCAGCAGTTTGCAGCCGGTGGTGAGTGCACACTTGGAACAGAATCTGAAGAATTTCCTGAATCAGCAGCCGCCGATCCGCGAGAGAGCGAAGCCGCTCGCTACGGTTGACGTGGGCCAGGTGCGCGCAGTCGCAACGCATCGCGAAGAACACGCCGATCACAAATGAGCGGCCGGGCGCTGCGCCCGGCCCAATCCAATTCCGGGGTGTAGAACGCCCGGTACCAGAAATCGCAATTTACGTCATTGCGCCTAGGCGGCGTCGACGTTGCGCATCGACAGGCGAACGCGTCCTTGGCGGTCGACCTCGAGCACCTTGACGCGCACGACGTCGCCCTCCTTGAGCTTGTCGCCGACACGCTCGACGCGCTCTTCGGAGATTTGCGAGATATGCACGAGCCCGTCGCGGCCCGGCAGTATCGTCACGAATGCACCAAAGTCCATCAAGCGGGCGACCTTGCCTTCGTAGATCCGGCCGACTTCGACGTCGGCGGTGATCAGTTCGATTCGGCGCTGTGCTTCGCGGCCGGCGGCTCCCTGCACCGACGCAATCTTGACCGTGCCGTCGTTCTCGATATCGATCGAAGTACCGGTCTCTTCGGTGATTTGCCGAATCACCGCGCCGCCCTTGCCGATGACGTCGCGAATTTTTTCCGGATCGATCTTCAAGGTAATGATTGTCGGCGCCCACTCCGACATGACCGCGCGCGGCGTCGAGAGAACCTTGTTCATTTCGCCGAGAATGTGCAGCCGCCCATGCTTGGCCTGATCGAGCGCAACGTGCATGATCTCGCGCGTGATGCTCGTGATCTTGATGTCCATCTGCAACGCCGTGATGCCGTCCTTCGTACCGGCGACCTTGAAATCCATGTCGCCGAGATGATCCTCGTCGCCGAGGATATCGGTGAGCACCTTGAAGCGCGCGCCCTCTTTGACGAGTCCCATCGCGACGCCCGCTACCGGCGCCTTGATCGGAACGCCGGCGTCCATGAGCGCAAGGCTCGTACCGCACACGGAAGCCATCGAGCTCGATCCGTTCGATTCGAGAATCTCGGAGACCACACGTATCACGTATGGGAATTTCTCGAGGCTAGGCATCACCGCCTTGACGCCGCGCTTTGCGAGGTTGCCGTGGCCGATTTCTCGGCGCTTCGGCGATCCCATCATGCCGGTCTCGCCGACGCTGAACGGAGGAAAGTTGTAATGCAGCATGAACGGCTCTTTACGTTCGCCGGTCAAGCCATCGATGATTTGCGCGTCGCGGCCCGTGCCCAAGGTCGTCACGACCAAGGCCTGGGTTTCGCCGCGCGTGAACAACGCAGATCCATGCGTGCGCGCCAGTACGCCGGTGCGGATATTGATCGCGCGAACCGTCTTGGTATCGCGTCCGTCGATGCGCGGATGCCCATCGAGAATTCTCTCGCGCACCAAACGATATTCGAGATTGAAGAATTCGGTGCCGACTTGATCGGCGGTGAACTTCGCCGCATCGCCCTTGGCCAGGGCTTCGAGCACCGCGTTCTTGATTTCGCCGATCTTCGCGTGGCGTTGCTGCTTTTCGGTGAGCGCATAGGCGTCGGTCAGGCTCTTCTCGGCGAGTGCGCTGACTGCGGCCTTCAGCTCGACGTTCGGCTCCGGGGCCACCCACGACCATTTCGGTTTGCCTGCCTCTGCCGCGAGTTCCTTGATCGCGTTGATGGCGACCTGCATCTGTTCGTGGCCGAACATGACCGCGCCGAGCATGATCTCTTCATTGAGGCCCGAAGCCTCCGACTCGACCATGAGTACGCCTTCCTGCGTGCCGGCGACGACGAGATCCAACGAGGACTCGACGAGCTGCGTTGCGGTCGGGTTCAGGACGTACTTGCCGCCGATGTAGCCCACGCGCGCGGCGCCGATTGGGCCGAGGAACGGCAGTCCGGAAATCGCCAGTGCGGCGGAGGCACCGAGCAGAGCAGCGATATCGGGGTCGACTTCCGCGTTGACCGAGAGCACCGAGGCGACGACTTGGACTTCATTGATGAAGCCTTCCGGGAACAACGGGCGGATCGGCCGGTCGATGAGCCTCGAGGTCAGCGTTTCCTTCTCGGTCGGACGGCCTTCGCGCTTGAAAAATCCGCCGGGAATGCGGCCCGCCGCATAGGTCTTTTCTTGATAGTTGACGGTCAATGGAAAGAAATCCCGTCCCGGCACGGCCTTCTTGAGGCCCACGGCGGTCACGAGTACGACCGTCTCGCTCATGGTGACGATCACCGCACCGTCGGCCTGACGAGCCAGCTCGCCCGTCTCGATGGTGACCGTATGATCCCCATATTGAAAACTTTTCTTGGTAGCGCTCACGTAGGCTGTCCCTTTAATTGTCGGTAATGTGTAAATGCACAGGACGGTACGCGCCCTGCGACAGCGCCTGTCAGCGGCGTAACCCTAAGCGCTCGACCAGCTGCGTGTACTTGTCCGGCGTCGTGCTCTTCAAGTAGTCGAGCAGCTTGCGGCGCTGATTGACCATCTTGAGCAAACCGCGGCGCGAGGCATGGTCGGCTTTGTGCGCGGTAAAGTGCTGGCTCAAGCCATTGATGCGCTCGGACAGCAAGGCAATCTGAACTTCGGGGGAACCGGTGTCTTGCGCGCTGCGCTGGAATTTACCGACGACGCCCGATTTTTCTTCGCGAGTGAGTGGCATTGAAATCAATCCTCAATCAATAACTTAGACCTTTTAGGAAGCCGCGCATTGTACGCGTCGCGGCACTTGCTCTCAAGCACGATTCGCATCGGCCGAAATCAGACGCAAAGGCACCAAGCGACCGGCCGCCCGGACCTCCCCGAGGCCCAAAAAACCCTGCCCTGCCGCATAGATACGCACGTTTCCGGGCAAACACCCGGGCACCTCGACGCTCTGTCCCTGGCGCAGCGCTGCGACGCCGCCTGCCGGCAGGTCGAAGCGGCGCCAGTCCTCGAGTGCCGCATCGACCGGCAACAGCAACAGCCGGCGCTCGGCCGCGGTGAGCACCTCGAGGGCCTCGAAGGTCCATAGCGGCTCTGCGCCAAACGGAGCGACTCCAATGCGCCGCAGCGCAACCAAATGCGCGATCGTACCGAGACGCAACGCGAGATCCTCCGCCAAAACCCGGATATAGGCTCCCTTCGAGCAGCGAACGTCGAAATGGATATCGGGCGCAGTCCAAGCGAGCAGCGTCATCTCATGGATCGCGATCTGACGCGCCGCGCGTTCGCGAGTGATACCGGCACGCGCGTATTCGTAGAGTGGCCGGCCGTCCTGCTTGAGCGCCGAATGCATCGGTGGCACCTGCGCATAGTCCCGTGGAAAACCGGCGAGCGCCGCTGCGATGTCGAGCGCCGACAACGGCGGCAGCTCGCGTCGCTCGATGACCGGCGACTCCAGATCCGCACTCGCCGTGCGCTCGCCCAAGCGCGCGACGACCCGATAAGTCTTGTCGGCGTCGAGCATCTGCGCGCCGAATTTCGTCGCCTCGCCGAAGCAAATCGGCAGCAGCCCCGAAGCGAGCGGATCCAAGGACCCCATGTGCCCAGCCTTTCGTGCTTCGAATAGATACTTGGCGCGCGCGACCGCGCCCGCGGAGCTCATCCCCAAGGGCTTGTCGAGCAACAAGATGCCGTGAATGTCCGCAGGCATCATTCCGCCGTGTCGGCGCCGCCCGTGCCCGGCTCGTCGGTTTTGTCGGCCTGATTCGATGGTGTCGTGCCGGCCGGCTTGTTGGCAGAGTCGATCAATTGCGCGAGGCGCACGCCATGCTCGATCGACGTGTCGAGTTCGAAGCTCAAGGTCGGTGTGTAGCGGATCATCAGCGCCTTGGACAGCGCGTTGCGCAGGAAACCCGCGGCGCTTTCCAAGCCGCGCTGCACCTGCGGGTTCGGACCGTCATGGCCGAATACCAGGTAGTACACCTTGGCTGTGCGCAGATCACCGGTCACGTGGACCGCGGTGATCGTGACGTTGCCGATACGCGAATCCTTGACCCCGCGGCGCAGAACTTCGGTGAGTTCCCGCTGGATCTGCTCACCCATTCGCCGAGCGCGCGGATTGTCGCGTGGCATATGTGCGCTTGGCTGCGGCGCACGCTACAGCGTGCGCGCAACCTCGACCCGCGAATAGCATTCGATCTGGTCGCCCTCTTGCACGTCATTGTAGTTCTTGACGCCGATGCCACATTCGGTGCCGGCGCGCACCTCGTTGACGTCGTCCTTGAAGCGCTTGAGCGACTCCAGCGCGCCCTCGAAGATCACCACGTTGTCACGCAGCACTCGAATCGGAAAATTGCGCCGAACATATCCGTCGATGACCATGCATCCGGCGACCGTGCCGAATTTGCTCGAACGGAATACGCTGCGCACCGTCGCGAGTCCGACGATCTGCTCCTTGACCTCGGGCGCGAGCATGCCGGTGAGCACCGCGCGAATATCGTCGATCGCTTCGTAAATGATGCTGTAGTAGCGAACGTCGACGCCGTGCTCCTTGATTGCGGCGCGCGCCGCGGCATCGCCGCGCACGTTGAATGCAATGATCCGCGCCTTGGACGCCGCGGCCAGCGTGATGTCCGATTCGGTGAGCCCGCCCACGCTGCTCGCCACCACATTGACCGCGACTTCGGCAGTCGACAGTCCGTTGAGCGCATCGCGCAAGGCCTCGACGCTGCCCTGCACGTCGGCCTTGACCAGCAGCTGAACCACGTTCGGCTTGCTCTCCCCCATGTTGGTGAACACGTCCTGCATGTTGGCGCTCTGCTTCGCGAGCTTGACGTCCCGCGACTTCGCCTGCCGGTGCATCGCGACCTCGCGTGCCTTGCGTTCGCTCTCGACGACCAGCATCTCATCGCCGGCATTCGGAGCGCCGGACAGTCCGAGGACGACGACCGGAATCGAGGGACCCGCCGACTCGACCGGCCTGCCGGCCTCGTCGAACAGCGCTCGCACGCGGCCGAACTCTTGGCCGAGCAGGATCGCATCGCCCAATTTGAGCGTGCCGCGCAGCACCAGCACGGTCGCGACCGCTCCGCGCCCCTTCTCGAGGCTCGACTCGATCACGAATCCCGCGGCATACCCCTCGGTCGGCGCCTTCAATTCGAGGACTTCGGCCTGCAACAGGATGCTGTCGATCAGCTGATCGACGCCTTGGCCGGTACGTGCCGACACCGGTACGAAAATATTCTCGCCGCCCCATTCCTCGGGTATCACCCCATATTTCGTGAGTTCCTGCTTGACGCGCTCCGCGTCCGCCTCGGGCTTGTCCATCTTGTTGATCGCCACGACGATCGGCACTTTGGCGGCCTGCGCATGTTGGACGGCTTCGATGGTCTGCGGCATGACGCCGTCGTCGGCGCCGACCACGAGAATCACGATATCGGTGACCTGCGCGCCGCGCGCGCGCATCGCGGTGAATGCAGCGTGGCCCGGCGTATCGAGGAACGTGACCATGCCCTTGGAAGTTTCGACGTGGTATGCGCCGATGTGCTGGGTGATGCCGCCCGCTTCGCCCGCGGCGACTTTCGTGCGGCGGATGTAATCGAGCAGTGAGGTCTTGCCGTGATCGACGTGGCCCATCACGGTGACCACCGGCGGACGCGGCAAGATCTCCAACGTGCCGTCTTCAATGCCCTGCAAGTCGTCTTCGATGACGTTGTCCTTGCGCAGCACCGGCGTGTGGCCCATTTCCTCGACCACCAACACCGCGGTGTCCTGCTCGATCATCTGATTGATCGTCGCCATGACGCCCATGTTCATCATGACTTTGATGACTTCGGTCGCCTTCACCGCCATCTTCTGTGCGAGTTCGGCGACCGTCATCGCCTCGCCGATCGCGACCTCGCGCACGACCCGTTCGGTCGGGCGCTCGAAGCCGTGCTTCGCGTCGCTGTCGCCGACCGAGCGGCGGCGCCCGTCGCGGGACTTTTTCTTCTTGTGGCGCGAACTGACGTCGCCGACGATGTGCAGCTCCTGACGGCCATAGCGGGTCGCCTTGTCGTCGACGACTTCGCGCGCGGCCTTGACCGGCTTCGCGGCCGCAGCCTTGCGTTCGCGCTCCGCGAGTTCCCGCGCCTGTACCTCGGCCTGGCGCCGGGCCTCTTCTTCGGCAGTGCGCTTGCGAACTTCTTCGTCGGTTCGCCGCCGGCTCTCTTCCTCGAGGCGCTCGCGGTCGAGACGCTCACGCTCGCGCCGCTCGTTTTCCTCGCGCTCCAGAGCGGCCTTGGCCTGCTCCTCGGTTTCGCGCTGACGGTCGATTTCTTCCTGCTGGTGCCGTGCCTGGTCCTCGAGGACCTCGCGCTTGATGTAGGTGCGCTTGCTGCGCACCTCGACGTTTACCGTGCGCGCACGCCCCTGAGGACTCGCGAGCTTCAGCTCCGACTGGGACTTGCGCTTCAAGGTGATCTTGCGCGGCGCTGCGTCCGCTTGATTGTCGTCGCGCCCGTGGCTGCGGCGCAGATGGGTCAGCAGCTCGTGCTTCGCCTCTTCGCTGATCATGTCCTGTGCGCTGTCGACCTTGATTCCCGCCTGATCGAGCTGCTGCAGCAGTCGATCTACCGGAACTTTGAGCACCTCGGCGAATTGGGCGACCGTTACATCTGCCATACTGATGCTCCTAAGCCTTCGCTTCTTCCGCGAACCAATGCTTGCGGGCTTCCATGATTAATTCGGCCGCTTGCTTCTCGTCAGTGCCGCCAATTTCGATGAGTTCGTCGACCGCGAGATCCGCGAGATCTTCGCGCGTGCGCACGCCCTTGGCGGCCAAGGTCCTTGCGAGCGGCTCACCCGTCAACTCGATCAGATCCGCCGTCGGCTCGCCGCCGCCCGCAGATTCCTCGCTCGCGATCGCCTGCGTCAGCAGCACGTCGCGCGCACGCGTCCGAAGCTCCTTGACGATTTCCTCGTCGAACTCCTCGATTGCGTTCAGTTCGCTCGCCGGTACGTAGGCGATTTCTTCGATCGTCGAGAAGCCCTCCTGAACCAGGATGCTGGCCACGTCCGCGTCCACGTCCAATTGCTTCATGAATGTTTCGCGCAGCGCCGATGATTCGGTCTCGCTCTTCGCCTCGGCCTGAGATTCGCTCATCACGTTCAATTCCCAGCCGGTCAACTCGCTCGCGAGACGGATGTTTTGGCCGCCGCGGCCGATCGCCTGCGACAGCTTGTCCTCGGACACCGCGATGTCCATCGAGTGCGAATCCTCGTCGACGACGATCGAGGTCACTTCGGCGGGCGCCATCGCGTTGATGACGAATTGCGCGCTGTTCTCGTCGAACGGAATGATGTCGACGCGCTCTCCGGCGATCTCATTGGAGACCGCCTGCACGCGCGAGCCGCGCATGCCGACGCAGGCGCCGACCGGGTCGACGCGTGGATCGTTGCTGCGAACCGCGATCTTGGCACGCACGCCGGCATCACGCGCCGCCGCGAGAATGTTGATGAGTCCCTGACCCACTTCAGGCACTTCCAACTTGAACAGCTCGATGAGGAATTCGGGAGCGGTGCGCGACAGGAACAGCTGCGGGCCGCGGGGCTCCGAGCGGACCTCCTTCAAATAAGCTTTGATGCGGTCTTGCGAACGCACCGGCTCGCGCGGAATCAGTTCCTCGCGCGGAATGTAGCCCTCGGCATTCGCGCCGAGATCGACGAACACGCCGTTGCGATCGACCCGCTTGACGATGCCGCTGACCAGCGTGCCGGCTCGATCCTTGTACGCATCGACGACCTGGGCCCTCTCCGCCTCACGCACCTTCTGCACGATCACTTGCTTGGCGGTCTGCGCGAGTATGCGTCCGAACGGCACGGACTCCATCGGCTCCTCGACATAGCCGCCCGGCTCGACATCTTTGTCGATATCGCGCGCATCATCGAGCCGCAGTTCGCGCTCGGGCACTTCGAGTTCGGTGGATTCGTCGGCAAACACCTTCCAACGGCGAAACGTGTCATAGCCGCCGGTCTTGCGATTGATCGCGACGCGCACGTCGAGTTCTTCGCCGTGCTTCTTGCGCGTGGCCGACGCGAGCGCCGCCTCCAGCGCGTC
Organism: Steroidobacteraceae bacterium; assembly: GCA_049517075.1. GTDB lineage: Bacteria > Pseudomonadota > Gammaproteobacteria > Steroidobacterales > Steroidobacteraceae > Bog-1198. The sequence goes on along the minus strand of JBEKSM010000026.1, from coordinate 63,851 downwards.
GAATATGATTTCCTTGTCGACACCCTTCTCGTTGGAGACTGCGTCCACCGCCATCAAAATTTCTTTGTTCATAGACCTCTACTCCTGGTCGCTATGGCCCCACCGCTCATTCGGGCCTCAACCTCGCCTTCTGAATTCGCTCCATCGGCAGTCGATGTTCTTTTCCGTCGACCACCACGACGATCGAGTCGTTCTCGATCGCCTTCAATGCACCCGCAAAACGCCGTCGACCGTCTTGCGGCAACTTCAACTCGACGAATACCTGCGCCCCGACGAAACGCTCGAAGTGCGCCTTTTTGCGCAGAATCCGATCGAAGCCCGGCGACGACACCTCGAGCGTGTAGTGCCCCTTGATCGGATCCTCGGCCTCGAGCACCTCACTGACCGCGTGGCTGACGCGCGCGCAATCATCGACCGTGATTGCGGCATCGCCATCGGCGGCATTGCGATCGATGAAAATCCGCAGCACGCCGCCTCTGCCTTCACGCGCAAACTCGATATCCACCAGTTCGTACGCCAGCGCCTCGATCGCAGGCTCCAACAAGCGCATCAAGGCGTCGCGCATCGCTTAAATCCTTCGCAAACAAAAAAGGGGACCATCGGCCCCCTCTGTTAACGAAAAAGCCCCATCGGGGGCCTTTTTAAAAACCTTACGCAGGAGAGTGACCGCAACCAACGACCCCTGCCGAGGGGCGCGATTATAGGCAATGCCGGCGCAAGGGTAAACCCTCAGGCGCAAAAGAAACCGCCGGGGCAGCACCCCCGTCCCCTGAATGCGATCGGGGCCACATCATCGTGGCCCCGATCTTCGCTTTAGCTCAATGCTGCTATCAGCAAAACGCCATTACCAGCGCTTCGGGCCGCGCGACCCACCGCCGCCGCCGCCACCACCGCCACCGCCACCGGTGCGCTCCTGAGCCTCGTTCACCTTCAGCGCACGCCCGTCGACGTCGTGGCCGTTCAAGGCCTGCATGGCGCGCGCAGCGTCTGCGCTTGCCATTTCAACGAAGCCGAAACCGCGGGGACGCCCGGTGTCACGATCATTAATCAATGCCACCGACTGAACCGCGCCATGCTTTTCGAACAGCGCGCGAACCGCGGACTCGTCCATTGAGAACGGGAGATTGCCAACATACATTTTCGTCATGTGAAGAATACCTACTACAAAAGAAACTATCGGCCGGTCACGCGTGCCACCGTCAACTGACGTTTGCGGTGTGCCTGCCACCTGGGTCGAAGAAACCTGCTTTGTGGGTTGTGGCCAAAATGCTGCCTGAGCGGCGCAGTGACCAGAAACGAACCAAGTAGAACTTCACGAACCGGCGCATATCCTACAGGACTTTAGGGAATAATACGAATGCGGCTTATTAATGTCGCCAGTAGCTCAGCACCGCGGGTTCGAGGCGATGACCGCTCAACACCCCTGATTCTTGTGCGGCTCCGAGGCGGCGCATACCTGCTGCGATGCACAAATCGCCTGCGACCGCGGCCTCGCGCGGCCCGTGGTTGATCATCACGAATAGCCCTTCCGGCCGCAGATTCTCGCGCACCCGCTCGAACAGGCGCGTCGGGGCGAGCAAAGAGAGCGGCAGCCGCCAGGCCAAAATCGATTGTGCGGTCACGAACGGAAACCACGCGGTGATCCAATCGGCGGGCAAATCGCAGGCGCGGTAGTCGGCGATCAGGAACCGCGCATTCGGCAACTGGGACAAATACCCCTGCGCGTAATCGACCCGCGAATGGCCGTCGCGGTACAGCCGATGACCCTCGACTTCGACGCCGAGCATGCTGTTTGGGCGAAAGAAAGCCTGCAGTGCCTGCGCGTACCAGAAATTCGCGCAGCCGACGTCACAGAGCGCTCCACCCGCGGGTCTCGTCAACCCCATCGCGCCAAAGGCGCGATCGAGGATATCGAGGTACTCGTAGTTGTTGTAGCTGGTCGCGGCGTTCAAGTGCCGCTCGAATTTCACCTGGTAACGACTTTGCAACGCGGCTATTCTTTGCGCCTGCCGAGAATCTGGCACAGCCAGTTCGTTCGCGGGTGTTTCGTGATAAATGCCGCGCGACCAACGCAGGCGCTCGGACAAGCCGTACCACAGACGGTGCCTCAAGGACCTAAGCCGCTGGAACAATGTATACATCGATCAAATCCTATGCGCGACTCAGGCAGGCGTCGATAGCGCAAGTACCACCCCTGTGCGACTAGCTCCCTGGGCACCCAAATATTGGCCGACCTGGCTCGGGCTCGGACTGTTGCGGGCCCTCGAGCCGCTGCCGGTGCCGCTGCAAATGCGCTTCGGCGTCGGTCTCGGCAAGCTGATTCGGCGCTTGCCGATCTCTTGGATACGCATCGCGCGACGAAACATCGAGCTGTGCCTGCCGGCGCTCTCGCCCGCCGAGCGCGAACGCCTGCTCGACCGGCACTGCGAGAGTCTCGGCATGGCGCTGTTCGAGACCGCCAATACCTGGTGGAGCAGCGATGCACGCATTCTCGAAAGGGCGGAAATCGTCGGACTCGAGCGCCTGCAGGCCGCGCTCGCCAAGGGACATGGTGCGATCTTGATCGGCGGCCATTTCACGACGATAGAAATCGCAACGCGGATCATCAGCGCGGTAGTGCCGATGAGCGCCGTGTACCGTCCACCCAAGAACGAAGTCCTCGCGAGTGCGATGCTCGCGAGCTTCCAGCAGAACGGAATTCCGATCGCCTACGATGACATCCGCTCGATGATTCGAGTACTGCGAAAGAACGGCGTCGTCTGGTATGCGCCGGATCAGAGTTATCGGAACAAGGGCGCCGCCATGGTCGACTTCTTCGGGATCCCCGCCGCAACCACGACCGCCACTTCGCGTCTCGCGCAGATCTCGGGCGCGACCGTACTCACCTATTTCCCGGAACGGCTGCCCGGCAATGCGGGTTACCGCGTCGTCATCGGCGAGCCGTTCGACAACTTTCCGAGCGACGATCCGGTCCGCGACGCCGAGCGCTTCGTGCACCTGCTCGAGGCGCAGATTCGACGTGTTCCCGAGCAATACTTTTGGGTTCATCGCCGCTTCAAGGGTCTGAGCGCGGACTACCCGGATTACTACGGCCGCGATTCGCGCAATCGCAAGCCCTGAGCCGCCGGCAGCGCATCGCGCGAGGCTCAGTGGCTCGCCGATCGATCCATCTTGGCCAGAAGTTCGCGCCGCATCTGTGACGCCTCGGTGCGCAGCGGCTGGGCGCGCAGCCGACCGATCTCATCGGCCGTATAGGGCTTGAAGTTCGCCGGAATATCGGCCGCGTCGAAACGCCATAGCATCCAATTCAAGACCTCGGCCAGGTCATTGTTCGCCAGCGGTGATGTGGCAACTCCCGGCACGCGCCCGAGATAGTCGCGTCCGCCGCCGACCCTCAGGAACTTTGCGACCGCGCCCGCGATATCCGGCGCAGCACCCGGCGAGCCATGGCCGTCGGGACGGTGACACCCCTGGCAGTTCAGGGTCCAATGCTGCCAGGCGCGATCGGGATTTTCGACGCCCACCGCAGCTGCGGCCGGCGCCATCCCGGCGACCGCCGGCGTATCACCGCTCGCCGCGAGCGCCGCGCCGGATCCCGCGATGAGTGCGGCGGCGAGTGCGGCGGCGCCTCGGTTCATTGCCCGCTCGGACTCGGCCGCAACGCACGCGTGTTTTGCGGGGACTTGTCCGGATGGCGCGCCCGGATTTCACCGACCTCGCTTGCCGCGATCGGCGCCGGCGGGGGCTTGAGCTTGCCGAGGCCACTGCCGAGGTAATTGAGCACGGCGGCAACTTCGAGTTCGCTCAAGGTCGATTGTGCCGGCATCACGCCGTGGTAGGTGTTGCCGCCAACCTGCAACTCGCCCATGAGGCCGGTCGTGAGAACCATCACGAGATATTCGCGTCCCGCCGGCGTCTTCGCAAATGCGACGATTTGTTCATGCAGCGAAGGGAAGCTGCCGGGAATCCCCGCGGCCTCGGGTCCGTGGCACACGGCGCAGTGATTCGCGAAAACGGTCGCACCGGCGGGCAGCGGAGCCGCAATGCAGCGCAGAACGCCGGCGCCTGTCAGCAGCACAATGCTCAAAGCCCGGACGATCGGATGCGGCATGACGCTACTTGCTGCCGGTCGCGACGCCCAGAATGACCGCCGTGGAGCAGGTGTACGACTGGCTCTGGGTGCCGAAACACCAGGTGACCTCATTGTTCATTTGCGGCCGCACGACCGGCCGGTCTCCCTCGTTGCGCTGACAATTGCAGCGCCCCCACGGCACGCCGCCGCAGCAGTCGTTGTACGAGATGATGTAGTTGCGCTGGTCCGCCGGATTGAGGCAGGTACCGATCCAAGTGATCGGCGACATCTCGGTGCCTGGCGGGCAGGAATTGATCGTGCCGCCGTAGCAGGTGCACAAGGATCCATCGATCGCGCAATAGCGCCAGTAATCGCAGCGAGTTTGATCGCCCGGGTCCTGTGGATTGCCGCTGAATTGCGGCGGCTGCTCACCGGAATTCGGGTCACCCGCATTGGTATCCGGCACCTCGGCGCGCGCGACCGGCAACAGCGGCAATGCGGCGGCCCCGACGAGGAAGCTACCGAGCACACTGAACACACTGCGGCGCGAGGTTCGACTCGCGAAACCGCGCAGGACTCTTTCCGTCAATCGATCGAAATGCACCACACTATTCTCCCGACGATGCTCGCTTCTGGCCGCCTAACTTGAGGAATTGCTGAATACTGCTGACGCCGCGCTCCTGCGCGACGAACAAACTTTCCAAATGTTCGCGCGTATTGACGAGCCCGGTAGCCGTGAGCTTGCCGCTGCCGTCGATCAGCACCGCATACGGCAGCTTGGAAACACCGTAGCTGCGACCCAATTGCTCCGAAATCACATAAGGAAACTTGCCGAGACCTTTGGCGCGCACGAACGACTCGTGCTTGCCGTCCTCGCCATCGCTCGCGAGCACGATATCCAACCAGCTTCGCTCGGCCGAGTGAGCCGAGCGCACCGAGGGCAGCAGCGCTTCGCAAATTGCACAGTCGGGCGATAGGAACAGCACGAGTTGGCTGCGGCCGTCGCGCACCCCGCCGATCTGCACCGCAGAGCCGTCCAGCGTGGGCAGCGCCAACTGCGGCACCGGGTCACCGAGCTTGAGCGGTTGCTTCAATGACAGTGCGCCGGCCGGCGCGATCCGCTGGTGGAGCACGCCGACCTGACGCGCGAGCGCAATGCAGACGACACCGAGCACGAGCACGGCAAGCCACAACACGATTTGTGAGGCAATCAAGAAGCTCACTTGACCTCTCCGGCACGCAGAAACCCGAGCGCCATGACCCGATCGAGCGCCGCATACAGCGCAAGCAGCGCGAGCGCCGCAAGCACGACCGTGACCCCGTCGGCGGTGTCGAAGCCCGCGAGCACCGGGCGCCAGAGCGCGCGTGCGCCGCCCATGGATGCCGCGTCGCGTGCCGCAATCACGAACGCGAACGCCGCGAGAATTCCCGCGCGCAGCAGCTGAAAGCGGTCGAGAGGCCGATGGGTCGAGCCGAAACTGCAACCGCAATCCACTTCGCGGCGGCCGGCACCGATCGCATGCGCGATCAGCGCGAAATAGATACTCCAAGTGCACGCGGCAGCGAATGCACCAACCATTTGCGTCGTCTGAATGAGCATCAAGCCTGCGGCGCCGAGCTCCGCGGCGATCGCGAGCCACAGCGCGACGCCGGCCGCGCGCCACTCGAATCCGCTCAGATCGGCGGTTGCACGCTGCGCGCGCGCCCTCCACAGGATCTTGTGGAATGCCGAAACGCACAACAACAGCACCAGGAACAGCGCCAATTGGGCGGTCAACCCCTCGAGAACGGCCGACACTGAGGCGGGTGCCGGCATATCAGGGCACGGGTTGGATCGTGATACGGGTCCGGAAACCCGTCATGTTGAGGCTGCGAATCAGACTGCCGGTGTTCGAGTCATAGACGTCGGCGCGCTCGCCACTCTGCACAATCAGCAAAGGATCGGCCGCATGGGTCAAGGCGATCGAAGAGCCGGGCCGCGCGAGACGCAGGCGCTTGACGCGCGTCTTCGTCGTCGCATCGAAAACCCAGACCTCGGTGCCCGGATCCTTGTAGCTGCCCTCGCGCGCGTCGGGTTGCATCAACACGTAGAGCAGCTTGTTGCCGTCGCCGGCGATCGGCTGCCAGCCGCTCGGCCGCCAATGCCCGGCTTGATCCGCCGGCGCGAGCAGCGACCATTGCGGCAGCACCGCCACCGCATCGGTCTTCATGTCGATCGGCTGCACCGAGCCGAGCATCGTCGGGAAGTAGCGCACGCCGCCGAGATTTGCCGACCACGTGAACAAGGGATCGGTGTCGATTACGTTGAACGACTTCGATTCGCTGCGGCCGGTGACTTTGCCGTCGACGCCGAGCTGCAGGCTCAGCAGCGTTCCGCTGGCGCACAACGTCGAAAACCCACGCTGACCGGTCGGATAGACCAGCGAGCAGCCGGGAATTTCAATCTCGCCGAGCACCTTGCGCTTGACCAGATCGACGACCGTGACCGAAGAGGCCGGCGTGAAATTGAATACCAAGCCCATGCGCTCCCCGTCGGTGAACGCAAACATGCCTTCCATCGCGGTCATCAGGCCGCGCTTCGTCGGCAGCACGATCTCGCCGACGGCTTTGAGCGTCGAAGTGTCATAGACGGTGATGTAATCAGTGCGTGTGCCGCGCGTGCCGCGCGACCATACCGTATCGGCGACGTAGAGTTCGGGACGCATCGAGGAGATCAGCAGCATCGAGGAGTCGCGAGCCTGCAGATTGCCCTCGATTTCGCGGCTGTCGCTGCCGACATTGCGCAATTCGATGCGGTCGCTCGAGAAATTGAAAAACGCCCAATTCACGGGATATTTTGCCGGCAAGCTCACGACACTCGGAATGGTCTCGGCCGGCAACGGCGTCGGAAACTCGGCTGCGCCCGCGATCGAGGCGGCCGACAACGCACAAATCATTGCGGGCAGCGCCCGATATCTATGGAATCTCATGGGCTAACGACTCTCCTGATGCTCGCCTTCTAATCCGTCCCGACGCAAACCGACCAGCCGGCAAATGACGCCGCGGCGGCGCGAACAGCCGGCAAATTCACGATGGACCTCATCATCCCTTAGGTTTCGCACGACGTCTCACGGTCGGCTTAGGCTGCCGAGTGTACGTGAACTGGCCGCGACTGAGAATACGGTCGCATTTCGCGCCGCAAGAACGCAGGTTCCTGGTCTATGATGGGCCGATGATGGAGGAGCATGTACGCGTCCAAGGAGCCACGGGCGTCGATTTGACCTTGCGCATTGCGGGGCCCGGCAATCGCAGCTACGCCTTCATCATCGATTGGCATCTGCGGCTGCTGCTGGCGGTCGCATGGCTGATGCTTGCGACGCTGGTATTCAAGCTGGGCATGCAGTTCAAGAGTTACGACTGGCTATTGAGCGTGTTGCCCGCGCTCGCGATCTATTTTTTGTACCATCCGGTGATTGAAGTCGCGCTACGCGGCCGCACGCCCGGGCTGCGCATCGCGGGGCTTCGCATCGTGACGCGCCAGGGAGGAACCGCGAGCGCGGGTGCGCTACTGATTCGGAATTTGTTTCGCATCGTCGACAGCATGCCGGCTTTCTACCTCGTCGGCCTGATCTGCTGTTTCGTGACCGCGAATCGCGTGCGTATCGGCGATATGGCGGCGGGCACGCTGCTGGTCCTGGAAGACGGCGACGCGGCGAAATCGCTCGAACGAGTCGGCGCGTTCGCGGGCCATTCACCACTGTCGCTGGATGCGCTGGAACTCGTCGATCAGCTGCTGGAGCGCTGGGATTCGCTCGAATCACCCAATCGCCGTGCGATCGCCGCGAGCCTGCTCGAGCGCTTGGAGCCGGCCGGCACCGGCAGCGAACGCGCTGCGTCAAGCGCAGCACCGGGCGACGCAGAGCTTCGCAGCCGCTTGAGCCGGCTGCTGCGCCCCGGCGAAGCGGCGAGTCGCTAGGACCGTGGCCGATAGCCAAGGCACACGGGAATGGCTCACTGCGCGCGCCGCAGCCTGGCGCCAGCTTGCACAACACATATTTGCGCTGCGCAATCGCAACCGCGCCACGCTCACGGAGGCGCTCGATGCGGTCGAATCCTACAGCGCACTCGCGCGCGATCTCGCGACCGCACGCCAACTCGCACCGCGCAGCCGCACGACGACGGGTCTCGAGACACTCTATGCGCAGATGCACGCACTGATCAGCCGCAAGCCGCCGCTAGGGCGCGCGGGCCTCGTCGACCTGTTGCGCGTACGAGTGCCCGCCGCGATGCGCGAGCTGCGCACGACGATCTTCGCGATCGCGGTCTTGATGGTGGTGAGCGCGATCGCCGGCTGGTGGCTCATCGAGGCCTATCCGGAGCTGATCGGCCTGTTCGCAAGCAACACCATGATCGAACAAGTCGATCAGGGGCATCTGTGGACCGAGGGCATGGTCAACATCATGCCCTCCTCGGTGCTCTCGGTGCAGATTCTGACCAACAACATCGTCGTCAGCGTCTTTGCATTTTGCAGCGGGATTTTATTCGGGTTGGGAACGTTCTATCTGATCGCGCTCAACGGCTTGTTGCTCGGCAGCGCGTTCGCATTTGTGCATCAGCATGGTCTGGCGCCGGCGCTGTTCAAATTCATCATCGCGCATGGTCCCGTCGAACTCTCGGTGATCTGTCTCGCGGGAGCGGCGGGCACGGCGATCGGAGAGTCGCTGATTCGCCCGGACCGCGGCACGCGCCGCGATTCGTTTCAAGCCTGCACGCACCGTGTCGCGCCGGTTTTGCTGGTCGGTGCGGCGCTGCTCGTCGGTTGCGGTTTGATCGAGGGCTTCATCTCTCCGAATCCAAGCTATGGCCTGCCGGTGCGCATCATGATCGGTATCGCCTATTGGATATTCATGCTGCTGCTGCTGAGCGGGAAGCTGTTCCGACCGCTGGCTGCCCCGGCGCCGCCGCAACGCAGCTAGGCACGCCGCTGACGGCGAAAATTCTCGTAGCTTTCGAGCACGGTACGTTCCAGCTGCTCCGGCCTCGCGAGGACGGTCGGCGCACCGAGCGCGATCAGCGCGCGCTGCTTGCGGTACAAACCCGCGCAGTACTCCTGCGCTGCGAGGATCCGGTAGGGATCTAGCCACTCCTGGGCCGGCGCGCGCGCGAGTGCCTCGGCAGAGGAACTCGACAGTGCCGCAACGAACGGCAGGTGCTTGGTGCGCAGCAGTCGCACAGCCTGCACGAGCTGACCCGCCGATGTCGTATCGTCCAAATCGGTCAACAGCACGACCAGGCTGCGTTGGCGTACGAGTGAACGCACGCGAATCGCGGCCTGTAGTGCATTGGATTCGCTGATCTCGACCTTCGAGGCCGCGAGCAGTGCCCGCAGGCGCATCACGGCCGCGGCGCCGCGCGCCGGGGCGAGCGCCGCAAGCGGCCGGGCCGCATAGATCACGAGCCCAACCATATCTTCGTGTGAGGCCGCATATTGAGCCAGGCGCGCCGCGACGTTCACGTAGTGTCCGAATCGATCCAATTCGCCGGCCCAAAGACCGCTCCCCCGTCCGGCATCGATCACGATCACGATCTCGAGGCGCTGGTCTTCCGAGAAATCACGGCTGATCAGGCGCCGCGAGCGTGCGGTCGCCCGCCAATCGATCACGCGCGGCGCATCGCCGACCCGATAGGCCCGAAGACGCAGAAACTCGCCGCCCGCGGCAGCGCAAGCGCCGTCGCGCGAACCGAACGCGTCGGCGCCCGCCTCGCCACTCGCGCTGCGCAGCAGGTCAGGAACGACCGTCGATTGCAACGCGGGCCTCAAAACCCGCGGCCACCACGCCAGACCCAAGGGTCCCGCGATACGCACACGCTGCGCCGGCCAGGCCGCGGTGCCCAGGCGACACGGCGTCGCGTGTAGCTCGATCCGCGCGCCGCTCGTGGCAGGTATCGTGACGGCGGTCACGCACAGAGACATGTCGACAAACGGCGGCGAACTCGGCGCAACTTCGATGCTCAGAGCCCGCCCCGAGCCCTGCGAGAATCCGAACCGCAGCCCGATGTTTCTGCCGAGCAACCAGCGCGGCGGCGCTTCGATCACGAGCGACAATCCACAGCGCGCGACGACCCAAGACTCGTAGGCGAGGCCGAACAGCAGCAATGCGCAAGGTATGCCCCACAATCCGGCGAGTTCTGCGGCACCGCTCCAATCTGCCGCGATCGCGATCACGACCGCGACGATCGCCAGCAGCAGTGAACGGCGCCGCAGACTGAGGCCGCTCAACGCGGTACCGCAACGTGTTCGAGCAAGCGATGCACGATCGTCTGTTCCGTGACTCCCTCCAACAGCGCCTCGGGCGCCACCACGACGCGGTGCGCAACCACGGGCGGCAACATCTCCTTGACGTCATCGGGCGCGACGAATTCGGATCCGCGCAGCGCCGCCGAGATGCGCGCAGCACGCAGCAACGCCAGCGCGCCACGCGTCGAGAGCCCCAAGCTCAGCTGCGGCTGTTCGCGCGAGGCGCGTGCCAAGTCGAGCACATACGCGAGCAGCTGCGGCGCGACGTGGACCGCATCGACGCAGGCTCGCGCCTCATCGAGCATGGCTTGCGTAACGGGTCCCGCGGCCGCGATCGGCGTGGGCGGCTGCAAGCGGCCGTAGTGTTCGAGTATCGATGCCTCATCGGTGCGCGACGGGTAGCTCATGTCGATGCGCAGCATGAAGCGATCGAGTTGCGATTCGGGCAAGGGATAGGTTCCTTCGAAATCGTGCGGATTCTGGGTCGCGATCACCAGGAATGCCGCCGGTAACGGATAGGTGCTGCGATCGACCGATACTTGCCGCTCCTCCATGGCCTCGAGCAGCGCCGATTGGGTCTTTGGACCCGCGCGATTGATTTCGTCGACCAGCAAGACATCCGAGAACAAGGGGCCCGGGCGAAACACGAAAGCACCCTTGGTCGAATCGAACAGATGGCCGCCGATGATGTCGGACGGCATCAGATCGGGAGTGCCCTGCACCCGATTGTAAATCCCGCCCAACGCGGCCGCGAGCGTCTTGCTGAACAGCGTCTTGCCGAGACCGGGCGGACCCTGCAGCAGCACGTGGCCGCGCGCAATGATCGCGATCGTCACGAGCCGCACGACCGGCTCCAAGCCGATCACGGATGCGCCGAGGACCGACCGCAGCCGCTGCGCAAACGCCGTTAATGCCTCATTCATTGAATCGCTCCTTGCATTCGAGACAAAAGGTTCTGAAGCCGTACCAAATCGACGCGTTGACCCGCCGCGGCCTTCGTGTGCTGTCGCCTCGATTCCGCGAGCTCGTGCGCGGAAATGCCGGCCTGCGCCGCGAGCCACTCCCAGACCGGTGCGCCGTCCTCCGGAAGGCCGAGCCTGCGGCGCAACGAATTGAAGAAATTCGACAACAAGCGATCGGCGGCCGCCGATGGCGCCAACAGCCCGGCGAAGAAATCTCCGGAGGCGCCGACGAACGCGGTCACGTCGACTGGTCGCCAGCGTGAATCCTGAACCCGCAGCGTTTGCGCACCGAGCACGAACACAAACCAGAGCGCCAAGATCCAGGCAAGCGTGCGATGCAGACGCGGGTCGGCGAAGAACGCTTTCGGATCGTAATAGCCGACCGCGCCCTGATGGGCGTCGTCGAAAATGACGGTGCCATCCGGCGCTCTGCACCATGCGATGATGTTCGCGAGAAAACGCGCGTTGTCGGCTTCACCGATCGCCCGATTCGAGAATGCACTGGCGACGCCGATCACGAGCAGCTGGCCATTGCCCTGCCGCTTGAGCCAAATGGCCGCATCGCCGTCCGGCTCGAGCCCGGCAATGCCGAGTAACGCGCCGGCATCGGTCGGCGTCGCAGCCCAACGATCGGCCGGCAACTCCGAATATGCGGCGATCGACGCGACGCCGTTCATCAAGGGATGATCGCCGCTGGGCGCGAGGCGCAACGATTTCACCGCCGAGGTTTGTTCGACGAGCCGCAGCACGCGCTCGCGCAGCGTGGGCGCCTGAGCGGACTTCGGCGGCGTCGCATCGGCAGCCGGACTCCGCGCTGCGTTCGCAGTGGCGGTCGGCTCGGGCAGCGCGACCAGCTTGAGTCGCATCACGCGATTCAAGGTGTCCTCCATGGATTTTCCGCCGCTGGCCGCCCAGTCCGGCGTATCGTCGAGCGCTGCCATGACGACGAGCGTGTTGCCGCGATCGATCCAGGCATTGAGCGGTGCCGCCTCCTTGGAGCTCGCCGGCAGTTGGTACGGCATCGTCGACAACAGCACATTGCCGCTCGCGCGGGCTGCCAATCCGGGATCCGTGAGCCGGTCATAGCGGTTGCGCAACACGCTGACCGGTAACTGCGATGTCTTGAGCCATCGCCAGGCTGCCAGATAGCCGTGAGGTCCGCTGTCGGTGGTCACCGGCAATGAGAGCGCGGGGTTGGGCGCCACAGGCTTCGGAAACAAGAACAGGTAGCAAGCCGCCAACGCACCCACGGCCAGCGCGAGCGTCAACAGCCGATCCTTCACGGAGAACGCTCCGGCGTCGCCGCGATCTGCGCGAGCAGTGCGCTGCCCTGCGCGAGCACCGGCTCGACTTCCATCGCAGGTGGGCGCTGCGCTCCGTAGAGGATGCGTGCCGCGATGTTCGCAACTGCGCCAAATGCCGCGCGCTGCTCGACGCCATCGAAGACGCCGCGCGCAACGAGCTCATCGTGCGTGAGCGCACGCTCGCGATCGAGCCTGCCGGCCTCGGTGAGGCGGCGCACGAGCAGACGCAGCAGCTGCGCCGGCCGCTCGTAGAGCGGCAGATCCCCGATCGCGGGCGGCGGCGCATCGGCAATCGGCGCGTCGGGATCGCCACTGCACGGCGCCGCGCGAATCCTCGATCGGCGCAGCAGTCCGGCCGCGCGCAACTCGTTGACGACGACGACTGCCGCCGCAATCAGCACGATGCCGACCAGTCCGTAGAGCAGCAGATCGGCAAACGAGGTCGCCGAGCCGATGCGGCTGAGCCAGCGCTCCAACCAGGCGCCGAGGCTGCGATCAAGACGCGACAACCATGAGGAAGCCCAAGTTTTGAACGCCTCCCAGCGGCTGTTGTTCGCCGGCAGCTCGGCTTGCCGCAAGCCCTTGAGGATGTCCGGCAAGGTCGATGCGTCGATAGGGCCCTGCGGCGGCACACCGTGATAGCGCTCAATCAAGAAGCCCAGGTCATCGAGCTGCCGGCGATCGAGAGCACGCGCCCAGTCCTTGGCCAGCCATTGCGCGGCGCCGAGCTGCGAGAGCGCAACACTGAGTTGCGGGCAATCGTTCGCGAGAACGTCCAAACCCTTGTGGTCCGACGGCGCGTGTTGCGCGCAGTCCTTGAGGGTATCGAGCGGTTCGCCGCGCACGGCGCCGTCCAGCCACAGCGAGACCAATGCGCAGCCGATCGGCGCAAGCATGCGGTTGGCGCGCAACCCGTTCATGATCACCGGGTCGGCAATGCCTGCACGCGCTGCGCCAAATCCGTGCCTTCCTTGCGCAATTTGAGATCGTAATAGATCGACAACAACGCGCACGGGATCAAGGACATCAGCAGAACCCCGATCACGAACGCCGCGCATTGGGCCGCGGCGATCGCCGGCAGGCTGCGCAGTCCGAAGATTCCCACGAAAACCGCGCTGACGATTCCGCCGACCACGCCGGCGACGATGATCACGAGCAAGCCGATGACGCTGTAGATCGTGACGGTTCGCCACCAATGGCCCCAGGTGAGCCGCGAACTCGTTCCGAGAGAACCGAAGACTCCTTGATCGTCGACGACGATCGATGGAACCGCGAGGCACCACGAGCCCAACAGAAAAATTCCCGGCACCACGAGCAACAGCGATCCCATCACGAAGGCGAACATGAAAACGACGACCGAGGCGAGCGTGCGCGGAAACAGACGCATTCCCGCGCTCAAGGACGGCCCGAGGCCGATTGGCGCGCTGCGCGCGACCGAATCGATGCTCGCGAGCAGCGCGATGTGCGCAATGATTATCAGGATCATGACCAACAGATAGGACAGCCACAGGTTCGGCGTCAGAAATACTTCGAGCGCTGCCCTCGGATTGCTCTGATTGACGTTGGCCATCAGGGAATCCAAATATACGCGCTGCGCGGCGAGCGGGATTTCCATCAAAAATGCCAGCAGCCAAACGTTCTTGAACGAGGCACGGTAGAGCCTGATCGAATCATCGAGGACGCCGCCGATCGTATGCGGTTCGGATGGCTTCAAGTACATGCATGCTCCCTGTGCGGCATCGCCTGACCACTGCAGTGTGTCAGTCCTAATCCCATATTGCCAAACTTTTCCTGCCGTCAAGCGCAGCGGCGCTCAAGCGGCGCCTTCCCAAAGCCGCCGCCACCCCTCGATGCCGAGGCCGCGCAGCGTGCGAATGTTGCGTCGATAAATCTCGTCGCCATCGGACAGCCCGCCGAGCGCTCGTTCGATGCTCTCTTCGCGCAACAAGTGCAGCATCGGGAAAGGCGAACGATTCGTATAGTTCTCGATGTCGTCCGGACGAGTCCCGGCGAACTGGTATTGCGGATGAAAGCTCGCGATCTGCAGCTCGCCTTCGAGATCGAGATCGGCGAGCATCGCGTCGCAGTCGGACAAAAAATCGTTGTAGGCGAGGAAGTCGGTCAAGGCGCACGGATGAATCAGCAGCGTCGTCTCCCACAAGCGGGCATCCTGGGCCTGCAGCCAGAGCAACTCGGCGCGCAACTGCTCCAGCAAGCCGTGATTCGAGGTTTGCTCACTGACCTGGAATCGCACGCGACCACCCGCGTACACGCTCGCGGCGAACGGGCAGAGGTGCAGCCCGATGACGGCCCGCTCGAGCCAAAGGCGCGTGGCGCCGATCACGTCTGCCGAGTCCATGGGTGCTGCGATGATGGGTTTCCTCAAATCGGCATGCGGAGCATGTTTGGAACGCGGTCCAGTTCGAGTATTCTAATCGTTGATTGCCCTTTTTCCCCGACTAGCCGCGAGTTGTCCATCACATGTCACAAGCGCCCGACGATAAGACCGCCAGCGGCATTCCCGCCACCCTGATCCCCGGAGACGGTATCGGACCCGAAATCGTCGATGCGACCTTGGCGGCGCTCGATGCACTTGGTTCGCCGTTCGATTGGGACCGCCAGATCGCGGGTCTCGAGGGCGTCAAGGCCGCCGGGGATCCGCTCCCGGACGCCACGCTGGCGAGCATCCGACGCACGAGGCTCGCGCTCAAGGGGCCGCTCGAAACCCCGTCCGGAGGCGGATATCGATCGTCGAACGTACGCCTGCGCGAGGAATTCCAGCTGTACGCCAACCTGCGCCCCGCGCTCACGATCGTCCCGGGAGGCCGCTTCGACAACATCGATCTGGTCGTGGTGCGCGAGAATCTCGAGGGGTTGTACATCGGGCACGAGCACTACATCAAAATCGACGACGATCCCCACGCGGTGGCGATGGCGACCGGCGTGAACACCCGTCAGGGAAGCCGCCGGCTGCTCGAATTCGCATTTGCGCACGCGGTCGCGACCGGCCGGAAGAAGGTCACGATCGTGCACAAGGCCAATATCATGAAGGCTTTGACCGGCATCTTCCTCGAGACCGGACTGGAGTTGTACGAGCGCAAGTACAAGGGGAAATTCCTGCTCGAAACGGTGATCATCGATGCCTGCGCGATGAAGCTCGTGTTGAACCCGTGGCAGTTCGACGTTTTGGTCACGACCAACTTGTTCGGCGACATTCTCTCGGATCTCGTCGCCGGACTGGTCGGCGGACTCGGCATGACGCCCGGCGGAAATATCGGCGCGGATGCGGCGATTTTCGAGGCGGTGCACGGGTCTGCCCCCGACATCGCCGGCAAGGGAATCGCGAATCCGACCGCACTGCTGTTGGCGGCCGCGATGATGCTCGATCATTGCCGTTTGCAGGACAAGGCGACGCGCCTGCGCGTGGCGATCGGCGCGACGCTCAACGTCGATCAGGCAAAGACCGGCGACCTCGGCGGCAAGAGTACGACCGCCCAATTCACACGGGCTCTGGTATCGCGCATCAAGAACGCTTGAGCGGCGAGCTCTAGGCTTGCGTCGGGCGGCGGAACACCAGCACTTTCGTTTCCGCGATCTGTACGGGCTCGTCGCGCTGATTGAGCGTGCGCGAACGCACCCGCAGCGTGCCGCGTTCGGGCCGCGAGCGCGACGGCGTAATCGACACGATCTCCGACTCCACGTGAAGCAGGTCCCCCGGCCGCGTCGGATTGGGCCACTCGATGCTCGTCGATGCGCCGATGAGTCCGCCGGCAAGCGGCAGTCCGCCCGCGACGAGCAGGCGCATACTGATCGCGGCCGTATGCCAGCCGCTCGCGACGAGTCCACCGAAGAAGCTGCCTTTTGCGGCCTCCTCGTCCAAATGAAACGGCTGCGGATCGAACTGGCGCGCGAACTGACGAATTTGGTCGGCGTCGATGCGCAGTTTGGCGCTCGTGAACCGATCGCCGACTTTTAAATCGTCCAAATAAAGCGTAGGTCTGGAACTGTGCGTGCCGGTGACGTCGGTCATGGCGGGTCGAGCCTCGTGCCGGTGATGCGCCATGCTATCCCAACGGCCCGCATTTGCAGTAATCTCGCGCGATGTTCCTGCGTCACGCCAGTCTCGTGCCCGCCGCGCGACGGCGCGTACGCCGCTGCTGCGGCATCGTGCTGATTGCATGGATTGCCGCGGCCGCGTGGCCGGCGCGATTGGCTGCCGCCGCCCCGGGTGGAGCTCCGCCCTTGCAAATCGATCTGAATGCATTCGACGCAATGAAAAAGACGGTCGCCCTTTCGAACGGCGTGACGCTCGGTTTCATCGACATGGGGGATCCGGCCGGATTCCCCATCGTGCTGATCCACGGATATACCGACAGCGCACGCGATTGGGTCCCGATGCTTCCCTATCTGTCGAAGCATGACCGCCTGATCCTCGTCGACCTGCGCGGACACGGACAATCGAGCAAGCCCGAATGTTGCTATACGCGGCTCGATTTCGCTTATGACATCAAACTCCTGCTCGACAATTTGGGCGTCGCGCAGGCCGATATCGTCGGGCACTCGCTCGGCAGCATCATCGCGCAGACATTCGCGGAATTTTGGCCGCAGAGGACGCGGCGCGTCGTGCTGATCTCATCGATGGGCGGACATCGCCCGGATCCGCATGCGGCACCTCCCAAGTGGAGCTTCGCCGATTCGATTCGCGCTCTCAAAGAGCCGATCGAGGCCGATTCGCCGTTCATGATCGAATGGTGGAGTTCGCCGACGCCCGTCAATGAGGATTTCTTGCGGCGCGAGCGTCAAGACGCCGCTGCGATTCCCTTGCGGGTCTGGCTCGCGGTACTCGATCAGGGCCTCTCGGCGCAGACCGATTACGCGGAACTGCAGAGCAGGCTCTCGCGCCTCAAAGCCCCGACATTGCTGATTTGGGGCAGCGAGGATCCGATCATGGACGTGAGCCTTCGGCAAACGCTGCGCGCGGCGCTGCCCGCCGCGCAAGTCAAAATCTTCAAGGGCCTGGGCCACAATCCGATGTGGGAGAAACCCGAGCTCGTCGCGACCACGGTCCAAGCATTTCTCGACGAGCCGGACGCGACTAAGAGGAGCCCCTGAGCCCGGCAACGTCGGTTGCCGGGCCGGCGTCGGGATCGAGTCCAATATCCGCGGTATAGGCGAGCCGGCGATCGGAGTCCAAATCCATCGACCGGCAGGCCCACAAGTAGACGATCGAGGAGACCGGCAGGCCAACGAGCATCGCGAGATCGGCGCCGTCGAGCGCCTTGGCAATCGGCCCCGTATAGAGCTCGGTGCTGAAAAAAGGAATCATCGCGACGAAGCCGACGCCGTAGGCGGTCAAGCCGCGCCAATTCCAACGACCATACATGCCGTTCGGGTTGAAGATCTCTCGGACCGAATAGTGGCCCTTGCGCACGACGTAGAAATCGACGAGGTTGATTGCGGTCCAAGGTGTGAACAGATACAGCAGCATCGAGAGAAACGCGCCGAATTTGTCGATGAAGTCGTGTGACGACCTCAACGCAAGCGTGGTCGCCACGATCGCCGAGACGAGCAGCGTCAAGATGCGTTTGGCGAGCGTCAGCCGACTCGGTCGCAGCGAATCGGCGACGCTCAATAGAGTCAAGGATGCGCCATAGAAATTCAGCGATGTGATCGTCGCCAATCCAAGCAGCGAGCAGACCAGCAGCGGCTTGCCGAATCCCGGAAGCACCGAATCCGCGGCTGCACGCAACGCCGCCGCGATCTCGAGCTTGGGATACAAGGCCGCGGCGACCGTGCCGACGAGCATCGTCCACGCACCGCCGACGAAAGCGCCGAGATAGGTCCACCAGAACGAGGCGCCGACGCCGACGTCGCGCGGCAGGTAGCGTGAATAATCGGACACGTAGATCGACCAGGCGATCTGGTAGGAAGCTGCCGCGAAAAATTGCGCGAGGAAGGGCACGGCTTGAAAATTCCCGAGGGTCAATTGTTCGGCGGAAAAATGCCCCTCGATTGCAACCGCGACAGAAAACACGAGCAGCGCGACGATCAACACGTAGGCGACCCAGCGCTGCGCGATATGGATCAGATCGTAGCCGATGATCGCCAGGGCGACCGACACCGCGGTGAAGACGAGCATGGCCGTCGTTTCCTCGCCGCCGTACAGCGACTGCACGGTTTGCGCCGCCAGGATTTGGTTAAAGGCGTTGAAGCCGATATAGGCGATCAAAGCCACGCCCCAAACGAGCAAGGCGCCTACGAAACCAAATTGTGGCCGCGATTGAATCATTTGCGGCAGACCCAGCTGCGGCCCCTGCGTCGAATGAAACGCCATGAAAAACGTGCCGAAGGCGCTTCCCAACACGACCGCGATCGCCATCCACGCGAGATTGCCGCCGAGCGAGACCCCGACGACGCCGGCCGCTACGGTTGCAAGATGGGCGTCGCCCGAGAACCAGACCGGCCAAAGATGCCAGACCTTTCCATGCCGTTCGGCGATCGGAATATAATCGATCGAGCGTTTCTCGATGAGCCGGTCGGTCAATGATTTTTGCATCTGCTTTACTTCGTTATTCTTGGGATGAAACGGTCGACGCGCGATACGGTCAAAATACTATCATCGAGTACCGCCGGCCGCGGCGTATTCTTGTGATCGACATCGGTTCCCGAGGCCGCAAGGAGACAAGCGACATGGCGGTCTTGCGCTGCAGAAAGTTGCGGACGGCAGCGCTCGTGGTCGCGAGCCTGTGGGGGACCTCCGCCGCAGCCGAGAATCGCGAGGCGCTGCGCGAGATCGTCGATCAGCAATGTCTCGTGCATTGGCAGCAGTCGCACAGTGCGAGTCCCTGCCTCCGAGTGGTCTTACCGGCTGGGCAGAGCGAATTAAACGGTTATGCTGTGCTTGCCGATCGCAAGGGCGGCGCGCATCTGCTGGTGATTCCGACGCGCACCATCAGCGGCATCGAGAGCCCTGCGCTGTTGGATCCAGCGACCGTCAATTACTTCGATGCCGCCTGGGGTGCGCGCACCGAGCTCGCCGAGGCCGCGGGCCGACGCCTCGCGCGGGATCTGATCGGCATGGCGGTGAACTCGCAGCGGGCACGCAGCCAGGATCAGCTGCACATCCATGTCGAATGCCTCCAGCCGCTGATTCACGACTCTTTGCAGGCGAGCGCGCCGCGGCTCACCGACGACTGGAACCCGATCGAGGTGCCGGGCTGGCGCTTGTTCGCAAGACGGGTCGTCGGCGAGAACTTGGGAAGCGCCGATCCGGTCAAACTGCTCGCAGCCGGACTCGCCGGCGCCAAGGATGCAATGGGCGATTATTCGTTGCTGGTCGCCGGCATCACGTTGCCGGCAGGGCCCGGATTCGTCCTGCTCGCGGGCACGGGCCCTGGAACGGAACGGCTCTTGGATTCGACCTGCACGTTGGCCGAGCCCTGACAATACGCTGCGACGCGAGCGGCGACCCGCGTAGAATCGCACCGAGACAGGGGGTACTAGAAGATGCGGACCGTCCTTCGACAGATCATGGCCGCGGCGCTCGGCAGCGCCGCATTGCTGGTCGCGCTGGCATGCGCAGCGCAAACGCCGGACGACCAAAAGGCCTGGGACGCGCAGCGCGCCCAAGCCTTGGCCGATCAAAAAATTAGGGCCGCGCAATTGGAGAAAGAGCGGGCGGCCCGCCAGGCCAACCCGATGGCCTGGGTAAAGACGCTCGACCCGTTGACCTCGGGCGGCTGGGAATTCCGCACGGTCGCCGACGATGGATCCTGGGCATCTTTTTCGACCACGCACCAGATGAAGCGCTCCGGCAAGATCGTGAGCGTCTGGCTGCGCCAGGAGTTCGCTGAACCGCAGTTGGACCCCAGTGGAGATGCGTATCTCAGCATCGTGCAAAAGATCGACTACGACTGCACCAAGGTGCAGGCCCGGCCGGTCCTGGTGATCTATTATTCCGCCAATAACATCAAGGGGAACGCGCAAACCGAACAGGCTGATCCGAAGCAGGCGCCCTGGACCCCGATCGTACCCGGCACCCTGGCCGAGACGAATTTGCAATGGGCCTGCAGCGCCGAACGGGCAAGCGAAGGGAAATAATCGCCGAGCGCGATGTGCGTCCGGGTGTGCGTCGCAATCCGCAGCGCGACATGCGTGAGACCGTGCGCCGGTTCACATTCCCGACTCAAGCTAGGGGATAGCTTGGCCGCTTGAACGGTGGCAATCAACGCGGCATATTCGCCGTCAAGGCACGGATGGCTCAGAACGAAGAAGAGACGAGCGCGGCGCTGGAAGAGCGCCGTGCGATCGACAGCCTCAGAGCCTGCTCGGCCCTGTCGGAGGTCGATTCACCTGCGCTCGCCGCTCTCGCGGCCGGCGCGGTACAATTCTCATTACCCGCCGGCACCACGCTGTTCGATGCGGGTACGACTCCGGACGGCCTATACCTTGTAATCGCAGGCCGGCTCGGCGTCAGAAGTTCGGTAGGAGCGCCATGGACGGCGCACGTCAGCAGCGGCGAACTCGTCGGCGAGATGAGCTGGCTGCTCGCGGTCGACCACAGCGCCCAGGTCATCGCTATCCGCGATAGCGAGATGCTGTGGTTCGGAAAGCCGCTCGTCGATGCGATCGCGAACCGCTCGCCGCTTTTCTCCCTCGCGGTTGCGCGCATGTGCGCACGCAGGCTCCATCAGAGCAATCGGCGCCAAGTCTTCGCTCCGCGCGCGCGCATCTTCGCCATCGTGCCCAACAGTCCGGAAACCGACACGGCGACCTTGGCGATGCAACTGGTCGAAGAACTCGGCCATTCAGGCCGCACGGAATTCGTCTGGGATGTCCGCGCGAGTTCGCACACCGTGGGCTGGTTCAATCACATCGAAGAAAACAACGAGTTCGTCGTGTACCTCGCCGACACCTCCTCATCGGCTTGGACGCGCCAGTGCTGCCGGCAGGCCGACATGCTGCTGTTGGCCGCCAACGTGCGTGACGACCCGCGACCATGGCCGACCGCAGTGACCGACGTCGCGCGTCTGTCGCGCGTTCGCATGGAGCTCGCGTTGCTGCACGGCGGCACCTTCATGCAAGGCGCCGCCTCCCGCTGGATCGCCGCAACCGACGCGAGCTACCATCATCATATCGTCGACGACAGCGACATCGAACGCGTCGCGCGCCTGCTGTCGCATCGTGGCGTCGGTCTCGTACTCTCTGGCGGCGGTGCACGCGGCTTCGCGCACATCGGTGTGATTCGCGCCATGCGCGAGGCGCGTGTGCCGATCGATTTCGTCGGCGGTGCGAGCATCGGTGCAATCATGGCGGCCGGCGCGGCGCTCGGGTGGAGCGACACGGAAATGCAAGTTCGCTATCGCAGGAGCTTCGTCGACACCAACCCGGTCAATGACTACACGTTTCCGTTCGTCGCACTGACGCGCGGCGCCAAGGTTTCGCGGCTGCTACAGCGGGAATTCGGCGAAATCACGATCGAGGACCTGCGCCTGCCGTTCTTTTGCGTGAGCGCAAATTTGACCACCGGACGAGTGATGGAACACCGCAGCGGCAAACTGCGCAACGCGCTGCGCGCCGCAGTCGCGATTCCCGGCGTGCTGCCGCCGGTATTCGCCGACGAGGCCGTTCTGGTCGACGGCGCGGCGATCAACAATCTCCCCGTCGACATCATGAAGAGTCATGCGCCGGGCTTCGTGATCGGCAGCGACGCCGGAGCCGATCGGCCGTTTACGCCGGACTACGATGCGGCCGAACAGCCTCCGCTGTGGCGCCTGTTCTCACGAACCCGCCGGGGCTCGAGGCGCATCAACATCTTTCAAATCCTCATGCGCTCGGGGATGGTCGGCGGTGCATCCAATGAGGCCGCTCAGCGCGGGCTCGCCGATCTGATCCTCAAACCGCCGCTCGATGACATCGACCTGCTCAACTGGCAGGCTTTCGATCGTTCGATCGAACTGGGCTACGATTACACGCGCAAGGCCTTGGCGGGCCTCGATCGCCTGCCGCGAATGCGCGCCGCGCGGGCGCCGGCGGCGCCGGCCGCGAACGCCTTGATCGCACGGATCGAGGCGCGAATGCGATCACGGCGCAACGCTCAATAGCAGGACTGCGCGGGCAGCGCCTGCGGCGCGTGCAGCGCAAGCGCGGGATCGAAACTCATTTGCGCGCCGCCAAGATATCGTCGAGCCGCGCCGGCTGCGAGGCGTCTCGCTCGAGGTGCGGATAGCGCGGACCACCGTGATAGTCGAGACTCGTGACGAGGTAGCGCTCCCCGGTTTTCAGAATCAACTGTATCGGCGCCGGATTGCTCTTCGACTCGAGGATCGCATCCTTGAGTCCCTCGGCGCTGTAGGCGGCGCCATTGACGCTGAGAATCTGCGCCCCTTCGGTGAGCTTGGCCTTGAATGCGGGACTATCCCACATGGATATCACGACGGAACCATCTTTGTTGTCGATTTCGGCGCCGATTGAGAAGATCAAGTTGAGATGTTTGCGCTTCTCGTCGCCGGTCCTTTGAAAGTCGCTGGGCTCGTCGGTATAGATCAACTTGTAGCCGCCGCGTCGCAGGCCATCGAGCGGCGCCGGCTTCGCGATCGCATCGAGCCGCTCGCGCAAGAATGTCGCCCAGTCATAGGGTTCGACCGCGCCAAGCGCCGCAACGACATCCGCGAACGTGTACGTGACGGTGTAAGAGCTGCCGTCCTCAATGCCGAAAAATGCCTTCGCGAAGTCGTCGAGGGATCGCTTGCCCTGAGAGCGCTCGCGTATCAGGGTATCCACGTCGAGCCAGATCAACTGCCCCTCGGCGTAATAGTCCTCGAACCGCTGCCAGTCGCGCCAGGGCATCGGTCGCCGCGGAGGATTGATGATCGGGTCATTGGTCGTGTCTTGCAGCGTGCGCCAGTGATCGCCGGTCTCGACGTCGTAATAAGCTGAAGTCAAAGCAAGCTGATCGAGCGCTTGCTGTTTGGTCCACAATCCGGAGCGCGCCGCGAGCACCTCGCCCCAATACTGGGTCTGACCTTCGTACATCCACAGCAGGCTGTCCTGCATCGGGACGTTGTAGTTGGGTGTCCATAAATCGACGGGCCGCCGGAATTTGCCGTTCCAGGAGTGGCTCAATTCGTGTGGCAGCAAGCTGCGCCGAAACGCCATCCGATCCCACTCGATGAAGGCGCCCGGATCGCTGCCGTTCTCGCTCGATTCGAGATGTTCGAGACCCTTCTGCTGCACTTGGTCGCTCAGCGAGTACAGAAAGTCGTAGTGCGCATAGTGGCGCGAGCGAAACAGCCGGTAGGTCTGCTGCACGAGCGCCCGATGCGCCTCGAGTTGCTGCGCGCTCATGGTCAGCAGATCCGGGCGATCGGCGAAGACGTCGAGATGCACGGGCGCTGCGGCGCCGGGATCGAGGTCGAGCCGCGCGGTGTAGCGACCGGCGTAAACGGGGCTGTCGACGAGCGTCTCCAAGTCGACGCGTTTGAAGGTCGTGCGCCCGGCATTCATGGACTGCTGCTCGAGCGCCGACCCCCACTTCCACTCCGCCGGCAGCGTGATGCTCGCATCGACCGGGATCCGGCGTGCGTAGTAGCCGGCCGGGTACAGCACGACCGTGTTCCACTCGAGCATCGCGATTTCGCGGCTGATCTCGAGCTCGCCCACGCGCGCGCTCGTCGGCGACAGGTAGTCGAACTCGATGTCGATCGATCGATCGCCCGGTGCGAGCAGCATATGGAACGCGTAGACGTCGACGGGATCGCGCGCCCACCGCACGGCCGTGCCGTTGGCCGTGATCTTCAGGCCGGCAAGCCGGTCGATCGGACCCAAGGGCCCGTGATTGCCGGGAAGCCATTTGGGGTAGAGCAGCACGGTACTCGCATCGACGCCGCTCAAACTCTCGCGAACGTGCACGATGCGTCGCTCCGGATCGGAAACGTCGACCGACAAGCGAATCTCGCCCGGATAAGCCCGGTCCCTGGGAGCGGCGATCGGTACGATGGCCGGCGTCCAAACGGGACCTGCGCTCGCGAGCGCGATGCCGGGGCATGCAAGCATGCCGAACACCGCAATCGCCGCGAGCCTGATTGGCATGCTTCCCCCTGGATGATGCTGGCGACTCTAAAGCAAGCGAATTATCTGCTCAAGCGAATTCAGGCGGGACCGGTCACTCCAGACAGACGACCAGCTTGGCGGAGTGCGTACGCCAATTGATCGGAATGACATACGAACGTGCGAACGGCGCGGTGATCTTCTCGATGTCGTTCGCAACGATCGTCGGCACGGAAATGATGAAATTTCGTCCGAAATCCTTGCGCGCATTGCCGGAGATGGTATTGGCGACCTCGCCGACCAGATCCATGATATTGGCATCGCTCGTGTCGGTTTCCTGCATGCGCATCAGCAGCACCGTGAGCATGCCGCGCGGCGCGGAAAAATAGACGATGCCCTTGCGTGCGCCCGAGATCGAAATGATGCCGGTATATTCGTACGCGCCGGGCTTGCCGTCGGTCACCAGGTATGGCGAGCCGACGCTTGCGGTCTGGCGCGCCGAACTCTCGAAGTAGTTCGTCGTGCCTTCTATGAATGTTCGGATTTCCGCTTCTTTGAGCATATCAGGTGTCCGACAACAGCTCGAGGAAGGCGTCATTCAGTTGGCGATCGGTGAACGGCTTGCAGAGGAAACCGTTCGCGCCTTTCTCGATGGCCTCGACCGCCGTCGCCTTGTCGGCGAGTGCCGAGACCACCAGTATGAGCACCTTGGAGTTGATCGCGACCAATTGCTGCACGCACTCGATCCCGTCCATCTCCGGCATCGTCAAATCCATCGTGACGACGTCCGGCTGTGTACGGCGAAACAACTCGACCGCCTCGCGTCCGTTGCTTGCGGCGCCGACGACTTCCAATCGATCGATCTGCTGAGAACGTTCGATGCGGCGGCGTATGATGTTCGAGTCGTCGACGATCATGAGCTTCAAGGGTGATTGCGAGGAGACCCGCTTGTTCATCAAGCGGCCTCGGTGGTGTTCGTGCGTTTGCCCAACGCGGGCAGCGACAGCGTGATGCGCGTGAATTTACCCAGGGACGTCGCGACCCCCACTCTGCCGCCGGCCTCGTGCACGCGCGCGGAAATCAAGTTCATTCCGACGCCCCTGCCGGCGTCCTTGGTGACCCCTTCGACCGTGGAGAATCCCGGCTGAAACAGCAGCGAGAATATCTGCTTGGCGTCCAGACCCGGCGCCTGCTCGGCAGTGACCAATCCCCGTTGAACGGCGACTTCCTTGATGCGCTCGGCCGATAAGCCGCGTCCGTCATCTTCGATCGTGAATTTGTAGCCGGCGTCCGCCGTCCCCTGAAATTCGAGCCGCACCCGGCCGGTGTCGGATTTGCCGAATTTCGTGCGCGTGCCGCGCGCTTCGATGCCGTGAACGATCGAGTTGCGAACCGCCTGTACCGAAATCTCCTTGACGAGGCGGACATAGCCGTCCGGTATGCCATCGAAGCCGATGCATTCGAGTGCGGCGTCCTTGTCGGATTCGCCCGCCACGCGCCGCGCCAGGTTCTGCAGACTCGCCTCGATATCGGCGCTCGGCTTCTTCGGATTGCCGGTGGTCTCGCCGATCGTCATCGTGGCCCCGTGTGACTCGTCGGTCTGGTTGACGTGCAGGCGCGATAGGCGCGCGACCAGTTCGCTGATCGAATGCAGGTGCGTCAACAGATCGTCCAGCTTGATCACGAGCGGCAGGAAATCGTTGCCGGACAGCTCGGCCTTGCCGCGCAGCATCTCCAAGTCGTCCTCGAAGGCGTGGGCCCGACTTTCGATCGACGACAGGCCCAACGAGGCCGCTTCGCCTTTCACCGAGTGTGCCTGACGGAACAGGCTGTCGAGCTTCTTGCGGAATGCCGCTTCATCGCGCGCCGGTTCGCGCAGCACCGCATTGATCATTTTCATCGCCGCGTCGGAATCGCTGAGGAACGACGCCAGCTGCGCCGGTTCGACGTGCAGGATGCCGAGCAGCGTATCGACCTGAGCCTGGGCCTGGCCCTGGCTCGCGGTCAGCTCGCGCGCCAGGTCAACTTGCGCCGTAATGTCCGATACCGATACCAGCACGTGCCGAATCGTGCCCTCGACGCGGACGCGATGGAAATCGAACTCCAGGTAGCGGGTCTCGACGCCGCCCTGCCCGTTCGCGATCCGGATCTCGACCTGCCCGAGCGGGTTGATCGACTTGACCAGATTCTCGTTGGTGCGCTCCGCCCAAAGGATCGATACGAACTTGCGCGCTGTCGCAAGCGTTTTCTCGTTGACGATGTCCTTCAACAATTCATCGAAGGTCAGTCCCGCACAGTCGGTACGTTCGAACAAATCTTCGAGTGCTCGCGAATACGTTGCGCCGATCACCAAGTTTTGATCGAGCAGGAACAAACCTTCCTTGACCGTGCTCAGGATGTCCTCGGTCTGCTGGCGTGCTTCATGCAGGCTCAGCGCCTGGCGGCGCCTCGCGGTCAACAGCACCGTGACGATCGCGACCAACACGGCTGCACCGAGCATTCCCCCGAGCATGACGAGCCGCAACTGTGTCGCGGAGCGCGTATTGCGGGTTTGCAACTCGGTCGCGAGCGCCGCGATTTCCGCGTCGATCTCCGGCAGGGAATGGTGCGCCGAATGGATCGCCGCGTTGAGATCGTTCGACAACTGATGCCCGCTATCGCTCAACACCGTGCCGCTCGCCTCGCTGTCCCGATACGGGACGCCGGTGAATTGGACCACGGGCGCGAGCGCGCGGTTGAGCGGCCCCCACTGTCCGTGCAACGTCGATGCATGCTTCGCCGCGGCTCCCTGGGCGAATGCTGCCGTGCCGCTCGCGGCGCTGAACCAGCCGCTCGGCTGCGCGGCGAACATCGTTTGCTGCGCATCGTCTAGCTTGTGCACCGCGTCGCGCAGTTGATCGAGCGGCTCCTGCGTATACGCGCGCGTTGCGATGCGATCACGAACGCTCTCGAGCGACGTGCGGATCAGGTCGGGATAGCGCTGCTGTTCGGCGACGAATTTGATCGCGGCCGTGGTATTGGCAAGCTCCGTGGCCATCTCGAACCCGGGCAACAAGATCGATGCAAACATCCCGAGGCCGAGTACTGCGACCACGGCTGCGAGAGCGCGCGGCGACAGCCGTGAAAGAAAATTGGTAGGTACCATTGAAATCATGTCAGGAATGCCCCGGTGAGGCCCGCATGGCCGGTTCTAAGCGCCGCTGAACCGCCCGCATCGCGCAACGCTTCCAGAAAATGACCGGCGGACGGGTAACGGTCATTCGGATTTTTCGCCAATAGGCGATCGACGAGCGGCTGATAGCGCGCCAGAGGCGCCGGCAGCGGCGGCGCCGCGGCGTTACGATGTGCGTTGAGAATATCGGCCAAGGTGTTGCCGCGGAACGGCAGACTGCCCGCCAGCATCTCGTAGAATACGATGCCGAGACTGTAAATATCCGCGCGTTGATCGGGATGATTGCCCGCGATTTGCTCGGGGCACACATAATACGGAGTGCCCGTCTGCAGATCGGAGCGCGACAGTTCGTTATCGACGAGTTGTCCGCGTGCCGACCCGAAGTCGATCAGGACGACCCGATTGTCGGTGGTCAGCATGATGTTCGAGGGCTTCAAGTCCCGATGCACGACGCCGGCGGCATGCACGACCTGCAATGCCTCGGCGATCTGCCGCGCGTAATTGACGGCGTCGGCCTCGCTGACCGGATTCTTCAAGCGTTCACGCATGCTGCCGCAGGGGAAATACTCCAGGGCAAGATACAGATACTCGGGCGTGATGCCGAAATCGATGACGTCGGCAATCGAACGGTGATTCAAACTCGCTAGGATCTCGCATTCGCGCGCGAAGTCGCGACGATCTTCCTCGGAGACGCTCGCATGGCCTTTGATCGGCTGGACCTTGAGCGCGACTTGTTGCCCCAACTTCTCGTTGCGCGCGAGGTAGACCGTCGCTCCCGACGAGTGCGCGATCTTTTTCAACAATCGGTACCCGGCGACCGCAGGCATCGAGTGGTCGGGCATCGCCGACGCAGCGCGTACCGGCGCAGCCGGCGGCATCGTCGCAACGGTCGTCACGGTTGGCGGGATCGGCGCAGGTGCCGCGCTTGCGGGCAGCGTTGCAGCAGGCGTGTTCGCCGTGGTTGCGAGCAGCGGCTGCAGCGCCACGGTAAATTCGCCGACATTGACCGCGTGTATCGGCCAGTAATCCGCGGCGCCGGCCTTGATCGCACGCGCTGCCCACCGCTCATCGCCGTGGCGGGCAAACACGAAGATCGGCAGCCGCGGCGCTTGGGCGCGCAAATGCGTGACGATCGCGAGCGGGTCATGCCCGATCTCGCGCCGCATGAATTCGACGATCAACAGCACCGCAGCGTAAGAACGCAGACGCTCGACCGATAGCGCATCGAAACCGGCGCGCGTGATCGTATCTGCATCGAGCTTGACGGCACTGCGGCGCACCAAGCTCGCGAGTTTCAGGCGCAGCTCGAGATCGTCATGCACCACGAGACACAGTTGCGTCGCCCGGTTGCGCCGTCCGAGCGTCGTCGTTTCGGTGAATGCTGCGTTATCGGCTATCGGAGTCATTGCTGCACGCGCCTTATTTGCTCATTCGAAATACGACGCGAAGCTGCGTCGTCACCGTAATCGCGTGACCATCCTTGACCACCGGCTTGTAGCGCACGCGATAGGCAGCGCTCATCGCCGCCGTATCGAATGTATCTTTCGGACTGGAATCGATGACCGTAACGTCCGCGACCTTGCCGTCGCTGGTCACGGTGAACGCCAGGTCTACCCAGCCTTCCGTTCCGCGGCTCAATGCCGAAGCAGGGTATTCGGGCCGCAAGGGCTTGACCGCGACCAAAGTGTTGGCCGAGATGCCGGGGATCTTCTGGATGACCGGCTTCTGGCTTGCCTGTTCTTGCGCAATCTTGTCGTTGAGCGCGTCGAGATCGGGTCCGCCGCCGAGCCTCGCGGCGGCCGCGGTGAGCGACGCGGCCTTGACCACATCGCCCGAATCGAGTGCGGTTCGAGCGCGTCCCGCGATCGCGGTGCGCACTGCGCTTGCGAGCGCGGTCACGCTGTCGTCTTTCGGATCGGCGGAACGCAATTGAGTCACATAGGAGAGCGCGCTGTCGCCATCGGGCTCGACGAGACTTCCTTGGGCGAGACGCGTCTTCGCGAGATCCAGCAGCTGCGCTTGCGCGGATTTCTCATGCGCCTGCTGTTCGCGCGCGGCGGCCAGATCGTGCTGAAGGCTCGCTATCTGGGCTGCCGGCGCCACATTCTCGCTGCGAGCCTCGGCGAGTTCGCGGTCGGCGTCACCGTAGCGATGTTGATCGAGTGCGGTGCGCGCCGCCGATAACAATCTCTTGCTGAATTCCTGCGTCTGCTGCTCGAGGTCGGCCGCGCTGATGCCCGCTTCGCGCGCCTGCTGCAGGTAGAAGGCCGCGCTGTCGCGCGGCGGCTCGAGCAGGTGGTCCTGCTGCAAACGTGTATCGATCAGCTTGAGCAGGTGTTCGGAATCGGATTCCGCACGGTGCTGGCGCAATTCGTCGCGCAATTGGCCCAGTTTCGCGGGGCTCAGCGATTTGGCGCGCGCCGCGTCGTCGAGTAGTTGCGCTGCCCGATCGAAATTCTTGGCGTTGAGCGCCGCTTGAATTTGCGCCGGCCCGAGTTCGGAGCGCAACGTCGCAATGCGCGCGTCGAGATCCGACAGCGCCGGGTCGCCGGGATTGATCGTTCGCGCGGTTTCCAAGGCCTGCAGTGCGAGGTCATATTTTTGATCGTCCAAGTCCGATTGAACGCGCGAGACCAGGATCTGCGCGATGCGGGCCATGCCCTCGTGCGCCTCGCCGTTGGTTGGATCGAAGACCAGCACTTCTTGGTAATACGCCAACGCATTGCCGCTGATCGGGTCTATGAAATGACGGTCCGCCATCGCGTGTCGCGCCATGTCGATCAGTGCGTCGATCCTTTGGTCGTTTGCCGCGGTTTGGGCGTCCGCACTCGTCGCTTCACCCGTCGCTGCTGCGGGGGTGCCGGCGGCCGGCGCCTTGGGAACCAGCGCGACCGCGGGTCCGCCCGCCGGCGTCGATGGCCGCAGAACAAGATAAGCGACCGCGCAGGCCGCCACGAGCGCAGCTGCGCCGAACATTCCGTAGCGCTTCCATTGCGGTCGCGCGGGCGCGACTTCGTCCGGGACCACCGGGTTCTCGACCGGCGCTTCACGTCGGCCGGCGAGTTCCGCACGCGCGCTCGCGAGGGCCTCGGACAGCTGCATGCCTTTGAGCGGAATACCGACGAGGGAGACGATTTGACGCTGCTGCGCGGGCATCCGCCACGCCTCGGTGTTGGCGGCGCCATCGAGCACGACAATTGCGAAATTGGTTGAATGACGTTGCAGCTGCGCAAGAGCACCGGTTCGATCCGCGCAGTCGCGCGCATCCCAAAGCACGACCGCGGCCTCGCCGGTGGGCGTCGTGTTCAGCAGCTCGTCGGTCGAGTCGACCTGCTTGAGCGTCAGGTCACCGTCCAACGCGGTACCGACGAGCGGCCAAAGTTCCTCGTCCTGCGTGACCAGGAAGATCCAATTCTTGGGGCCGCGCGGAGCCTGCGGTGCCGGCTCTTCGACGGTCGGTGGGCTGACCGGCACCTGGATTCGAGCAGCATTAGACATCGCTTCGCTCCGTCAAATTGCGCGACGCTGCGAAGATTCGGGTATGCAACGCCATGGCCTTGATCGACCCTCTCTTGAGTTCCAAATGCGACAAACTGTAGAGTCATGGAATCAGCGCAATCCTGAGCGGGTGCAGATCACATATTTCGCTCTGCAATACGGCAAACGCGGCGCGGGACGCGCTCTTAAGTGGGGATTTTGTGAGCCAGTTCGCAGGTAGCCGCAAGCCGCGGAACGCGGGTGGCCCTGAACCGTCAGTCGGCGCGAACCCGCAATCCTTGAACCCTGGGTTGAGCTACCGATGGCGCGTTGCGACGAACTGCAGGTGCGCAGCGCGATGCGCCTTGTGCGATTCAGTCAATCGCGCCGGCGCTGATCGTCGCTGCCATATCGGGTTGCAGCGGCTGGGTTCGACCAACGGCGTGTCCGCTGCGGCTCGCATCAAACAGGGCTTTGGTCTTCCACACCGAACGGTTCCAATCGCCGCTGATTCTCGCAAAGAAGCGCTGCGCCGCCTGCGCATCGGCCGCGCGCAGCGCCAAATAAGCCATCACGTTGCGTTGCCGATTGGTGGATCCATAGCGCTGTTCGACGATCGAAAAGCCGCGCTGAATGCGCGCCCAAGACAAATCCGCGACCTCCGTCCGCACGCAGCAATTGGTTGCCGCCGCCATTGAAAAATACACCGCGTCACCGTCCGCATCGCCAACCGTGTCGGCGATCTGTTCGGCGTAGGCGCGCGCTTCTCCCGGCTTACCGAACCATTTGGGCAGCAGATAGTTGAGTTCGGCCAACGCGAAGTAGTAATAGCCGGGTTCGTTCGCGAAGCCCTGTTCCGACAACGCCGCGTAGCGCGCGTGGTCCCATCCCTGTGCCAATGCAACGGCCTGCATCTGCCGATACCACTGGGGACAGAGTCTGCTGGTCGTCGAGGCCTCGAGCACGCTGCGCGCCGATTCCATGCGATCAATAAACAGTGCCTGACCCTCCGGCGTAACCGTATCGGAATAGCCATGACCGCGCGCCTTCCATGCAAAACGCACATAGGTCTGAGCCAATGCCACGGGTGCCGTCGCGGAAGTCGGATTCGCTTGGAGCCATTGCACCAACATGGAGATTTGCGCACGCCATTCGGCATCGGTCGCCGTTTCCGATCCCGGGGTACTGAGCGTGGCGTAAAGCACGTGCAGGCGCCACGCGCCCCCGGTAAAGCGCAGACGCTGGCTACGCAATTGATCGGCAAGCGCATCGAGATCCGCGAAACGCCCCTGATCGAGCAGACCGCGAACCATCACACGGAATGTACGCACAGAGTCGTCGGCCGCGTCGGCATCTTCAGCGGACTCCGCTGCGGCGGCGGCTGGGCTGCCCGGTCCGAAGACCGACGATTGCGCAGCGACAACCGGCACGGCCGCGCCAACCAGCGGTATCGAAATCGCTAGAACAGCCACATACCGGCTACATTGTGCAAGCATCGCGCGCCTCGCCGTGACCCTCGCCTCGCCTCAGCATATCGCGGTCCGTTTTGGCTGTCACTCGCGTGATTGTGGGGTTTTGATAAGGCGAAAGACGAGCCTGCAAATCGCGCTACAATGCCGCCGCCGCGGCTAGCCTTTTGTAAGGAAGTCCTCAGCAGGAGCGATGCGTTGAAAGGCTACCCGCCGGGAACCTTTCCGACCGTGCCGGCTCCTAAACCTCAACAAAATGGAGAGTCCATGCGTCGGTACAGTCATCTATGTCGTAGTTTCGTGGTGTTGGCCTTCGGCATGGCCGCGGCGGCCTGCCACCACAGCAGCTCGTCAATTTCCACGGCAACGGCAACCGCGGATCCCGAGGGGATTTGGATGGGCACCGACCAGAATGGACTTTCCCTCACCGGCTTCATCAATGCGGCCGGGCAATCCGAATTCCTACGATCCGACGGTACGCTGTTCTCCGGCACATTGATCATTTCCGAGGCCACGCTCGCAGGCACGCTCGACGGCTACGCCCAAATCGGCACAACATTCGCGGATGGTACGAATTTCGGCCTCGGCACATTCGGCGGAACGGTCGTCACTCGCAGTTCGATCGATGCCAATTGGAATTTCACGACGATCGATAGCATGACGACTGACAATATTTGGACTTTGACCTACAACTCGCTCTACGCAAAGCCTTCGTCATTGGGCTCGATCGCGGGCAGTTATACGGTTTCCGAGCCCAACGGCCCGTCGGACGGCTCGACGATCGCGATTTCTGCGACCGGCGCGATCAGTGGTACCAACAGTGCGACCGGCTGTGTCCTGACGGGTCAGGTGACCGTAAATTACCCCACAAAAGACGTCTACCAAATTGCCTTGAGCTACGCGAGTTGCACCGAGGCGGTCTTGAACGGCATTCCATTCACGGGCCTGGGCATTCTCGATACCACGGTCACGCCGGCACAAGTGCTGATCGGCGTCACCGGCGAGGCGGCCAATCAGACCGACCCCAACAAAATCAATTTCGGCTTGGCGATGATGCTCACGGCAAGCTAGGCATCGGCACGCGGGTCCCTGTGGTATGGCCAAGTCGCCGACGCTGATTGAACCCGAGGGTGTCAAGCGTTGTCAGAAGCCAGCGTCGATTGCCAGTCGTCATGAGATTCCAATTGCCTGACCCTCGCCGCTGCGTTCGAAGTCTGTTCGGAGTGCTCGGGACGCTGATCATCTCGATTTCCAGCGTTTGCGCCGCCGATGAGCCACGATCCGAAGCAGCTGCGCCGTCCGACGATTCGGGCCCCCCGCCGGCATGGTTGCCGGTTTGGGATCCACCGAAGCAGATCACCTGGCTCTCGGCCTCGGACATCAGCAATTGGAGTTTCGGCGGCTTCGCGGGCGTCTATAACCACGGCCGCCTGATCATCATCGAGGTTGAACCGTGGCGCGTCAGAAACGACTGGGCGCGCGACTACATGATCGGCGCTAACGCGGTCTACAAGATCGCGCACTTGCCGCTGCTGCCGGTCGACTTCGAACTCGATTTATCGGTCGGGGATCTCGTCGGGAAAGGCAACAACCTCGAGCTGGGAGCGCTACCCGAGCTTCGCTGGAAGTGGTTTCCCTGGAACAAGTTCCTCTATACGAACATGCGCTGGGGGCCCACCGGCGTGTCCTATACGACCGGACTTTCTGCAGTCGAGGCTTCCGACACCACGCACGACCGAACCTCGCGCTTCTTGAATCTCGACGTATTCGAATGGACCTTCGCTCCGAATGATCATTCGAGATGGGAAGCATTCATTCGCAACCAACACCGATCGGGCATCTACGGCCTCATCAACGGTGTCAGCGGCGGATCCAATTATGTGAATGTCGGAATGCGCGCGCATTTCTGAGCGGCGATCGCAGTTCGCGCGGGATCTGCAGGCAGCGCCATTTGACATCACCACGGTAGCGGCTCGCGGCATTCGCCCGCGTTGTCGTTTCTTCGCACAAGACAGTGAACCGCTGCTCGCAGTCGGCATCCGCCGCTGTCGGGCAGATCACGGATTGGCCCTAAGGGAATCCCCTACACTTTTCGCGCCTGCAATGAAGCAGTGCAAGGGTAGCCGCTCGTGGAGTCAATGAATGATACTCCCATGTGTAAGGCGCTCCAGAGGCGCCGATTGCAATGGATTCAATAAGTTAACCGCGCTCGTGCTGCTCGGCATCGCGGCCGTTCTGACGGGCTGCGGCTGGTCGTCTGCATCGTATGAGTCGCCGTCCTCGACGCCCCCGGCGCTCACCTCGATCGCAGTCGGCCCCCCGGATAGCCAGGTGCCGATGGGCATGACCAATCAGTTCTCGGCGACGGGCATCTACAGTGATGGCACGAAGCAAGTGCTGTCGTCGCAGGTGACCTGGATCTCGGCCAACGCATCGATCGCCTCGATCGATGCGGCGGGCGTTGCGCGAGCGATCAGTCCGGGCGCGACGACGGTGACGGCAGTCATGGGGCGATTGTCGGGATCGACGACGCTCGCTGTGACTCCCGCGAGCCTGGTGTCGATCGGCGTGACGCCGGCGAACCCGAGCATCGCGAGCGGCACGACCGCCGCGCTCAAGGCGATCGGCGCTTACAGCGACAACTCGGCGCAGGATCTCTCGAATTTGGTCAACTGGAGTTCCTCCGCGCCTGCGATTGCCGCGGTCAGCAACACGATGGGCACGAACGGAGTGGCCTCGGGTTTGAGCCCGGGGTCGGCGACGATCTCGGCGACACTCGGCGGCACTGCAGGATCGACCATATTGAGCGTGACCGCTGCGACCCTGGTGTCGATCGGCGTGACGCCGGCGAGTCCAAGCATCGCCGCCGGTCTGACCGCTGCGATGCACGCGACCGGTGTTTACACCGACAATTCGACGCATGACATCACGAGCCTGGTGAGCTGGAGTTCCTCGGCTCCGTCGATAGCCGCGGTCGGCAACAACAGCGGCACGATGGGAACGGTGACGGCGTTGAGCCCCGGATCCGCATCGGTCACGGCAACGCTCGGCGGCATCACGGGATCGACGAGCCTGACCGTGACTGCGGCGACGCTCGTGTCGATCGGCGTGACGCCGGCCAATCCCAGTATCGCGAGCGGATTGAAGTCCCAGCTCACGGCGATCGGGACCTACACAGATCACACGATGCAGAACCTCACAGCCAGCGTGATTTGGAGTTCGTCCGCGCCGTCATTCGCGCCGGTCAGCAATGCCGTGGGTTACGAAGGACTCGCGAGCGCACTCAGTCCAGGTTCGGCGAGCATCACCGCAACTTTGGGCACAGTCACCGGTTCGACGAATTTGACCGTTACCGCGGCGACGCTCGTGTCGATCGGCGTCACGCCTTCGAATCCGAGCATTGCGTCCGGTCTCACCAGGCAGTTGATCGCGACCGGCGTCTATACGGACAATTCGACGCAAGACCTCACGGCTGTCGCGGTGTGGACCTCGTCCGCGCCGACCGTGGCATCAGTCAGCAACGCGCCGGGCTCGATCGGACTCGCGACCGCGATCGGCCCTGGCTCGACCACGATCAGTGCATCGAGCGGCAGCATCTCGGGCACCACGCTATTGGCGGTGACTCCCGCGACGCTGGTGTCGCTCGCCGTCACGCCCGCAAATCCCAGCATCGCCAACGGCACGAGCCAACAGTTCGTTGCAATCGGGACCTACACCGACAATTCCACGCAAAACCTCACGACGTCGGTGACTTGGTCGACGTCGAATACGGGCCTTGCTGCGATCAGCAATGCGTCGGGTTCCAACGGGCTTGCGACGGCGCTCGCCCAAGGGTCGATGACGATCACCGCAGCACTCGGCGTGGTCGCGGGCTCGACCGGATTGACCGTGACCCCGGCGGCCCTGGTGTCGATAGGCGTGACGCCGGCGAACCCGAATACGCCTAGCGGACTGGCAACCCAGTTCGTCGCGACCGGGACCTACACGGACAATTCCACGCAAAACCTGACGACCTCGGTAAGCTGGGGATCGTCGAACTCGAGCATCGCTGCGATCAGTAATGCGGCCGGCTCCAACGGGCTCGCGACCGCGCTCGTCCAGGGATCGGCGACCATCAGCGCTTCGCTCGGCAGTGTCTCCGGCACGACCGGCATGACGGTCACGCCTGCACTGCTCGTCTCGATCGCAGTCACACCGCCGAGCCCCAGCATTGCCGACGGCACCAGCCAGCAATTCACCGCGATCGGCACCTATACGGATAACTCGACCAGCGACCTCACGAGCTCGGTCGCCTGGGGATCATCCAACCTCGCGATCGCATCGATCAGCAACGCCTCCGGTTCGAACGGCCTAGCGAGCGCGCTCGGCCAGGGATCGGCGACGGTCGGCGCATCGCTCGGCAGCATCTCCGGGTCTGCGGGCCTGACCGTCACACCCGCGACGCTCGTGTCGATCGCCGTCATACCCGCGAATACGAGCATCGCGAACGGCACGAATCAACAATTCGCCGCGATCGGCACCTATACCGATAACTCGACGCAACCGCTGACGCTCGCGGTCAACTGGAGTTCGTCGAACACCGGCGTGGCGACGATCAGCAATGCAACGGGCTCCAACGGATTGGCCTGCGCGGTCGCGCAGGGTTCACTGACCATCACCGCGACTCTCGGCAGCATATCCGGATCGACGGGATTCACGGTCACGCCCGCTACACTCGTCTCGATCGCCGTTACGCCCGCCGCTCCGAGCATCCTGAACGGCACGACCTTGGCGTTCACCGCATCCGGAACCTATACCGACAACTCGACACAAAATCTGACCGCCGCGGCGACCTGGAATTCTTCCGACTCGACGATCGCTTCGATCAGTAATGCGCTTGGCTCCAACGGACTCGCGAGCGGCGTCGGCGTCGGGTCGACATCGGTCAGCGCGTCGGTGGGCGCAATCTCCTCGCCCCTCGTGACCTTGACCGTGACAGCAGACCCGCAGTACACCTACGCGACGAACCAAAACGCCAACTCGGTCTCGGAATACGTGATCGGCGCCGGCGGCGCGCTGACCGCGATCGGTACCGTCGGTGCCGGCAGCGAGCCGAATGCGATCGCGATCGATCCGGTCGGCGGCACCGTCTATGTCGCGAACTGGAGTGGAAACACCGTCTCGCAGTACGCGATCGGATCCGGCGGCACACTGAGCCCGATCGGGACGATCGCGAGCGGCAATTCACCGGCGTCGATCGCCGTCGATCCGAGCGGCCGTTACGCCTATACCGCCAATTTGGGTGATGGCACGGTGTCGCAGTATGCAGTCGGCGCGGGCGGTGTGCTCAGTGCCTTGGGCACCGTTGCGGCCGGAAGCAGCCCGATCTCGGTCAACGTCGACCCGACGGATCACTACGTCTACGTGGCCAATGAAAACGGCGCCAGCGTCTCGGAGTACGCGATCGGCGCAGGCGGCGTACTCAATGCCGTGGGCACGGTAGCGACCGGCAGCTCGCCGCAATACGTCGCGATCGACGCCAGCGATCACTATGCCTACGTCGCGAACTGGAATGACAACACGGTCTCGGAATATACGATCGGCGCCGGCGGAGCGCTGAGCCCGATCGGCACGATTGCGACCGGCAGCTGCCCTGAAACGGTCGCTATCGACCCCTCGAGCCGCTACGTCTATGTCGAGAACTGGTGCGGCGGCACGGTTTCCGAGTTTTCGATCGGCGCCGGCGGTGCGTTGGCTGCGATCGGCACGATCGCGGCGGGCAGTGGCCCATGGTTCATCACGATCGACCCGAGCGGCCGGTATGTCTACGTCGTGAACTTCAATGACTCGACGATCTCGCAATACACGATCGGCGTGGGCGGCGCGCTGAGCTTCATCGGCACCGTGTCGACCGGCAGCGGGCCCAACGCGATCGCCGCCGGGTCTTGAAGCAACACTCGCGCCGGTTGCCGGCGCTTGGGTGCGACACGTTGCATGTCAAAATCGTTGCGAGAGGCCCATATATAGCTGAGCCCGTGGCGCCGCGTCGGTGAGACCGAAGTTGCCGCCGAAATCAAGCTGCCAATTGGGGGTCAATGCATAGGTCAACGCTGCGTCGAAGGTGTAGATCGGCCGGTCCTGCGACTCGAACGACTGCCTCGTGAACACCTCCGTATAAACCGTCCAGCGCTTGTCGAGCGCGTGGCTTACGTTGACCAGAAAATCGAATGCAAGGTGGTAGCCCGGCCCCGCGTCGTCCTTCAAATAGTCGCCTTCCGGCATCACGATCACGGTGAAATCGTGCGGCATACTCAAGCTGATCGGCAAGATCAGGCCGCCTTCGGCGCGGCCGTTGCCGAGACCGTTCTCTGCGGTCGGTAGCTTCAGATAAGGCAATAGTGCGACCGCGACGGGGCCGTGATCATCGCCGAGCACATTGATCTTCAAGCGCGCAAACATATCCCCGACCCCCGAGATGCTCGTCGTTTGCGCGGCACTCTTGGCCACGAGCGACTCATAGGGGGTGACCTGCAACTCCGCGTCGATCGTATCGGTCAAGCCGAGTTTGAGCGTCGGATCGATTACGGTCCATTGCTGCGCTTTGACACCGTTGGTATCGGCATAGCTGATTACCGCAATGTCCGACTCGTACTGAAAGTGGCCGGCATCGACGGTATAGGGACTGTTGGCCTTCGGCGGTCGATCCGTATTGAAGCTGCGCAGATCGGCGTCGGGCGTCGGGTCGAACAGCGTGTAGTCGCTCTTGTCCGGCGTTGCATCGTCGGCAAGCGCACGTAGCGCAAATCCTGCGAGCGCGAGTGCAACAAGGAGCGCAAAACGACGCGGCCTCGTGGACAGCCGCGCCGGCGATGCGCTCCGGTACTCGCGCCGAATTCTTGGTATCGCGTGCATGCGCCTATATAGCATTTTGAGTGCCGGCACACGATGCGCAATTCAATCGCTCAGCAATTCGTCCACGAGTACCGGAAAGCTCGATCGAGCCCCGCCCGCGCGACGTAGCGCGGGGTTAAGCGGCGAGGTGAACTCTTCTTCTTAGGAGTCACGCTCGCCGCGGCGGAGCGCGGCGCTTGGCCGCTCAGGGATGTCCGGATTCTGGCTTACGCTCTTCCGGTTCAGCCTTATGTTCGACCGGTGCCGCCGTGTGCGTGACCGGCGCGACTTTGCGCTCCGCCGGCGCAGCAGTGCGCGCGACCGGCGCGACTTTGGGTTCTGCCGGCTCCGCCTTGCGCTCCACCGGTTCCGTCTTGTGCTCGACCGGCGCTGCCGTGTGTGCGACCGGCGCGACTTTGCGCTCTGCCGGCTCTACCTTGCGTTCCGCAGGCTCTGTCTTGTGCTCGACCGGCGCTGCGTTGTGCACGACCGGCGCAACCTTGTGTTCAGCGGGCTCGGCCTTACGCTCGATAGGCGCAGCCGTGTGGGCAGTCGGCACAGGCTTGCTGCCCGCAGGCTCCTTGCCCACCGCCGCCTCGTTGACTTTGCCGCCGCCTTTTGCCGCAACGACCCCCGCGCCTGAAAAAACGCCGGGCTTCGCCGTCGCAGCGATCGGCGGGTTTCCGTGATTCGCGCTTGCGCGCAAGGCAGGGTTGCTGTGCGCGGCTTGCACCTGTTGCTGCTGACCCGCGGTGGGCGGCAGGTGCGGCGCATGCGCCGCGGCCAATTCGCCGGCGGACGCTTGCGCGTGAACTCCGCCGCTGCCGCCGTTGTAGCTCACATGTGTGACGTTGACGTTCTCGACGATGGTCTTGTTGTAGACATTGGTGATATGCACCGTGCCGACGTTCATGACCGATCGGTTGTAGAAGATGTGTCCATTTTGCCAGTAGCCGCCTTGGAATCCGCTGCCGCCGTAGCCATAGCCGTAGTTCACGCCGCCATAAAAGCCGATTTGTTCGCCCCAGTAGCCTTGGTTCCACACAAACGCACCGCCGTCGCTGCCCCAATAGCCGGGCGTCCAAAGATATCCGGGTTGTGGCGCGAGAACCCAGGTCCCCGGGACCCAGTAATAATCCTGCTCGTCGTCGCCCCACGCCCAGTAACCGGGTGTCCACAAGTAGCCGTCGTCCGGAATCGCGGGCTGTTCATAGACGGGCAGCTCCGGGGGCGCCAAATTGACGGAAATATTGATACCCACCTGCGCCATGCTCAACGCCGGTAGAAACAGGCAAAGTAATGCCGATAGTGCAGTCCGCCGCCAGTTGATGATCATGGTTTGTTCCTCCAAAAACTTTGATAAATCCTATGGCAGCCTCGTGCTGAACGTCTGTACGCTATCGAACAGTGGCTGAGCAGACGGATGCGAATTCGGCGCGCCGAACTTGCAATTACTTAACGACAGGGAGGATTCGTTCCATCTCGGCAAACAACGACGGTTCCGGCCTGTTGCGGTACAACGACCGTCGTTGTGCCCGAACTCGGCGGAACGATCACGGTAGTCGTTGCCGGTGCCGGCGGGTTACTGCCGCAACCGGACAGGATCGCGACCATAATCAACAAACTCGATGCGGCTTTCATTCTGATCTCCTGATTCGATAGGCAAGGGAATTGCCGATCGCGCATTCTCGCCGCAAGCATTTTGTTGTTGATAGGGAGGAATCACCCGATTGCTACGCACCGTTTGCGCATAAGACTGTCGTCGGATGTCCTACGCCGCACACGGTCTGCAGAATGCAGGGCGCGGGCCCACGAAACTCAGTTGTTCTTCGCGCCTTGATTGATCCAAGTCTCGATCAGGCTGATCTGCTCGGGCTTGAGCCATTCCGACGGCTTCCCAGGCGTCTGACTCCGCGGCATCGCGATTGATGGGTCGGCCTGATGTTTGACCAGCCTCAATAAATTGCTATCCATGCTACTGCCGGGAATGATCATCGCACCAAACTTCGTGCCCTTCATGAGGCTGTCGTAGGTCGCCAGACTGAATCCGCTGGCGACGCAGCCGGGGCTGCCCGGCGCATGGCAGGTCATGCAGCGCTCTTGGAAGATTGGAAAGACATCCTTATTGAAGCTGACTTCGCGGCTACAGCCGGCGCCGATGACGAGCAGCGCCACAAATGCGAACCTTACGACGATGAGTTTGCGCATGGTCTAATCCTCATTCCGACATTTGGACTCGCTCCCACGGCGGCAACAGACGAGCCAGAACCCACAAAAATACCAAGCTGCTGCAAAGCACGGTGACGGCCCAGACAACGCCTTCCCGCCCCCAGAGGCCGGGGATATAGGTCAGCACGCCCTTCGCGGTCTTCGATAGTTCCTGGCCGCCGATCACCACATTCCAGCGCATCGCGAGCACGGCGCTCATGAGCAACACCGACGAAAAGCTCATCCAACCGATCAAGGCTTTGCCGCCAACTTTGCGCACGATCAATACCGTCACGACCACAAACGGCAACAGCGAGAACAGAGCCTGGATCGCAATCCCGGTGCTGATCGGACCGGCGATCAATTGCTTGATCATCTCGATACCCTCGAGGCGCCGGTAGAACATCTCGACGTATTCGAGCGTCTCAATGACGATCGTCACGAGTAAAAACGCCCAGAGAACGCGGGCCAAGCCGGCCATGCAATTCTCGTCGATCGTCGTCTTGCGCACGATCGATGACACAACGTAGACGAGTACGAGCACGGCGACACCGGAGACCACGGCCGAAAGAATGAAGATGATCGGCATGAGATCCGAGGACCACCATTCACGCGACTTCAGCGAGCCGAACACGAAGCCGACGTAGCCGTGCAATCCGAACGCGGCCGCGATCCCGACGGCCGCCAGCACCTTGGTCCATTGGCGGTCGTAGGCAAGTGCGTTCTCAGAAACGTCTGTCGAGCCCAACGTCAGAATCCGATAGAGGCGCTGCAGCGCGCCCTTGGATGTTTGTGACATCGCAACGATATCGACTCGGAACGCGAACCAAATCTCCAGAACGAGCAGGATTGCGTAGAAACCGGCGACATATGCGAAGGCCGCGAACGCCGAGGTCCAGTGCGCGGTCCAAATGGCTTCGACCGACCGTTCCGGATGACCGAGATGCGACAGCAGTGCGACCGGCGCGAAGCTCAAGAATGCCAACGCCGACAGCAAGGCCAAACGCGCAACCGGCTTGAAACTCTGCATGTGAAACGTATGGTAGAGACTCGAGACAATGAACGCGCCGGCGACCAGGCCCGTGATGTAGGGATAGACGACGATCAGGACGCCCCACGGCAGTACGGTCTCATTGGGATACACGTAACCGATATAGGGCGACACGATGTAATCGGCAATCTGCATGAATGCGCCCATCACGACACCTCGCCGTCGATTCCGTTGTAGAACACGTGCGGTCCGTTGCCGGTCCACGGCTTGAGGACGCTGATTTGATGGCTGCGGATGAACAAGCTGATATCGCTTTGGGGATCATTGAGATCGCCGAACACGCGGGCTTGCACCGGGCATACATCGACGCAGGCCGGCTTCAAGCCTTTCGTGATGCGGTGATAGCACCAAGTGCATTTGTCGGTGGTTTGCGTCTCTTCGTTGAAATAACGTGCGCCATAGGGACAGGCCTGCACGCAGTACCGGCAGCCGATGCAATATTTCTCATCGATGAGCACGACGCCGTCCGGCGTCTTGTAGGTGGCGCCCACCGGACAGACTTGCACGCAGGCCGGGTTTTCGCAGTGGTTACAGAGCTTCGGCACGAAGAAGGATTTGGTCACCTTCTGGTCGCGGTAGCGATTGCTGAATCGATAATCCTGTGGCGACTCCGCCGCCGCGACATTCACGGGATCGCACTGCGTGTCGACGCGCGGCTTATCCTCGCCCTCGAGGTATACGTAACGCTCCACCCAAGTCCGGAAGTCCTGAGGATTGAACGGCACTTTGTTCTCGACCTTGCAGGCCTCGACGCAGCGCAGGCAGCCGATGCAACGCGTCGAATCGACGCCGAAGGCCCAACGGTGCTTGGTCCAGTCATATTCGGGCACGGGCCCCGTTGCCGGGAACTCCGGTTTGGCGGACGTTGCCGCCGACGCCGACGCCGCGGCGGTCGCCAGGCTCTGCAGCGCGACGGTGCCGACTCCGGAGCACACGGCCGTCGTTGCACACATCTTCCCGAGCAGGGAAATAAAGCCGCGGCGGCCCGCTTGGCTCTTGCATAATTTGGTTTCGCTCATCGGTTCGCCTTCTTTCGTCTCGTGACCATACTCGTTCAATGCTGCTTTCTAGCGGCAGGACATGCCTGAAAAATAGGCGGCGACATTCTGGATGTCGGCCGCGCTCAAACCCTTTGCGACACCGCCCATGATCGGATTGGCGCGTTTGCCGCTTTGATATTCCGTGAGCGCCCCAACCAGATACGGCTGCTTCTGACAGGCGAGGTTCGGAAACATCGCAACCGCGCTGACGCCTTCAGCGCCATGGCAGCCGGCGCACGTCGAGGACAGCTTCTTTCCGGCGGCGACGTCCACTGCGCCGGCACCGCCCGCGGCGGTGATCGGCTCGCCTGCGCTCGAAAACAATGGTGAATGCGGATTGTGGCAAGCCGTACATTCCTGCCCTTTCGAGTGACTCTCAACATCGATCTGCGGCATATAGTCGGGACGCCCCGCGATTTTCTCATGGCACTTGACGCACAGCTTCAAGGGCTCGCCGGCGGTCGGCAGCAGCGCCGAAGTCGAAGCGGCAGTGGCACCTGCCAGTGACGCCATCGCCGGTCTTGCGCCGACGCTCGTGTGACAAATCTGACACTTCACGACCTTGTGTATGCCGCTGGACCAGGTCTCGTACTGCTTCGGGTAGTCCGCCGCGAAGGAAGCGGGAGTCAGATAAGTGGGCGTCGCGTCCGCGATTTCTTTGACCGACGCGGCCGGATAGTGGCCATATACGCCGAACGATTTCGGCGGGAAATACATTTTTCCGGCCACGAACAACAACGCAAAAATCCCAAGAATCGCAAGCAGACGTCGAATATGTTTAGGCACCACTCAATCTCCAGACGAAATCAACATTGCGGACTGCACTGAAGCACCGCGACCATCGCCATTTCGCCGTCCAGCACTTCGGCGTCGAATCTACGCCGTTGCCCAAAT
The DNA here is from genome assembly GCA_049517075.1 of Steroidobacteraceae bacterium. Classification (GTDB taxonomy): domain Bacteria; phylum Pseudomonadota; class Gammaproteobacteria; order Steroidobacterales; family Steroidobacteraceae; genus Bog-1198. The sequence continues at coordinate 19,007 of JBEKSM010000026.1, read as the reverse complement.
CAAAGAATAAGTAATTGCCGAAGAGGTCATGGGCGCGCGATGAGAACGATGCGCAACACCATCTCGCGAGATTCAATCAACAATACATTCCGCGTTGTCACGCCGCGTGCATATGCGCTCTGGGGTAATGCCCAGGTGAGTACGGGTTTTTCCTGACGCTGCAAAATCGCCCGCCATGCTAGCGTGCCGATCCGCAAATCCGTCGGCACTGTAGGTCGGTGCCGGCACTTCGTTCGAAGGAGATCAAACAATGGCCTCGATATCTCGAATCGCGATGATCGCTCCGACGATCGCTATCGCCGCCCTTTTGTATGCGTCGGCCGCCGGCGCAGCCGACGAGACCGCCGCTCGCGAGCTTGCACGCGCGAACAATTGCTTCAAGTGCCACTCCGTCACCAAGGACAAGGATGGCCCCGCCTATCACAAGGTTGCGGAACAGCTCAAAGGCAACCCCGATGCCGAGGCCAAATTGATCCACCACATCACCTCGGGAGAGAAAGCCAAGTTTCCGGACGGCCATGAGGAGGATCACAAGATCGTCAAGACGGATCCCCCGAACGATATGGCGCAAATCAAGAACCTGGTCCAGTGGATCTTGGCGCAGTAGTCGCGCCACGACTTTGAGCGAACCCAGATCGAAGTGCTGACGCGATCAGCGCGATCTGGCCGAGCGCATTTTTTGAGGGAGAGCGAGCGTCATGAGAACAATCGGAAAATGGCTGATCGCGGCAGTACTGATGATCGGCCTGGGCCTTGCCAAGCCCCTGTGGGCGTCGCCGACGGACACGGCTGATGAGGCGTTGAAGCGCGATCAAATCTGCACTCGCTGCCACGACGAGAGCGAGACCAAGCCAATCCTCTCGATTTATCAGACCAAACACGGGGTCCGGGGCGATGCGCGCACGCCGAGCTGTCAATCTTGCCACGGCGAGAGCGAAAAGCATCTGAAGGGAGACCCGAATTACCCCGGTCGCGCGCCGCCCGATGTGGTGTTCAACAAGGGCACATACGCGGTAACCGACGACAAGACACGCGCTTCGCAGTGCCTGACTTGCCACAAAGGCACGAATCGAACGCGCTGGGATGGCGGCCAACACCAGACCAACGGCATGGCCTGCAACAGCTGCCACACCATTCACGCGCCGGCCGATCCGTTGCTGGCACGAGGCACGCAGCAGGACAAATGTTTCACCTGCCACAAGGAGCAGAGGGCCGACACACTCAAGATTTCGACGCATCCGATCGACGCCGGCAAGATGGTGTGCTCGGACTGCCACAATCCACATGGTGCCGCCGGGCCGAAACTGCTGAAGATGAACACGGTCAATGAGACCTGCTGGCAATGCCATGCGGACAAGCGCGGCCCATTTCTCTGGGAGCATCAACCGGCGGTCGAAGACTGCACCAACTGCCATACGCCGCACGGCTCGAACATCACACCGCTGCTGAAGTCGCGGCCGCCATTTCTGTGCCAGGACTGTCACGACGGTCCGCACAATTCCAAGAATGCGGTCGGCCCCAATGCCGCCGGTTTTCAGGGCGGCCTTTCGCCGAAGAATGCCGCCAATACGGGACTGTTGTTCCCGAGCACTCAGGCAGCGGCGCGCGCTTGCATGAACTGTCATGCGATGGTTCATGGTTCGAATGACCCTGCCGGCGCATTCCTGCACCGCTGAGCGAAGGAGATACAAACAATGAAAGTTCGGAACCGTCAATTCTCTTTGAAGCTGGTTTCCTTGGCCGTGCGCGGCGCACTCGTCGCGACGATCGTCGCGCCGCCATTTGCGATGGCGCAGGACTCAAGCGGCGACGACGACGTCAAGGCACTTACGCTGCCGACGAATTTCGTCGAGGCCGGCGACAATTACAACTCGAACGCCTCGGACAAATTCGGCGAGTACAACGGACTGAACAAACAGGGCTCGACCTTCATCGGCGCTCTCGGGCTTGCCGGAGGCAACGCATACGGACCCGGCACCGGCACCATGCGCTATAGCCTCAATGGCACGGATCTCGGCACGACGGCCGGATCGCTCAACGCCGCGGTCAGCGATCAGGGGCTGTGGAATTTCGGCTTTGGCTACGATGAATTGCGGCACGAACTCGCCAGCACCTACCAAACGCCATTCCAAGGCGCGATCGGCGCCAATAATTTTACACTGCCCGCGGATTTTGGCGTCATCAATACCGGCTACAAGCCCACCGGCTTCAAGACCGCGCCCGGCACCAATGATCTGACCGCACAACAGTTGAGCGCTTTTCAGACTGAGGATATTTACTCCGACCGCAAGAACACATCGCTGACCGCCGGCTATCACTTCGGCGCCAATTGGGATGTGAAGATGGACTACAACCACCTTGCGCAGGACGGCGCCAAGCTCCTTGGTGTCGCGGGTGACCAGGTCAACTATCCCCGCGGTTCGACGTACACGTGGGCCGGTCAGACGCCGATGGTGATCGCGACTCCCACCGACTACGCGACCGACACGGCGAAAGCCGCGCTCAATTGGCAGGGCACCAAAGGATATGCGACCGCTAGCTATTACCTGTCATATTTCCACGATACCTACGACGACGTGTCGTTCAACAATCCGTTCATCAAGTCACCGGCGACGGTCGCGACCGGCACCTTGTCCGCGTTCCCGACCGACGCGATCAGCACGCTGCCGACCAATCTGTTCAATCAGGCCAACTTGACAGGCGGATACGCGTTCTCGCCGACCACCAAACTGACCGGAGGATTTTCCTATGGGCGCAGCGAGCAAAATGCGGGATACGCGAATACCGGCAATATTGGTTTGAATCCGCTGGGCGTGCCCGAGGACTCGCTTCATGGTGTCGTCGATATCGAGCACTTCGACCTCAAGCTCATCAATCAATCCTGGCGGCCTTTGACGCTCGCCGCTGGGCTGAAATTCAATGAGCGGGACAACTACACGCCATCGAACCCGTACACGTTCAACACCGTGAACGAAGCCGCCACCCAGACTGAAACCTCGATCAACGCGCCGATGAGCAACAAAAAGACTCAAGCGGAACTCAGCGCGGATTATCATTTTTCTACTCGGCAGCACTTGAACGCGACCTTCGAATACGTCGACACCAAGCGCTGGTGCAACAACGCTGCTGCGAACAACGCGCAAGGCAGCCTCGATGCGGCGGCAACCGGTGGTTGGGCGGCATATACGGCCGCAACCTGCGCCGAGGTGCCAGACACCAAGGAAGACAAGACCACCCTCGCCTACCGATTCAGGGCGACCGACAGCTTGAACCTCAATGCCGGCTACGTGTACTCATGGCGCAAGGCCGATGCGAGCGCGACCTTCTACAACCCGATGCAGGCCGTCGACAACCCGGCCGGCTCTGGAGCAGGCGCCGAAGGCTACGAGGTGGTCGGCTTCATGTCGTTCTTCGAAGCATCGCGCCACGAGCAGATCATCAAGGCAGGCGCCAATTGGCAACCCGGCGAGAAGCTCTCAGTGACCTTGAATGCGCGCTACACCGAGGATCAGTACAGCGATTTGGTCTACGGTGTGCAGGACAGCCATGCGTCGATCGTCAACTTCGACTCGACGTTCGCATTCTCCGATCGGCGCTCCGTGTCGTTTTACGCGACTTTCCAGGACTCATCACGCAAGCTCACGAATCTGTTCAAAATCACCGCCGCCAATGCCTCGGCGACCGGATTGAGCGGCACCGCCGGCGAGACCTGGACCAACCAGTTCGACGAATCCGATACCACGATCGGCGGCAGCGCAAAGCAGGATGGGCTGTTCGGCGGCAAGCTGGATCTTTCCGTCGACGTGAGCTATTCGATCGGGAACTCTACCTACAACACCTTGCCATTCGCAGGCGCGGATCTCGAAGGCAATACCTGCAGTTCGATCTACTACGAGACCTGCGGTGCACCGCCAACGGTCAAGAACAGCACGTATCGCTTGCGGCTGAACGGCAGTTACGACCTCGGCGCCACAGGCCGTGGCGGCAAAATCATCGTGGGGTACATCTACGAGCACTTGTCGTCGGATGATTACCTCTATAACGCCTATCAATATGGATACACGCCCGCGACGCTGCTGCCAACCAATCAGCAATCACCAAGCTACGAGATGAACGCGATCTTTGCCGCCTATCGGTACAGCTTTCGATAGACATCGCGAGAACCGTGCACGATCGCCTCAAAGGACCTGCAGAACATGAGTGAAGATAGCCCCAAGCCTGACGCGGCCAAAGAGCCCGGCGCCCTCAAACGCTGCTGGCGCGTGCTTCGACGGCCGAGCGTGAAATATTCCTTTCTCGGTATTGCCTCGCTGTTCTTCGTGCTCGGCATCATTTTCTGGGGCGGCTTCAACACGGGTCTCGAGGCGACGAACAAGCTCGAGTTCTGCATTTCGTGTCATGAAATGCGCGACAACGTCTACCAGGAATACAAAAAGACCATTCACTACACCAATCGCACGGGCGTGCGTGCGATCTGCTCGGATTGTCATGTTCCGCACGATTGGACGCATAAATTGATCCGCAAGAGCAAGGCTTCGCTCGAGATATGGGCAAAACTGACCGGCAGAATCGACACCCGCGAGAAATTCGAAGCCAATCGGATGCGCCTGGCAACCGATGAATGGGCGCGCATGGAGGCCAGTGGCTCGCGCGAATGCCGCAATTGCCACAGTTTTGATGCTATGAGCGGTGACATTCAGAAGCAAACCATCTATCAAAAGCACATGAAGGCGCAGACCGACGGACAGACTTGCATCGACTGCCACAAGGGTATCGCGCATCACTTGCCGAAAGAGTACCGGGACCCAGACGAGGAATGAGTTTGCCTGCGGGCCGCTGCGAATTGCCCGCCTGCTCCTAGAAACTTGGCGGCACCGCTGCGGCGAGCATCGCGTCGACCGTCGGTTTCAAGTCCGGCGCCGCGGCCATCAGCATATCGACGAGCTTCTGGCTCGCGGCGCGCGCAGTAGAATCCGGATCGACGCGCGTCGCTATGATCCCCCAGTAGACCGCCCGCGAACCCGGCTCGGCCAAGGGCCGCTTCTCCGCCGGAATGATTGCGGCCGCGAAATAGTACTTGGCCAATAGCCCCGGGGCGGCGGGGTTTCCATGCTCGGCCGCTACGCGCCACATTTTCGCCGCCTGTTCGTGATCGCGATCCACGCCATCACCGTTCCACAACATTTTTCCGAGCATCAGCGCCGCGTTCGCTTGGCCTTGCGCCACGGCCTTTTGGAACCAACTTGCCGCCTCGGGAAAATTTCGCTCGACGCCTTCTCCCAGCAAATACATTTGACCCAAGTCGGTTTGTGCGTCGGCGACGCCGCGATCGGCACTATGGCGACATAGCACCGCAGCTTTCGCCTGGTTCTGCACGACGCCGAGGCCGTGCAGATATTGGTTGCCGAGCGCGCAATCGGCGATGGCCTCACCGCGCTCGGAAGCACGCCCGTAGAGGACTGCCGACTGTGCGTAATCCTGATCGCGGCCGTCGCCCTTGAAGAAGCAGTCGGCAAGCAGCTCCGTCCCTTTGGGGTCGCCTCTCTGCTCGGCCAAGGCATAGAGGTCACAGGCATAGCGATGGTCGCGCTGCACCCCAGCGCCGGCCCAATACATCAGGCCCAGCATGGCCGGAGCCGCGGCGTTTCCCTGATCTACGAGATTGCGAAAGATGGCAATCGAGGCCGCGTAATCCTTGACCGTGTTGGCGGCGACGGCCCGCGCGATCGCATCGGAATCACTTTCCGACGCGTTTGCCCCCGTGATGCCGGTAAACAGCATCAGAAGTGCGACGCAGCGAAGGTGTTGGGTACCAACCATGATCTGGCAGATCCTTGCATGAGCGGAGCATTGCAAGGCTTTGAGTTTACAGGCCCAACTGCGCGTTCGCGAAGAATTGGCCGGATCTTGCCCCTATCGAACGCTGACCGGCTTCACGTGGCGATCGTCTCTTGGGCCGGCCCCGATCTGAACAACGCGACTCAGCACCGCGCCAGCACCCTGTCGATGGCTCTATACTTAGCTGGTTCGGTGCCGGCCCTAGGTCAACGTTGTTTGGTGTCGTTGGACGATCACCACCGTCGCTCAATCGTCGCATCGCGGGGCAGCGCTCGCCGTACACCGGTGAGTTCGCTCCACCATCGAGTCAAATCTACACTTCACGAGGCATTTTCAATGGAACAAGCACAGCTCATCCAGGCGGCCGCGAGCGTCGCCGGCGCAATGGCGGCGGCTCACTACGACAAGTTCGCCGGGCTGTCAGCATCCAGAATATTGGAAATCGCTGAAACCGCAGTCAAGATCGCGAGGGCGATAGAAACCGAAGCCTCGAAGAAGCCCTGATCTGAATCGGTCCCAGCTGCAAGATATCGTCGGCGGACTATTCCGCTGCGATCTCGCGACCAGGGCTTGGCGGCAAAGCCCTGGTCGCAAGGCGACGCATTAGCGACCGAAGTGGTACGAAATATCGATGCCGGCCGTGCGAGGCTGGTTGATCGTGTACCGGGTGAAGGCGGCCGTCTGCAAGTTGATCTGCGGCTGCGGATCAAGCAGGACCTCCTTGTTGAGCAAGTTGCTCGCAAATGCGGTCACGTTCCAGTGATCGCTATGCACCCCATAGCGCAGATTGACGAGCCCGTAGTCCGGCAAGTGGATCACAGATGAATTGACGTTCAACAGCGTGAGCGTCTCGCCATACGGCGCATCGGTACGGCTGCCGACGTAGTCATATTCGATCGATCCAACCGCTTCGAGGTTGTTGCCTATCTGTTGGCGCGACAGCAGCACCAGTGCACCCGTGAACTGCGGTGTGTCCGGAATGTTCATGCCGCCCTGGAAGCCGGTGATCGCGCTGTCGGTGTCGAATGTCGCATGCGTGTAGCCGACGTTCGCAGACAGCTCGAAACCCGCCCCTAGCAACGCACGAAGCTCCGACTCGGCGCCCCAGATCGTCGCATTCGCCCCGTTCACCGTGATGCCGAAACCCGCGAGGTTGGTCGCGATCTGTGGGTTGGTCCAGGTCTCGTGATACACGGCGGTGTTGAGCTCGAGGCGCCGATCAAGCAGGGTTGCCTTCTCGCCGATCTCCTCGCTCCAGACCGAGTCGGACGCGAAGGTCGAGGGCGCCTGCAGCAGGATGGTCGGACTGCAGGTCGCGGTCCCGAGGATCTTGCCCTGCAGAGCGCACTCGTTGCCGGTCAGCACCGAGTTTGCAGCAATATTCGCGGGCGTAGCATAGGCGACCGGAATCGGCTGGTTGGCGCCGCCCATGCGGAAGCCCTTCGACGCCGTCGCATACACCATGAAGTCCTCGCTGATCTTCCAGGACAGGTCGAACTTCGGATCCGTGCCGCTCGCCCGTTGCGAGGCCGAGCTGTAGTATGGAACGGTGTTGCCCTGTGCTTCATACACAGTGAACACACCATACTCCTCGTTGCTCTGGTCCATGCTGTACGAGTAGTGGCGCAGTCCGACCGAAGCCTTCACATCGGGCGTGATCTCGTAAGAAAGCTCTCCGAAGAAGGCGTTTTGAATGATGGTCTGAGGCTGGAAGTCGACATAGATGTTCGTGTTGCCCGCGAGCTCCGGCGCGAGCGAGTACATCGACCAATTCGAGCTCAAGTCCTGGTAGAAGTAGCCCGCGATCCACTGCAGCGGACCGCTGCCCGTCGAGGTGAGCCGCAGCTCCTCTGAAAATTGCTGCGTGTAATCGCGCTCCGTGACGCCCGGTCCGTACGGGTTCGGACCGGTCGGCCCGATGCCGCCGGCGGCCGCATCATAGGGGGCACCGGGGCTCAACGCCGATGCGTTCTCCTCGGAGCCGTCCTGGGAGACCAAACTGTCGCGGTTCCAGTCGGCGGTTGCCGATGTCAGCGTAACGCCGTCGAACTTGTACTCGACCTTGAGGCTGCCGAGCGTGAAGCGGTCGAGCTGCGGTTCGGGGGTATCATAGATTTCGTAATGGGCGTTCACGGCCGGAACCGTTGGGTACTGCGAACTACCACCTACGTCGACGGTGTTCGAGCCCTGCTGCAGCGAATTCTGCCACATCACCATCGGCGTGATCGTGAGTTGGTCCGTCGGCGCCCAGAGCAGCGTCGCGCGCGCCGAGTTGATCGTGGTCGCGTTGGCGCCCTGGTAGGAGACCGCAAGCGGTGCGGTGTAGAAGTTGGCCGGCCGCGCCACGTTCGGAAAAGCGCCGGTGTCGGCCAATACGGCACCATCGGCGATGACGTTGCGCTGGATCCAGCCGCTGTCATTCGTGCTCGAGGCTACGAAGCGCAGCGCCGCCGTCGGGCCGAGCGGCAAGTTCACCATGCCGTTGACCGTGGAATTGATGCTGCCGCCCGAGGCGGTGTCGGAGATCTTGGTTTCGCCCGAGGCATCGAACTCGCCGAGCACAGGCATGTTCGGAACGAGCTTCACCGTACCGCCCATCGAGCTCGAGCCGTACAACGTGCCTTGTGGGCCGCGCAAGATTTCGACGCGGTTGAGATCGTAGAGGTTCGGATCGATGACGACCTTGCCGACCTGCGCCGATGCAGGCGCGGACAGCGGCGTCTCGTCCAAATAAAAGCCGACCATCGACGTGTTACCGCCGGATGAGTTGAGACCGCGCATTTCGAACTCGGTCTGACCGGGACCCGCGGTACGCATGGAGATGCCCGGCACGGACTGCGCCAGGGCATTGAAGTCCGCGAGTCCGCGCGTCGCGATATCTTCGGCCGATACGGCCGTGATGCTGATCGGCGTGTCCTGGACGGAGGATGAGCGCTTTTGTGCCGTGACCACGACCTCTTCAAGTGTCGCGGAACTTTCGTCGGCACGGGCGGCCGAGGCGCCTCCGAGTGCCATGAGCACCGACAACGTCAACAGGGGATACTTGTTCATTCACTGCTCTCCTAGGGGCTGCTTTTATTGGAGCGGATCGCGTCGGTCCGGCGCCGCTCGTTCTTGCGTCGCATACTAACAACAAGGTGCAACCACATCAATCGGTAAACAAACATTGTCGTTGCCTTTATGCAACAAATGGGTCGTGCCATATCGACGATGTCTGGCTGCAGCGCCTGAACGCGCACTCGATCGCATTTTCTCGGCAATGACGTCGCAACTTCTGCCGCCCATAGGCAACATGATCGCGCTCATTGACTTTGCTCCAACAAGGATCGTTCGCCACCATGAGTCGGTACGCCGGGTTTCTGCTCTCGCTCACTCTGCCGATCTTGATCGGTGTAGTCCAAGCCCGTGCGCTCGATCAGGCGGAACTCGAAACGCTGCAGGCATGGAAGCAAGGACCCACCCAGCAGTACGCAGCCCGTGCGATGGCACGAAAGCTCGGGGCCGAGAAGAATCTCGATGCCGTACCGGTTCTTCTACAGATGCGCGACGAAATCGCGATGAACTGGTACGTCAACGACTACCTGCACGGCGTCCCGCCGCAGGTTGCTCAATCGACGCTCGACGCGATGGCGCTCGCCACGGTCAAAAACCCGAGCTTCGATGTCGATGATTCGAGTTCCTCAACACGTTCGCAATTTTTGAGGTTGCTGGGCCCTTATCAATCGCGCGAGCTGTTCCAGTTGTTTTACGCTGGAGCCAAGCATGCATTGATCGACCGTCGCGCGGGGAGGATCCCCCGCGGGTATTTTTGGGTCGACACCGGCATGTTGGTGCCGGACCTGCCGGACATCGAAGAGGCCGATGCCGCGCTGTTACCGCTCATCGATCAGGCGTGCTCGGCCGGTCCGCTCGCCGGGCTCATTCAGAAGCGCCATTACCTCAAAGGCTTCGACCGTCTGCGCGACGCATATCTGAGAATGGCCGTGACGACGGCTTATTGCGACAATCGCGTCATGGAGGCCGTCGCAAGCTTCCAGCTCCGCGCCGGAAACGATGCGCTGGTAAAACGAGCACGCTGGCTGGCGACTCAGCCCCCGAATCACGAGATCGACAACGAGATCACCGCGCTGGTCGCGGCCCTGGGCCCCGCGCGCGAACCCGCGGAGCTGCGGGACGACTACGAACCGCTGGTCCATGAACTCCTCGCGAAGGATCTGTCGCCGCAGCTCAAGGACTCTCTGCAGAAGGCATTCGCGCAGCAAACCGAGCTGGCGCGCCGCTACCGCGAATTCACGCCCGAGAACTTGAGTTACTGGCTCGCTGCCGGGAACGCCGAGATGGTGCGCCAAAATCTTACTCACAGAGTCGACGTGAACGCACCCGTACCCAATGCGCGCTCAATCCTCGCTCAAGCCATCGCGACATCTCGACTCGACCTCGTGCAGCCGCTCATGCAAGCCGGGGCGGACTTGAGCGAGCACAATGCTTCGCGGCCGAACATCCATTACGACCCATTGATTTTTCTCGCGGCCTGCCCCGGACCCAAACCGCTACCAGGCGCGATCGATGACTCCGGCGCCATCGTCTCATTGCTATTGGCCCATGGGGCTCACGTCACCGAGCACTCGAGCACAGGCCTTACGCCATTGCAGGCTGCGAGCCGATGCGGCAATCACGCAACGGTCGAGGCACTGTTGTCGGGCGGAGCCGAGGTAGATGCCGTCAAGGCGCCGATGCTGCTCGCGGATGGGCGACCCTCGACCGGAGATGCATGGGCCGGAGCGACTGCATTGCATTTTGCGGTCGAAGCCCGCGACCTCGCAACCATCACGACACTTCTGAATCACAATGCAAACGTCAACGCACAAATGACCAACGGCCAGACTGCGCTCATGATAGCTGTCGGCAAGGTTGATCGCCCGATCGTCGAGCTACTGCTCGATCGGCGCGCGGACGTCAATTTGGGCTCGCACGACGGCATTGGTGCACTTCAAATGGCGCGATTGCTGCGGGCTGAAGATCTCGAGAACATCCTCGCAGCGCATGGTGCACATCCGAGTCCTGCGCCTGTCACCGTAGCCTTCACGCGAGAAGCTGCGCTCGAACGTGCGACCGCCGTGAGCCTCGCGCCGATCGACCGGTTTTTTCTTCAGGTTTATTTTGCAGGAAGACACGAAGCGCCCTTCGAGGGCAGTCGCTTCATATTCGACGAGGACCGACAGGCAAGTTCGAACGACAACGAAGAGTGCCACGAGCGGCGCAACTTTCGCTTGATGATCGCGCTCGATCAGATGCCGCCCATCAATGGCACGGTCGCATGGCAGGAGTACGCAGGCTATACGATCATGCTCTGCGCCAAGGGACCGCTCGGCCCCGATCAATTCAGGGCGACCTTGGATCAATCACTGGCATCGACGCGCTCCGGAATGCCGCCAACGTCGGAGCTTGGAGACTTTGCCGGATTTCCCGTGCAAATTGGTAACCGTACCGGGCGCGCGACGGTTTTTTTAGCCGTCGGACACGGCGTGATTCTGGAGCCGCTCGCGATCGTCCCCAGTTCCGATCCACACCAGACATTGATCGTCGCGGTGGACGATGACCACATCGGTGAGCCGGGACATGAAGTGAAGCGCACGCTCGCCGATCTCGCGGCCTTGCTGGATGCAGTTGACAAAGAATCTGTGGTACGACGGGCGCACTGACGACAAAAAGGCTGCCTTTCGAGGGTTTCGGCTGGAAGGCGGCCTAATCCCGCAATTCCGCACGCCGGCCATTTTCGGCAAGCAGGCGCTTGGGTTGTCCGCGCACCCACAAGCGATCGACTTCTATCTTGGTCCAGCCTTCCGGCAAAATCGCAGGGTAAGCGCGCCAATCGCCCGCTCGTATGCGCAGGCCCGTGAAGCCGAGCATCGCGGTTTGCAGCAAGGAGCCGAAGTTGGTGAGGAAACACCCATAATCCTGCCTGGGAGTTTCCCGAATCATCCCGAAGGGCTCCAGCCAAATCTTCTTCCAGGACTCGTCAAAAAGCTGCCGGGCACCTCTTCGATCTCCCATGAGAGCGGCGGTGGCGGCGCGAGCGGCTGTCGCAAAGCCGATGCCGGCCGGATGGGAACCGCGTGCCTCGACTGCATAGTCGTGGGTGCTCCGAAGCATCTCCATGCTGACCGGAGGGTCGTGCACGGTCAGCATGTCGAGATCACCGAACGCCTGCGGCGTAGCGGAATTGAAATTGTCGTAGGGCAGGATTACCTGCCGGCGCTGATCGAGCGGAATCACCAGCGAATTCTGAATTCTCTTCCAGGACGGCGGCGCCTTCGCGCCGACCTGACGCGCACACTCTTGGGCAGCAGCCAGGACCATCTTGCAGATGATATTCACATAAGCGTTGTTGGTGGTCTCCGGAACACTCTCACTCGGCCCCATGATGTGCTGAATTTCAAAGCCTCGGTCGGTTTCAATTCCCCGGCTGACAATCCATTGCGCGGCAGCCTGCAGAACGGGCCAAGTGCCATCACGCAGAAAATCGGCATCATTCGTGGCGAGTTGATATTCCCAAAAGCTCAGCGCCACATCCGGCGTTATATGCTGTTCCAGCCACCCCGTTGTGGCGAAGGTGGGAGTCACGTCCCTGCCGTCAATCTGGCCTGCCTCCCACGGAAACTGGGCGCCGCGGTAACCGAAAAGATCTGCAAGTCGCCGAGCGGCAGGCAGACCGCGCAAGCGAAAATCCAGTAACGCGCGCGCCGCTTCCGGATCCGTGAGCACGACGGGTAAAAAGCTCCAGGTTTCCGTATCCCAAAAGCTGTGGCCGAAATAATAGGCAAACTGCGACAGCCCGAAGGGCGCCATCCCGGTCAGGCTGGACGGATGAACGCTGGAGTGCAGATAGAAAAAAGCCGCATCGAGCATCCGCTGGTCATCGGTATCTCCCGATATCCGTACTCGCGACTTCCAGAGTTCAGACCAGGCCCCGCGATGCTCGGATCGCAGGCGGCCAAAGCCGATGCTCGCGCCCCAACTTGCCAGCCGGATCGCCTCGAGGTCCGGCTCGGCATGGTAGATCGTCGATACGAGCGCCGCGACGGTTTGAAAGCGCAGGGCCTGGCCCGACTTTCCCGCGAGGAGATAGCTGCGTGTAACGCCGTCAGGCCGGGTGAACGGGTCCCCCCGACGCATGAGTCCGTCGGGAGTCAGCACGGAAATGGCTTCTCCCAGCCGACTGAGGCCGCCATGGGCTTCGAGGCCCATGACCAGATCGATCTCCGTCCGGTCCGGAGCGCGATCCCGAAAAACCTCGCCGGGAACACCCTCGGCGGCGATCATGGACACCAATTCCAACTCCCCGTCATTGGACGGAACTATCTGAATTTCCTGGCACAGCAGCGACGGAACGGATCGCGAAGCGAATTGCAGCACTTGAATCTGCAACGTGGCGCCGTCTGCGGCAAAAACCATTTCCGTCAGTAGCTCACCGGTGGCCGTATCGAGTTGCTGCCGCCGGACGGTCAACAGGTCGGGGTGTTCGAGAAGACTCCGCCGATTGACGCGGATGTCCGTCGCCAGCGGACAGGGAGCGGGCGAAAGGTTCTCCATCCCATACGCAAATTCCTTGAACACGAAGCCGCTCACCATCGTGAGACTCCGGTCCAAAGGATTGGGACCCGGACGAATCCCGACCAGACCGCTCGACAAATAGGCTGGATCGAAATGGTGAGAGAAATCAGTGCACACAAATGCCGGTGGACCCGACCCAGCTGCCCCACCGGCGGATGGTCCATTCGTTTGAGCCAACGCTCTTCCGAGGCGCAAGGCGGCAGGCGGCACCAGTGCTGTCGCCAACAGGGCAGTTGATCTTGTTAAAAACGTTCGGCGCGCAGGACCCATCTTGGCACCACCGGGACGAGGGTATGCAAAACTGCATCAGCCGCACTCGGACAATCTCATTGGTAATCCTGTCGTCCGCAGTGCTACGACGAATTTTAACATCATCGAAACGCCGAAGCGCTTGCAGCGAACCTGCACGTGCGCGAACGCGGGATCGGACCGGCAATGCCCGCCGGCAGGCGGTTGCCTGACGTCGCCTAGGAATCAGAATGCCGCGGCGCTTTTGCGGAAAATGGTAGCGAGGAAGTGATTCCGAATCATAACCGTCAGAATTTCCACGATGTTTTCTTCTAGCGTGCGCGGCTGATCATAAAGGGGCCGTCTTACGGCGGCCCCACTTCTCAATGACGAAACACAGCGTGTACCTAGTGGGGGCCGTGCGACGACGGGAAGTTGAAGAGGTCCCAGAGGTCATCGATCGCCGCTTTTCCGGCCACGCCCTTCACGTACGGCACATAGCCGGCGGTGTCCACGAAACCCGAGAAGCCGCGCGAAACGGGCAACTGCTGCGGGTTCGGGAGATTGTCGCGGCTGCGAGGCGTCACCGTCGGCAGCCGCCAGTTGCGCTCGATAAACTTCAGGATCGAGACATGGTCCGCGTACTGGTGCGAGATGTAGCCTGCGCCTTTCAGATATTGCGTCGGCGCCACCACGATCATGGGAATGCGGGTGCCGTCGCCGAAGAAGTCAACCGGCTGTACGTAGCCTGAATCGTAATAGCCGCCGCCCTCATCGAAGGTGATAAAAATGGCGGTGTCGTTGGCATAGGCCGAGCCTTGCACCCCATCGACGACCTTCTTCACGAAGCCTTCGAACAGATCCAGCTTCGAGGAGGCCGGGTGACCGTCCACGAAGCCGCTGGGCTTCACGAAGGAAACTGCGGGCAGGTTCGTACCGCTCGCGATGTCCGCATACAGGCTGGTGGTGTCCTGGAGGTGCTTGTTCACGTCCGCACTTTCCATGATCGATTGGTCGTACTGGAATGGGTTGCAGATCTGGCAGTACTCGTCTGGTAACTGGCCTTTGGCGGGACTGTTCGTCGCGTGAGGATCCGTGTGAAACACGTTCAATTGGTCGCCGTAATACTTCCAGGAAATGCCCGCATTGTTCAGCGAGTCGCCGATGCTGTTTGTCTTGGACGGGTCCTTGCCGTTGCCATTGCGGTTCGGCGGAATGGTGAACGCGGTGGCGCCGCCGCCGAGGGCGTAATCCTGATAGTAAGCGTCCTGCCAGGTGCCGTTGAAGGTGCTCGCGTCTTCGTTGCTCAGCTGCGGCTCGTAGCCGGGGTTGTAGTTGTTCATCAAGTAGTAGTGGCCCGCCTCGCAGCGGGAGGCCACTCCCAGGCTGTGAATGTATCCCAGAACCGGTCCAATGCCGGGCTGAGCGGAGTCCGAGCAGTCGCTGTAGGTCCCGCCGCCGTAGTAGTCACTCCCGGCCGCATCATGAGCGCCGTAGCCGTCCTCGGTATACCAGTTGTTGCTGCCCAGGCTGACCGCAGCCGGATTCGGATTGGGGTTCTCGATCTCACTCAGAGCGCCCTGCGGGTTGCTGACCGGATTGGGCGGGGCGACCGCGTTCCCGCTTTGATCCTGGAAATAAAGCGCATCGCCGTGGCCCAACATGATGTGGTTGGCACCTGTGCCGCCCTGAAATGACTGATGGAAGTTGTCGCTCATGGCGTAACTGTCGGCCAGCTGTTTGAAATAGGGCACGTCACCCTGCTGGACGTTGTAGAAGCCCAACGAGGTGGAACCCTCGCCGGTGGTGATCGGGGCCGGCGTTTCGCCAGTAGTGAAGTTCGTGGCGAACGTGCCCTTCTGGACATAGTCCGCCGCACCCGGAGTGCCGGTGTAGCCTGGGAGATCACCGTTGGAGCCTGCGCCATAGGTGGTTTCCACCCATGCGAACAGCTTGCCGTCACAACCCGAGGGGTTGAGCCAGTTCCACTCGCGGGGCTGGCAGTTGAGCTGCTGCTGCATCTGGTAGAAGCGATGCACCGGGCTCGCGGCGTAGTCCGTGTATGCAAGACTCGCGCTGGTCAGCTGGAACGGACCGGGTAGCAGGTCGTTGTCCTGCACGCTGCCGTCGGCCCACTGAATGCGCGTGTCGGGCGTGCCCGAAGTCAGGCCGGTACCGCCTGAGGCGAGCGATGCGTAGTACGAGGCATCGGGCAATCCGGTTTCGACCTCTTCGGCCAGAGCCGTGCACGCCGCAGCGCTAATGCAGAAGCCGGTCAGGTATGCGTACTGGCCCGACGGGCCGCCGGCCAGCGGATTAGGCAGAATCTTGTAGTCCGTCGACGGCGGGTTCAGCAGGAACTCCGATTCTTGCGAGGCCACCTGTTTTTGCACCGCCCGCTGCCAGTTCGGGCCGGGCAATGCGGTGGTTCCTGTCAGGCTGACGATGCCCTCACTCAGTAGGTTCAGGATTTCCTGAGGGCGACCATTGATGGCGGTCGGCTGGTAGGTGGCGAACACATGATCGAAGCTGCGATTCTCGCCGATGATCACGATGACGTGCTTGATCGGTGACCGCGCATTGCCTAGGCTTCCCGGGCTCGGCAGATCATTGGGAACCTGCGCCGCAGCTGCCAGAGTGGGGCCAATGGACATCTGAATCACGGCCAGCGACAACGCGGTCGCCTGCAGTCCACACAGGGCATGCGTAATAAACGCATTAACTCTCATGGTGTCCTCCTGTCGAATTGAGTGGCGCCCTTCGGCACGCGGCGATTTTATGACGGCCCATGTTGCAGGCCGGTGATGCTTTGTTGAAATCACGATCACACTTCGAGCGCGCGCACTGAAAAAATTACAATCAGTGGCCCACCAATTGTGACGGGTAGCGGAGTACCTCGACGGAGGCCAGCAGATGAAGAAAACGCGACGATGAAGATCTGTTGCGCGGCAATGAGGGCGTCGCCGTCCGGATGGTCCGATCCACGCAGGGCACGATGGTCGCCAAACTAATCGGACCAATCGGCGTTGAACTCTACGGCCACCGGCGTGCCTTGAAGCGACATGCGATGCCGCAACGACTAGTGGATCAGCGCCAACATGGCCTGATTGGATAGGATTGTGACCAGGCCTAGGTGCCGCGCAAGAGATTTTCGCGCTTCGTACAGATCGCGAGCTTGCACAGCTCGCCGCCCTGTGCGCGCGCCTCGGAACGGGTGCGCGTCAGCTCGGAATCGCAACGTGAGACAAGAATCTCGTTCCCGTGCTATACCGCGAGTTGATCTATCCGATGAAGGTTTTGCCCGCGATGGACCGGACGGGCGGCGCAGAAGTACCCTAACGCCGGTATGCGAGTCTCGCGTCGAGATTAAACCCTTAACACCCCGATATCACACAATTAGAACTGGTAGCGGGGGCGTGATTCGGAATTATAACCATCAGAATTTCCACGAGATTTTCCTTGACCACCGCTGCAAGCCGTTCCCGCCTAGGGCCCGGGTGACAGGCTATAGCTTTTAATTGGTGGCTAATTGACAAGGTATACCTATTCATTTATAGTGTTACCGAATAGCCATAGCTACTCGGAAAAACGCCATGCTACGTTCCTTGCCCTTACAGCAGCTAGATAAGACGCTCAGCCCTTGGCGCTCTCTGCCGCGCTCCCGGCCGAGCGGCGGCTGGCTTCGCGCAGTACGACAGGCATTGGGCATGACCACGCGCCAGCTGGCTAAGGCCGTGGGGGTCACCCAAGCCGCGGTCGTGGACGCCGAGCGGACCGAAGCCAAAGGCGATATCACCCTCACGACATTGCAGCGATACGCCGCGGCGCTCGATTGCGAATTGACCTATGCGCTGGTACCCAAACGTCCGCTTCAGGAAGTGGTGGAGGAGCGGGCTGAGCGAATCGCGCGCGACGAGGTCTCGCGCGTGAAACATTCCATGGCACTGGAAGATCAGTCAACCGGTCGGGAACACTTAGAGCGCGAAATTGCGGAGCTGCGTCGGAAGCTCATGGAAGGCAAACGTTCACGGCTGTGGCAATGAGATTTGAGTATGCGCCCGCCGCCACGCCCATCGATCCGGACGAGGCCAAAGGGCTCATCCCCGCTCATCTCACATTACAGCGTGAGCTCAACGAGTACGAGGAATCAAACATTCTCGAGGCGACCGCATGGTTGTTCGCGCGGCGCCGCGGCAACCCACTGGATGAGCACTTCATTCATGTCGTGCACGGCCGCATGTTCAATCAGACTTGGAAATGGGCGGGAAAGTCGCGCCGCACAGATAAGAATATAGGCGTGTCCTGGTTCGAAATTCCGGTGCGGCTACGCCAAATGCTCGGCGACGTTCGCGCTCAGATTGAGCATCAAGCCTACTCGCCTGTGGAGATTGCTGCTCGCTACCATCATCGCCTCGTCGCCATTCATGTGTTCCCGAACGGCAACGGTCGACACGCCCGCCTTATGGCGGATTTGCTCCTCACCGAACTCGCAGGACAGCGTTTCGAATGGGGCCGCGGCTCGCTGGTTGCTGCAAACGAGCTGCGCGCGCGCTACATCGCTGCACTCCAGGCGGCAGATGCTGGCGACTGTCAGCCCCTTCTGGATTTTTTGGATATCGCGTGACTTAGTCTGCGAAGGGAGTCTGGCTTGTAGCCCACGAGTGGTTCGACGAGACGAGATCGGGTCTTCGGCGCAACAACCGCCTAAAAACCAAGATGGCTTCCGGTCAGACACACCATCGTTACCCCAGAATCAATGGCGGGCCGCCGCGAAGCTCTACTAGCGGCACGTGCTGCCGACTCTGACGGAGGCATAGCGCGCAATACCAAGAGCCGTCCTCCCTCACGAGAGAAGCTGTCTCATCACCGTCAACAGTTCCATTGGAACCAAGCGAACGCGCTGAAGCAAACGACGAAGATTAGGCGGCGTGATGGCTTTCGCACCAAAAGCGCTTTGGAATGCCGGCAATAAATCATGGCCGCGGCGCGTTAGCACCCAGGTCGGATACCTGACTTCCGCGCCGGTCGTCAATTCGACGTCCCTCAACTCCAGTTCCGCCGTCGCAGGGGTTGGTTGCAATGACTTGGAGGCCAAGTCACAGACGACATCAATAATGCTCTGTAGTTGATCGACCTTAAGATCTCGAATTCTGTGTTCGTCCCCTTTCTCGATCCGGACGCCGTGAATCGGCGGTGCGTTTCCACCTTCTAGGGAAGCTCTGCACAGGCAGGTGCGCGAGCTAGGATTGAGATGAATGAGCCGATGGAAGTCATAGCAAAATTCGCGGCAGCGGATAAATTAGCGCCGTTATGCGGTGTTTCTCGCT
>JBEKSM010000025.1:0-83196 GCA_049517075.1 Steroidobacteraceae bacterium | reverse complement strand
AGGCATTTAGGCGGACGCGGCTCGTCAAAGGCGGCGAAGCAGTGAATGTGCAGACTACCAGCAAAGGAGCAAGACATTGTCGCGGTAACGCGCGGGGCGACGCGCACCTGTCCGGTGTTATTATTGCGCCGTCAATGCACCGCGCGGCGCGTCAATACACGGCCCGGGCGGCTGCCGTCATGATCTGCCAAGGAAGCGCAATGAAACCACTAATCGCCGTCGTTGCTCTGGCCGCTGTTCTTTTGACTTTGAGCGCGGCTCTCTCCGCCAATCTTGTGCCACCGCCGGCCACGGCGGTCGATTCGGTCACCGAACTCATTCAGGGCGTACGCGTCGCAGACCCCTACCGCTGGCTCGAAAACGCGGACGACCCGAAGGTCGCGGCCTGGAGCGACGCGCAGAATGCGCGCACACGCAGCTACTTCGACGGATTGTCGAGCCGCGGACCCTTGGCCATCGAGCTCAAACGGCTATACACGACCACGTCGCCTTATTACTACAACCTCGTCGCGCGCGGAGAGCGCGTATTTGCGATTTATCGCGACCCAAAACAGCAGCAACCGATCATCGTCGCGCTCAATGCCGCGGCGGAGCCGGCCAGCCGCATCACGGTGCTGGATCCGAACATCCTCGATGCCAAAGGCTTGACTGCGTTCGATTGGTTTGTCCCGTCACCGGATGGCACGCGGATCGCCGTCTCGCTATCCCAGAACGGCAGCGAAAACGGCACTCTGCATGTCTATGATGTGGCGAGTGGCAAAGAAATAGATGCGCCGATAGACCGCGTGCAATACGCGACTGCCGGCGGCAGCGTGGCCTGGACGAGCGATAATCGCGGGTTCTGGTATACACGCTATCCGGGACCCGAAAGTCCGGAGTCGGAGCGTCACTTTAATATGCAGGTGTATCTGCATCGCCTCGGCGCGCCGGCCGCGAACGACCCGATTGCGCTCGGCACCAAGCACGGGCTCGAACGCATTTCCGAGATTACACTCAAGAATACCGTAAGCCAGAGCGCGGTACTCGCGTCCGTTGGGCGTGGCGACGGGGGCCAATTCGCACATTTCATTTTGACTGAGGACAAGCCGCCGATCGAAGTTGCGATTTACAAGGACCAGATCGTGAGCGCAACGCTCGGGCCGGACGGCGCGCTCTACGGCGTGAGCCGTGCGGGTGCGCTCAACGGCAAAGTCGTGAAGCTGTCACCGCCGTTCAAGACCGCAGGTCTTGCGCACGCGCCGGTTATCATTCCGGAAGGTGCCATTAGCATTCTGACATCCGCAGGGGCGGCCGGGGGCAACCCAACGGTCGCAGCCGATCGGCTGTACTTGCGTTATATCAATGGGGGCCCTACCGAAGTTCGGTTGTTCGACCTCGCCGGGGCAGCACACGGCTTGCTGCCGGTGCCGCCGATTTCCACCAATAGTGAAATCACGCCGCTGAGCTCAGGTTCGGTATTGTTCGACGTCGAGAGCTACGTCGTGCCCTTGCATTACGAACGCTTCGATCCGGCCACGAATGCGGCCACCTCCACTGAATTGAAGCAGCTTTCCAGTGTGACTTTTGATGATGCCGAGGTCGTGCGCGAGAACGCCATTTCGAAGGATGGAACGGCCATACCGATCAACATCATCCGCAAGAAGGGCACGCGTCTCGACGGAACGAATGCGACGCTGCTGTATGGCTACGGCGGCTATGGTGTCAGCGAGACGCCGTATTTTCTCGGTCCGGTGTCGCGCGTATGGCTCGATGCCGGTGGCGTCTACGCCACAGCGAATATCCGCGGCGGCTCCGAGTTTGGTGAGCGCTGGCACCGCGAAGGTATGCTGACCAAGAAACAGAACGTGTTCGATGACTTCGCGGCGGTCGCACAGCAACTGATCGCCGAACACTACACGTCGCATGCGCGGCTTGCGCTTCTTGGCGGTTCGAACGGCGGGCTGCTCATGGGCGCGCTCATCACCCAGCACCCGGATTTGCCGCGGGCGGTCGTCTCGATGGTCGGCATCTACGACATGTTGCGCGTCGAACTCGATCCGAACGGATCCTTCAACACCACGGAATTCGGCACCGTCAAGCATGCCGCCGAGTTCAAGGCACTCTACGCCTATTCGCCCTACCACCACGTACGCATGCACACCGCGTACCCGGCCGTGTTGCTGATGACCGGAGCAACCGATGCGCGCGTCAATCCAATGCAATCACGTAAGTTCACAGCAGCACTGCAGGCGGCTTCGAGTGCCGACTACCCGTTGCTGCTGCGCACGAACAAGACTTCCGGACACGGCATTGGCAGCTCACTCGATGAGCGCATTGCGGAAAGGAGCGACATGCTCGCATTTTTGTTCGACCAGCTCGGCATGACTTGGTCTCCCGCGCCCCACTAGGATTAGCGCGAGCCCTTTGGAAAATGGAGCTGCGCAGTCCGCCGGCAGTCTAGCGAAGAGCCAACCAGAACCTGGTAAACATGAATTCTGGGAATGGGTCGCGCGCCGTTGAGGCCGCGTACCGGTGGTGAGAGTTACGGCCCACGGGTACCCGCGCATGTCTGATCGCAAGCCGGACTTTGGCGTGTTGGCCGATCAGAACGAATTTCGCGACTTCTGAGTGCCTTCGACATGGCACCCAGTGCTTTGCCAATTCGTGCGCGCCGATGTCCGACCTGACTACCTAAAGTTTCTGGTCGGACGGCACTTTCTTGCATTGTCCATCGATGCGAGCGGAATGTGGGAAATAGCCGAAAAACTTGCCTGTTACTCGGTCAATGCTGACCGAGGTATTTACCGATCCGGAATCTCCTCGTCCGCGCTCGACATAGGAGATCGTCGATTCGGCGATCGACACGTTCACGGCCGCTTTCCAGATATGATCCGATTCGGAATAGATTTGGATGCTGGCGGCATCCGTATCGACTTCGATCAAGGCAAGGCGAGTTTTCCCATCATTGGCGTCGATACACTCCAATCTGAATGTATTTGCCGACGCGGTCGTGGTCAATCCAAGCATTAGCAAAAGTGCAACCGGATATCTCATGAGGTTCCCCGGGGAAAAAGTGGCTTCAGTATATTTGTTTAACAATGACGGATCGATGAGATCGCAAAACGCCGGTGAATGGCTCACGAACTCGGCTACGCGGGATCCGGCACGGCTTTCGGCGGCAGCTCAAAGGCGATGTCGACAACTGGCTCGTGCCCAGGTGCGGCCGGCGGTGCTGACGTGGGCGTCGCCCTCTGTGCAGACGGCATTAGCGATATTGGCACCGCGCGCGTGAAAGCGGCCTGCTTCAACTTGAGCTCGACCTCGGACCACAAGGTCATGTACACGTTTGCCGCTTCGCTACGCGGCGCATACGAGGCAAGCGGAGCGCGCCGCAAGCTCATGCGCTCGATCTCGCTCCAGTACGGAACTTCTGTTTTCAGCATTCCCGGGAACTGCATTCGCGTACTCGCGATGACTTCCTGGTGGAGCGCCTTGCGCCGATCGACCATCGAGAAGAACGGCAACAGTGTCATGTCCACCCAGGCGTTGGCGAGCAGAAAATCGCGCAGCTGTATCAGCATCCGGACCGACAGGGGGCTCGGAACTAACGGGACGACGACCGCATCGGCGGCGCGCAACACGTTCTCCGACAGCAGCGAGATGCCGGAGGGGCAATCGAGGAATAGCACATCGTATTCCTCGCGCAGGCTGCGGCTCATGCGCAGCAGCCGTTCCGTTGGATTCTTTCGAGCGCTCAGATGTACGTCAAAATGCCGGTAGGAAAAATCGGCCGGCAGCACGTCCAGACGGTCATACCCGCTGGCGACGACGAGCTCGTTGAGTTCACGCTTGCCGGAGACCAATTTCTTGGCCGACGCGTTTTCCTGTGACTCGCAGCGCAGGACGTAGGTAGCGGCGCCTTGCGGATCCAGGTCCCACAGCAATGACCGTCGGCCGCTCGCCGCGCACAGGTACGCCAGGTTCACGGCAGTCGTCGTCTTGCCTACCCCGCCCTTGATGTTGGTGATCGCGATGATTTTCATGCGTGCGAGCGGGATCTTGGCGGCTTCACGGCTTCAAACGCCCAAGCGCGCGGGCCAGCGCACCGAAGAACAGCGCTTGTTCATCGTAAAGCGAGGTCGGGGTCTCCGCGGCCTGCCAGGTCGACCACTGCACCATGACCAACTTTTCGGCGGGGTCGATCGCGATCGTCTGCCCGTAGATGCCTTCAGCCCACAGTGATTGCTTCGCGGTCTGGGTGACATCGTCGGTATCGCGCCGGCCGGGGTCGACGCCACCGAACCACCATTGATAGCCGAATTGCCCATCCGGCGTCCCCGGCGCGACCGAGCCCTTGGCCTTAGTCCAAGTCACCGATTGCGCCAGCCAATCTGACGGCAGTAACTCTTCGCCATCTGGCAGCTTGCCGCCGCCCGCAACGAATAAGCCGAATCGCCCCCAATCGCGCAAGGTCGCGTTAAATCCATGGCCGCCGAAATCAACCTGCCCCTTGATGAGCGCCTCCCAAACCCCGTCGTCTTGCATCGCATAGCGGCTCCAGAGCCGGGTCTCGAGGTATTGAGCGATCGTCATTCCCGTCGCCTTCTCCAATACTCGGCCTACGAGCCACGCCCCGCCCGTATTATAGGACCAGATCTCGCCGGGCCTCACGCCCGACTTTCGCTTCACAGTGCTCACCAAGCGCAGAACGCATTGATAGGCCTCGGGACTCGCTTCACAGCGTGTGAGGCGCGCAAAGTCCGAGTCGGGGTCCGCATAATTCTCATTCCACGCGACCCCGGAGGTATGCTGCAACAGATTGCGCAGAGTCACGCCATCCCAAGCACTGTCCTTGAGTTCGGGCATATAGCGCGTAATCGGATCGGTCGCCGAGCCGAT
This sequence comes from Steroidobacteraceae bacterium, assembly GCA_049517075.1. Lineage (GTDB taxonomy): Bacteria > Pseudomonadota > Gammaproteobacteria > Steroidobacterales > Steroidobacteraceae > Bog-1198. The sequence continues at coordinate 78,318 of JBEKSM010000025.1, read as the reverse complement.
GAATCCCTCTTTGATTGCCATGCCGACAAGAATGGAGACGATGGACTTCGCGACCGAGCGCGAAGTCCACAAGCTCTTGTCGGTATTGCCGTTGCCGTAGTACTCGTAGACGACCCTTCCATCCTTGAGGATCAACAATCCAGTCACCGCTTCGCGGCGCAGATAGTCCGCAAGGCGATGGGTTTGGCCTTCCATGCGATAATGCACCGAGGGCATGGCGTAAGACGCCGCCGGCAATGGATAAGCGGTTCCGCCCAGAGTGCGAAAGACGTCGCCCGGATAGAGGCGGTAGGTATTGCGAAACCCCACGACCCGGCTGTGCGGATCCCAGCTCAGCATCGTCTCCGCCGGCGGCAGGCGAGCGTCGAAGGGCTTCGGACAGGTCGATAATCCAATGGACTGACACTGCGCCTCGTCGGCAGTGCGACCGAGTGCGGTCTGTCTGCCGACTGCGAGATCACTGCATTCGCCAAGACTCATCGCGGTGATCAGCGTCGCGATCAAAATTCGCAAAGCAACGACCGTTCGTTGGCCAACATCGCCGTTTTCCGCCATTTAAGTCCCTCCGCATCCAACGAGAATATCATCAGTGAGCACACCACAAGTTCGGCACCGACTCAAAACAATGGGTTCGTTTCCTCCCTCCTTGCGATCCGACTGGACGCGCCGTCGTCACCCTCCGCATTCGGCAAGTGCCCTTCGATGAATTTCTCCACGATGGCATCGGGATCATCGACATTTGCAAGTAAACCAGAAGCCGCCGAGATTCTCGCGCTGACGATCCCGGGGGGCACCGGCACGCCGTGTCGCGGCGCGCCGGCGAGCGCGTCACGCATGAAATACACCCAAATCGGCAGCGAGGCCGCCGCACCATCCTCGCCGGCGCTCAAGCTGCGCGCCTGGTCGAATCCGGTCCACACCGACGTGACCAGATCCGCGTTGAAACCGTTGAACCATGCGTCATGGTGATCGTTGGTCGTGCCGGTCTTTCCGGCGATGTCGTCGCGATTGAGCACGCGTGCACGCGCTCCGGTGCCTCCGGGTTTCGTGACATCCGCCATCATGTCGGCGAGCAGATACGCAACCTGCGGCCGCAGGATCCGCGGCGCGCGACCGCTCGGGTCGTTGATCATCCCACTGTCGCGAGGTGACTCTTTGATTGAGCATTGCTTGGCGTGCGCAGTTCGGGCCGTTTGCGGCGGATCATTGGTGTCCAGGCAGTCGCTGCAGGCGATTTGCGGGCTAGCCTGCATGATCTTGGTACCGCTCGCGTCTTCGATCCGATCGACCAGGTATGATTTCACGCGAAAACCGCCGTTCGCGAATGCGGAGTAGGCTTCGGCCATTTGCAATGGGCTTACCGAAGCGGTGCCGAGCGCAAGCGTAAGATCCTTCGGAAGCTGTGTCTTCTCGAAGCCGAAGCGCTGAACGTAATTGCGGGTGTAATTGACGCCAATCTCACGCAATAGGCGCACCGTCACCAAATTCAGCGATCGAGCCAGCGCCTCTCGCAGCCGCACCGGCCCCAAAAAGCCGTCGTGACTATCTTTCGGCCGCCATTCTTGCTCGGTCCCCGCCCCTTCGAGGACCAACGGTGCGTCCAACAGCACGCTCGCCGGCGTAAATCCCTTATCGAATGCGGCTGCATAAATAAACGGCTTGAAGCCGGACCCCGGCTGCCGCCGCGCTTGCGAGACCCGGTTATACGCGCTCTGGAAGAAATCGAAACCCCCAACGAGTGCGACCACGGCTCCGTCTCGCGGATCGACCGATACGAGTGCGCTCTGCGCCTCGGGTATCTGCACGAAATCGAGCGAAGCCGCAGTGTCACCAACCGTATAGATGACATCGCCGACGCCGACGATGTCCGAAGCCAGCGCCGGCTGGGGGCCGAGCGTATCATCCGCGAGTTCGGCCCGCGCCCAGGAAAGCTTCTCCCAGGGCAGGCGCACCGAACCCAAGCCCTTGACGTAGATCTCCGCCGATTTTCCTTCGACACTCTGTACGAGTGCCGGCCTGAGACCGCCGATCCCCGGGATCTGCTCGAGTGCGCGATCCATTTGCGCAGCTGATGCGACGACGCCGGGATCTACCCTGCCGGTGGCGCCGCGCCAGCCATGTCGCTGGTCGTATTCCAGCAATCCCGTGCGCAGCGCCGCGACCCCGGTCGTCTCCAGTCGGGAATCGATCGTCGTGTAGACGCGATAGCCGGCCGTGAATGCGCGCGCCCCATAGCGTGCCTGCATTTCATTGCGGATCATCTCGGCAACGTATGGGGCATCGACTTCGATGGTCGGACCATGCAGTCGCGACTCCATGGGTGCTGCCATCGCAGTCGCGTACTCTGCGTCAGTGATGTATTTGAGCTCGTGCATGCGCGTGAGCACGTGTGCGCGGCGCGAGCTAGCCGCCGCTGCGCCCGTTACCGGGTTGTAAATCGACGGAGCCGCCGGGATACCGGCTATCGTTGCCATCTCCGCGATGCTGAGCCCATCGAGCGTCTTTCCGAAATAGGCTTCCGCAGCGGCTCCGATCCCATACGCACGTTCGCCGAGGAAAATCTTGTTGACGTAGAGCGTAAAGATCTCCTGCTTCGTGAATTGGGTTTCCATGAGCAGCGCGATTGTTACCTCACTCAACTTCCGCCTGATGTCGCGCCGCGGATTCAAAAACACATCCCGCGACAGCTGCATCGTGATCGTGCTGGCTCCCTCGCGAAATCCGCCGGCCCGCAAATCATCGACAATTGCCCGGGCCACCCCCCACCAATCGACACCGTGATGCTGGAAGAATCGATCGTCCTCGGTCGCGAGAATTGCCTGCACCATGGTTGGGGGCACCTCCTCGTAGCGCACCGGAATGCGTCTCTGGTCGCCGATCGACGCGATGAGTCTGCCATCGCGCGTATAGACCCGCAGCGGCCCCTGCATCTGGATATCCCGCAGCGAGCTCACATCGGGAAGTCCCGGCCTCAGATACAGGTACAACCCCGCCGCCGCGAACGACAGCATCGTGGTCACACCGATGAGCGCCGCGGCGGCACGAGACGCGAAACGCCGCAGCCCCTTATCCACGGCAAACTTGGAGCTTCACAAATATCGCTTGGATCGCCGTGAACATCCGCCGCCCTCCGCGCTTTTAAGCATGCTCGCGCGGGACAAAGGCAATCGGCGGTCGCAATTCTGATCAATTATGGCAACGCGGATCTCGTCGGGAAACGGCTGGTTCAGCGTCAATACTTACCGTATGAATGCCGCACCCGGTCTCACCTCTATCGCTAAGGGAGCATTTAGCGACCAGGCGCAATCGGCAAGTTTTTCCCTCGCCGGTAAAGCCACAGAACAAAGGCCAGCAACGAGCCCCCCGGCACAAGCACGATGATCAGCGCATACGGCGCAACTTTTCTAAATCGTGCAACAAGGGCCCCTGCGTGGACGCCTACTTTGCGCGCGATCCGCGCGCGTAGCCGAAAGCGACGACCAGATCCCGCCCGCTCACGCTTGAATCTCGAGCGGCGCTCGAACCGCCCAATGGCCAATGACGCCCGCATTGGTGCCTAAATCATCATCGGAACGAATAGAGTCACGAGGACTGCAATGGTAATCGCGGCCATCGACAGTATGACCGGCACGAATCTCGCCACGCGATGGTTGTTGTCCATGATAGATGTTCTCCATTGATTGAACTGATCGAATGGAGAACAGATTGCTCGGCCAGCCGAATTACAACAAACGGCATGTCTGATCACCGGTTAAGTATTGCTTAACGCAGCATCCACGCGGCCGCCGGTTGGTCCGACGGCCCGATCGAATTGAGAGCTAGCGACGATCCCAGCGCTCATGGTGATGGCGATCGTACCGATCGCGGTGAAATTCGTGGCCCCAATATCGATCATGAAAACGATGGTATGGTGCATCGTACGGCCGTGCATCTGCCGCGGTACTGGCACATAGTCCCGCAGCGACAAGAACAGCGCTCATTGCAACGGACGACAATTTGATCATGGCGACGCTCCTCATAGTAGTGAACCTTCCTTAGATAGAACGCGGCGCCTCACGGTGCGTTTACCCTCTCACAGCAGGTTAACACCAGTTAATATCCAGTTAATACGCCGGCTAAACGTCGTGCTCGCAATCGAGGCCGCACGCTGTCCATATGCGGCACTACTGGATCCCCCTCGAGCGAAGCAGGCTTGCGACGTCGTCTATCTTTTCGTCAAGTAGATTCAACTTGCGCGCGAGCCCCTGAATGTCGGAGGCGGCACGGCGATTGACGTCGAAGTCGAGTTCGCCGCGCAGCCGGTCTTTCGTATCCTGGCGGTTCTGGCTCATCATGATCACCGGGGCCTGAATCGCGGCGAGCATCGACAGAAACAGGTTCAGCAGAATGAACGGATACGGATCCCACGCGCCATCGCGCAACGCGATGTTGACCCCCGTATAAAGGACCATCACGACCCCGAATGCAATGATGAAAGTCCATGAGCCGCCGAAGCGAGCGACATGGTCGGCGACGCGTTCTCCGGTCGTTGCCTCTGCTTCGATGAGTTCGTTCGCGTTACGCGTGACGCGGGTCTGTACGAGCGCTTGGGCGGCATGAAATTGGCGGCCGAGCGTCGTAAGAAGATCCATTCCGGCGTGCGGTTTACGCTGCAGCAGGATCGCAATGTCGTCGCGCGATACCTCGAGACAGGAGGTTTCATCGACCGCGATCGCGGTTGTTCGATGAGGAGTCTGCTCGATCATCGACGCAAACCCGAAGAACTCGCCGTCCCTGGGCTCATCGACGACGACTTCCTGATGATCTTCGTCGACCGCTGTAACGCGCACTTTCCCGGAAATCATGACGTAGGCCTGACCATGGGTGTCCCCCGTCTTGTAGATCCGCTCGCGGGGCTGAAAGGTCTTGAGCTCAACTTGTGCGGCGAGCACTGCAGTCTCGTCGTCGTCGAGCAGAGAAAACAGTGGAATGGCCTTTAGCACTTCCGGGCGACAGCTCATGAGAATCTCCTTCGAGTGAATATTCCGAGGCAGGCCTGCACCCTTTGGGCGAACGCCGCCTCTACCCTGCAAACGATACCGCATCCTACGGGCAAGTATTGCCGGTGCGAAGTATCTACGGACCGGAATACAAGTATCTCGTGCGTGCTGAATATGCAGCGGCGTGACGCTGCGGTCCGCGAATTTGCCAGCGTTGACGAGACGCCTTTGTTCGACGCGGATCCGGGCAGGCGCGATCGCGCGCCGATCCGGTGTCATCCGCCAATCGGGAATCCGGGCTCACGGTGCAGTGGCCGGCTGCGGCAGAAAATCATTGTGATCGGCATTGACACTTCGATTTGCGCGCTTGGATGTTGATCGTTGCGATGCGGGTCCGCGTCCGCCTTCACCACCCCGGTAACACCCCGCGACACTTTGGGTACTGCCCGCACCCCCAGAAATTGCGTCCTGTGAATTTTCCCTGTCTTGCAACTCGATTGACCATTGCGGCTCCACATTTTGGACACCACGGCCCCGCCGGTGCGTCTGCAACGCCCGATGCAGCTGTCGGTACCGGCGCCGCTGCGGTCGAAACTCTCGGTGCCGATTTGGTCGATCCGATCATCTCCGATAACGCGTCCCCATCGATGAGTCGAATCTTCGCCGTTCTCGCGAACTCGCTTGCTTCTTTCGTGAAGGTTCCGCTGGTGACAATGACACCCCCATCTGCGCGTCGCGCCGCAACCACGCCGTTGAGCTCGCGTACCACCGACACGCGCACCTGCTTTGCCTTCCAGTGTTTGCACTGGATCAGGATCCGCTTCTTCGCCTTGGTCGCAATGAGATCGATGCCGCCGTCGGGCGCCGATCCGCCCCGCTCGTCGACTCGATAACCCTCCCGCCTGAATGCCTCACAGATGAGCCGCTCAAAATCCCGCCACCCCATCGCAGCTACCGCACCCGTCGGGTCGGCCCCCGATCCATCAAATAGCCGCGCGCCGCGCCCCCGTTTAATGAACGAAGCCACCGCGCCAAATAGAAAAACGATCGGGAGGATGAACTGACCGATATAGGCGACCGTATGAACGCCAGATTGAATGACGACCGACGACATATCGGCCAGAGTGGTCGCGGCCGGCGCGATTGCAAATGCTGACGCGACGAAGTGCAGCACGACGAGAGAGACGACCGCGAGCGCGACCCCGGCTTGCCACGGCAGCTTGGAGACCACTGCCATCAAATCCTCCAAAAACCGATCACGCTTCGCCATCGCCCGACATTCCCCTTGAGCCGCGGAAGCGCTCATTCTGGACGGATTGGCAACCCGCGTTCCGCGACGCGGGTCACGGGTCATCGGTCACGGGACCGGTACCGTTGCCCTGAGGCGATCCCCCTGAGCAAACGGTATCGCCGCGTTGGAGACGCAACAATCAGGTCGGTCCAGACATTGCCATGCAACACCCGGCCGCCCCCTGTTGAGCGCTGCGAAGCATTTGGAGTACTGTCCGATCGTGGCAACTGCAAACAACAAGCCAAAAGCGACCCGCGCCCGCAAAACTGCGTCGACCAAGCGAGCCCGCGGAAAGCTCGCTCCGGGCGCAAATACCCGCGGGTTGGACGCCGCCGATGTCGTCATCGCCATGGATAGCCCGGAAATCGCCGACGTCGCCGCGTTGATACGAAATGCCGGCGGCGCGCTGATCGGCGCGTATTGCGATCCATTGGGCGGGCGGCCGTTGGTCTTGGCATCCTTGCCGCTGAGTTCCATTCAGCCCACGCCTTTTCAGCGGGATTTGTCGCCCACCCACGCCAAGCGCCTCGCTGCAAAGATCGACGAGACGGCGGCTTTCTTGGACCCACTGATCGTTGTGCGCGGGGAAGATGGCCGATTGTGGACGCCAAATGGCCGCCATCGCTTGGCTGCCGGGAAGCTTCTCGGCCTTAAGCAAATTACCGCGCTGATCTCGCCCGATGAGGCGTTGGCTTATCGAATCCTCGCGCTCAACACAGAGAAAGCCCATAACTTGCGCGACCGGAGCCTCGAAGTCATTCGCATGGCCAGAAGTCTCGTGACGCGTCACCCAGCGTCGAAGGAGTCCCAGTACGCTGCGGAATTCGAGTCCGCCGAACTTCTGACCCTTGGGATCGCCTATGAGAAATCCGGCCGTTTCGCCGGCGGCGCCTACAGCTCATTTCTAAAGAAAGTAGATCGGTTCAGTGAGCGCACGCTCGCGGCCAGCTTGCGTGAGCGGGAAGGCTTCGCATCACGATTGATGGAGATTGAAGCCGAAACCCAGCGCATCATTCAAACCTTGCAAAAACGGGGCTTCAAGTCACCCTACCTACGCAATTACGTCGTGGCGCGCATCAACCCGGTGCGATTTCACAAACCCAAGAAGGGCGATCACAAGCCGCCCATGCCTTTGGCACAAGCGCTCACGCGGATGGCGGCTGCAGCCAAGAAATTCAATGTCGAATCGGTGTCGAACGCAGATCTCGCGTGGGTCGCGGTGGGTGCCGGGGCGCAAGACTAATGCGCGAAAAGGCCTGGGCTTACAGCGCATGGAAGGCCACGCGCAGCGTATCGGGCCTGGTCCCGTTTCGTTCAGGCAAGAAACCGTGGGTGCCAGCAAAACGAATGCCATAGGCGCACACCAGGCAGGTGCCCCATAGCCACCACAATAGCCCTTTCGGGTACGCGACCGACGCGAAATGAATGCTCGCGACAAGTACCGCAGCGAATGGCAGTGCGCTGAGCGCCGTCGTGAATATCGATCTGCTGGTTGTATCGACGCTACGCAGGCCGGCCATATTGTTCAGCTTCCCCAGTGGCACCCAGTCGTGGAACACCAGAAACACCACGACCATCACTTGGCCGATGACTAGCACGAACTGCATGGCATGCTCTATCACGGATCAACCGCCGGGCCCGTGAAGGCCGCTACAACGAATTCAACGATGATCTGGCGCCCCAAGCCGCGCCAACATCCCCGATAGGTCCGCAGGACTGATATAGAAGTACTCGCAAACCCGCCCCCATAACATCGCGGTGGGCACATTTCGACCACCCCGCTCAAGCTGCGTCTGATGCAAGACGTACAAGACCACGCGTTCTTCGCGCGTCAGCCCGTCCCGTACATCCGGGAGCCAGGAAATGTTCAAGTTACCTACCCTTATCTGCGGGCCCATATCAATGATAATCCCTGGATGATCGGTTTGGCGCGCCCGGCTCTGCGGCATGGTAATAGCCGCCGACAAAGGCTGGCGAGCCGCGCTCGCCGACTATAGGTGACAATTGCTATTCTGGCGCACAAGATTGGATCGCAGTGGTTGCCTAGGAGATCGACAGTGGATGTTCATCCGCCTCAACACCCGATACATTCCCTGAAAGATTTCCTGCTCCATTTGCTGACGATCACGATCGGCTTATTGATTGCACTCTCGCTCGAAGCGGCTGTCGAGGCCGCACATCACCGGCATCTCGTGCGCGATGCGCATGAGCATCTGCGACGCGAAATCGAAGAGAATCACAATCTCTACGCCAAGAACTCCCAAGAACTTCAGTCAAACCGCAGTCAACTCGCCCGCGACATCGAACAATTGCGCGAACTTCGCAAGGGAAAGGCACTCGCCAATCCCGCGCTTCGCTGGGCTTGGGCATGGGATTCCTACGCCGACGCAGCGTGGAAGACCGCGCAGGAGAGCGGCGCAGCTCCGTATATGGATCAAGGCTGGATATCAACCTATACCTGGGTCTACGCTCAGCAGCAATACGTCAACTCGACGGCGTTGGCGCTCATGAACGAGGAAACCCGGGCGAGCGCACCGCTCAGAGCCGCCGAGAATCCGTCAAAACTGGGCGCCGGTGAGATTCAAACGCTACTGGTCAAGTCAGCGGAAATCGATTTGAGTTTCGAGACTCTTGAAACAACGATGAAGGCGCTGGATGACATGTACCTCGACGCGCTAAAACGCCCCTGAATTCGACCAGATGATCGCGTCGTTGTTGCCGCGCGGTCGCGCTTCCGCACGAGAGGCGGCGACACGAATTCCAGACCCCAAGTTGGACCATCGTCGATGAAAGAGCTTGCGATGAGAGTCAGCGTTTTAGTGATTGGACCGATGCTACTCGCGGCCATCATTGGGGCCGGCTTCTTTGCAGCGTTGCGCCATCATTTCCACCCTTCGGCGCCACCATTGGATTTCCCGCGAGCTGCCGGCGCTCTTGATGCGCAGCGGCAGGACATCCGCTATTTCCGCAAGATCCTGACTCTGGACCGCTCATTTGCGCCGGCCGACAGGGCGGAAGCCAATCGACGACTCGATGCACTCGAGGCGCTTGGTACGGTGCTCGATCGGCCGCAATTTCGTGTGGCATTGATGCGAATTGATGCACTGGCAGACAACGGCCATTCGCGGGTTGAGAACGATCCGCGTGCCGCGCGCCTGGAACTGCCCGTGCGTGTGGCAGCCTTTTCCGACGGGCTCTACATTATGCGGGCGACCGCGAACAATGCGGATGTTCTTGGCGCGCGCGTGATCGCGATCGACGGACAAGCGATTGACGACGCCATGGCCAAGCTCGAGCAGCTGCGCGGTGGTACGCCCGCGTGGCGGCGATTACAAGCGACACAATATCTCACGCAGCAGGATCTGCTGTACGGCGCCGGCATTGCGCCCGACCTGCAGCATTCAACTTGGACGGTTGAGACCGCGGTCGGCGCATCGATTACAAGAAGGCTGGACGCATTCGTCGCCCCTGCTGACGAGCCAGCGGTTTTCGTCAAGCGCTGGTTGTCGAGCGAGCGCGTGCCGCGCATGGCGGCACAGTGGCGCGCATTCGAATCCGACCAACCGCTGCCAATCACGTGGATCGATTTCGACGTCGCATTTCGGAATCTTCGTTTGCCGGGAACCTGCATTCAATTAATACAGCTAAAAACCAATGCCGACCAAGGCGGCCAGAACATCGCGGAGTTCTTGAAGGGCACTGAAACCGACCTGGGCCGGGCCCCACCCTGCAGTGTGATTCTCGATTTGCGCTACAACGATGGCGGCGACTATCTGAACACCTATCGCTTCGCGCGCGACCTGCCGGAGCTCGTTTCTCCGGTTGGAAGAATATTCGTGCTCACCGGCCCCGTGACATTCTCGGCCGGAATATCGACCGCTGCTTTTGTAAAGCATGCCGGACAGCAGCACGTGACAATTTTGGGCGAGCCGGTGGGTGATCGCCTGCAGTTCTTTTCGGAAGGAGGTTCGGCGTGCCTGCCCCACAATTCATTGTGTGTCGCATACGAAACAGGCAAGCACGACTATCAGCACGCGTGTACGGATTGGGACGTCTGTTTCTGGCTGAATTACTTTTTTCAATTCCGAGTCAATTCTCTCGACCCGGACGAAATGATCCCGTTAAGTTTCAAAGACTGGCGCGCGGGTGTTGACCCCGTGCTCAATCGGGCCGTCAGTTTGGCGCTCGCCAGCACGCGCGGTTAGCGCTCGACATCCCGACTTAATACCGCTCACTCAAATGGATCTGCCGGGTATCTTCAGGACGCGTTGCCCGATGTTTGGCCGTTCGCCTACACTGCCAGCGGTAGTCGACACCTAGCGGAGTTCCTCGATGCGTCCCGGTCCCGTCATTGTGGCTCTTTGGGCCGTCTGGCTGAGTTCCTGGCTGCTCGCAGCAATCTGGAGCAACCGCACCGCGGCCAGTCCACCGATCGGCGAGATGGTCCGCTATCGGGTCCCCATGCTTTTGGGTGCCGTCTTAATGTTCATTCCTGCTCACAATTACGAAGGCGCGCTGCGCCTGTGGCACATCGGCTGGATTGCAGCCTGGGTCTGCGTCGCGCTCGTCGCGCTCGGTATCGCGATTGCCTGGTGGGCGCGTCTTTACTTGGGCCGGCTCTGGTCGAGCTCGATCACCCGCAAAGCCGATCACCACGTCGTCGACACCGGTCCTTATCGAATCGTGCGGCACCCAATCTACTTCGGCCTGCTGCTTTCGTTGCTCGCAACCGCTGCTGCAAAAGGTACCGTTCTCGGCCTCGCCGGATTTGCACTGCTGTTGATCGGCATCGTGATCAAGGCGCGCCAAGAAGAGCGCTGGCTGATCCAGGAACTCGGTGCCGACCTGTACGCCGATTACCGTCGGCGCGTACCTATGTTGCTGCCGTTCGGACCGACATCCCGGTGATCGATGCCCGATCGCAGCCGGTTGTATCCGACACCCTTCGGCCCGACAGAGTTGCGGACGCGGTTCATTCCTCCAGATCGCCGATCGGCATGCCGGGCGGCGCTTCGATGAGCGGCGCGGGCACGAATTTTTCAGGATCCCGTTCGAATAGGTCGATGCGCCGCGCGAGATACAGATCGACCGGCGAATCCGCGCCGGCCTGTCGTCGGATTTCTCGCAGCTTCGCGTAGGCGATCGCACGCACCGGCGCGGCCGCCTTGTTATTCGCCGCCAGAGTGAGCAGCGCTTCGACGGTGCGCATGTACACGGCATCGCCCACGATCGATTCGAGCGTCGCCGGTCGCGAGACGGCGGTACCCGCCGGCCCCTCGCCATGGGGCGCCGAGCGCGCCATTGCGAGTGCCGCGTCGATGATATCTTCGCGCAACCTCGGACTCTTCAAGTCGCGTGCGTGGTACTGAACCAAACGCGCCGCGCGCTCGGGTTCAAATAGTCCCGCCAATGTTAGATCCGCCGCGCTTTCGGCCGCCGCAACCGGGTCGAAAGTCAGCCCGGTATGGGCGGGCAATGACTCGGCACTGGCATCGAGATCGGGAGGCCTCGGCGGCAGCAGCCGAAGTAGCGACTCCGGCAGCGTGAGAAAAGCCGGCGCGAGTGTTTTCAATACGGCGGTCAGCGCCTTGCGCTGTTCGGAGGCCGCGACGATCGATGGGCCGGCCTGGCCATCGCCGCGCAACTGATAGCGGTAATCGAGGCCACCGATCTCCTTGAGCGCGGCTTCCGTTTGGTAGCGGTGGAGCAGGAATAGCGGAACCAGCGTGTCCTCGAGTTGCGCCATTGGTACGCCGGGACGAATGGCCGCCTCGCCGAAGCGCGCAAGCGCGGCGGCGCGAATGCGCATGATGCGTTCGAGTTCCTCGGCGGGGTCCGAGCCGCTGTCCCACAGGTGAGCATGCGGATGCGCGCTCCCAAGAGGCCGCGCGTCCTGGTCCGTGATGAAAATCAGGCCGGTTTGCGCCGAATCGCTGAGAATCTTGTCGAGCGCGGGGCGTTCATTGACCCCCTCCGGAAATTCACGGTACCCGTAGTTGATCGCGACCTTGTCCCATTGACCGACGCCGACCGCATAGGCCTGCGAGAGATCCGGCGCACCGTGATCATCGAGCGTGATCCAGGGGTGCGGGTAATCCATGACCGACACCGACTGCAGCGGCGAATGCCGGAAGGCGCTGGCCGCGAAATTGTGGGCAAGGCCGAGCGTGTGGCCGGTCTCGTGTGCTGCTAGCTGGCGCAAACGCGCAAGCGCCATCGCGAGCATCGGATCGTCCTGAGCGCTGCGCCGGCTGCCGGTGACGTAGGGAGACAGCAGCGCTTCGGCGATCAGATAGTCCTGCCGCCCGCGCAGCGATCCCAGCGTCACATTGCCCTTGATGATTTCGCCAGTGCGCGGATCCGCGATCGGGTAGCCGTACGACCAGCCGCGCGTGTAGCGATGGACCCATTGAATCATGTTGTAGCGCACGTCCATGGGATCGGCGTCTTGCGGCAGCAGCTCAACCACGAAGGTGCCGGGCGCCCAACCGGCAGCCTGGAAAGCCTCGTCCCACCAGCGCGCACCAGCGAGCAGCGCCGAGCGGATCGGTTCCGGGGCGCCGCGATCGACGAAGTATCGGATCGGCTGCTCGGCCTTACAGGCGTCGGTGCAGCGAGAATCGGCCTTGTTCAGGCGGTGCCGAAATATCAGCGGCTGGTCGAGGGGCGCTCCGAGCGGCGCCGAATAATCGCGGTAGGTCAAATCGAAATACCCTGCGCGCGGATCGAAGCGGCGCGATCGGAATCCTGGTCCCGGCAGCTCGATGAAGGACTGGTGCTCGCGCAGCGTCACGGCGTGCGCGTCGGGTGCGACCTCGACGACGAATTTATTTTTCGCCGGCGATTCGGCGGCGAACGTCAGCATCGACTCGACTTCGACGTTCCTCGGAAACGCGCGGACTGCGTCGAACACGATGACCGAACGGTCGGCGTCGAGCTTGTAGCCCTCCTGGTGACTGCGCGTCAGCGATTCGCCGATTCGATGCGCGTCGCGCAGGAAAAAATCCGTGGCATCGATGAGCACAGCTCCGGCGGCATCGTGACGCTCTTCGGCAACCACCGCGAAAGCGGCCAAAACGGATTCGGGGAAGGACTGCGCAACCGCCAATCGTTCCGCAGCATCGGTCGCAGATGAACGGAACGACTCATTGCGCTCGACCAACAATATTTTCGGGCCGTAGCGCTCGAAGTGCACGATTTTCGGCTCACCCATCTGACCTCGGTCCAGGCCGATGTCGTTTGAGCCGATGCCGTAGGGCAACGAATCAATGTAGAGAAAGTCGGTGCCCAGCCTCGGAATCTCCAGGTAGAGCCTGCCTTTCTTGACGTCCCAATGCAGCGGCAACAGGCCCGGCAGATGCGTCATGCCCACGGTCCGATCCGCGATCAGTGCGGGCCTGTCGTCCGAGCTCGAGACCGATTTCTGCGCGATCGACGGCGCCGACAGCAGCGCGACCAGGGGCAGCCAGAGGTGTAATTGCTTCAAGATCTGCTTCATTGTCGGTTCCCTAAACAAAAAATCCTGCACCAGGCATACGAGCACCCGCTGCCCCCCCCGATCGATCGCACCAATAGTACATTCGCCCCGCCCCATCGACGGTATTTTCTGCGCATGTCGATGCGCTCAGCTCTAGATCGCGGCAACGGGTGGCGAAATCGCTCGCGACTCGCTCGGCGGCAGATCATGAAAGCGAGCCCAGGTCCGGCGCAGTTGCCGAGCAGATCCAAAGCCGGCGCGTTCGGCCACCGTCTCGAGGTCAAGCCGCGATCCTGTCAACAGCTCTCGCGCCAGAGCGACACGCATGCGGCTGATGTAGTCGATCACGCTCATGCCGGCGTGCTCATTGAAAAGCCGAGACAGATGCCGCGGGCTGATCGCGGCAACGCGGGCCAGTGTCTCGACCGACCATCCGCGCGTGGGATCGGCGGCGATCGCGTCCTGCGCCCGGTGGATCGCGGGGTGCATGTGATTGCGCCCCTCCAACCACGGTGAAAGCTGTGGATCGGCCCCTCCGCGACGCACGTAAACGACCAAATAGCGTGCGACAGCGAGCGCCACTGGTTGCCCGGCATGCTGGGCGACGAGATGCAACATCATATCGATACCTGCCGTGATACCGGCACTCGTAATACGTTCACCGTCCTCGACATAGAGCCTGTTCTCTCTGACGCGCGCAGACGGCACGAGCCGCGCAAGATCGGTGATGCAATCATGGTGAGTGGTGCAATCGTGCCGATCAAGAAGGCCGGCGCGCGCGGCAAGCAGCGCGCCGGAACAGATCGAGGCCACCCGGATGCCCGGGCGAATCGCCCGCCGCAGCCACGTAACGATGGCCTGTTCGGCGGCCGCATCATCGGTCCGGGTCGTCCGCAGCGCACCCAGCGGCACATCGGCACTGCCCGGAATCACGACGAGCGCGCCGTCCGGAAGACGCACGGGCAACGCCGCGATTGCCGAAATACCCAAACCGATGGAACACTGCACGCCTTGATGCGGCCCGACATACGCAACGTCGAAACGCACGGCGTCCTGTTCGAGATTGGCCTTTCGCAACACTTCAATCGGGCCCGCAATGTCGAGCAGCAGCACGCGCGGCGGCACCACCACGAACACGGCAATCGTGATCGTCCGCGCAGCGCGTGTCTTCACGCGGCGATTCGCTCCGAGTAACCAGCGAGAGCTTGCTCCACGGTGGCGATACGAGCAAAGCGATCGGCGAGCACCAATTCCGTCCGCGCGCGGATTTCGGCTGGACTCCATTCGCGCCCGGATTTGTCGGTCATCGCAAATGTCAGCGTCGCCTCGCCGACAAAATCGACCGTATAGCCGAGATCAGAGGCATGACGCGTGGTGGTCTCACAGCACTGCTCGGTCCGGATACCGGAAATGATCAGGTGGCGAATACCTTTGCGGGTCAGCCAGACGTCGAGTCCCGAGGCGACCAACGCACTGTGGCGATGCTTATGGAAAATGACGTCCGGAACGATCGCAATCGGCGCAAGCACTTTGACCAGCCCGGAGACTTCCGAGAACGGCCCTCGATCCTCGAGATGGAAAACCTGGACGACCGGAACACCAGTAGCCTTCGCGCCATCAATCAGTGCTTGTTGGCGCTCGGTAAAGGCCGCAACACCGGCGTCACGCCAATAGGGACGGTGGCGAAATGACTCCTGCACATCGATGACGATTAGAGCGGTATCAGGGGCGGACATGGCGAGACTCCATTGGTAAGGGTGACGAGACGAGGCTACTCTACGTTCCGCACCACGAAACGCATGCGATGGACTTTGATCGGACATATCGCGCCATTGTAGTCGGTATCGGATCATAGCTGATCGATGGCCGAGTGTGTGCGACGCAGCAGCCGCCGACGACACTTTGATGTGTCTGCATCCGCGCGAGACCTGCGCCAACGCCAACGAGAGGCACGCGCGCGTAGAATCGACAGCTCAGCTCGGGCTGATCTGATCATGATTGTGGCCTTGACCTGCTTTGATCGATGCTGCGGGCGATCCGCCGGAGACGAAACGATGAGCACCACCACCATAACCACTGCAAGCCAACACTATTTGGCCAAGACCCACGACGTGGTCAACGTCTCGCGCGAACTCGCCGACTACAATATCTATTCGGAGGACACAGCCCTGGTTGACGCCGTGCGACGTGAGGGCGCGGTTTGGGCTCACACCGACCTCACGCGCTTCGGCGCGTTCGTCGGACGCGCTGAATACCTCGAGCTGGGCGGCCTTGCAAACAAATTCGGCCCCGAACTCGACACGCACGACCGCTTCGGCCACCGAGTGGATCTCGTCCGATTCCATCCGGCATACCACACGCTGATGAGGACCGCGATCGAGCAGGGCCTGCATTGCTCGCCATGGACTGAGCCGAAACCGGGCGCACACGTGGCGCGCGCTGCACGCATTTACCTGCACACACAGGTTGAGGCAGGGCACGGCTGCCCGATCACGATGACCTTCGCGTCCGTGCCGACGCTGCGGACCACTCCTGCCATTGCAAGGATCTGGGAACCCAAGGTCACGGCTCGCATCTACGACCCGCGCAACATACCGGACCCCGGCAAGCAGGGCCTGACCATCGGCATGGCGATGACCGAGAAACAGGGTGGGTCGGACGTGCGCTCCAACAGCACGCGTGCCTTTCCGATTGGCGCTGCGGGGCCGGGAGAGATGTACGAGTTGGTCGGCCACAAGTATTTTGTCTCGGCGCCGATGTGCGACGCTTTCCTCGTGCTCGCGCAGGATGCGGGAGGGCTGTCATGCTTCCTGCTTCCCCGCTGGCGGCCGGACGGCACCAAGAACCCGCTGGAGATATTGCGCCTCAAGCGGAAAATGGGAAACGTTTCGAACGCGTCGAGTGAGACCGAACTGCGCGGCGCGCTGGCCTGGATGGTGGGCGAGCCCGGCCAGGGCGTGCGCACCATCATCGAAATGGTCGCAATGACGCGATTCGATTGCATGATCGGCTCTGCGGCAGGCCAGCGAGCGGCGGCGTCCCAGGCCTTGCACCACTGCGCGCTCCGGTCGGCCTTCGGCACGGTGCTCAATCGCCAACCCTTGATGCAGAACGTGCTCGCGGATCTGGTACTCGAGAACGAGGGTTCTCTGGCGCTCACGATGCGTATCGCCCGTGCGCTCGACCGGCGGGCGGATCGGCACGAGGACCTGCTCGTACGGCTCGGCACCGCAATCGGCAAATACTGGATCTGCAAACGTACGCCCAATCATGCCTACGAAGCGATGGAGTGCATCGGCGGCAGCGGCGTCATGGAAGATGGTCCCTGCCCCCGGCTGTTCCGCGAATCGCCGATCAACGCGATCTGGGAAGGTAGCGGCAACATTCAATGCTTGGACGTGTTGCGCACGATCAGCAAGACGCCCGCCGCGATCGATGCGTTCTTCCAGGAAGTGGGCCTGGCAAGGGGCGCCGACGCGAGATTGGATCGCTGCGCCGAGGTCTTGCGCAAGGACCTCGAGGATCCGACCGAGATCGAGTACCGCGCGCGTGATGTCGTCGGCCGTTTGGCGCTCGTGCTACAGGCGGCGCTACTGCTGCAACATGCGCCCAGCGTGATTGCAGATGCCTTCTGTGCGTCGCGTCTCGGCGACTCTTTACCAGGCAACTACGGTACGTTGCCGCGGGGTATCGACTGCGCCGCCATCATCGACCGAGCGACGCCGAACGTTTGAGCGCCCTTATACGAGGGTCCCCGCGTTGAAATGACATCTGCAATGCCCCCGGCTAGTATGGCTGCAATGAAGGCCGCAGGCGGAGTCAGATTTGAAGAAGGCGAACGCCGCTAATTGTTCGTTGGGCTTGGTCGCCACCGGTTGGCTGATCGCGATACTCACGGTCGTTTCGAATTACGGCGATCCCGATCCTCACATTTCGCCGGCTCAGCTGCATCGAGAGCACGTTTTTGCGGCTGTCTCGCTATGGTCTTCGATCATTCTGATCCTGGTGTCGCTCATTCTGGCCGGCTATGCGTTCCGCGAAGCGAAGCGGCGTGCGGCGGTTACGGTGACGATCGCACTGCTGCCGATCCTCATACTGTGGGTTTTTGCAACAAGCGCGGGTATCTAGGCCCATTCCGCTCGATCAATATACCAACTACAAACCGCCGGCAGAGCCGTGCTTAAATGCTTCCAGGCCGATGAGCGCCAAAGCGCCGATCGTCGCCACGGTAATGACGGCCACGGTCCCAGCAATGCTGCCTTCCCGTTTCTCGACTGAAAAGACGTCTTTGACCGGCACCGAATCTTTCTTACCGTTGATCGAATACGCCGTTACGCTGACGACGTCCAGATCATGCTTGCTGCCGTCGCTTGTGGTGATGCGCACATGATCGCCGGGCTGCAGTAACTCGCCGGCGGCGATGCGCTCTTGCAGTTCGAGTGAACTACCGGTGACGGTCTGCATGGTGGCGCAGCCCGCAACACAAATCATCATTACCCAAGCGATCACGGCTCTCATAGGCACTCTCCCGGTCGGTTCGTATATTCTTCCACGCTCCGTTCGGATCGGTATCTGCGATCCAATCGTCGATGGCAATCAAGGGCAGCTTACCCTGCCGTCATCTTGGCCGGGATAACAATTTGACCGGACCGATGACGCTGACCTGCTGCGACGCGTCGATTTCATAGATTCGGATTGCGATTCATCGCCTCGACGGACTTCGACGAAGCTGCCCCCTAGCCTGAAGGCACCGGGCAGGCAACAATGCGTCACGACGCCGTCACGTTGAGTACGATCGGGCTGTGATCAGGAGTGGACGATGAAACGAGCCGTGGTGTTTCTCCTATGGGCGGGTGCGTTCGCAGGCGCCGCGTCTGCGCAGACCGCCTTAATCTATCAGAAGCCGCCCGCAGCCATCGAGGCATTGCTGGATGCCCCGCGTACGCCCGCGGTGCGAGTCGCTCCGGATCATACGATGCTGTTGGTGGAGCAGCCGCAGACATTCCCCACGATTGCGGAGGTTGCGCAGCCGCGTTATCGCCTGGCAGGAATTCGGTTTAATCCCGCGACCAACGGTCCGAGCCGCGAGGTGTCGATCGTGAAGTTGTGGCTGCAGCCGATTTCCGCCGAGGCGCAGCAGCCGATCGCCGGCCTGCCGCCGAAGCTCTTGGCGGGTCATGCGATGTGGTCGCCGGATTCCAGGCATGTCGCATTTGTTCAAAAGCAGGTGGGGCCCGACGCGGGCTTATACCTATGGGTCATCGATGTCGCGAGGGCTTCGGCGCATCGCATCGGTGGCTTCCGTCTCAATGCGGTGCTGGGTGCACCCTGTGAATGGATGCCCGATTCGTCGGCGCTGCTCTGCAAGATTGTGCCCACCGGACGCGGCGCGGCGCCGTCTACGAGTGAGGTTCCCGCCGGACCGAACGTCGAGGAGAACCTGGGTACCGTGACACCGGCGCGAACGTACGAGGACCTGCTGAAAACGCCTACCGATGCTGCGATCTTCGAGTTCTACGCGACCTCCGAGCTCATCATCGCGCCGCTCGACGGCCCGGTGCGCAGCTTACGCACACGAGGCCTCATTGAAGACGCGCAGCCCTCGCCCGATGGGCGCTTTGCGTTGGTCGAAACGCTCCACCGCCCATTCAGCTACACCTTACCAGCGGAGAATTTTCCAACCAAGGTGACGGTGGTTACGCTGAAGACGGGTGCGACGCAGGACCTCTCAGATCATCCGCTGTTGGATCAACTGCCGATCGCTTTCGATGCCGTGCAATCGGGACCGCGCGAATACGGCTGGCGTAGTGACGCGCCCGCAACCCTCGTTTGGGTCGAGGCCGGCGACGGCGGCGATCCGAAGGTCGACGCGGCGGTGCGCGATCGGCTCGTCGAACTTGCGGCGCCATTCGAAGCCGAGCGCACCACTATGCTGGAACTGCCAATGCGGCTCCGCAGTGTTGAATGGGGCACCGATCATTTTGCGTTGGCAACCGAATGGCGTTGGGCCGACCGAAGAATCGCGATGCTTGCCTTCGATCCAAGTACGCCTGCTGCGAGGGCGACGACGCTGTATGAGGGCTCATCACAAGATCGGTATCACAGCCCGGGCCGAGCCGTTGCGACGATGAACTCCGCCGGAAAGCCCGTTCTTCGCCTGACAGCCGATGGCAAGGGGCTCTACTTTTTCTCGCCAGGTGCAACACCCGACGGCGATGTCCCGTTTGTCGCGGTGATGCCCATCGGTGGCGGCGAGGAACAGACCGTGTGGCGATCCGCGCCGCAAATGTATGCGGAACCAGTTTCGCTGCTCTCGGATAAACAAGTGTTGGTGCGTCAGGAAAGCGAGACGGTCTCGCCAAATTACTATGTCGCAGCACTGCGCGCGAGCGACGATGAGACCGCCGACGTCAAACGGGTAACCGCGTTTCCGTCCCCATATGCGGGAATCCAATTGCCGGCCAAACGGCTGTTGAAGTACCGCCGGTCCGATGGTGTTGAGTTGACCGCGACGCTTTGGCTGCCGGCTGGGTACGACAAGTCTCTGGGGCCGCTGCCGACGCTCATGGAAGCGTACCCGGCGGAGTTCAAATCACGCGCGACTGCCGGCCAGGTAACGGGATCGCCGTATCGCTTTCCGCGGATTGGACCTGGCACACCGATTTTTTTTGCACGGACCGGCTACGCGGTGCTCGAAAACGCCAGCATTCCGATTGTGGGTGAGGGAAATGCGCAGCCGAACGACACCTACATCGAACAGCTTGTCAGCGGGGCCAAAGCGGCGATCGACTACGGCGTGTCGCTCGGCGTGGTCGATCCGACGCGGGTCGCCGTCATGGGGCATAGTTACGGGGCATTCATGACAGCGAATCTGCTGGCCCACAGCCAGCTGTTCCGCGCAGGCATTGCGCGCAGTGGTGCCTATAACCGAACCCTGACGCCCTTTGGATTTCAAGCCGAGGAACGCACCTACTGGCAGGCGCCCGAGGTTTACTACCAGATGTCGCCGTTCAGCTATGCAGACAAGATCAAGACACCCCTGCTGCTGATCCACGGCGAGGCCGACGACAACCAAGGAACGTTTCCGGTCCAGTCCGAGCGCTTTTACGCGGCTCTGAAGGGAAACGGCGCCACCGTGCGCTTGGTATTCTTGCCGCTCGAAGCGCATGGCTACGAGGCGCACGAGAGCTTGTCACATATGTTGTGGGAGATGAGCCGCTGGCTCGATACCTATGTGAAGCCGGTTTATCCGGTGCCGAGCGCATTGAGCGGCAAACAGTAGCGGCCGGCCTAGGCATGCCGATCACTTCGGTGATAGAAATAGACTGTTGGCGACCGACCAATCTGCGACTAGCATGCTGCATGGCGAGAAAAACCGAACCTGTCGATGAACTCCTCGATGCGCTCGTGTGGATGCGGCGCAAGGCGAAAAAGCATGAGCCGGTCGACGATCTCGTAGACGCGCTCGTGAAGATGCGTCGCAAAGCGAAGAAGAAGCTCACCCAACGACAGCGTACGGGAAAAACAAAGCGATGATCCCGTGCGATCAAACGTGGTCAAGAAATCGTCAGTTCAATCTAAGCGTATGAATGATCGTGACGTTTTCGTGACCTGGAACCGGTTATGCACAGGCTTGTGCACCGGGATTGTGGACAACGATGAGCCGATGGGTGAGCTTATCGCGCATGACACCCTTCGCATCAAGAAGCGCATGAATGTCACCACCGACCGTCAGCCCGAGCTAATTTGGCTGGCGACGTTCATTTCAGGGGTTCCACATGAATGCTGCCGCCCGCGGTGCGCAGGAAGATTGGTTCCCCGCCGCCATTGATGGTGCCGCGCAAATGGGAGCGTTCGGCCAGTTCAGTGCTACTGAGAGGGAGCTCCGACCGCGTGCGGCCGCCGCTCGTACCTGCGTCGATCGACGCGCGCGCGTCTTCCGGTAGCAACAAAGTAATCGTGCCGCCTGCGGTCGTCAAATACACGCCGTGATTGACGTGCACTTCGGCGTGTATGCTGCCTCCAGATGTGGTTGCCTTCACGCGTCCATCGATACTATTGAGATTGATGCTGCCACCCGACGTGTGCACATCGAGATCACCGGTAGAAGCATCGATATCGATACTGCCGCCGGACGTGCCCAAGGCGGCGGCCCCATTGATCCGTTCCGCGCTGATGCCACCACCGGCCGTATGAGCGTCAATCTGCCCGGTGACATTGCGGAGCGTGATGCTGCCACCGGCGGTCGTTCCCTGTACCGCAGAGGCCAAATTGCGCACATCGATGCTACCACCAGACGTCTTGATTTCAACCGGATAATCGCGCGGCACATCGATCGTGAATCGCACGTGCGTCGAGGAGAAATGAAACCAATCGAACCAATCGCGCTCCGTGACATGTCCGGTCACCGACACTCCCGAGGAATTTTGCTCTGCGGCGATTTGCACGTGATCGGAATCGCTCATCTCCGCGTGAATCACGACTTCGCGGGAGTCGTGCCCGAGGATCGCGACCGATCCGACATCGGTCTGTAGCGTCAGATGTCCGCCCGGGGGGGCGCTGAAGCGCTTGTCGAACGTTTGGTCGGCTGCAGCAGAGGCGAAGGCAGCGGTTGAGAACGCGCCAATTACCAGTAATCTGCGAGTCCAAGTCACCATGATGGCTCCGTTTGTTGGATTGCAATTCAACGCTCCCGGGCCAAAAACACCGATCTGGCTGGAAAGTTGCAGACCCGCCGCGCGAGCCTTGCACCCTGAGAGGCTGCTGCCGGGCGGCCCTTGATTAGCGCTTTGCCAAGGCGACGAGCTTGGCAACGGTATTCATGTTGCGCGCCGTTCCGGTTTTTGCGACCGCAAGCTTGAGCTTTGATGTGGCCATGGCGGATCCATAGTGGATGTAGATTTCCCTCTTCCCGAGGCGAATGTCCTCCGCGGTCCTTCCAGTAGCCGTGCTCAGCACGTCCGACGGGGGCTGTCGGTCCAGAAATAAGGCAACCGTTCGATTCGGCGCGGCATGCGGAAAAGGGTTGCTCGCCAACACCGCGGCCATTTCGGGGGCCGTGCGCACGATAACGCCGATGGGCTTGCCCGCATGCGCCGCCAAACGGCGCTCGAGCGTCGTGACGATCGCCCGTTCCGTCAAACGGCTCGCGAACACCACATTGCCGCCGGCAATGTAGGTCCGGACGTCGGCAAATCCCGCCTCTGTGCACAAGGCGCTCAACTCGGTCATCGCCAGTTTACCGGTACCGCCGACATTGATGGCCCGAAGTAAGGCGATGAACGTCGTCATACCGGCTGGGTCATTCGAACTGATCCAGCCGCGCTGTCGTTCGTCGCGCGTCGATTGGCCACCGACTCCAACTACCGTCGGTTTCCACAACGAGGAAGGCGTCGTAAAGATTGATCGTCGGGTCGCAATGGCCCGGTTGAAGCCAAACGGTGTCTCCAAGTCTCGAGGCAGCACTTGATTGCCCGGGTTGCGCATCGGCCGTGTCGATCGCGGCCTCCAGAGCGATCGCATCGTTCCAAACGGCGCTCAAACTATTGGCGTACTCGGGATGCAGGATTGCACCGTGTTCATCGCCCATCGATCGCCAAATGGACCCGTTCGCGGCGCCGGCAATGACTCTCGCCGCAGGCCCGTCCATGCTGAACGCTTTCGAACCTGCATCCACGGTGACATGCGTGCGATGGCGCGCAGATACCACGGTCGCGGCGAGCGCGAGCGCCGGTACGAATGCCCACTGGTCGCCGTCGGGCGCCTCGCAGGCCCCGTACTGCGCATCCATCACCGCGTAGCTGCCGGCTTGAATTTCCGTGAAGACGCCACTCGCCAAATCGCTGAAATGGGTGCCGGTACCGCCGCCCGTTACGGTGTCGGCCCGAAGATTGGCGGCCCGAAGGTCTGCCGATACGCGTTCCAGCGCGGCAATTGCTGTTTCGTTGGCGGCATTGCGCGCCGATCGGGCCGCGACGTGCTGCAGATGGCCTACGTAGCCCTGGATGCCGGCGAATCGCACGCCATTGGTCGTCGCTATCCTTTGCGCCAACGCGACCACCTCGCCGGGCCGAACGCCGGTGCGATGCTGACCGAGATCGATGTCGACGAGCAAATCGAGCACGATGCCGGCAGTCCGAGCGGCGGCCGCAAACGCGGCGACCAATACCGCATCGTCGACCACCGCGGCAAGCTTGGCGCGGCGCGCGAGCTCGGCAGCCCGCGGCGTCGCCGCCAGGGGAGCCGGTGAGGTCACAAGCACGTTTTGGATTCCGGATCCGACAAATGCCTCCGCCTCACCAACGGTTTGCGCGCAGATCCCCACCGCGCCTTTTGCCATCTGCAGCTTTGCGATCGTCGAGCATTTATGCATCTTGCCGTGCGCGCGCAGCGCCACGCCCGCCGCGTTGCAGCGGCGCTGCATGAGGTCGAGATTGCGCTCCAGCGCCGCGCGCAACAACACGAGAGCGGGCGTTCGCGGCACTTGCAAAACATTGAAATCGAGCGTCGCGGATACAGACATTACAAGAGCGCCCTGAGCTTGGCCGTGGCAGCGACCGCTTCGCCCGATTCCTCGAATTTGCTGTCCGGTCGCATCCGGTAGGCGAGCAGGACGCCGGCGCCCATGAGCAACATGCTACCCACGAACGGCAGTTGCCAGTTGCCGGTTCGGTCGATGATAAATCCGGCGACGACCGGACTAATGATGGCGGCCAAAGCCGAGCCGGTGTTCATGATGCCACTTGCCGTGCCGCAATGGTTGGGCGCGATATCCATGGGAGTCGCCCACATGGGTCCAATCGTCATTTCAGAAAAGAAGAAGCCCACCGAGAGCAATAGCAGCGATATACCAACGCTGTGCGCGAACATCAACGGAAGCAGCGACAGCATCGACAAGAACATACAAACGGAAACCATTGCACTGCGCGCTCGCAGCAAGCTTCCCGTGCGCCGAAGGATCCGGTCGGTCACGACACCGCCCAGCGTATCGCCGAGGACCCCTGCGAAGAAAACACCGGAGGCAAATAATGCCGATTGCTTGAGGTCGAGATTTTGACTATGGAGGAAATATTGGGGAATCCAGCTGAGGAACAGCCACAGCGTCCAACCATAGCAAAAGTATACGACCGTCACCGGCGCCATGCGCTTGAACAAGCGGCTCCAGGGAACGGCGGCCGCGCGCGCCACGCCCTGCGGCAGCAGCGAGAGTTCGGACGCTGCGACGCGTGGATGGTCTTTTGGATGTTCGGTAAACGTGAACACCCAAATGCCCAGCCATCCGAAACTGATGGCTGCGCAGATATAAAACGACGCGCGCCACCCATAGGCGGCCATGATCAGCACGATCGCAGCGGGCGCTGCGGCGTTTCCGATGCGCGCCGCGGCATGGGTGATGCCTTGGGCGAAACCGCGCTGTGATTTCGGTACCCAGCGCGACATCGCCGTCGTGGCGGCTGGAAACGTGGCGCCTTCGCCCAGGCCCAGCAACACCCGAGCGATGAGCATCGATGCTAGTCCACCGGCCATTCCCGTGAGCACCGTGGCGCCGCCCCACACGATACTACATACGATCAATGTCCGGCGCGCACCGAAGCGGTCGCTGATCCAACCGCCGATGATTTGAAAGATCAGATAGGGGTAGGCAAACGCCGAAAAAACCAAACCGATTTCGGTCTTGTTGAGGCCGAAGTCCTGTGAAAATCCGGCAGCAGCGCTGCTGACATTGACGCGGTCGAGGTACGTAATGAAATACATCATGCACAGCAAAATCAAGACAACCGTCGTGACTCGCGGACGCCTCATGCCATGATTCCCATTCGCCTTTCTCGTTGCCGGTCAGTGCAGCCGATAACCTACACCACAAGAACAATCCTCGCTCTAGGCGAAGCAGAAGTTCGCACCCGGCACTTTGCGCTGATCAGAACGCGGAATTTCCGGCGCCGCAGGGAACCGACCTTGCGGTCGGTGATTCTCGTGATTGCCGGATCATTCAAGGATTATTATTTTATTAATCAATCAGTTAGTAGTTATAGATAAAGTGCCGTATAGATTCGTTTAGACGGCATCAAGCCGATAAATCCGCGCTGCCCCTCACGCAGCTGCCGGCGCCTCGAGGCCGCGATGCCCCGCGCATCTCGCTTATCGCGCTGGAGGCGTAGCCGTTGATTCGCTGCCGCGCGCTTGGGCTTGCGCTTGAGACGCCGCTGCCGCTTGCTTCGCCTCCTTTGCTTTCGCCGCCTCGTGATGCCCGATGACGCAGCCCGCAGCCGCACCGGCGACCGCATGATGGCCCGCGACATGCCCGACGACGGCGCCGACCGCCGCACCTTTCAGACAGCCCTTGGAGTGGCCGACGCCGGGCAATAGAGCGATGGCGGCGGCGGATACGATCGCAAGCAGTTGGTGATGCATAGAAATCCCCTGAATTGGCATGGCCGAGAATAAATCGAGTTGCAGTTCGGTTCACCAATAACACCGCAGCGCGCTGAAAGTTGCAGCGGTAAGCGGTGCTGCAGGATAGCCGGCAAGGCGCCTACAATCGGCAACCGTAACTTTGCAAATCAACAGCGCACAGGGGACGAAGACGTGATTTAGCAAATGTTTGCGATGGTCGTCCTCACGCTTTCGGTGTTGCTGATTCTCTTTCGTGGTCGCGCTCGCGCGCCATTTCGTCAATCTTTTCGAGCGGTCCCGGATTCGGGCCTACTTCTTTAGTTGGTTCGTACTGCTGGCGATGTGGATCAACCTTGTGGCTGGAATCGCGCGCGGTGGCGCGCATCTGATCTGAGCCTGCGCTGCGGCCTCGCGGTCGATCAGCCCGGACCGGCGCCGAAGAGCGCATCCAAGTCTGCGCCTGCCGCAGCAGCGGCGAAGCCGTCGAATTTGCCTTGCTCCGCAAGTACAGTGGCCGCCCGCATGACCGCGCCCCAGGCGCATCGCGCGAGTGCACCGCCGACGCTGATACGTCGCACGCCGAGCATAGCGAGGTCCTGTATCGTCATGGAATTTGCCGATCCAATCAGTACGTTCACGGGCTTCGGCGCGACGGCTGCCACGATGGCCGAGATTTCCGCGCGACCGCAAATCCCGGGAGCATAGAGGCAATCCGCGCCCGCGGCCGCATAGGCCTTCAATCTGGCAATCGTATCGGCCAGATCGGTTTGCCCGACGAGATAGCCTTCGGCGCGCCCCACCAGCAATACGTCGCCGCCGGCACGATCAATGGCATGTTTGGCTCCGCGAATTCGTTGGCTCGCGGTCGCAATGTCGAACAACGGTTTGCGTGGATCTCCGCTCGAGTCTTCGATCGACAAGCCCGCGATTCCGGTATCGACCGCCAGGGCAACACTCTCGGCGACCTCGGCCGCATCGCGTCCAAACCCGCTCTGGAAATCCGCGTTGACGGGCAAAGTGGTTGCCGCCGCCAGGGTTTCCAAGTGGCCAAGCGTGGACTCTCGCGATACGTCTCCGTCTGCACGCCCTTGCGACCAGGCAAAACCCGAACTCGTGGTCGCGAGCGCCTTGAAGCCGAGGCTCTCGAGATAGCGCGCGCTGCCGAGGTCCCAGGGATTGGGCATCACGAAACATCCCTGCTGGTGCAATTCGCGGAAATACCGTCGTTTCTCGGCGACCGACCGATGCCGCACGCTCATTGCAGGCACTCCCACATTCGGATCAGTGACTTCCTGTGCTCGACGCAGGGCTTCTTCGAATGTAGTAACCCGACACTTTCCATGAACCGTCCTTGTCGAGCATCGGTGTGATTGTCTCGATCGCCTTGTCCAGGTATTCGAACTGCGTTTCAAACTCGATCACGACGTAGTCGCCATCGGGCACCTGCGGGAGTGAGTGCGCGAACGTGGCCGCATGCACGTGGCGCGAAATGAGCTTGCCGAGCGGCACGCGAACCGCACCTACCCTACTCACCCAGTCGGCCTGCGAGATCGATGTGCGAAACGCGCCCGCCGCCTGGTCCCAGCTGAGCGCAAAATCGCCCTGATCGGTCAGCGCAAGCCACGCCAATGCGGCCGCCTCGGCGGCCGCGATCTTCTGAGTGTCTTGGGAGTGAGCCGCGGATCCCGCGACGAGCATTGCCGCGGCCGTGATGGCGATGAGGTGCTTCATCCGAATCTCCCGATCTTGGCAAAACTTACAACGAATGTCCGCCATTCTAACCGCTTCTCCCTGCCCCGGGTTTGATGCTCAGCGCCCGACTATTCCGCGGGCGGCTCGACGGGCACAACCGTGACCTGACGCCGCCGACCAAGCCGCCAAACTTCGATCGGGACAACTTGACCGATTCTTTCGGCACTCAGCAGACGGTGCAGATCGTCGATTCCGACGACCGATTCGCCGCCGAATTCCAACAGCAGATCGCCGTCTTCGAGCCCTCCGTGCGCCGCCGGACCGCCCTTTTCGGCGCGGACGATCCGAACTGCGGTCCGCTGCTCAATGTCTGCGTGGCGTCGCAGTCGCTGCGGGACACTCACGGTTTGCGCGACGATTCCTAGATGACCGCGTCGTACTCGACCGTGCCGTAGCAGTTCCATCGCGACCCAGCGCACCGTGTCGATTGCGGTCGCAAAGCAGATGCCCTGCGCTGATGCGATGATCGCCGTATTCATGCCGATCACGCGCCCGGCGCTGTCGCACAAAGGGCCGCCGGAATTACCGGGATTCAGTGCCGCATCGGTCTGGATCACGTTGTCAATGAGACGCCCGGTCGCGCTGCGCAGGCTGCGGCCCAAGGCGCTGACGACCCCCGCCGTGACCGAACAATCGAACCCGTATGGATTCCCGATCGCAATCGCGAGTTGACCAACCCGCAGTGTGCGCGCGGTGCCGAGGTCCACGGGCGGCAATTCCACGCGTGCTCGGATCAGTGCGCTGTCCGTATGCGGATCTTCGCCGACCAACTCGGCGTCCGAGCGCGCGCCCTGGGTGGTTTCAATGCGGATCCGCGTCGCTTGATGGATCACGTGGGAATTCGTCAGAATCAGACCGTCGGGCGTCAGGGCAAAGCCAGACCCAGAACCGCCCGCCCGGCTCTTGGAGCTCGTATGGATCGACACGACCGATGCACTATTGCGCTCCGCGACGCTAGAAATGACGTTCGAATAGGCATCGAGCGCCAATTCGTCCGCGGCTTCCGTCTCGCTGCTCACGCGAATGATTCCGCCAAAATCTTGGGCATTGGCCCCATATTTGGGCGCGACGTGGATTTCGCAAGGGGGCGCCGATCCGATCGCGTCTGCGGTCCAACTCGTGCCCTGGGGCTGCCGGCCTCAGCCTAGCGCCACCTCGAACAGCTGCCCGCGCTCCGCGAGACAGTCGTCTACGGCGGCTGCGAAGCCATTGCAGTCCGCCTGCGAGGTCGGCAGCGACAGCGCGATGTAGCCGCGCCGCGCGAAATAATAACCGCGTTCGAGCAGGTCGAGTTGGAACAGCGTCTCCACGGCGCGCTGGGTGCTCTCCGACGCGAAATCGGCGCTCCGCCCGGCCGCCGGGCTGCCGAAATGCAAACCGATCAGCGAGCCTAGCCCGGTCGCAACCAAGCACGCACCGCGCATCGTTGAGACCTGATTGAGCCGCTCACGGAGCGCATCGCCGAGCGTGTTGAGCCGCACGGCCTCGGCTGGCGTAAAGACCTGAGTCAAGCCGGCGAGGCCGCCGGCCATGGAAAGCACGTTGTTGTTGAAGGTGCCGGCATGCTCGAATGAGTCCGGTCGCGTGGGATCAAAGCGTTCCAACAGATCGCGCCGGCCCCCGAAGGCGCCGAAGCTTGCGCCCCCGCCCAGATATTTCCCGAGCGTGGTGAGGTCCGGCTTGATGCCGAGCAGACCCTGCAGCCCCGAGGGCGACAGTCGCGATGTCATGACCTCGTCGAAGATCAGGACGATGTCCCGCGCCGAGCACTCCGCACGCAGCGTCGCGAGAAACTCGCGGCTACCCGGAATGCAACCGCCGCCCAACATCGGCTCGACGATCACGGCGGCGATTTCATGCGCATGGTGTCGGATCAGCGTGCGCGCGCGACCAGCCTCGTTGTATTCGCTCACGAGCCAATCGAACGGCACGTTGAGACGCGAGCCCCCGTGGCGAAAATGGAAGACTCCGCCGTGGTAGGCCCCCTCGAAGGCCATGACGCGGGAACGCCCGGACTGCAAAGCGCGCGCGGCCGAAAGTGCCATCAGATTGGCTTCCGTTCCCGAGTTGGTAAAACGAACGAGGTCGATCGACGAAAACCGCGCGCGGATCGCCGCCGCGAGCGCGGCCTCGTAGCGATTGGGGCCGCCCAAACTCAGGCCGTCGTCGATCGCCTGTTTGAGCGCGGCTTGAATGATCGGATTCGAGTGGCCGTAGAGGCCCGCCGAATATTCGCCCAGCAGATCGAGATACTCGTGACCGTCGATGTCGGTCAGCCGGTTTCCCTTGCCGCCCGCCCAAGTCAGCGGGAACGGACTGTAGTACAACACCGTGCGCGTATTGCCGCCGGGCAGGTGCTGAGTCGCGTCGGCGTGGCGGCGCGCGCTTTGCGGATGGCGCGCCTCATAGCGCCGCTCGGCATCAGCAAGTGCTCGCGCAAGTTCCGCGTGGCGCTTGCGCGAAGTCGGCTCCCGTGTCGGGTGATCATGCGCCGTCATGGGACCGCAAATTCATATCGAACGATTCCCCGGACTGAACATCACACCACCAAACATTCGCGCGCGGCAGGCACGGCACTAGCAGCAACTGGTCGATCGCGGCCCGCTGGTACTGCACGCGGCGGACCAGAGCGCGACGAATGCCGAACCGGCGATGCGTGCGCGTAATCTCGATCGCCGAGAATCAGCCATTCAGCCCGCTTTGCGGAATGTGAGATTCACGCGATAGGCTCCCAAGACTGCATGAAGACCCTGCTTGAGCGGCATGATGCCGTGAAAGAGCAGCCGTGCACTGCCTCCCCAGACGAGCACGTCGCCGTGCTCGACGGGTAGCCGCAACGGTCGATCGGCACGCTTGAAGCCGCCCAATTGGAACACCGCCGGCATGCCCAGCGAGACCGAGACGATCGGTGCGGTGAAATCTTTCTCGTCTTTGTCCTGATGCAACGAAAGGCGTGATCCCACCTCGTATCGATTGATGAGACAGGCGTCCGGATGAAACCCCGAGAAACCTGCGCTCGCTGCGGCGTCCGTCGCAAGCCTCGAGAAGCAGTCGGGCATCTGTGGCCACGGCTTGCCGCTCTCGGGATCCGTCGGCGAGTATCGATAGCCGGTACTGTCGGAGATCCATCCGAGCCCACCGCAATTCGTCATCCCCACCGACATGCGCAAGCCTCCCGGGGTCACCATGTGTCGAAACGGCGCTTGTGCCGTCAGCGCGCGCAGTGCGCCGAGGCAGGACGCGGCGCTCCGCAGAGCGAACCCGCGCAGCAGCACGGCCCCTGGCCGCAGCGGCTCCCCGGAAGGTTCCGCACCGTCGACGCGGTCAAACAAGTTCATCGTCATTCATCTCACCCCGGTGATGCGGCGTCCCAACTGCGCTCGGCGGGCCGCTTCAGGCAGCCTGCAGCGCCAAGTGCTGAAGCGCGGGGATCGTTCGATCGGACAGAATTGCCTGTAGTTCCACCATGCTCCGCCCTTCCGGCGTGAGCCATGCGTCAAGGTGTTCCAATTTCAGATTGACGATACACCGATCGTGGCCGGCCGCCGCCACATCGGCCGGCGGATCATCGGTGATCGCCGCAAAACCGCGGACATCCGGCTCGTTCGGAGCGCTCCAATGCGACCACAGGCAGGCCACCAGCATGGCTTGCGCCGGTTCAGGCGTGAACTGCAGCACGACATTACTCGGCTCCTCACCCTCGCGCAGTTCGCGGTGTTCCATCGCGTGTCGCTGCACATTTTCGTAAAAGCTCTCGACGATCATGATGGCGTGATGATGACCGAATTGCGCCGACCAAAATTTCTCCAGATTGTCGCGCCTCGCGTTATAGAGACCGGGAAACTGTTTGTCATACGATGCCGGCTTTCCCGCGGGGCGGCAGAAGTAGCGCATCGGCGTCAGCAAGCGCTGCCCGTCGCGCTCGATCACGACACCGGCGTACACCATTGGAAAAATCCGGTTATCGCGCGGTTTGGATTCCGTGCGGCGTAGATCCGTGAGCTTTGCGGTCAGGGTCTCGATCTTGTTCGTCGCAATGCGGACATCTTCGCGCGCTTTCTTGGTCTCCTTGGTCTGCA
Source organism: Steroidobacteraceae bacterium (assembly GCA_049517075.1). GTDB lineage: Bacteria > Pseudomonadota > Gammaproteobacteria > Steroidobacterales > Steroidobacteraceae > Bog-1198. Next base: position 46,347 of record JBEKSM010000025.1, on the reverse strand, counting down.
GCGTGCGATCGGCATTGACGAGGCGGGTCTTCTGAGAAAATAGCTCCTTTTCGATTTTGCGGGCCGCCCTCGCGCGGTACTCGTCGATGGCCGCTTTGATGCGCCGCTGCTGATCATCGGCGGGATCGTCGAAATTGGCCTCGAATCCTCGCGATATCATCAGACTCGGATCCTCGAGCCGGCGCATGAACAAGCGCTCCGCTTCGGCATAATCGAGCCGAATTCCCATTTCGCGGTAGAGCTTGCGGACGGACTGCCCCACTTGGGCCGAATAACACATCAGCAGATATTACATCCCCGGGCGGGCAGTCTCCAGATTCGACACGGTGTCGCGCACGTAGCAAACCGATACCGGCATCTGATGCGCGACACAATATTCGAGTAATCGGCGCTGGTTGTCCTGTAGCCGGTCTCCGGGTCCTTTGACCTCGATCATGCGATAGCGCCGCTGTCGAGGCCAGAATTGCACGAGATCCGGAAATCCGGCGCGGTTCTCGTGCAGATCCGCGATGATCCACTCGAACCAGAGGCGCAGATGCGACGCCGGAATGCAGGCCAACGCGCAATCGAGCAGGCTTCCGGACAGCACGCCCCAAGCGACAAAAGGAGACTGGACACCCCGCTTTTCGGCGAAACACCGGCGCATCGACGCCTGATACTGTTCGGAATTCAACTCGGTAAAACAAGCGGCGAACATCTGCCGGCGACGTTGGTAAAACGCTGCGCTCAACAGATCGGCCGGACCGTGCTGAAAAGCGTGAAAAAATGCGCCCGGAATCGGTAAAAAAATGGCCTTCCAGCACAACAGTCCAAACAAAGAGAGCACGAGCGAATTCTCGACGTAGTGAACCGTCGTATCCGCATCGGACTGCGAAGCCAGTCGGTCGCGCACGAGATATTCGACCGTGCATTGCGAAGAAGACGTTGCCGCAGCGAGTTCGAAACTCGGCAACTTGGCCGGCACCGACGGTGTCGGGTTGTTGAGGATGCCGAGTTTTCGGTTGATTCGCCGCAACACGCGCTGGGACCCTTCGAGTTCGGCGACACCGGCGGGATCGCCTTGTGCGGCGAGACACAGCTTGCGCGCCTCGGTCCAGTCGCCGGTGCGTTCGCGCAGGCGCACGGCGCGAAGCCGCGCACCGCGATGACGACAGCCAGAATAGATGCGCACCGCCGCGGCGCAATCGCCGCGGCGCTCATAGGCCCCCGCGATTTGAAACAGCCGCTTCTGCCGAAGCTCCTCGAGCCAGTCGCTATCCTCCACGGCCGGCGGCATCTGCGCGCAGACGAGATCCGGGTCCTGCTCGTCCTCGAGCAGCTGCCGGCATTGGCCGAGCCGCTGAAAACAATCGATCTGGGCTCGTGTTTGGAATGCCGCCGACTGCAGCGACGGTGGTACGCTCTCATAGGCGAACACGCCGAGATCCGCGAGTACGAACTCGCTCCAGTCCTGGTGAAAATTCCCGAAAAACATCTGACGAAATAGATCGCAAACCGGCCCTACGCATAGTCGATAGACTCGGTCGCCGCTTTGCTGCTGCCAAACCTGCAAAGACGTGGGATGTTTCTGCTGCGCGCGCAGAGCGGCAACCAATTCCGGCTTTTTGAAGCGTCGACTGAGTCCGGGCAGCGCAAAATACCTCAGCAGTTCCGCCTTGTTGAAAACTCGCTGCAGCTCGTCGATATCGAGAGCCGCTTGCTGCTCGACCCAGCCTGATTCGAGCAGCGGCGCGCAAGCCGCCGTGGTCGGGCCGATTTCCGGGTAGTCCAATCGGCTCGCGCGAAACAGCTCGCCTTTGCGAATGACCATGCGGACCAGCAATCCGCGGGAACTGCGCGGCAATGCTGCAAACTCGACGATGAACCGTCGCTCGTCCGCAGACCAAAGCGCGGCATACCGTGCATCCAGCGATGCAATGACCTGTTCAAAATTGTGGAGGTAATAATAGGGGTCGGCAAGCACGCGCGGGCTCGCCGGGCGATCGATGCGCGAAGTGATTTGGGGACCTGCCACCAACCCAATTGTTACCGCGCAGGGCCCGCTCGTCCATCCAGTTGCGAGCCCGGACGATTACTGTATAGCGAATCGTATGACCGCTACGGCGCGATCTTCAGAGGTACGCCGTGCGCGCCGTCGAGATGCTGGGCGATTCCATCATCGAGTTCGTAATAATCGCCCTTATCCGCGACGTGAATATGGGCCAATACCCGCAGTCCGGTGGGCCGTTCGAGCGAGCCGGCCGCAATCGACACCCGCGTTCCATCGTTCGGCCGCCAAAAAAGATTGGAACCGCAGCGATCACAGAAACCACGCTGCGCCTCGGGCGACGAATCGTACCAGCGCAAATGCTCGTCGCCGATCAGCCGCAGGTCGGAAACGGCACAGGCGGTTGCCGCCAGAAAGTGGCCGGTCGAACGTCTGCACATCGTGCAGTGACAGTAGACAATCGGCCGCAAGGGCCCTTCCACGGCATAGGCGACGGCGCCGCACAGACATCGGCCTTTGGCAGTTACCACGAGATGACTCCTTGGTTGAGCGCTGATCGCGCCGGCGCGCCAGTGCCGTCGTCGATCGGGACGCCCCGACGAATGTCCGCCGAAAAGCTCTGGCTCCGGTCAGCCGCTCGCGCCCGCGCGGTAATGCGCCCGCGTGTGCGCAGATCTTCGAATGAATGGTTCGGGACGAGCCCGCCGATTTCATAGATGTATTGAGGCAGATAGCCCGTCAGCAACAGGCGGAAATCCCAGGGGAGATAGCCGACGATGTGCTTCATCATGTGGTAGACGAGCGTCGTACAATTTGCGGTGATCGTATTGTAGAAGCGCGGCCTTTGCACAAGATCATTCGCCTCGGCGACATAGGCGAGGAACAAGGCGCGCATCGCGGAGTTCGGCATATGGATGCGGTATAGATAATCATCCTCCCCGCGCACGTTGGTACGCACCCGGATCACGTCGCGCTCGTCGGCGGCGACGATGCTGAGTGCAAAGTCCTTGAAAAACCCGCCGACCTCCGAGAAGCCTTGATCGCGCCGGTTGCGGACCTCGACGGAGAACACCAAATAATCGGCGTCGTCGAATCCGAACGAAACCAGCATGTGCGCGATCGCCGGGCCGCTCCAATACGACATGATCAGGTCCACGCTTTTCAGGTGAGCCAGGTCGACCTGTCGCGTCGTCCATCGCTGCGTATAGTCTTCGTCGCTGCGCCAATCGAAGTCCCGAACGTTTTGCAACCTGACCCGATCTCCGTCGACCGTACCCGTCAACTGGCGGGCGACATCGTCCGCCCAGAGGCGCTGATTCGAGGGTTCCAGCTGATTCCACCAAATCAACAGAGCCGCAAATGCGGCCGCAAATGCGACGAGACCCGATACGGTGTGCCCCCTCCACAGCACGACGAGCACGCCGGCGCTGAAGAGCGACCACAAGGCCACGCCGAGCACCGCAATCGCTCTACCACTCGGCAGTTGATACCACAGTGCGAGCAGGCCCCAGGCTGCGAGCAGGGCGATCGTCAACATCGCGAACGCCGTCGCCAAGCGCCCCAGAAAACGTCCGATCCGCGGATTCAAGAGTCACCGTTGGTCATGACGGCCTAGCCACCGACGCCTGCCAACGCCGCATAAACGCCGAACCCTGCGGTCAGCGCAATCGTGAGTATCACGATGACGGCGTAGCTCCCACTGAGCCTATGAGGCGGCGCCAGTCGGCGCGCGAGCAGGTACAAGAATCCCAATACCAGCGGCAGCAGAAGCGCGTTCATCACCTGAACGCCGACACTGAGCTTGACGAGATTCACTCCGGACGCGACGAAGAGTCCGCTTGCCGCGAGCGATACCGTATAGATTCCGTAGAACCATGGCGCCTCGCGCGGCGCATATTCCAAGGAATGCTTGACGCCGAGGATTTCGCCCAGGGTGCGCGCCACGGTCAGCGTCACGACAATCGTGGCGACCAGCGCGGCGCCGATCATGCCCAACGCAAATAACAGCCGGCCGGTAGTTTCGCCGATGAACGGAGTGATCGCCTGGGCGATTTGCTGCACGGTATCGAGCGGCGTATGTGCGCCGGCGCGGCCTAGCGTAGCGGCGGTCGCGATCAACACACAGGCCATGATCGCCTGTGTGATGATGGCTCCGATTGCGGTATCCCAGCGCGCCGCCGGCAAGTCGTCGGTCGTCAGTTTTTTCTCGACAACCGCAGACTGTTGATAGAACACCATCCAGGGCATGATCACGGCGCCGATGTTGGCCGCAACGAGATACAGATAGTTCGTATCGCGCCATGGGATGCTCAGCGCGCCCGAGATCATCGCGGCCGCGTGTGGATGGGCCCGCCATGCGACGACCAGGAAGACCAATTCGAAGGCGCCGATGCCCATCGCAATGCGTTCGACCGACAAGTACGATCCGCTGTAGGCCATCAGCGTCAAACCGCAGACGACGACGCTCATCGTCGTCCAAGCAGGAATGCCGAACAGCAAACCGACGCCGGCAAGGCCGCTGAGTTCGCTCAACAGAGCGCCGATGCACGCCAATACGAGCGTGCCGACCGAAATCCACGCCCAGCGTCCGCCAAAATGCTCGCGTATGAGCTCCCCATGCCCTCTGCTGCTGACGATGCCGAGTCGTACCGTGAGCTCCTGCACGACGAATAAGATCGGGATCAAGATCAACTGCAACAGCAGCAATCGATAACCCCATTGCGCGCCGCTTTGAGCCGCCGTGATGATGCTGCCGGCATCGGTGTCGGCCAACATGACGACCAGACCCGGACCGACGACCACCGCAAAGCGAGACCAGCGAGAACGCAGAAACGACGAGCCCGACCGAGTAACGGTCGACTTCATCGGATCCAACCGCACGCAAGTCCTGCGCCCAAGCACGCCGTACCGAGTGCGGCATGCGACGACACCCGATTACTGCCGCGGCTCGACAATCGGAATGTGCGCCGCGGCGCTCCGGGGTGCGAGACCCGTAAGACGCGGGTCCGCGGCCACCTCGACCCGCCGCGCATAAGCCCGGAATCCGGAGCGCAAATAAAACGCGAGCGCGTCCGGATGGTCATGTGTGCAGGTATGGACCCAAAATTGCCGGATGGACCGGGCCCACGCACGCTCAATTGCGCGGTTCATGAGCCATCGGCCCGCGCCGCGGCCCTGTACAACGCCGGTAAGTCCGAAAAATGCGAGTTCGCATTGGCCTGCCTCACGGAAATCCAGTTCGAGCAGCCCCTCGTCGCGGCCGTCGAGCGTCAGCGCGTAAACCTCGACGTCGGAACTGCGCAGAATTGCTTGCAACTCTTCGAGCGGCATCACGAGTCGAGAGAACCAAAGCCAGTCAGCGCCGACGCGACGAAACAAATCGCGATACCAGGAAGTCTCAGGATCGACGATCCGCCGCAGCTGCCAACGCACATCCGTCGACTCCACACGCAGCGGCGGCATCTCGAGCATCTCGAGACAAGTGACGACCGAAGCCAAATTGCCGTCCGCGACCTCACTATACCCGGTCGGAAGTGGCACGTTACGACTCAAGCGCCGGATCGGTCACGAGAGCGTGCCGATAAAGCCTTGGCAATACGGGTTGACACATGCCATCCACCTCACGGCAGCGGGCTCGGGGACTTGTCCGCTGGGTTGCGGTTGGGAAGGAGAATACGATTCCCGACCTGCTGCACCAACACGCCTTGTTGCTTGAGTGCCTGCCCGCATCTCGCGGCCTCCGCTTGAAACGCCGCGGCCTTGCTCATGTAGACCAGTTGCTCCGACAGTTGATCCTCGAGTTCCGCGTGCGGAGTAATTGCTTGCAAACGCCCGAGGAAGTACATCGTCATCACCACGGCGCCTTGCTGTTGAGCCGGGTCGGGAGACTGAACGACCTGCAATCCGACGAGGATGCAGCGAACGTCATTGGCAATTTCGACGTCATCGGCACGCGTCGTCTTGGCCAGTGATAGCGATAGTACGAGAACCAGGCACAATCCCGCTTTTAGCATGATTCCGACTCCCCCGTTTATCCACGATGAACGCGTGGTGCCCACCACAATGCGGACCACCGCAGTTTCTATCGCCGGTGATGCACCGAATTCGCCGATCGGCGCACAAAGGCCGTGCCTTGGCGCCACGCACCGGCGCCACACGACGGTGGTGCCGATGATTCAAGGATAGAATAGCCGCTGTGTATCGCGGACGCCATCGAGAACCTGCGTACCCGGGGCAATGTCGAGCATTTTCGTCAAGTCCATCGGATCCGCATAGATGATCTTGTTCGGGCTCGGCGGGGCTCCATGGCTCGCGATGAATTCCTTCTCCATGCCTTCGCCGCCGAAACTGTGGCCGCCGCTCGTATTGACGCGTCGATGCACCGGACACAAGCGCAGGTACGGATGCGAGTATCCGCGGCGTCGAATGGCGATGCGGTTTTGGACATGATCCAGAAAATAATCCGGCGGAATCGGCGGCATTGCGAATTGAATATAAGCCTGTCGATAGCCGGGATAATCCACATGAACCCAAACCTGTTTGAGCGCATGGAGTCGCTGTTCGGCGCTGCTCGCCAACGGTGATTTCCAAAGAGGAACGTTGGTCTCTTTGGCCGCACCCGGCGAGCTGGACTCGACGAGCGCGGCGTTGACGCGCCCGCTCGCGGGATCCACGACGGACCGCAGCACGTGACCGACGTAGGTCTCGATGTCCGCAATACTCGCGGCTGCGATCGGGACCCACAGGCTCGGTGGTAAACCAAATCGTGGGGCCGCAGGATCAATCATGGCGAATGCCGACAGAGTAGATCGATCGGAAATATCCTACACCGATCCGCTGCTCAGGCAAGCAGCCGAGCTTACGGCGCGCGCAGCGTCTCGCGGCCGCGATCTGCCGACAGGCGGATGGCGTGCTCGCATCTCATCGAGGGCTCAGGCGCTCATGTTGCGGATCGCGCGCGGATTGGCGCAGAATAAATAGATCGTTGACTCTTGCAGCGGAGCTCGTATGTGTGAACATGATGATCTCGATGAATTTGCGCGACGCTCGCTCGAACTGTCTCGACGCAAATTCGGTGCTATGGCGTTGGGCGCCGGCATCGTTGCAGCGATGCCGAAACTCGCCGATGCCGCGGAGACCAAGGGCGCGGACATTGAAATCAAGACGCCGGACGGCGTTGCGGATGCGTATTTCGTGCATCCCGTCAAAGGCAAACACCCGGGTGTGCTGATTTGGCCCGACATCTTTGGATTGCGGCCGACGTTCAAGGACATGGCGACGCGGCTCGCGGAATCCGGCTATTCGGTTCTAGTCATCAATCCTTTCTATCGCACCAAGAAAGCACCCACGTCGCCGGATAACCCGGATTTCAACGATCCCCCGACACGACAGGCGTTGATGGCGCTTGCGGGCACCTTGACTCCCGACACCGCGGTAACCGACGCCAAGGCATTTGTCGCGTATTTGGATAGCCAGCCCGCTGTCGACAAGAAGCGAAAACTGGGGACGACCGGCTATTGCATGGGCGGCCCCTTCGTTTTGCGGACCGCCGCAACCTTCCCGAATCGGATCGGCGCGGGAGCGACTTTTCACGGCGGTGGACTCGTCACCGACAAACCCGATAGTCCGCATCTGCTGATCCCGCAGATGAAGGCGCACTTTTTGATTGCGATCGCTGAAAATGACGACCAGAAGCAACCGGAAGCCAAGAGCGTGCTGCGCGACGCGTTTGCCAAAGCGCAGTTGCCGGCCGAAATCGAAGTCTATGCAGGGACTCTGCATGGTTGGTGTCCGCCCGACTCGCGGGTTTATAACCACGACCAAGCGGAGAAGGCCTGGAGCCGTCTATTGGCCTTGTTGAGCGGTTCCTTGGCATAAGGCCGCGCCGCCGGCTTCAGGCCCCGGAAAAGTTGTCGAGAATCTCGCCGGCCGTGAGAACACGCGGGTAGATCGCGACATCGCTGAGGCCGCCCGCGAGGAAAGTGCTTTGATCGCGTGTGCCGAGCCTCACCGGTGCGGGACCGTGCCGGGGATGGATGTCATAGCTGGCATACCGAGCGCCGCGCGATGCAGCCGGCCCGTGACGCAGAACGGCATTCTTGTAGATCGAGACTCCCGCAAACCGATTGCCGGCATCGCCGGGATCAAAGCACGCAACGACGTGCAACCAAGCGCCGGGACGCAATTGGTCTTCAAAGTAAGCGCCGGCACCCTCGTTCGATGCGCCTCGCTGCGAACTCAAGTTCCAGAGGTAGGCGGAAACGCGGTTGGGCCGGGATGAGTCCTGGCTATAAAAGCGAAATCCCCATTCATAGGCGCCGGCCTCGCCCTTACCCAGCCAGTGCACATAGTGTTCACTGGTTTGGCCGGAGAACCTGAGCCGATCCGGCCGGAACCAGGCCTCCACGGACAATCCGCGACCACTGGTCGCCTGGCTGAAGGCCGTGCTATCGGGCACCTCGACATAGGCATCGACTCCGTTGAGCCCGATTGCACCCGCGGGCTCATCTTGAACCGCGCTCCGTTGCCGATAAATGACGCCGCCGCGATAGCTGCCCTCGTGCGCGTTATTGCTGAGGTCTCGTGCCGTCGCGCCGGATGGTTCGTCCAACCGCCAGTAGGCAACCGGATGTTTCGCGAGCACGCGCTTTTGGTAGGCGACCCGCGCCGCGCTAACGCCGGGTGCCAATGTGGCAGCTGCAGCGGCGGCGGCGGCGATCCGTCCCAAGAGGACTCGGCGCGTGCAGGTCGTCATGTCGCGGTTGTTACGCATCTTGCCTCGCGCTCAATTGACCTTTCTCCCACCGCATACAGTACCCGAGAACCCGGACCACTGAATGGACGGCGCAGCTCGGCATCGCGGACAATCCGCCGCCATGGCGCGTTACCGGCTCGATCCTGATTCCAAACCGCGCGCGTTGCGCTACTTAGTCCTCTGGGATCTGCAGTGGCACGTCGTCGCCCACGAGTTGCTCACCGTCGGAACCGACGCATCTGCAAGCATCGCTGCAACGCTCACACGGCTCGCCGACGACGGCTGGCACGCGGAAGCTTCGCTCGCGTTCGGGTTCGTCTTTTTGAGGCGCGGCGCCGAGCGCCGCCTGCTGATGCTCAGCTCGCGCGACCCTCATGCGCAATCAGCGCAATCGTTCTCTCCATTTCGCTCATGATCGCGTGCGATCGAACGCCGACGCGGCCCACCGATACCGCACCCATTATTTCATTTCTGGGTCATCGTTTTGACCATCTTGGCCCACTCCCCGCCAACCCACGCACATTTTTCGCGCGTATATTGCGACTCGTGCGCCGCAACGTACGATTTCATGTAGTCCCAGCCTTCCTGGACGAACGCGGACTGATCCGCTTCCCGATTGTGTTCCTGCATAGTCCTGATGATCGACTCGGCGATGTCTGCGGCGCTTCGATCGCCCTTGGGAAGCAGCCCCTTTTTGACGCACAGGTCGAACTGAGTAGCGGTGCCGCCGAAGAAAATCCCAAACTCGCGTGCTTGCGCTTGCTCGGTGCTCGACGCTGAAGGCGCGGGAAGCTCATCGCCGCTCACAATGGCGCTCGCGAGCGCGGCGAGTACGAAAACGCAGGCCGGCAAACTGCTAAATGGTGATTTCAATGCGATTCCCGTCCGGATCGAGTGCGACACTTTCATAGTACCCATCACCGGTGCGCCGTGGGCCGTCGAGAACCGAATGGCCGTCGTCCAACAACTCCCGCGTGAGTTCGTCGACGCGTTGCGCCGACCCGACTGCAATTGCAATGTGAGTCAAGCCCATGCGCTGCGCGCCGGGCGCGACCGCCAGCGGCGACAGCGTCGTCGTCGTCATGACTTCGACGCGTGCTCCCTCGGAGAATGACAGAAAGCATGATGCAAAGCCCTTGATCGTGTTGCGGTACTCAGCGCCCGCAACCGCACCGAAATAGCGGACATAAAACTGCTTGGATCGCTCGAGATCCGTGGTCCATATCGCAATGTGGTCGATCCTCATGCCGTCGCTCCTCCGGACCCGTCGCGCTAGCAGTGATTTAGCGCCGATAAACCAGCGGAAATTCGGCCGCCTCGAGCGGCGCCCCATCCTCCAGCGCGAGACCGGGAAACGGCGGCGAGGTGCGTCCCTTGCGTCGCACGAAGCGCGCATCGGCTCCCATCCAGCGCGCCGAGAAAACGCGCCGTGCAACGGCCGATCGATTGGCGGGAGCTCCGTGGATCGTACGAAAATGGAACGCGACGGCGTCTCCGGGCTCCATCGCCCAGGCACGAATGGTCAGGTGTTCGCGCTGCGCATCGATGTCCGGCATCACTGGAAACTCGTCCTGTGCATAGAGCGGCGTGCCGTCGAATCGCGTCGGCCGAAAGCCCGAAGTACTCCAGCGCTGCGAGCCTGCGACACATTCCAGCGTGACCTCGCGCGCAACCGGATCGAGCGGAATCCAGAAGCTCACGCTCTGCTCGGCCTGCACGCAATAATAAGGTTCGTCGTGGTGCCACGGTGTGACCGTGCTACTGCCCGAATCCTTGACGAGCACGTGCTCATGGAAAAACCTGGCCTCGGGCGAATCCATGAGGCACGCCGCAGCTTCGGCCGCCGCCGACTCGAACACGAACGAACGAAAGGCCGGGATGCGCGACCAATTGCAGTAATCCTGAAAAAAGCTTGCGGTTCCGTCCTGCGGGTGAACGGACCGTTCGAATTCGCTCGGTTGCGCGCGCACTTGCGCGACGCCTTGTGCGAGGCGATCCACCCAATCGCGAAAGATGCCGCGCAGCACGACGACGCCCTCCTGCTGGTAGACGGCGACGAGGTCGTCGGTAATCATCATCGGCACACCTCCGGTTCTCGGCGCGATCGGTGCTATGGCACCGCCCAGGTCGAATCGCTCAAATGTTCGTCCATTACCTTGTTCGGCGCGCATTCGTCCGAATAATAGCCGCCCACGAGCCCGCCGATCTGTTTCTTCTGCTGGTAGGTCGTGTTGTAGTAGTCGAGCGCATTGCGTTTTGCGGTGCTATCGGGGACCCCGAGCAGCTTGGCCGCGCGATAGTTGCGCTGCACTGCCTCGCATTCCGTCTTGGCTTCGTTGAGTTCTCCGCGCACATGCATGCTCTCGTGCGTAAACATATCGAGGCTGACGATTTCATCGCGGTTTGCGCGGCTGGGGTGGCTGAGATATGACATCAGTGTGTCACACCACGGCTTTTGAATCGCGATTTCGCCGGTCAGCGGATTGGCATGCCCGATGGAGAGCATCTCGGTGTCGAACATCGTGTCGACAACCGTGTTGCAATGAACTTTCGCGCGATGGTTATCGGCCAGTATGGTGGCTTTCGCCGACAGAATCCGCTCGAAGTACCAGGTGTGCAATGGCGGCCAGGCAAACAGCACGGCCAAACCCAATACGAGCGCAAGGTAGGGCTTCGTAACCGGGGTGGGCGAGTCATAGCCCGGTCGGGCGACGCGGCTGTAGAGAATTTCACGAAACGCGCACCAGAGAAAAAACAGCGATATCAGGATCCAGAGCATCAAAGAACCACCCGGTGTGCGTGTTCGTCCCACCTTATCATGACAATGATCACGCAGAGGCGTGTGCGGCCGCGAAAGCGCATGCTATTGCTTGTCCGCGATGCTCCTACACGATCGACCGGCGAATCGTTCTGTATTCGCCGTTTGACATTGAGTACAATGACGGCCGTACTCGCTGCATCGTCTCCCATTCGTGAGATCCAGCGGCACTTGCCAATATGAGCAACGTAACCAATTGAAATAGGTGCCCGATAACTGCATGGACAATTCGAACTCGCCTCCCAATCCCACACCGTCACGTGTCACGCTCAAGCTGAAGGCCGGCGCGCGCAAGCCTTCGACGGAAATCAAGACGCCGCCACCCGCCCCTCAGCCGAAGAGCAAGGCAAATCAGAAGCCCGGCGCTCATTGGTCTGACGAATACAAGGAGCGAATGCAGGCGGATATGGACGCACTGACGTCACGTTGAGCCACACGCGTCGTCGGCACGGCCAAACCGACATCGCGGCCCGGTGAGCTTGCGGCGCCGGGGCTCTGCGCTCGGACTTAACATTGGTGGCCACTACCTCAGGCCAAAAAGACTTGAAATCTCCGCAATTCCGGCATACTGTATATAAACACAGGTATCGGAAATCCCCGCGTTGTCGACGCTCCCTTCGGCTCGAAATCAGATGCATTGCTTCGAACCCGACTTTCCCTTTTGTGCGAACCCAAGTTGCGAGCTGCACGTTCGCGCTGGGGACCCTGGAGTCCGTGGTTTAGGCAACTGGGCTTGCCTTCCCGATGGCCGTATCATCGGCCGCAGTTTCTATCGCGGTGTGTTTCTTTGCGACACCTGCTTGCGCGCGGACGCGCTCGGCGTCTCGCCGCATTGGGACCGAGTGACGGCGGCCTGAATACCGCCCACGAATTCCGCGCTCTGGGATCGCAGGCGCACGTGGATCAGGGGGTATAGAGTGGGACTCGTCGATTCGAGTCACTGCAGCGGTGAACAAAACTCAACGCACCTTTGGAGGCGGCCATGGTCTATTTTTCACGGACGGCGTCGATCGCGCCCGGCAAGGCCCACGAGGCCATCGTATTCGGCCACTTGATCGCGAAGTACATCAAGGAAACCTATGGCACGACGCTCGAGGTGCTGGTGCCGATTGGCGGAGATCCGAATCGGATTTCCTGGCACACCCGCTATGACAGTCTCGCGGATTGGGAGGCTGTCACCGCCAATCTCATGACCGATAAGCTCTATGTGGAGATGGTGTCGAAACAGAGCAATACCTTCCTTCCGGGCTCGGTGCGCGATGACCTTTGGCGCACCGTCTGACCGCACCGCTTGCAATCGGCCGCGCCCCTAGTCAGTCTTCCCCTACCGCTGAGGGCTTGATCATGCATCGATGGATATTCGGCGCGATCGGACTGGCGATGGCAATACAGACGGCTGCGATTGCGCAGGAAGCGCCAATGCCGCCGCTGCGACCCGATCAGGTCGCATTCCTCGCGCTATACAAGGAATTGGTCGAAACCAATACGACCTTGTCTGCGGGCAGCTGCACGCTGGCCGCAGAGCGGCTCGCAGCGCATTTGAAAGCCGCTGGATATTCGGACCGGGATGTCGTCCTGTTCTCGGTGCCGGAGCACCCCAAAGAAGGTGGGCTCGTCGCAGTGCTGCCGGGAAGTTCGAAAGAGGCCAAACCCATGCTGTTGCTTGGACACCTCGACGTGGTCGAAGCCAAGCGCGAGGACTGGACACGCGATCCCTTCGCGCTGATCGAAGAAAACGGTTACTTCTACGCGCGCGGAGCCGCGGACATGAAGGCGATGGACGCAACGTGGGTCGACGCGCTGATCCGCTTCAAGCAGAGCGGCTACCAGCCCAAGCGCACGATCAAAATGGCGCTGACCTGCGGGGAGGAGACGACTTATGCGTTCAACGGCGCAGACTGGCTCGCAAAGAACCGGCCAGAACTGATATCAGCTGCGTTCGCGCTGAACGAGGGTGGCGGCGGGCGCACCGACGGCCATGGGAAATTGGTGGTCGAATCGATGCAAATTGGCGAGAAGGCGGCTCAGAATTACCGCTTGGAGACGGTCAATCCCGGCGGCCATAGCTCGATACCCATTCGCGACAACGCGATCTACGAACTCGCAGACGCCGTCTTGAAGGTTCGCGATCACGAATTTCCGATGAAGTTCACCGACACCACGCGCGCGTTCTTTGCCAAGGCCGGGGCGGCACGCTCAGACGAGCTTGGCCGCGCGATGGTGGCGCTATCGCAGAACTCCAGCGACCAAGCCGCCGCCGCGCTCGTGTCGACGGATCGCAGCTACCACAGCATGTTGCGCACGACCTGTGTCGCGACGCTGTTGGAGGGCGGCCACGCGAATAACGCGCTGCCGCAACGCGCGGCCGCGAACATCAATTGCCGCATATTTCCCGGCGAGACCGTCGAGAGCACCCAGGATGCCTTGACCGCCGCTATCGGTGATCCCGGCGTCAAGATAACGCCGGTCCCGCCGATACGACCGGTCGCGGTGCCGCCGCCGCTCGACCCCAAAATCATCGGTCCGGCCGAGAAGTTGGTCGCCAGGTATTTTCCCGGTGTGCCGCTGGTTCCCACGATGTCGACCGGCGCCACCGACGGAATATTTTTGGAGGCGATCGGCATTCCGGTTTATGGGGCACCCGGAGGCTGGGGTGACCCCGATGGAAACGGGGTGCACGGTCTCAACGAACGCCGTAGCGTGCGCTCGGTGTTTGTCGGCCGGGACTTCCTGAGCGATCTCGTCAGGCTGCTCGCGGACGCGCCGTGAGACCAGCATTAGCCGACGATGCCTGATAAGCACGTCTGTACGCTCGACCACCGACCATCGGCCGTCTATTCGCTATCTTCCCGTCATGATCAATACCAAATCCCCCGCCCCCATAGAAGCCGCCAGCCACCGCCGCAACTCCGTTAGCGACGACGAACCGGAATTGCCGGTCGGCGTACCATCCGATTTCCCGATTCCGGAGCCGACGACCGGCACCGTCGATGACGACGACGGCGTCCAAGACGAGCAACCCGGCGAGAACGAAATTCAGGTTCGCGAAACCGACGAGAACACGGAAGCGCCCGATGAGTTCGAGATTGACGATGAGGATCTTACCGACGGGCGAGTGACTGGAGACTAATCCGAGGCTTCATGGCGGAGGTGCAAGCGCGCCCGAATAGAAGACCTCGCAGCGCACGCCAAGCAGGTGTTTCGCTTGCTTCACGAGCGTCTTCACGGGTCCCGTGAGCGAAACCATGACATTGGGTTTCGCGACATCGGGCTGGCTGAATGGGCCGCCGGCGCGCTGCTGCACCCTGACACATCCCTTCTCATCGACCAGTGCGACCGTGACGTCTTGGAATCGGTCATTCACGAAATCGAGCGCCCCCTTGAGCGCGAGCCGGTTCTTCTTGGTGGTCATCGCCACATCCTTGGCCAGCGCCACACCGTGATCGACATGCCACTCGGAGATCAGATTCGGCACCTCGCTGCTGCCGGCCTGGCTCGTGAGGACTCGCGCATAGTCGTAGCCTTTGCTCACACCTACGCCGAGAGGGCCTGCGACCAGGAATGCGCCGAGATCGATCAAATTGAACTTCTGGGTGGATTCGTATTTCGATAATTCACTGTCGAGATCGCCGATCTCCAGCGTCAGATTGCTTCCGCGCAACGACGCCTCACCGACGCTGCTGCGAGTCATCTCGGCTACCGTGTGCCCGCTCAGCGTCAGGTCGGTGGAAAAATTCATGGAGCCCTCGATGACTTTTTTCGGCGAGATTGCCGCCCAGAATTCCTCGATGCGAAACTTCGACAGCGCATAATGAACCCGAAAAGTCGGCGTGCGTCCCGCAAAATCGGCGCTAATTTCTCCGGACCCCTGCCCCGCGTACGCTTGCATCGTGATGCCCTTGAATGCGAATAAACCCTGCTTGGAGTCGAGCGTGAATTTGACGTCGTCCATGATCAGCTTGCGGGTCTCGATTCGTTTGCAGCCGACGGCGGCGGTCAATTCCAGTTGACTGATCAAGTCTCCAGGACCGCTGGTTGCGAGCTGAAAATGGTTCGCTTGCATATCGCATGAGACGGCTTGCCATTGATTGCCGTTTTGCTGGTTGGTGTAGTGGATCGTCGCGTCGTTGAGCGACACATCCGTCGAATCGATTGCCATGCCGCCGCCGGCTGCCGACGCAAGCGCGAAATTGAAGGTACCGTCGCGATTTTGTTCAACCGCAAGCACGAGGTGGACCAGCGCGATCGCAGATATTTGCAGTTCGTGCCGCAGCAAGGGCAGCAACCCAATCCCTAATCGAACTGCTTGAGCGGATGCCAGCTCGGCGTCGTGGTTGCGAATGTGGACATCCTGTAGCGTCACGCCGAAGCTCGGAAAGAATCGAAGCTTGACGCTGCCGCCGATCGTGACCTGCAGGCCCAAGGCATCGGATGCGGCCTGCTGAAATCTCGACTTGGCGTTATGCGCCCAATTGACCGCCGCAATCGTCGCGCAGAGGCCCGCGATCACGAGCACTGCGCCTGCCAGCAGCAACGAGCGCTTGACGGTCATCATTCTTGGATCGCTCATCGTGGGCTCCTGAACCATCGCCGGCGGGACCCTGACACTCTACGCAAACCGCCGCAAAGTTCCGGTGCTATGATTCCTAACCGGATTGTTCCTAGATTCATGGCCTTTCACATGTCGCTCGGGTCGAGATCGTTTCCAAGTTCATCGCCTGCCGGTATGCCACGATGGAATGGCACGCGCAAGCGTCTGCCGCGTCGCAGTGCGTTCGCGCTGATCGCCTGGGCCTCTGTCGTCGTCTCGATCTGCGATTTATCCGGCTGTGCGGCATACCACACCTACCAGAAGTGCGGCCTGCAGGGCTGCCCGGGGGATGCCGCAATCACCGCAGAAGTGCGCTCACGGCTCTATCACAGTTCATTCTTGGAGCCGAGTGCGATCCGCGTGCAGACGCTCGATCATGTGGTGTTTCTCGACGGCGTGGTGGCTTCCGGATTGGAGATCGGCGCCGCGGAATCGATCACACTTCAAGTCCCTGGCGTGGCGCGCGTCGTGAATTCAATCGTCGTGTCCACCGCTCGCTGAACATGGCGGGCGTGGCTGCGGCGCAGACGGCGGTCGGCATCGTTCATCAGCCGATTGTTTCCTCAACGGTAGCCGCATGCCCTGGCGGTCGCCTAAGATGTATGCCATGAACGCCCCGAAGCATCGATCGAATAGCGCGGCGCCGGCACAACACGCACACACCGGGCGCCGACCCGCCGTTCGCCGCGTAAAGGTTGGGCAACGCGAGATCTTCACCCAAGGCATGTCTCGAGCGGTGTTCCACGATCTATTCCACTATTGCATGACCGTGAGCTGGCCGCAGCTGTTCGGCACCTTCGCTGCGTTCTTTCTCGCGTTCGACGTGCTGTTCGGTTTTCTGTACCACCTGGTACCGGGTTGTATCGCCAATTTGAATCCGCCGGGATTCGCCGGCGCCTTCTTCTTCAGCGTCGAAACGCTCGCGACCGTGGGTTACGGCGACATGCATCCGCAAACCCTCTACGGCCACACGGTTGCAATGGCGGAGATCTTCGTCGGCCTCATGTCACTCGCGCTCATCACGGGAATCATGTTCGCGCGTTTCTCGCGCCCCAAGGCACGGTTTCTGTTTACGCGGAACCTGGTCATTCGGCCAATCGACGGCAAGCGGACTTTGCTGGTTCGCGCCGCGAACCAGCGCCAGAATGTGGTCCAAGATGCATCCGCACAGCTTCGCATGCTGCGCGATGAAATCACCGAAGAAGGATTTCGCATTCGGCGCGTCCTTGATCTTCCGCTGGCCCGATCGCAGCATCCAATGTTCGTGCTCGGTTGGACGATCATGCACGTCATCGATGAATCAAGTCCGCTCAGCACGGAAACGTCGGAATCCCTCAAGCGCAGTGCCGCGAGTTTCGTCCTGAGCGTCAGTGGTACGGATGAAACCACCGGTCAGGTATTGATGGCCCGCGCCGAGTATGTCAGCCAGGACATTCGCTGGAACGCCACGTTTCACGACATACTGGAGGAAGCTGAGGACGGCACGTTGCACCTGGACTACGGGAAATTTCACGACGTCGAACCGCTCGCAGAGGCCGAAGCCGATCACCCACAGGGCTGACGCGCGAATGATCGCCGCTTTGCGGGCGGCGACTCGCATCGTCGTGCCCACCGGGGCCGGCGTCTCGGCGGAGAGCGGAGTGCCGCCGTTCCGCGACCGGCAGACGGGCCTTTGGGAGCAATTCGATGCGGCAGAACTCGCGACGCTGTCGGCATTTGAGCGAGAACCCGCCCCGGCGTGGTTTGGTTCGGCGAGCCACTACCCGATCGCATATGGGACTCTGCACACACGGTACCGTGAACTTCTCGATTCGTGGCCCGGCAGGCAAGGTGCTGCCGCAGCTTCTGCTAGACGCATGGAGAATCTCGCTCTAGTGTGGAGGATTCCAAGGCGAGCCTATAAACCAAGAAGTTCGACCATGATCACAAGCACGCACGATCGGCAATCATTGCGTCAACGATGGCCGCGATGAGCGGCCCGGAACAAGCTGTCTCACCGCCGATTCCGGCGGTTCCACTGATCCGCATTGGCGGCGAGGCGGACGCCGCGGAACTCGCGGCGTTTGCGGCCCGCAGTTTTGCCGAAGCTTTCGGACCCGACAACCGCCCCGAAGATCTCATCGCGCACCTTGCGAAAACATTCGGATTGGCGCAGCAATCCGCGGAATTGCGCGACCCCAATACAATCACGCTGCTCGCCTACGAGAAGGGCACGCTGCTTGCGTTTGCACAACTGAGGCGCAAACCCGCGCCGGCATGCATCACGCTCGAGCGCCCGATCGAATTGCACCGGTTCTATGTCGATCGGCCCGCCCACGGCACGGGGGCCGCCCAATCGCTGATGCGCGCAGTGCACGACGCCGCAAGACAATTTGATGGCCGGCATCTGTGGCTCGGTGTATGGGAGCACAACGCGCGTGCGATCGCCTTCTACCGAAAGGTCGGTTTCCGCGACTTCGGAAGCCACGATTTCTTCGTGGGCGCAGACCGGCAAACGGACCGCGTACTTGCGATGCCGATTGCTGACCCGCGCGCATGAATTCGGGGCGGGATGCCCCGAATCCACATCGGGTCGTCGGCCGGCTCTCGGCGGTCTAGGCGCCCAGCGCGGTCAGCGGTAGTAGCCAACGCCGCACGCGGTACCGCCGACGCGTGTGAGGTAGGCGATTTTGCGCACGGGATTGGTCGTATTTGGCCTCGGATAGTTGTAACTCACGGTCGTTATTTGTCCGTCTTTGAGCGCCTGGGCCGCGTCGTAGACCTTTTGCCCCAACGGCGTGCCATCCTTCTCCTTGAGCAGCCGATTGTCGGTCCCGATCAATGCCGGATTGATTTGAGCCGTGAAAACGCCGGTCGAGGTATTGAAGCAAAAAACATGGAGATCGCGGTCTCTGAAGCCGCCGTCGGCCGGATTGAATTTGGCGATCGCGGCCGACTCGTTCGACTTGAGTTCGGCGATCACGCGTTTTTCCATCGACTTGGCCTGCGCTGCGGTGCCAAATTGAGCCTGTTGCGCAAGTGCGGATACGCAAAATGCGGCGGCGGCCGCCGTGACCAGGAGGACGCCGGCCGGCGTCTACCGGCACAAAAAAGACGCTTCGTCGGGACCTAAGCTGTGATCGAGTTCATCGTTTCCGATCGGTCTCCGGTGCATAATTTTCCCATGCATCAAGGCGCAAAAGACGAGCTACTGCCCTGGGTCGTCGGCGGTGTTCTACTGATCGCCACGACGATCGCCGTCGCGGCCATTGCCGGCTCGGCGGACGGCCAAGCCGAATCCACCGCGATGCAGAGCAGCGACAACGGCGCGCCAATCTCCTCGGCTGCCGCTAGCGGCGCCGCTACGGCGCCCTTCAAGCCATAACAGGCTGGGGCCGGCCGGCGGGCAGATCAAATTGATGGATTTTCCTGTCGATTTCGCCGCCCGCGCTGTCCCATGACCACTCATCGAAGAACACGCGGCCGGCGCGATTGATCCGGATCACGGTCGAGCAACGGGTCCCATACCCATCCGCACGCACGAATGCACTGGAGAGGAGCCGTTCCCACTCCAGACCGATCCCGGTCTGCGGCAATTCTTCGTCGGCGGCTCGTCGATCGTCACGCAGCAACTGCAGCAGTGCGCCGACATCCTGCACATCGGTCAGCGCAGCGGCGAGCCGCGACTTTGCGTTCTTTACTTTGGGCCAAGGCGTGTCCAGTAAATTGTTGGACAATCCATAGATGCCAGGACCCAACTCGCGACCTTCGCCGCGCACACTTTCAAAGACCCCGAGCCGCTCACCGTCGCAAAAAATCATATTGAAGGCGTTGTAAGCGGCACTGCCGCCACGCAAATAATCCAAGGCGTCCGCAACCGAGTAGCCCGACTGCAATAGTTCGCTCACGAGCCGGCCGCGGCTCCTCACGCCTAGGCGGTTGATCGCCGGATCCCGATAGTTCGTCAACGCGGCGAAGCGCCCCTCGCGCGTCATGCCGAGCCAAGTCCCGCCCTCCTTCAGATCCCGCCCGGCGAGAATTCCCGCCGGGTCGTGCCACCAATCCGCAGCCGACGTCGGACGATCGTGACTCTCGTCGCGGTTGGCCGCGAGCACGCATGGAAACTCCGGATGCACTCGCCAAGCGAGCAATATCAAGCACATCGGGAATTCACTCGGATCTCGAGCGCTCGGGGTCGGCTGTGGTCATTGACGGCAGCGCAAACGAAAGAACCTCGTTGGTATAGGATTCCACGACCTCGCTGATCGGTGTGCCATCAGGCAGGATCAGCAGCGCTCGATGCTCCAACAGGGCGTGTGGCAATGCGATGGGCGCGGCCACTTCGCCGGCGGCCGTCGGATTCATCTCCCACCCTTCAGGCAGCGGCTGCCAGAGAACTCTCGATGACAGTGTGCGGCGCTGGAAATGCAGCGTTTGCACAGCTTTGCCGAATGGGATGTCGGTGTTCTCCAGCTGCCGGTTGATCTCGGACGACAATCGATCCGGCACGTACCAATTATCCGCCTCCGACAGCACGTGCTCGCCGCAGACCAATCTCACGTGTCGATAACGGACCGGCTCCGTAGAGCTCACACCCAATTCCGCACGCTGCTGCAATGTAACGGGCTTGTCGATATCCGGCATGCGTACGGCCACGATCCGGGCCGGCGAGGCCATTTGATGAACGGCGCACCACCGCTCGAGTGTCGATGTTGCGCTCTGATTGCTCAGCAAGTCTGCGTTCAGCGTCTCGACGAGCGCCAATGCCTCGAGACGCGCAACGAAATCTCCGGGCCAGGTCGGCCTACGCGCTGCAGTCGAGGGATCCGCGCCAATCGTCAACATCCACAGCAGCGCGCCCACGGTTGCAACCAAACACCGATGACCACTCGGGATCATCGTCGTTTTCCTTTTGGCTTTATGTCGAGCCGCCGTTGCTTTATCGTAGAAGATCCTCATAGCGCCGAGCGCGTTGGAGCCCGTCCCATGTCAATTCGATTCGTTCGTCTAGGCACCCATCGCCTACCGGGTGAAGGCTTGCGGATCGGCACCGTGAGACGGCCTCCCCGGGGAGTCCCGAAAACCGATTATGCCTCGAAAAACTACTTCGACGTTTGGCTACCGATGCTCGCGCCGTCGGCAGGTCTCGTCAAACTTGCGCTGGCGACCGAGTCCGCGAGGGACTGGAGTCGCTTCGTTTCGCGGTACCGACGCGAAATGGCCGCGACCGACGCAGGGGCATTGATCGACACCCTCGCTGCCATGTCGCATCTAGCCGACTTTTCGGTCGGCTGTTACTGCGCCGACGAATCCCGTTGTCATCGCACGATTCTCAAGCAATTGTTCGCCGAGCGCGGCGCAAATATCGGATAAACGCTCCGCTGCCGGGGCCCGCGCGCCCGGGTAGTCGACATCGACCCTGCGTGATACGCTGATGCCTTCGCATACGAGCGAAGGTGCAAAGATTGCGAGTTCTCGTCCTGCTGACACTGCTCTGCTTATCGGCCTGCGGCTGGATCCATTCGCGCCGCTCGCACGCGCCGGATCCCACTCAGATCGTCGTGACCGGTGCGCCGGCCGGTGCGCTCGTGTTCATCGACGGCGTTCAAGCGGGAGAGGCCACGGTGGCCAACAATTATCCGCAGACGCTGGATGTAACCGCCGGTGCGCACACCGTGGAAATTCGCGCCGGCAACGCGCTCGTTTATCGCGAGGACACCTACGTCGGCGCTGGCGAACACCGCGTCATCAACGTGTTGTCGGGATTCAAGCGCTAACCGGACCGCGAGCGAGATCGATGGCTCGCGATTCTTGAGCGCTAAGCCGCGGACTGGCTGCGCCGCACGGCCTCTTGCGGATCGAACGCGCTGGCGATTCCTGTGCACTTTGGATATTGGCTGCATACCCAAAACTGCCGGCCCGCGAATTTCCCTTGCTTCGCGACGCGCTCGACCATCTCAGCGCGGCATTTCGGGCACTGCGGACCGGCTGGTGCCGTGGACTTCCGAGGGGCGGCTGCCGCTTCTACGGTGAGCGACGGAGGCGCCACCGCATCTGATTGGGGCGCGCCGATCATCCGCTGCAGCTCGTCGCCATCGATGAGTCGAATCGCGGAATTTTTTGCGAGGTCGCGTGCTTCCTTCGTGAAGACGCCGCCCGTGATGGCGACGCCGCCATCCGCGCGCCGCGCCATTACGATCGCATGCAGCTCACGAATCACCATGACGCCGACCAGCGGGTTCTTCCAATCCTTGCATTGAATCAACAGTCGCTTCTTCGCCTTGGTCGCAATCAGATCGATCGCACCATCCGGCCCGGATCCACCGCGCTCTTCGACGCGATATCCCTCTCGGCGGAATCCTTCGCAGATCAGCGCTTCAAAATCCCGCCAGTTGATCTGCCTCACCACGCTCGGCGTATCGTCTTCGACTGCTTCAAACAGCCCGAAACCTTTCGACTGCTTGAGGAACGAAACGGCCGCCGCGATCGATAATCCGATTGGAACGATGAATTGAAGGATCATCGCGAGCGTATACATGGCGGACTGGACGAGCTCGGATCCCGTACCGCCCGTATTGGCTGCTGAAGACGGTTCCTCGAAAATATCCGCAACAAAGTGCAGAACGAGAAAGGACAGAACAGCCAAGCCGATACCGATCCGCCACGGCAGTTTGTACACTGAATTGATTAGGTCGGTAACAGTTAGTCGGCGTCTGGCCATCACTCCGGATCCTCGAGATTGGCTTACTGCTAAGCTTTTGCCATATTTTGCGGGTCAATACCGCGACCTCAGTCACGGGACCGAGTTATTGACCGCTGTAGGCGACCATGCTGCGAGCCTATGGGGTAGGCTTCTTTCGCGCCGAATCGCCTTTATCGCTATTGAGTGCCGCCTTTGACTTGGCGGCAACGTCTTTACTTGCGGCGGCGACCGAGTGCGCGCCCTTCTTGGCCGTCTCGGCGAGCCCTTGCGCTGCCTTCTTGGCCTCGCCTGCGACCTTCTCTGCACCGTCTTTGACGGCGGATCCGACGGCTTTTGCATTCCGCTTGGCCGCCGCGGCCGCCGCTTTCAAGTGATCCGACATGCTTGATCCCGCCGATTCGGGCGGATCATCTGCCGCAACCGCGACCGGCACGGAGGCCGGCAGCGACAGCAACAAGCAACCGAGCACCAGCGCGCGCGCATTCATTCGGTTGGGAGCTCCCGGATTTCCACGGTACCACCGGCTTCATAGACCGGATTGCCGATCACGAGCGCCTGAGCCTGCTCGATACTGCCGGCGCTGACCCGCAAATAGCCGGTCAAATGCCGCGTGATCCGCTTGGCACCGGTGCCTAATTTATTGATGGTGAGGCCGCCGCCGATTGCGCTGCCGCCGTCAAAGTGTCCGTCCCGCTGCAATCTGCCGATATAGACGTCCCAGGCGTCGTCGCCGATGGCATCGCTGCCCGAGAGCACGTCGTCATGCATGAAAAGCAAATAATCCATCGCTCGATCCCTCCGAGTCCGCCGCGCGATTGCCACCGATGCGCCGGTCGCCTATTGAGGTTCGAAACGCCGATTGTTGTCAAACACAAATACACTAGAATTCCGAACAGCACCGGCGAGGCGGGTGCGCCATCGCGGAGATTTCACGATGACCGAGTCAGCAACGGCTGGTTGGGACAACTTCTACATCATGGTCGGCTCGTCGGCGGCCGCGCTCATGGGACTCACGTTCGTCGTCATTGCACTGGCGGCCGATGCCCAGCGCGTCAACCCGCGCGGACTGCGCGCCTTCATCACTCCCACGATCGCTCACTTCGGCACCGTACTCGCATTGGCGGCATTTCTGATCATCCCGCGGCAAAACACGCTCTGCCTGAGCTGGGGTTTCGGCGTCGTGGGCCTCGCCGGCCTGATCTATTCCGCGATGACGGCGATGAGCATGCGCCAATTCGGCACGACCTACCTTCCGGTTTGGGAAGATTGGGTCTGGCACGTCCTACTGCCGATCCTCGTCTACTCGGCAATTCTCGCGATCGCGCTGTTGGTCGGACGCGCACCGCACGAGGCGCTCTATGGGGTCGCGGCCGCAGCGATCGGTTTGCTGTTCATCGGCATTCACAATGCCTGGGACGTTGCAACCTCGATCAGTATGCGCAAGCAGCCGGACACGCAGCCGCCCGCAAACGATTCTTGAACCGGGTTGTATGCCGGCCTGGGCGCGGTTAGTCTTGCGGCCTCGGCACATTTTTGGAGGAATCCGGCTATGGGAACCACAGTTCCTTTCAAGCGCCCCGATGGAAAGGTGATTCAAGGCTACCTCGCCGAACCGCAGCACGCGAGTGGTGCGCCGGCAATCGTCGTGATCCAGGAATGGTGGGGTGTCAACCCGCAGATCCGCGGTGTCGCCGACCGTCTGGCGAGCGCGGGATACATTGCGCTCGTGCCGGACCTGTACCGCGGCAAGGCGACCGTCGAGGCCGAGGAGGCGCACCACTTAATGACGGGGCTTAATTTCGGCGACGCGGCCTCCCAGGATATTCGCGGCGCCGTACAGTTCCTGAAGACACGCAGCCACAAAGTCGGCGTCACGGGCTTTTGCATGGGCGGCGCGCTCACGCTGCTCGCGCTCGCGGCCCCCGAGGTCGACGCGGCGGTTGTTTGGTACGGCTGCCCGCCGCTCGAATACATCGACGCCGGCAAGATCAAGGTGCCGCTACAGGGGCATTGGGCGACACAAGATGAGTTCTTTCCGGCCGCATTGGTCGATCAGCTCCAGGACAAGCTGCGCGCAGCCGATGTGAAGTTCGAATTCCACCACTACCTTGCGCACCATTCGTTTGCCAATGAGACCGCGGTCGGGCCTGGGCGCATTGCTGCGACCCAGTATGACCCCGTGTGGGCGCAGCAGGCGTGGGACCGCGCCTTGACTTTCTTTGGTCGCTGGCTCCACTGACGCCGCATTCCTCCGAATCCATGCAATGCACAGCTATGCCCATGATGTTGGGTCGCGCCATGGCGGCTCTGTGCGTAGCGGTCCTCACCTGCGCCGGCGCAGCCGGCGGTGCCGCTCAAGTTTTCGAACTTCCCGAACGCGGCACGCTGCTCGTGAACATTCCCGACGGTTGGGCCACGCAGATGCAGCAGCCACCCAGGCAGCTGCCGCCGTCGATTTTCGTAAAACCCCACGACGAAACCGGCAGCGGCCTGCTGCTGACCGTCGTTTGGCCGATTGCTCCGGCCACTCAGCTGCCCGATGACGACACGATGCGTTCACAGGTCACCGCGTCTGCCGAGAAACTCGCGCCGCAGTCGGTCGAGGGCACGCTCAAGGTGCTCGAACTCAAGGGCAGCAGCGGACGAGGTTATTATTTCGTGGCGACCGATCGTGCCCCAAAGCCCGGCGAATTCAAATATCTGGCGCAAGGCCTGGTTCGAGTCGGCGACATCGCCCTCGCGTTCACGATCCTCAGCAACGACGGCCAAGATGCTCTGGTCACGGCGGCTCTCGAGACGGTACGAACCGCAAGCTTCCGGCCGCTGCATCGGCCCTGATCTGCGCACGTCATAGCAGACATGCCGCGGCCCTTAAGTGCGTCGCGGTTGTGCCGACAAGCCGCTGATTGTTTATGGGTTTCCACGATGTCGCAGGCGCCATTCTTGGTGGCCGACATGAAGCAGGCCGCCCGTCAGCAGAATCGCGAGACAAAACCAGGTCAGCGCATAGACGAGGTGGTTATTCGGAAGATCGGTCACCGTGAGCCCGCCGATCGGCAGCCCTCCCCGAACCGGCGAGGCATCGGCGTCGATGAAGTACGGCGCGACAGCGGACAGATCGCGCGCCGCGGCGATCGCGGCGACATCGCGCGAATACCAGCGATCAGCGGCCACATCGTTGGCGTGCAGAAACGCTCCCCGGGGTTCGCTCAGGCGCAACAGGCCCGTGACGATGGCGCGATCGCCGATCAGGCCTTCGGCCCTCGTAGCGCGATCGCGCTTCTCGGGCGGCACGAATCCGCGGTTCACGAGTATCGTATAGCCTTCGGCCGTGCGTAGCGGCGTCAAAACCCAGAATCCGCCGCCGAGCCGCGTGACCGCGGAAACCAAGGTCTCACGATCATTGAGGTATTGTCCGGCAACACGCACGGCGCGATAGGTGTAATCGCCAGCGGCGGCCTGCGGCCATTGCGAGGGACCCGGGGCGACGATTGGCGCCGCATGGGCGCGCTCGCTCACTTCATCGATCAAATGAAGCTTCCAAACGCGCCGCTCGAGCTGCCAGATTCCGAGCGCCGTCAATGCAGCCACGCTGATCGCGCAGAGCAGCGCGAGCGCCGTGAGCGCGAGCACCGAGCGCCCCATGGCGGGCCGATGATCCGCAGACGGCCGCCCAGCCGTGGGGCCGGGCCCATCACGGGTCACGGCATCTGACTCATGTCCCCTCCGGGCATCATATTGGCGTTGAGGTGATAGATGATCCACAGCGATCCGACCAGCGCGATCACCACGAGGATCAGCGTGAACATCAGCGCCATGATCGACCAACCGTCTTCCGACCGGGTATTCATGTGCAGGAAATACACCATGTGCACGGTGATTTGTACGATCGCGAACGTCGTGATCGCAACTTCGGTCGCGATTTTGCTGTCGAGCACACCGCTCATCACGAGCCAAAACGGTATCGCCGTCAGGAACACCGAGAGGATGAACCCGGTGAGGTAGCTGCGCAGCGAACCGTGGCTCGCCGCGGCACTGGATTCACCCGTCGCGTGATGCTCGCGCAGCGGATTGCTCATCGCAACATACCCCCGAGGTAGACAAACGTGAAGACGCCGATCCAAATGACGTCGAGGAAATGCCAGAACATGCTCAGGCAGGCCAGGCGCCGGACGTTTTCGGCAATCAGGCCGCGCCGACCGACCTGCACCATCAGCGTCCCCATCCAGATCAATCCGACGGTCACATGCAAGCCGTGCGTGCTCACGAGCGTAAAGAACGCCGACAGAAACGCGCTGCGCTGTGGGGTCGCGCCATCGTGGATCATGTGCGCGAATTCATAGAGTTCGATACCGACGAATGCGAGTCCGAACAACGCGGTGACGACGAGCCAGCCCTGCGTCGCGTGCACGCGACCCTTGTAGGCGGCCAGCATCGCGAAACCGTAGGTGATCGAGGACAACAGCAGCATCGTGGTATTGACCGCGACCAGCGGTAACTCGAACAACTCGCGGGGCGACGGGCCGCCGGCGTAACTGCCGCCGAGCACGCCGTAAGTGGCGAACAGCGCCGCGAACAGCAGGCAGTCGCTCATCAAATAAATCCAGAATCCGAGCAACGTGCTGCCGCCGCCGGCGTGGCTGTGTTCTTCGGTCTGGCAGAACACCGGTACTTCTGCTGCGACGTCGCCGCCGCCCGCGGTCACCTCCATGGCTTCACGCTCGCACGCCCAGCAGGCGCGTCCGCCCGTCCTCGATGCGGCCGACTTCGGTCGCCGGGATCTGGTACTCGCGCTGGTAGTTGAAGGTATGTGCAATCGCCGCGGCGAGCACCGTCACGAAGCCCAGTGCCGCCAGCCACCAGATATGCCATATCATCGCGAAGCCGAACACGCCGCAGAGCGCTGCAAGGATGAAGCCCGCGCCGGTATTGCGCGGCATCGTGATCGCATTGAAGCCCGCGACCGGCCGGACGAATCCACGTTGCTTCATGTCCCACCAAGCGTCGTTGTCATGCACGATCGGCGTGAATGCAAAGTTGTAGTCGGGCGGAGGCGACGCGGTCGACCATTCCAGCGTCCGGCCGCCCCACGGGTCGCCGCTGAGATCGCGCAGCGTCTCGCGTCGCCGAATGCTCACGTAGATCTGCACCAGGAACGAGACGATGCCGAAGAGCACCAAGACGGCTCCGATCGCGGCGATCACGAACCATACTTGCAGGCTGGGATCTTCGAAATGGCGCAGTCGACGCGTGACCCCCATGAGGCCGAGTACGTAGAGCGGCATGAACGCGAGGTAGAAACCCGTCACCCAAAACCAGAACGACATCTTTCCCCAAAACGGGTCCAGCCTAAATCCGAATGCCTTCGGAAACCAATAGGTGATGCCCGCAAAAACGCCGAACACCACGCCGCCGATAATCACATTGTGAAAATGCGCGACGAGAAACAAGCTGTTGTGCAGCACGAAGTCCGCCGGCGGTACCGCGAGCAGCACCCCCGACATGCCGCCGATCACGAACGTCAGCATGAATGCCAGCGTCCACAACATCGGCAATTCGAATCGAATCCGTCCGCGGTAGAGCGTAAAGAGCCAGTTGAACATCTTCGCGCCCGTCGGGATCGAAATGATCATCGTCGTGATGCCGAAAAACGAATTGACGCTCGCGCCCGACCCCATCGTGAAAAAATGATGGAGCCATACGAGGTACGAGAGGATCGTGATCACGACCGTCGCATAGACCATCGACGTATAGCCGAACAGGCGCTTGCCTGAAAATGTCGCGGTGACCTCCGAGAACACGCCGAATATCGGCAAAATCAGGATGTAGACCTCCGGATGCCCCCAGATCCAGATGAGGTTGATGTACATCATCGGATTGCCGCCGCCGTCGTTCGTGAAGAAGTTCGTGCCGACATAACGGTCCAGGCTGAGCAGCGCGAGCGTCACGGTCAAGATCGGGAATGCGGCGACGATCAGCACATTGGTACACAGGGCGGTCCAGGTGAATATCGGCATCCGCATCATGGTCATGCCCGGTGCGCGCAGCTTGACGATCGTCGCGATCAGATTCACGCCCGAGAGCAGCGTACCGACGCCCGCAATCTGCAAGGCCCAGATGTAGTAATCGACGCCGACGTCGGGGCTATAAGCGATGCCCGACAGCGGCGGATAGGCGAGCCAGCCGGTGCGCGCGAATTCGCCCACGAACAGCGAGACCATGACCAGCGCGGCGCCCATCGCCGTCATCCAAAAGCTGAAATTATTGAGAAACGGGAACGATACGTCGCGCGCCCCGATTTGCAGCGGCACGACGAAATTCATCAGGCCCGTGATGAACGGCATGGCCATGAAGAAGATCATGATCACGCCGTGGGCGGTAAAGACCTGGTCGTAGTGGTGGGCCGGCAAAAATCCTTCTGCACCGCCAAAAGCGACCGCCTGCTGCCAACGCATCATCAGTGCGTCGGCAAAGCCGCGCAACAGCATGATCAGGCCCAAGATCATGTACATGATGCCGATGCGCTTGTGATCGATCGTCGTGACCCATTCGCGCCACAGGTAGCCCCACAAGCGAAAATAACTGATTGCCCCGAGCACGGCGATACCACCGAGCGCTACGGCCACGAAGGTCGCGACCAATATCGGCTCGTGGATGGGAAAAGCCTCGAGCGTCAAGCGCCCGAAAATCGTTTTCAGCAGCGTTGTCTCTGTTGACATGGCGTCCTATCGCTTCATCGATCGGCGGCCGCGCCCATGGCCATCATCTCATTGATGCACATTTGCCCCGGCTCGACACAGCGATTGAGAATCGCGTGGTAGAGAGTCGGATCGACACTCGCAAATCCCTGTACCGGCGCGTTCTCACTGGGTTGCTGCAGCCGCAGGTAATCGACTCGCTGCAGCGCGCCGCCGCCCTCCCGCATGCGTGCAATCCAGCGCTCGAAGTCCCGATCGGTGAGCGCTCGAAATACGAAATGCATGCCGGAGAACCCGGCGCCGCTGTAGTTGGCCGAGAAGCCCTGGAAGTCTCCCGCGGCGTTGGCGACTGCGTGCAACCGCGTTTCCATGCCGGGCATTGCGTAGATCTGGCCGGCAAGCGTCGGAATGAACAGCGAGTTCATGACCGAGGAAGATGTGATCTTAAAATCGATCGGTCGATCGACGGGCGCCGCAAGCTCGTTGATCGTCGCAATGCCGTACTGCGGGTAGAAGAACAGCCATTTCCAGTCGAGCGAGACGACCTGCACCTCGAGCGGAGCCGCCGCCGTTTCGATCGACGCGCCGGCCTTGATTCGGCCAAGTGCGCGGTAAGGATCGAGCAAATGCGTGCCGACCCAGGTCAGGCCGCCGAGAGCGACGACAATAAGCAGCGGTGCGGCCCAGATGAACAGCTCGAGATGGATCGAGTGGTCCCAATCGGGTTCGTAGGGCGCACTGCGATTGGACTGACGGTACCGCCAGGCGAACAGCACCGTCATGACCATGACCGGGACAATCACGAACAGCATGAGCACGGTCGAGTAAATCAGCAGATCGCGCTGCTGCTGAGCCACATCGCCAGACGGGTCCAATACCACCGCATGGCAAGCACAGAGCATCGCGATCAGCGGCAGGGAAACGATGAAACGAATACGGCCCAATGCATCTCCAATCGGCGAACCAGGGCGATTCGCGGCAGGGAATCACTTGCCCTACTCTCTCAAATCCCTACAATGTGCTTCACGAGGCGCAGTGCAGCCACGCCAGGCGGCGCATTTTACTGCAGGCGACGCACAAAATG
The DNA here is from genome assembly GCA_049517075.1 of Steroidobacteraceae bacterium. GTDB lineage: Bacteria > Pseudomonadota > Gammaproteobacteria > Steroidobacterales > Steroidobacteraceae > Bog-1198. The sequence goes on along the minus strand of JBEKSM010000025.1, from coordinate 15,733 downwards.
AAAGCGTGGATCGACATCGAATTACCCATGACGACGAACCGGCAGACTTTATGAGCACGCGCAGCGCAATTTCTGCACCGCCCAGGCCGGAGCCATCGCCGGACCTGCCGCACGACGCACGCGGCGATGTGACGCCCAGCGACATAGCGGTTGGCGTGATTATCGGCCGAACCTCGGAATTCTTTGATTTCTTCGTCTACGCGATCGCCTCGGTCATGGTGTTTCCGAAGCTCGTGTTTCCCTACGTCGATCCGTTGACGGGTACGCTGCTGTCGTTCGCGGTGTTTGCCGTGGCCTTCCTCGCACGTCCCGTGGGCACCGTGATTTTCATCGCGATCGATCGCAGTTATGGCCGTGGCGTCAAACTGATGATCGCGCTGCTGCTGCTCGGGGTCTCGACCGTGGCGGTCGCCTTTTTGCCGGGCTACGACCAGATCGGATCGTTCTCGGCGCTGCTGCTGATTCTGTTTCGACTGGGTCAGGGCCTCGCGCTCGGCGGCGAATGGGACGGGCTCGCGACACTGCTCGCCCTGAACACGCCCGAGCGGCGCCGCGGCTGGTACGCGATGATCCCGCAGCTCGGCGCGCCGCTGGGCTTGATCGTCGCGAGCGCTTTGTTTGCATTCTTCGTCGCCGAGCTGCCCGACGCCGATTTTCTCGACTGGGGTTGGCGTTATCCGTTCTTCGTCGCCTTCGCCATCAACGTCGTCGCGCTGTTCGCGCGGCTTCGGCTCGTCGAAACACCGGAATTCGCAAGGCAGTTCGAGGCGCTATCATTGCGGCCCACGAGCGTGCCCGAAACCTTGCGCGCGCAAGGACGCAACATCGTGATCGGGGCGTTCACGCCGCTCGCAAGCTTTGCGCTGTTTCACACCGTCACCGTATTCCCGCTGTCCTGGGTGTTCCTCTATACGCGCCAGGCGCCCGCGAGGTTCTTGATCATCGAAATGCTGGGCGCCGCAGTCGGCGTCGCTTCGATCGTCGCATCCGGCGTGCTCGCCGATCGCGTGGGTCGGCGCACCATGCTGGGCATTACCGCGGGGGCGATCGCGGCATTCAGCGGGTTTGCACCGCAATTGCTCAACGGCGGCGATGTCGGTGAGGCGATCTTCATGCTGCTCGGCTTCATATTGCTCGGTTTGTCCTTTGGTCAGTCCTCCGGCGCGGTCGCATCGAGCTTCCCGATTACCTACCGCTATACCGGCTCGGCATTGACCGCCGATTTTGCGTGGCTGTTCGGCGCGGGCTTCGCGCCGTTCGTCGCGTTGGTGCTCGCCTCGCATTTCGGCCTGATAGCCGCGGGTGCCTATTTGCTGTCGGGCGCGATCTGCACGCTGGTCGCGCTTGCGTTGAGCCCGCATCCGGCGCGCTGAGCCGGCGGCTACGTGCTGACGGCTACCAGATCAGATCGTCGGGGACTGAAAATTCTCCGTAGGCCTGGTCGCTTTCCGCGCTCGATGTGCCGGCCGCCGCGATGAAAATCTGGGGATCGCGCTCGCGCAGCCGATCAATGAGCGCGGCCGGCACCAAATCGTAATGACCTTCGAGGCAAACGATCACGATCTCGCCACGGCCGAGTCCTGCGCGTTGCGCGGCGTCAACCTGAATCTGCCGGATCTTCGCACCGTCGGTGAAATGGTAGGGCTCGCCTGACTCCGATGGCGGTATCCGGTGTTGCGCGATCAGTTGCTTCAGTTGTGCGAGCCGGGCCTTTTTATCGGCCTTCTCCTGTTGGCGACGATTCAACGCGAGATCGCGCGCGAATTTGGCGCTTTGCGCGGAATTCGACGGCAATGGCCGCTCTGCGGTTGCCACTGGATTCGGCGCAGAAGCCGGCGGCTTCGCTTGCTCGAGAGGCTTCTGCTGCTGCGGCCGCTGCGGCGGCCGCGATTGCGCCGGCCGGTCGCGGCGCGGAGCCGGTCGCTGATGTTGTCGCTGCTCTTGCCGCTGCTGCTGGCGCTCCGCCTCATTGGCCTGCTGTTGACTGATCAGACCGGCTTGCAGCAGCTGGTCCCGCAATGACGTGCTCATGATTCGCGATGGCTCGAAGTGACCGACGGACCGGATGATCTTACCTGAGCGCGGCCGAAACCACCTTCGGAACCCGATGACGGTGCCCGTGCAACCCGGTGCCGCTGCATTGAAATTCAAATAAGCACATATCAAAATCGCAGTAGGCAGCGCCTTCGTGCACCCTTACTCTCGCCGCATGCCGCACGCCTCCGGTAATAAGGATCATACAAATGGCTCAGTCTAGCGGCCGCGAAAATTGGCGCTTCGAAACGATCTCGGTGCATGGCGGCTATTCGCCGGATCCGACCACCAAATCCGTTGCCGTGCCGATTTATCAAACGGTTGCCTACGCGTTCGACAGCGCGCAGCACGGCGCCGACCTGTTTGACCTCAAGGTACCCGGCAACATCTATACGCGCATCATGAATCCGACCCAGGATGTGCTCGAGCAGCGCCTCGCCGCGCTCGAGGGGGGCATTGCCGCGCTCGCATTGGCCTCCGGACAGGCCGCGGTGACCTACTCCATCCTTACGATCTCGGAAGCCGGCGACAACATCGTTGCCTCGAGCGCGCTTTATGGAGGCACCTATAACCTGTTTGCGCACACGTTGCCGCAATACGGCATCGAAGCGCGGTTTGCCGACTACCGCAATCCGGGTTCCTTCGAGCCGCTGATCGACGCCAAAACCAAGGCCGTGTTCGTCGAATCCCTGGGTAATCCGCAGGGCAATGTCACCGATATCGAGAGCATCGCAAAGATTGCGCATCGTCACGGTGTGCCGTTGATCGTCGATAATACGGTGCCGACACCCTACCTGAGCCGCCCGTTCAATCACGGTGCGGACATCATCGTGCATTCGCTGACCAAGTACTTGGGCGGACATGGCACGAGCGTTGGCGGTGCGATCGTAGATTCCGGAAAATTTCCCTGGGCGCAGCACAAGCAGCGATTTCGCCGCCTCAACGAGCCCGATAAGAGCTACCACGGTGTCGTGTATACGGAGGCGCTCGGGCCGGCGGCCTATATCGGTCGCGCGCGCGTCGTCCCGCTGCGCAATACCGGCGCCGCAATTTCACCGTTCAATGCCTTTCTAATATTGCAGGGCATCGAGACGCTTTCGTTGCGGATCGATCGCATCAGCGATAGCGCGCTGCAAATTGCGCAACATCTGAAGGCGCATCCGCGCGTCGCATGGGTCAACTATGCCGGCCTCGAAGATCATCCGGACCACGCGCTCGTCAACAAATATCTCTCCGGCAAGGCATCGGGACTACTGACGTTCGGACTCAAAGGGCCTCTGGAGCTTGGACGCGAGCGCGGTGCGCGCTTCCTCGATGCATTGCAGCTGTTCACGCGGCTCGTCAATATCGGCGATGTTCGATCGCTCGCGACTCACCCGGCCTCGACGACCCATCGCCAGCTGTCGCCGGCCGAATTGCTGCAAGCAGGCGTATCGGAAGATACCGTGCGCCTATCGATCGGCCTCGAGCACATCAAGGACTTGACCGCGGATCTGGATCAGGCGCTCGCAGCCGTCTAACATCTGCGGATCACAACGGCAGCCTTTCGTAGACCTGGAGCTGCGGCGGGATGGCTGCCCAAGCCGGGCGACCCAGCGTGAAGATCGCGATCCTCGGATGAAACAGGGATGGGTCGTCGAGCGAGCCCGCGTAGATCGTGAATCGTTCGTCTATGCCGACTTCTCCGCCGAACACGAGCCCGCCGCAGACCGTGCAAAAGTTGCGCACGGAGTCGCTTCCCCGCGCCGACTTCGATTTGAATATCCGCGTCTGACCGCTGAAGCGCACCGCGGTGCTCGCGAATCCCATGAAAGGGATGAATCCGGAGCCCGAGGCCTTGCGGCAATCGGCGCAGTAGCAGTGCCCGCTCATGAGCGGCTCCCCGAGTGCCTCATAGCGAATCGCGGCGCATAGACAGCCGCCTGAATATCGCTTCGGGGAGGATGCATCGGAGACGGCTGGCGTTATCATGGCCTCGTCGCGGTACCGCCGGTTTGGAACGGATCATCACTATGCAAGCAATCAATCTCACGGACAAGCTTTCACGGTTTTCGGACTACTGGCAACCCCGCGTCGTCGGTCAGTTCAATGGCAACGATCTCATGGTGGTCAAATTGAAAGGTGAGTTCGTCTGGCACAAGCACGACGACACCGACGATTTTTTCCTCGTACTCAGCGGCCGCATCCGCATCGAACTTCGGGACGGCGCGGTCGAACTCGGCCCGGGCGAGATGTTCGTCGTGCCCAAAGGTGTCGAGCATCGGCCGGTTGCGCCGACGGAATCGCATGTGCTGCTCATAGAACCCAAGGGCACGCCCAACACGGGGCATGCGGAGACGGCGGCTCCGCGCCGCGTGCTCTAAGGCGGCCGGCCCTCGGGCTCGCTAGAACCGGATTCGGCCGATCAAGATGTCTTTGAACATGACCCAGTCGCCGAGCAAGCTGAAGAACGGGTGACGAAACGTCGCGGGGCGATTCTTCTCGAAGAAGAAATGGCCGACCCAAGCGAAGCCATAGCCGATCAGCGGCATTGCGATCAACCAACGCGCATCGGCGCTGATGATCGCCGCCGCCAGCGCGGCGAGCACGAGCGCCGATCCGATGAAATGCAGCCGGCGGCAGGTGCGGTTCGCATGCTCGCCGAGATAAAACGCGTAGAAATCGCGGAACTTGCGCGGCGACTTATTCGGATCATCGACCATCGCGCGCACTAAGCGGTCGGCGCCGGGTCGTAGAAATAATAGTCGGCGGAGTAAGGAACGCGCGCCTCTTTGCCGATTTGCGTCTGGTCGCAGCCGCTCGCAGGCGCTTTCCCGCCGCTCGTATTGAGGCGCTGGACGCTGACCGTGCGACCGAATATGCCGCGACCGCTCGAAGACTTCGCACGCAGCAGCAACCAAGGAATCGCCGTCGGATCCGCACTGTCGGAACGCGCCGCAACTTCTCCGACGATTTTACTGCCATCGAGCGCTTCCCAGGTCGGACCCGCATAATGCCGCCCGATCAAGTGGCCCCGTGAATCGCGCAGTTCGGCTTCTGGAGCTCTGAACACCCACTCCACGCGCCGCGCATCGTCATGATTTGTTTGACAGTCGTAAATCTGCACGCCGTTGACGTGGAACATCCGAGCGACCGTTTGATTCGGCGGCACCGCGAGGCGCTCGGGAATCGATGCAGGCGGTGCCACGCGCGCGGTCTCGCAACCGGCGGCGAGCATGGCCAATGCGGTGAGAAAACCAATCGCGGTCGCCCGGTGCTCTTTCATGAGTGCTCCTTCCTCGGATGCAGAATGCCCTGCTACCGAAGGCGCCGTCAACCGCCCGCGCTGAAGAAATGCGCGGAATCACCTGCAACGCTTGCTAGATTGCCGCATCCCCCGCGTCGACCTGCGCCTCCGCAAGCAGCCAGTCCTCCTGTTCATGCCCCGGCTCGAACCCGCGCTTCTGCGCAAGGTAATAGGCCGCGGTTGCAATTCGTTCCTGACGCCAGGCTTCGGTGCGTTGCACGGCGAGTTGCGCAGAGGCCGATTTGCGCACACGCGGCGCAATCGAACTTTGCGCTTCGGGCATCTTGATTCGAAACAGGCTTTCTTTGAGAGCATCGGGCGGAAGCTCCACACCGCCACCGTCGATTTGTGTGTTCATCGTCGCGTTCCTCTCGAGTGAATGACGGAAATCCAACCACGCTTCGAAGAGTTTCGAGAGAATTATGTCACACGGATTCCCGTAGACTGGCGGCAGCGCGTGATTTATTTTTTGCAGTTCGAAGCGCGGCGTGCTGCGCCGCGCGCCGCACTGTCATCGCGCAGTCATCCGGATGCAATGCAGAGAGGAAATTTATGCACGCGATGGTTTTGAAGAAACACAAAACTGCACTCGCATGGACGGAACTTCCCGACCCCGAACCGGGTCCGACTGAAATTCGCGTCAAGATTGCGGCTTGCGGTGTTTGCCGCACCGACCTGCATGTGCTCGACGGCGAACTGGGGCCTGGCCCGCTGCCGATCATTCCCGGACACGAGATCGTCGGTCGCATCGATGCGGTCGGCGCCGCGGTCACGGGCTTGCAAGTCGGCGAACGCGTCGGCATTCCGTGGCTCGGTCATACGGACGGCACTTGCCCCTATTGCCGCGCGCAGCGCGAGAATCTTTGTGATCATCCCGTATTCACCGGTTTTACGCGCGACGGCGGCTATGCGACCGCCGCGCTCGCCGACGCACGTTTCGCGTTTCCGCTCGGCGAGGTCGGCAGCGATAGTTCGCTGGCGCCGTTGCTGTGCGCGGGCCTGATCGGTTGGCGTTCGCTCACCATCGCGGGCGATGGCCGCAAGCTCGGACTCTACGGCTTCGGCGCCGCAGCGCACATCTTGGCGCAGGTCGCCCGCTGGCAGGGGCGCTCCGTGTATGCGTTCACGCAACCCGGCGACGCACGCACGCAAAAGTTCGCACTCGAACTGGGCGCGACATGGGCGGGCGGTTCCGATGAGCGTCCGCCCGAGCCTCTCGACGCCGCAATCATCTTTGCTCCGGTCGGCGCTTTGGTGCCGCGCGCGCTGCAAGCGGTCCGCAAAGGCGGTCGCGTCGTGTGCGGCGGCATCCACATGAGCGACATTCCGAGTTTCCCGTATAGCTTGCTCTGGGAAGAACGCGAATTGCTGTCGGTTGCAAACCTCACGCGTCGGGACGGCCTCGATTTCCTCAAGCTCGCGCCGCAAATCGGGATCGACGTCAAGATCACGCGGTATCCGCTGCAGCAAGCCAATCAGGCGCTCGCAGACCTTCGCGCCGGACGCTTCGAGGGCGCCGCCGTGCTCACGCCGTGAGCGACGGGCAAGCTGCGGCCACACGTCGGCATTGACCGGCCTTTGGCGGTTTCTGGCATAATCGACGGCGAAACATGCGTACTCCAATCGCGCGGCGACGGAATATGGCGGTCAGCATTCTGCTGGCGCTGTTCGTGTTGCGCGCCTATGTTCCCGCAGGCTTCATGCCGGCCGCGGGCGCTCCATTTTTGTTGGAGGTCTGTCCGACTGGGATGCCCGTCGCGGCGGGTTCGCCGGTCGCGCATCACCACATGGCCGGTCACGACATGGCCGGTCACGACATGGCCGGTCACGATATGGCTGGTCATGCCATGGGTGGACATGATTCAGGCGGGCATTCTGGTTTCGAGGACTGTCCGTTTGGTAGCGCACCGGCGACAGGACCGATTTCACAGCACATCGCGCCGGCGCCATCCGCGCCAATCGTCTCCGAATCGATACTCGCCAGCGAACCCGCGCCCGCGGGTACACGCCTACCGCGCGCCCATCGTGCCCGCGGCCCCCCTGCCCTCGCTTGACGTGAAATTCGTCGACTGATTGCGCGCCGGTCGATCGGCCGGTGTGCGCATCACTGATCAATGACTCGATGCGCAGCGTCCACAAGCATTGGCGTGGATGCGGGGAGAAACATCTATGAATCGTTCAATCGGGCCTCTGGCTGCGGCCGCGCTGATCGTGACCGCGGTCCCGGCCACGTCGTGGGGCTGCGCGACCTGTGGTTGTACCGTCAATTCGGATGCGGCCATGGGGTATTCCACGGCGACCGGATGGCGCGTCAATCTGGAATACACCTATATCGATCAAGATGAGTTGCGTGGCGGGACGAGCTACGCAGCACCGCAGCAAGTCGTCAACAATCCCTCCAATCCGTCGCTCGGCGGTGGAGAGATCGAAAAAGACACGATCAATCGCTACATCACCTTGGGCGTGAGCTTCCGGCCCACCTTGGATTGGAACCTCAATCTGTTGGTACCCTATGTCGAACGCGACCACACGACCTATGGTGAACAGCAGCAACCGTATACGTCGGCGGAGATCGCGCCGGATCAGATCAGCGGCGCGCACGTCTCCAATCTCGGCGATATCAAGCTCATCGCCAATTATCAGGGAATCCTGCCCCTGCACAACTTCGGTCTGCAACTCGGCGTCAAACTGCCGACCGGCCAATTCGGCAACGCGGTGAACTTCTACAATGGCCCCAATGCGGGCACGCCGCTCGATACGAGCCTGCAAGCCGGCACGGGGAGCACCGACATCATCCTCGGGGCCTACTATCATCAACCGGTGAGCCTCAATGTCGATGTCTTCGTCAATGGGCAGTTCCAATCGGCGGTCTGGCACAAACTGGATCAACCCGGCAACGACTACCGGCCTGGCAATCTCGATACGCTGGGCTTCGGCCTGCGTTACCTTGCCAATCCGCAGTTCATCCCGCAGTTGCAAATCAATTTGTCGCACAAGAGTCCCGATCAGGGTGTGCTCGCCGATACCACCGATACGGCCGGAACCGTCGCCTACCTGAGTCCGGGAGCCACGGTGCAGATCGTGCACACGCTGCATTTCTACGGGGTCGTGCAGGTTCCGGTATACAGTAATCTCAATGGTTATCAGCTGTTCCCACACTGGACCGCAACCGCGGGTTTGAGCTATGCGTTTTAATTCATCGCTGTCAGCCGCCGCGGCGATTACGATCGCGATTGCGCTGCTCGCAGCAGCGCCGACGATTGCGGGCGGCGGAGCCGAGCTCGAGGCGCAGGACGCGTGGATACGCTGGCTGCCGGCTGATCTGCCGGCCGCCGGCTACCTGCGCTTGGTCAACGCGAGCGCCAAGGCCGTGACCGTGGTCGGCGCGACGAGTCCCGCGTACCAACAAGTGTCCTTGCACCGCACCGTCACCGAGCGCGGGAACGCGCAGATGATGCCGGTCGAGCGCATCACGATCGCAGCGCACACGGCACTGGACTTTGCCGCAAGCGGTTATCACATGATGCTCATGCAAGCGACCACGCCGCTCAAGCCCGCCGATCACGTGCCGATCACGCTGCAACTCGCCGACGGCTCCTCGCTGCTCGTGCAATTCGAGCTTCGCAAGCCGGACGCGAGCCAGTGAACGTCCAAGACCGGAAGTTGAGACGGCGTTGGCGCCGGCTGCTGCGGCGGGTCGAGTTCTGGGAAGCCGAATACAGTCTCACGGCGCTGCTCGTGATGCTCGTCCTGACGCTGTTCGTGGTCACGCCGCTTGCGAGCGGCGTGACCTACGGATCCGAGATCCTGATGTGCTTTCTCGCGGTCTTGACGATCACCGGCGTCGCCGCGGTCTCGGGCAGGCCGATCGTGATCATCGCGGTCGTGCTGCTGGCAGTCTTCGGCATCGGCATCGATTGGGCGGCGCATTTCAACCACAGCGAGACGCTGCGCATTCTCGATAACGTCCTGCGGCTATTGTTCGTGCTATTGCTCGCGGTCGTGGTCACGATTCAAGTGTTCCGGCCGGGCAACGTGACGCACCATCGCGTGCAGGGCGCCATTTGCGTCTATCTGCTCGCCGGCCTCGCATGGGCCTATTCCTTCGATCTGCTGGCGCTGCTCGATGCGAATGCGTTTCGGCTCGCCGAGAATTTCAATTCCGTGCCCGCGCGCGTCAGCGTATTCCGCTACTTCAGCTTCGTTACCCTGACGACCTTGGGCTACGGGGATATCGTGCCGGTAAGCCCGATCGCGCGCTCGCTCGCGACTTCCGAGGCGCTGTTCGGACAGCTCTTTCCTGCGGTCATGATTGCGCGGCTCATCAGCCTGGAGATCTTGGATCGGCGCCGCGGCGAGCGCGACTTAAGAACGGATGAAAAGAACGATCGTTAGACCGACACCGATCAGCGTGATGCCGATGTTCAGCAGCGTCTCGTCGATACGACGCAGCAAAAAAACGCCCAACTGACCGCCGACTGTCGCCGCAACCGCGACCAGCACGACGACGCTCCAGTCGAATTTCATTTGAAACAAGAACACGAGCACCGAAGAGGCGCCCATCATCGCGGCCAACAGATTTTTGGTGGCGCCGGCATTGCGCACGTGTACCCCGGCAGCGGTCAATGCGGCGAGCATGAGAAATCCGATGCCGCCGGCAAAATAGCCGCCGTAGACGCCGATCAGCAATTGGGCGCAACCCGCGGCGCGCGGGCCGAGGCGCGGCAGCGCGGCATCGCTTGAGGTTCTCCAGAAGCTGCCCCAGGCGAATATCGCAGTCGCGAACGGCACGAGGTAGGGAACGAGGCGCGTAAACAGCGATACCGGCGTTGCGATGAGCAGCAAGGCGCCCAGCGCACCGCCGACGAGGCTCAAGCTCACGAGCGCGCTGACTGACAGGCCGGCAGCTCCCGTGACGAGGCGTCGTCCGGCGATCACGGTGGCGATCTGACCGGGAAACAGCGCGACCGCCGAGGTGATGTTCGCCGCGCGCGGGTCCAATCCCGCATACAGCAGCGCCGGAAACGTGATGAAGGTTCCGCCGCCCGCCAGCGCATTTTGAGCGCCCGCGACGAACGCCGCGACGATCAACACGATATGCGCCAAGCTCATCGCAGAAAATGGTAGCACGCCCGGTCGCGAGACCCGCAATCCTATGGTGTAATTCAAGCCCATGAGCGTCCGCACCTTCCACGCCGCCTGTCCGCACGACTGTCCCGATACTTGCGCCATTCGTGTCACGGTCGACGCCGGCGTCGTGGTGCGCATCCAGGGTGATCCCGATCACGCGCCGACGCACGGCGCGCTGTGCACGAAAGTTGCGCGTTACGCCGAGCGCGCCTACCACCCCGATCGGCTGTTGCATCCGCTGCGGCGCGTCGGGCCGAAGGGCAGCGGCCGATTTGCGCGCGTCGGCTGGGACGAGGCACTCGATGCAATCGCGGGGCGGCTGCGCGCCATCGCGGCGCGCAGTCCCCAAAGCATCTTGCCGTACAGCTACTCCGGCACGCTGGGATTGGTTCAAGGCGAAGCGATGGCCTCGCGATTCTTCAACCGCCTCGGCGCCTCGCAACTCGACCGCACGATTTGCGCGAGCGCCGGCAGTGCCGCGCTGCAGGCGACTTACGGCAAGAGCGTCGGCATGCACGTCGAGCACTTCAAGGAGAGCCGGCTGATCCTGATCTGGGGCAGCAACAGCATCGCCTCGAACTTGCATTTCTGGACGATCGCGCAGGAGGCGAAACGGCTCGGTGCAAAGCTGATCTGCATCGATCCGCGACGCACCGAGACCGCCGACAAGTGCCACGAACACATCGCGATACTGCCCGGCACCGACGGCGCCCTCGCGCTCGGTCTGATGCAACAGCTCATCGAGCACGATTGGCTAGATCACGACTACATCGACCGATACACGAGCGGTTGGCCGTCGTTGCGGGCACGAGCGCTCACGTGGACGCCGGAGCGCACGGCGGCGGTTTGCGGCATCGATGCCGAGCGTGTGCGCGCACTCGCGCGCGACTATGCCGAGATCCGTCCGGCCGCGATTCGCCTGAATTACGGCATGCAGCGCGTGCGCGGCGGCGGCAGCGCGGTACGCTTGATCGCCGCCCTTCCCTGCTTGACCGGCGCGTGGCGGCATCGAGCGGGAGGACTGTTGTTGTCTTCTTCGGGCTGGGCAGAGGTCCGGCACGACGCGCTCGAACGTCCGCAATTGCGCCCGGCGGTGCAACCGCGCATCGTCAATATGTGCACGATCGGCGACGACTTGCTGCGCGAGGCCTCGATTGACTTCGGTCCAAGAATCGAGGCATTGATCGTCTACAACAGCAATCCGCTCGCAGTTGCGCCGGATTCCGCCAAGGTGCTGCGCGGCCTCGAGCGCGAGGATTTGTTGACCGTCGTACTCGAACACTTTCAGACGGATACCGCCGATTACGCCGATTATGTGCTGCCCGCGACCACTCAGCTGGAGCACTTCGACGTGCACAAGAGCTACGGTCACACCGATGTATTGGTCAACGAGCCTGCAATCGCGCCGCTCGGCGAATCCCGGCCGAACACCGAGATCTTTCGCGGTCTCGCGAGGCGCATGGGATTTACCGACGCATGCTTCGGGGAGAGCGATGAGCAAATCGGTGCGCAGGCGTTCGGCGAAGAAATTGATTTCACGGCGCTGCGCCGCGACGGTTGGGTGCGCATCCCGACCGAGGAAGCACCGTTTGCGACAGGCGGCTTTCCGACCTCGGACGGCCGCGCGCAGTTCGCGCCCGAAAGCCTCGGCGTTGCGGATTTCGTCGCTCCGTACGAATCGAGCCAGTCCGCGCCGCAGCTCGCGCAGCGCTATCCGCTCGCGATGATCTCACCGCCGGCAAGGCACTTTCTCAATTCGAGCTTCGTCAATGTCAAGAGTCTGCGCAGCATCGAAGGAGAGCCGCTGCTCGAGATTCATCCGCTCGACGCCGCGGCGCGCGGCTTGCGCGACGGCACCGTGGTGCGCACGTTCAACGATCGCGGTGAGTACCGCTGCAAGGTCCACATCAGCGATCGGGCACGTCCCGGCGTCGTCGTCGGTCTCGGGATTTGGTGGCGCAAATTAGGACCCGACGGCACCAATCCGAACCAGCTGACGCATCAGCGGCTGACCGATATCGGTCGTGCGGCCACCTTTTACGATTGCTTGGTCGAAGTTGCCGCCTGTTGAGCGCCGCGCGACCGCACGGGTACTAGTAGACGATCGCTGCGCGCAGCTGGTGCTCCCGCCACCTGTAATCCGCGACGAGCTTCAGATCGATCAGCGTCAGCAGCGCCTGAACCCGATATCCCGCACGCAAGCACAGTTCGGCCGCGGCGCTCATCGTGCCGCCGGTCGCGAGCACATCGTCGATCAAAACGAGTCGACCGGACCCGGGCTGCATTTCGAGCACGCCGGATCCGTATTCGAGATCGTAGGTCTCATCGACCACGGGCGGCGGCAGCTTTCCCTGCTTGCGCACGAGCACGAAGCCTTTGCCGATGCGCGCCGCGAGTGCCGCGCCGAGTATGAAACCTCGCGATTCGATGCCCGCGATCGCGTCGACGGCCTGCCATTCGGCCGCGCTCAGCAAGCCCTCGAGAGTCTGCAAGGTGGCATCGAAATGCGAGCGCAACAACGGCGAGATATCGCGAAACAGAATGCCCGGGCGCGGAAAATCCGCGACGTTCTCGATGTATTGTTTCAACTTGGACATGGCTTTTGCCTATGATAATGGAAACCGCGCTCCCACCACCAAGGAATCCACGATGTCAGACCGAACGCCTGCGCCGAATGGCTTGGAAGAACTCCGCGCCTGGATCGCCGCGGGAAAACGCCCTCCGATCGGCGATGCGCTGCAATTCAACCTGCTCGAAGTCGATGAGGGCCGCGCCGTATTCGGTGGCCTTCCCGGTGTTCACGCCTATAATCCCTTCGGCATCGTGCATGGCGGATACGCGGCCACGCTGCTGGATTCGGCCTGCGGCTGCGCGGTGCACACCTTGCTGGCTGCGGCCCGCACCTACACAACGATCGAATTGAAGGTTTCCTTTCACCGGGCACTGAGCTCGGCGAGCGGCGAGGTGCGCGCGGAGGCGACGGTGTTGTCGCTGGGCAGCCGGGTCGCCTTTGCGCAAGGCAAACTGACCGATGCCGCGGGGCGCCTCTGCGCCTCGGCGACCTCATCGCTGTTGGTATTTGACAGGAGGCCGGCCTAGAGGCGAGGCTGCGTACCGGGCTTGCGGACCACCAAACTTGGAGTGTCGACATGGCGAAGCGCCTCGGACTGACGGCCTCATTGGCATTGCTGAGCTTTGCGGCCGTACTCGGCGCGACGGGCGCGGCGGCCGCGCTGCCGCCGCGAACGAGCCACGCAGATGCGCCTGGCATCGATTGGTTCCCAGGCAATGTCGAGGCCGCGTTCGCGGCTGCCAAGCGGGCCAACAAGCCGGTATTTCTCTATTGGGGCGCGAAATGGTGTCCGCCGTGCCAACAACTGAAGTCCTCGGTGTTCTCGCGCAGCGATTTTATCGCCAAGACCAAGCAATTCGTCGCCGTCTATCTCGACGGCGATGATCCGGGCGCTCAGAGATGGGGCGAGACTTTTCATGTATCCGGCTATCCGACCGTGGTCGTGCTGCGCGCGGATCAGCGCGAGATCACGCGGATCTCCGGCGGCATCGATTTGTCGCTATACGCCGATCTGCTCGATGCGGCGCTCGGCGACGTCGAACCCCTGAGCGACGTGCTGGCGACGCTCAAGCAGAATCCGGCGAGCTTGAGCGCCGCGCAGTGCCGTCGACTCGCCTATTACAATTGGGATGTCGCCGACTTCTCCGCGCTCGACAAGGAATCGATCGCCGCGAGCCTCGCACAAAACGCCGACACTTGCGCTGGGCTCTCGCCGATCGAGCGGGCGCGCTTCACGGTGATCTCCGCGGCTCTCGCGCCGACGCCGCAGACCGTCGCCGCGGTCTCGAGCATCGTCGCGGACCCCGCGATCAGCCTGCGGGTCGCCGACGCGCTCGAGGATCTCGGCGATACCTTCTATGCGGCCGTGCAGGACCTTGGCACCGCCGATGCGGCGAAATTCCAGCACAATTGGTCGATCGTCATGGATGGGATCGCGGATGATGCGCGGGTCATCGACGCCGACCAGCTCGTCGCGCTTGGCAAGAATCTGGAGCTCATCAAGCATTTCGCGGCCGACCATGTCGTTCCGGCCGATCTCGCGGCGCAGGCGCGCGCGCGCGTCGGGGCCGCGCTCGAGAAGAAAATGGACGCCTATGTACGCGCCGGCGTCGTCAATTCCGCTTCCTTCGTCTACGATCAATTAGGAGATGATGCCGCCGAATACGCGATGCTCGAGGCCGAACTCGCGACCGCGAAGGCACCCTACTATTACATGGTCGATCTCGGCGACATCGAGGAGAAGCGCGGCCACACGAGCGAAGCGCTCGCGTGGTATGCGCGCGCCTATCGAGAGTCTCGCGGCATCGCCACCCGATTTCAGTGGGGATGCACCTACCTGCAGGCGCTGCTGCGCCTCGCGCCGCAAGATCGGGCGCGCATTCGCCGCATCGGACTCGAGGTCATCGGCGAGTTGGACGGCCCGGATCGCATCCAGGCACGCACGCGCCGGCGCCTCGAGAAGCTCGACGAGAGCCTGCGGCAGTGGAGCGAAGCGCAACATGCGACCTCGGCAATTCGCGCGCTCCATGCGCGCATGTCGGTTTTATGCGCCCGCCTGCCGGGCCAGGACAGCGGCCTCGCCAGCTGCCGAAAATTTTTGCAAAGCGCCGGCTAGATCGCGAAGATGCATTCAATGGGCAACTCAGCGCCGCGCTACTTCGGCGCCGTCGAAGCGGGCGGCACGAAATTCGTCTGCGCGGTCGGCGATCAACACGGAAAGATTCTCATCGAGGAGCGCTTCTCGACGCTCGATCCGGCGACGACGATTGCACAATTGATCGCGTGCCTGCACCGTCAAAGCCACAAGATCGGTCACCTGGCCGCGATCGGGCTCGGATCATTCGGTCCCGTCGAGCTGCGCCGCGACGCCAAAGGATACGGCGCGATCCTGAAGACGCCGAAGCCCGGCTGGACCGGAGCCGATATCGCGGGCGCATTGGCGGCTGCGTTTTCCTGCCCGGTCGGCATCGACACCGACGTCAACGCCGCCGCGCTTGCGGAACACCGGTGGGGGGCGGCACAAGAGATCGATGACCTCGTCTATGTGACCGTCGGCACGGGCATCGGCGGCGGCGCGATCGCCGGCGGCAGACCGATCCATGGTCTGATGCATCCGGAGGTCGGACACATGTATCCACGACGACATGCATCGGACGTTCACTTTGCGGGTGTCTGTCCGTTTCACGGCGATTGCCTCGAGGGTCTTGCTT
>JBEKSM010000024.1:0-86708 GCA_049517075.1 Steroidobacteraceae bacterium | reverse complement strand
TCGCCGACCTGATTCAGCAGATGAGGCCGAAGCCCGGCTAAAGTCTTGTCGCAATTTACAGTTTTTGCCAAATCAAACCGTGCGACCCCGCGTCGCTCAGCGAATTACGACACGGCCTGGGATTGTGATCTCAAAGCCGCCCACTCGGCAGCGGACAGTTCAAACATGAAGTCCGGCGGAAAGCGTTCTGGATTACGCTTGACCGCCTGCACCAGGCTGCGAGTCTCCACGCCATAGAGCGCAGCCAAGTCCTCATCAAGAAGGACCCGCTGGCGCCGGATAATTCAGAATGAACTGACCGACTCTTTCGGCGGCGGCTGCCATCGCGGACGTGCGTGCGGACATCTGCTGTCAGTTCGCCGATGTACGTTGGAGCCGAATCACGTGCCCGAGTGCCTCCTGCGCATCGTGGCAACAGGAATACGCCGTCATAGGCAGGATTCCAACCCGTGTTTCTGTCGCGTTTATTCAGATTCGCGCCTGAAGCACTGACTACAACGCCGCCGACCTGGATTTGCCCTTCACGGAGGACTTTTCACTGGCCGGATCACCGGTAGACTTCCGGTAGACGTCGATGTCGAAGGCAACTGGCGTTTTACACCAGAAATACGTGGATTTTGCAGCTGGCGAGCTGATAACTCTCTGGTTCCACGCAAGGACCCTCGGCTAACCGGCGACTACGCCTTCTCCCCCACCGGTAACTCCGCGAGTTTGAAGGGAACTCCGCAGCCCCCAATACCGCAGTACCCGTTCGGATTCTTCGCAAGATACTGCTGGTGATAATCCTCCGCGTAATAAAACTCCGGCGCGCTGAGGATCTCCGTGGTGATTGGGCCATGGCCCGATTTGCTTAAGGCGGCGCCATAGGCGCTGCGCGACTTCAGGGCCGCCTCCTGCTGAGACGCTCCATAGGTGTAAATGCCGGACCGGTATTGAGTGCCGACGTCGTTACCCTGGCGCATACCTTGGGTGGGATCGTGCGACTCCCAAAAAACCCGCAGCAAATCCTCGTAGCCGACCTCTTTGGGATCGAATACGACGCGAACGACCTCGCTGTGTCCGGTGCGACCGGAACATACTTCTTCGTAGCTGGGATTCGGCGTAAATCCAGCGGCATAGCCAACCGCCGTCGAGTAGACGCCCGGGATCTGCCAGAACTTTCGCTCAGCGCCCCAAAAGCACCCTAAGCCGAACAGCGCGAGCTCCATGCCGGCCGGAAACGGCGGCACAATCCGATGGCCGGATACGAAATGTTGCGGCGCAATTGACACCGCGGAAGTTCGGCCAGGCAAAGCCTGGGCTGGGAGTGGCATGGTTGCCGCTTTGCGAAAAATGGACATCAGCCGATTCTGGTGGCGCAGCTCGCGACTATCAAGCCGCGACTCGCCAATCGGTGGATTTACTGGTTGGTTTGTCCGACGACTGGTGCCGCAGGTTCCGTAACAGGCGCAGCCGCGCTCGCCGGCGGTTCAACCGGCACCAATGGCAGGTGGTAGGCATCCACTTTTGTGTTGGTTGCCTTGGCGGCCTGCTCTTTCGCTTGCGCGAGGCGCAGTTCCTCGCGCTTGCGCTCGAACTCCTCGTCGCGCTTCGCGGTATCAACCACCTCATTGCGGGCGGCAAGCCGTTCGATCGCGATACGCGCATTCTCGCACTGTGCGTCGGTCTGCGACATTCGCGGGTTGTTATGGCACTTCATCACGATGCCATCGAGGGTCACGCGGTCCTGCATCAGGTCGTCGACCGTGACGATCGGCACGCGCGGTGGCTTGCAGCCGGCAGCACCGATTGCAGCGATGCAAATCAAGCTGAAATAAAAGGCTTTTGGCTTGGCAGGTGACATGTGGCTTCCTCGCCCGCAATGTTACCTAAGTCAAACGTGCCGGCGGCCTCGATGGATGTGACATGGCTCACGACTTGAGCATCTTCTTGCTCCCCGGGTGGCCATTGCGACCGCGCGGCGAAAATTCGACGATTTGGGGCGGTGGTTTGACCTCGCTACGGCGCATGTGTACCGTTCGCAAGATCATGGCCGCCAAGAAAATCGAAAAAGAAGCCAAACCCGCCGATTTCGAGGCGGCAATGCGCGACCTCGAGGCCATCGTCGAACGCCTCGAACAGGGCGATTTACCGCTCGAGGAGTCCTTGGCGGCATTCGAGAGAGGCATCCTGCTGACGCGCAGCTGCCAAGCCGCGCTCAAGGACGCGGAACAAAAGGTCGAAATTCTATTGAAGAAATCCGGTGAATCCGTCGTTGAAACCTTCAATCCCGACGAAACTTGAACCGGCAGCGCCCGCTAGCGCGCACGCGGATATGATCGGAGCACGAGTTCGCGAATACCAAGCGCGAATCGAGCGCGTTTTGGACGCTTATTTGCCGACCGCCGAGCAAATTCCGGAGCGATTGCATGCCGCGCAGCGCTATTCGGTGCTGGGGGGCGGCAAGCGCTTACGGCCGGTGCTCGTATATTGCACCGGTGAGGCGCTCGGACTCGATGCTGAAACCCTGGACGCGCCGGCCGCTGCAGTCGAACTGATCCACGCCTATTCGCTCGTACACGACGACCTGCCGGCGATGGATGATGATGACTTGCGGCGCGGCCAACCAACGACGCATCGCGCATTCGACGAGGCGACCGCGATCTTGGTGGGCGATGCACTGCAGGTCGCGGCGTTCTCGTTGCTCGCGCGCGAGAGCAATGCAAACATTACGTCGTCGGCACGACTGCAGATGGTGCGGATCCTCGCCGACGCCAGCGGCACGGCCGGCATGGCCGGCGGCCAGGCCTTGGACCTCGCTGCCGTGGGGCGGTCTTTGAGCCTCGAGGAACTCGAGGCCATGCATCGCCTGAAGACCGGCGCCTTGATTCGGGCCAGCGTCATGATCGCGGCTGCCGCTGTGCCGCAGCTCGCGATCGAGGCGCGCGATGCGCTCGACGGCTACGCACAGGACATCGGGCTTGCGTTTCAAATTCAGGACGACATTCTCGACGTCGAGGGCAACACCCAGGATCTCGGCAAAACCATCGGAGCCGACGCCGCGAGGGCCAAACCGACGTATGCGAGCCTGTTGGGGCTCCAAGGCGCGAAGCAGCGCGCGCAGGCGCTCAAGAATCGAGCCTGCGAGCGCCTCGAGGTCTTGGGTCCGCGGGCGCAGATTCTGGCCTGGTTGGCCCGCTATGTCGTAGATCGTCGAGTTTGAGCGGACGTCATTGTAAACTACCGGCCACATGACACTCGCCGACGACTTCCCGCTCTTATCCTGCATCGAGGCCCCTGCCGATTTGCGGCGCCTCTCGCGCAACGAATTGACGGCGGTTGCCGACGAATTGCGACGCTATCTGATTCACACCGTGAGCCAACGTGGCGGTCATTTCGCCGCGGGCCTCGGCACGGTCGAGCTGACGGTCGCGCTGCACTACATTTTCAATACCCCCGATGACCGCCTGGTCTGGGACGTCGGCCATCAGGCATATCCGCATAAGGTATTGACCGGACGTCGCGATTTGCTGCGCACGATCAAGCAACACAACGGCTTGGCCCCGTTCCCGACGCGCTCCGAAAGTGTATTCGACACGTTCGGGGTCGGCCATTCGAGCACTTCGATCAGCGCCGCACTCGGCATGGCGATCGGTGCAGCCGCGCGCGGCGAGAAGCGCCGCGTGGTCGCGATCATCGGCGATGGTGCGATGACGGCCGGCATGGCATTCGAGGCCATCAATCATGCCGGCAGCCTCAACGTCGACCTGTTGGTGATACTGAACGACAATGACATGTCGATATCGAACAACGTCGGCGCGATGTCGAATTATTTCGCGCGCGTACTATCGGGAAAGCTCTATGCGACGCTGCGCGAGGGCGGGAAAAAGGTCCTGCGGCAGATGCCGACGGTTTGGGAACTCGCGCGCCGCTCGGAAGAGCATATGAAAGGCATGATCTTGCCGGGCACGATCTTCGAGGAGATGGGCCTGAACTATATCGGCCCGATCGACGGGCACGACTTGCATGCGCTCGTGGCCACGCTGGAGAACATGCGTGACCTCAAGGGCCCCCAGCTGCTGCACGTCGTCACGCGCAAAGGCAAAGGCTATGCGCCTGCCGAAGCCGATCCGATCAAATGGCATGGTCCCGGCCCGTTCGATCCGGCCAGTGCGACGATCTTCAAGGAAAAAAGCAGCGGACCCAGCTACTCGCAAGTGTTCGGCCAATGGATTTGCGATATGGCCGCGCGCGATTCCCGGATCGTTGCGATCACGCCCGCGATGCGCGAGGGCTCGGGCCTCGTGGAATTCGAAAAGAAGTTCCCGGATCGCTACTTCGACGTCGGCATCGCAGAACAGCATGCCGTGACTTTCGCCGCGGGCTTGGCCTGCGAAGGCATGCGACCCGTGGTCGCGATTTATTCGAGCTTTTTGCAGCGCGCCTATGACCAATTAGTCCACGACGTCGCACTGCAAAATCTGCCCGTGGTATTTGCGATTGATCGCGCCGGACTCGTCGGCGGCGACGGCGCGACCCACCAGGGCAGCTACGATCTGTCGTTCATGCGCTGCATCCCGGGCCTCGTGATCATGGCGCCGAGCAACGAGGATGAATGCCGCCAAATGTTGTTCACGGCGACGACGCTCGACGTTCCTTCGGCCGTGCGCTATCCGCGCGGCACGGGTCCCGGCGTCGCGGTTCAAAGCGAGATGCGGGCGCTGCCCGTGGGTCGCGGCGTCGTGGTCCGCGAAGGCCGCAGCGGCCTCGCGCTGCTCGCGTTCGGCAGCATGGTCGCTGCCGCCGATCGCATCGGCGAGAAGCTCGATGCGACGGTCGTCAACATGCGCTTCGTCAAGCCGATCGACGAGGATCTGATCGACCGCATCGCCGGCAGGCATCATCACCTGATCACTTTGGAAGAGAACGCGATTGCGGGCGGTGCCGGTAGCGCGGTCGCCGAGGTGCTGAGCGCACAAGGCCACCGCATTTCGCTGCTGCATATCGGGATCGCGGACGAGCCGATCGCGCATGGGTCGCGCGAAGATTGCCTCAAAGAGGCCGGCCTCGATATCGCTTCGGTGCAGGCGCAGATCGATGCCTGGTGGCGGCCGCGGCTGCCGCGCGCCGTGGACGCGGCCAGCTAAAGGCTCAGACTCGCGATTCGGCGGTCTGCAATCGGCCGATGATGCTGCGCAGAAACACCTGGTTGAATCGCAATTGGCACTCGGCCGAGACCTGCTCGAGCAGCGTTGAGCTGACCTTCATGACGGTAACCTCGCGCGCGGCCGTGATCGTGGCGGTGCGCTTCGCGCCGCGCACATAACTGGTCTCGCCGAAGCATTCGCCGGTCTCGAGATAGCCCAGCGCTCGCCCGTGGCGCTGCACGGCCACGCTGCCCTGGACGATGATGTAGAACCGATCGTCCATTTCGCCTTCCTTGACGATCTCCTCGTTGGCGGCATAGTCCTGCCAGCTGCTCGCGCGCAGCACTTCCCAGATCTCGCCATGAGAAAACTCGTGGAAGAACTTCAGCTTGCGCAGCAAGCTGAATTGCTCCTGCTGGTCGATGCGATTGTATTGCGCGCGCAATTTTTGATGCACGCGCGTGAGCTCGGCCGCAAAGTCAAGGCCGGTTCGATAGCGCTTTTCCGGGTCCTTGAGCAGCGCCATTGCGGTCACGTTTTCCAGTTCCTCGGGAATCTCCGGCCGCAGCGTATGGATCGGCGGCGGCGTCGCATAGACGATCTGGTGCAGCAGCTTCTGCAGATTGCCGGCGCGAAATGGGCGCGTGCCGGTCAACAATTCATACATCACGGCGCCGAGCGAATAGAGGTCGGATCGGTTCGTCAGCTCGATCGACTGCACCTGTTCCGGCGACATATAAGAGGGGCTGCCCGCGATGCCTTCGATTCGTGATATCTCGGAGTCGGCAACGAGTGCGATGCCGAAATCGATGATCCGCACGTCGCTATCGAGCGTGAGCATGATATTGCTCGGCTTGATATCACGGTGAATGACCCCGCGGCTGTGCGCGTAATGCAGCGCCCGTGCAGCCTTGTAGACGAGTTCGACGACATCATCGATTCGCAGCAAGTTATCGGGGCGGCAATAGGCGGCAAGCGTGCGCGCGCCGTGGACGTGCTCGGTCACGATATAGCAGTGGCC
Source organism: Steroidobacteraceae bacterium (assembly GCA_049517075.1). Classification (GTDB taxonomy): domain Bacteria; phylum Pseudomonadota; class Gammaproteobacteria; order Steroidobacterales; family Steroidobacteraceae; genus Bog-1198. The sequence goes on along the minus strand of JBEKSM010000024.1, from coordinate 80,561 downwards.
GTTTTCCTCGCCCGCGTCGTAAATCGGCAGGATGTTCGGGTGCTGCAACATGCCGACCATGTGCGCTTCGGAGAGGAACATCTTGCGGGCGATACGCTTGCGGTTTTCATCTCCGCTCGAATCGACGTTGTAGACTTTGATCGCGACGTCCCGACCATAGTACGGATCGTGCGAGAGATAGACGACGCCGGTGCTGCCGCGGCCTACTTCATTAATAATCAAATACTTGCCGATCTTCTCCGGCAACGGCGTATTCCCGCTCGGCGACTTCGGGATGGTTTTGGCACGGGGAATATTCAAGTTGAACCCAAGGGCTGCAGCGCGTTCCTTCGAACAATTGCCGCCCAGGATACTGGGGCAATGGGGCGCAAACTGTGATTTGGGTCCGAAGGTCAGCGAAAGTGATCGTACCCCGTCACGCTTGGGACGAAGCCCCGGCCGTTTAAACGCCAGGTAACGCCGCTGCCGGCGCCCACTTCGCCGATTGCGGTCAGGGGCAGGCCCAAGCGGGCGGCCGCCTCGCCGAGCTGCCCGAAGCGCTCAGGCGGCAGCGCGAGCAGCAATTCATAGTCGTCGCCCGCCCCGAGCGCCCAATCGCGTGCCTGTTGCGGCGATGCGAGCGCCCGCAAGGCCGGCGACAGCGGTAGTCGATCGACCTCGACCTCGACCGAAACCTGGCTCGCTGCCGCCAGTTTGGGCAGGTCACCGACGAGCCCGTCGGAGATGTCCATTGCCGCCGTGGCAATGCCGCGGGCCGCGAGCCCCAATTGCACCCGTGGTTCAGGGTATTCGAATCGCCTGATCAGTTCTTGCGCCAGCGGCTGATCGAGTCGCGGGCCAGCCGCGCCGACCTGGCCGTCGGGCAAGTGTGCGGCGCCGCCGGCCTGCACGAGCCAAAGTCCCGCCCCGGCATCGCCGAGAGTTCCGGTAACCGCAAGAATATCGCCCGGCCGAGCGCCGCTGCGCAGTAATGCAGCGCCCCGCGGGGCATGCCCCAGCAACTGCAGGCTCACGGTCAATGAACCGCCGGTCGTGTCGCCGCCGACGAGTGCGACAGCGTGGCGATCCGCGAGGGCCCAGAGCCCCGCGGCGAACCCTTCGAGCCAGCTGGGATCGGGATTCGGCATCGTCAGCGCCAAGGTCGCCCATGCCGGATTTGCGCCCATGGCCGCCAAGTCGCTCAAGTTGACCGCAAGTGCGCGATGTCCAATGCTGCGGGCGTCGGCCCCGACCGGAAAATGGCGCCCGGCAACGATCGTATCGACCGCTACCACCAAATCAGCGCCGTCGGGGACGCGCAGCAACGCAGCATCGTCGCCGATACCGAGCAGCACACCGTCTTGTGCCGACACGCGCGCGCCGCCGCGCATGAAAAAGCGCGCGATCAGGTCGAACTCGCCGAGGCTCAAGGTCCTACCCCTGTCGCTGGTTATTCGAGTACTTGTCCGTACTCGTGCGGCCGAAATTCCTGTGCCGCACGATCGAGCACCGCATTGACGAATTTGTGACCATCGGTCGCGCCGAATTGTTTTGCGAGCTGCACGGCTTCGGCGAGCACGACACGGTAGGGCAAATCCGCGGCGGACTGCAATTCGTGCAAGCCGAGCCACAGCACCGCATGCTCGATCGGATCGAGTTCTCGCGGCGGGATTTCACAAAGGCGCGCGAGGACCAGGTCGAGCGCCTCGCAGTTCGGCACGATTGCCTCGATGAGCTCCCGGAAATAACCGCGATCGACGCGCTGCGCCTCCGGGTCCGCAGCGTATTGCTGGTGCGTGTCCTGCCAAGACCGCGGGTTGATCTGCGTTTGATAGAGCGCCTGCACGGCGAGCCGGCGCGCGAGGCTGCGCGCCCGATGACCGGCGCCAGCAGCACGGCCGGCAGCGGGTTGTTTCGCGCCCACCGCTACGGCTCCAGGCGCCGCAACAGATTGGCCATCTCGATCGCGGTCAACGCGGCATCGGCGCCTTTATTGCCGTCCTTGCCGCCGGCCCGATCGGTTGCCTGTTCAATCGTGTCGGTCGTCAGCACGCCGAACGCGACCGGCAGCGCACATTCGAGCGCGACCTGCGCAAGACCGCGCGCGCACTCGCCCGCCACATAGTCGAAATGCGGCGTATCGCCCCGTATCACCGCACCGAGCGCAATCAATGCGTCGTAACGGCCCGATAGCGCCAACTTGCGCACGACGAGCGGAATTTCGAAGGCGCCGGGCACACGCACGATGTCGATTTGCGCTTCGAGCACACCGTGGCGCTTGAGCGTCTCGACGGCACCTTGAATCAAGGGTTCGACGACGAAATCGTTGAATCGCGCCGCGACACACGCGAAACGCAACTCGCCGGCCGAAAGATCGCCCTCGATTATTCTCGGCTGGTCACTGGGCACTGGTCGGATCCTTCGGAACTAGGGTTTGCAAAGTATATGCCTGTTGCCGCGTCATTCGCCGCCATGGACATACTCGGTGACCTCCAAATCAAAGGCAGCGAGGCCTTGCAACTGCTTCGGGGCACTGAGCACGCGCATGCGTTTGAGGCCGAGGTCCTTGAGGATTTGCGCGCCGATGCCGTAGGTGCGCAGTACGGTTGCACCGGCGCTTGGTATGCCCGAAGGCTTCTTGGTATCGAGCGAGCGCACGCTGTCCATGAAATCTCGCGGACTCTCGTCCGGCCGCAAGATCACGACGACACCCGAGGGCTCGGTCGCGACGCGGCGAATCGCCGACCGCAGAGGCCAACCCAAGCGATCGCTGCGCACGCCCAGCACATCGCGCAACGTCTCTTTGATGTGCACACGCACGAGCGGTGGCGGCGCGGAATTGAGGTCGCCCTTGACGAGCGCGATGTGCACATTTTTGTGGACGTGATCCTCGTAGCAGTAAAGGCGGAACGCGCCGTAATCGGTCTCGACGTTCTCCTCGTAAATGCGCTCGACCGAGCGCTCGTTCTTCAATCGGTAGCGGATCAGGTCGGCAATCGTGCCGATCTTCAACTGGTGCGTCTTGGCAAACAGCTGCAGGTCCGGCCGTCGCGCCATCGTGCCATCCTCGTTGAGTATCTCGACGATCACGGCGGCGGGAGAAAATCCGGCGAGCCGCGCCAGATCGCAGCCGGCTTCCGTGTGCCCGGCCCGAGTCAGCACACCGCCGGGCTGCGCCATCAACGGAAAGATGTGCCCGGGCTGGCGCAGATCCTCCGGCTGCGCGCCCGATGCAACTGCCGTTTGTATCGTGTGCGCGCGATCGTGCGCCGAAATACCGGTGGTAACACCTTCGGCCGCCTCGATCGACAACGTGAAATTGGTTTTATGCAGACTGTCGGTGTCGCTGACCATCAGCGGCAGCCGCAACTGCCGGCAGTGATCGCGTGTGAGCGTGAGGCAAATCAATCCGCGCCCGTACCGGGCCATGAAATTGACGTCCTCGGCCCGCACACAGGCCGCCGCCATGACCAGATCTCCCTCGTTCTCGCGATCCTCATCGTCCATGATCACGGCCATTTTGCCGCGGCGCATGTCCTCGAGAATCTCATCAATCGTATTGAAGCCAGCCATAGTGCGTATCACTCTTCGGTTTTTGAAATCAGACGATCCAAATATCGCGCGATCACGTCGATTTCCACGTTGACGCGGTCGCCGACCGCCAGTTCGCCGAGCGTCGTCGCCCGATGCGTGTGGGGAATGATGTTGACGTCGAACAGGGCGCCCCGCACCGCGTTGACGGTCAAACTCACGCCATTGATGCAGATCGAACCCTTCGGCGCGACGAAGCGCGCGAGCGCGGCCGGCAGCTCGAACTGCAGGCGCCACGAGCGTGCGTCGGGTTGAATCTGCACGAGCTTGCCGACCGCATCGACATGCCCGCTGACCAGGTGGCCGCCGAGCGGATCACCGGCCCGCAGGCTCGGCTCGAGGTTGACTCGCGCGCCGCTCGCGAGCACCCCTAAGGTCGTCTTTGCCATGGTTTCGCGCGAGACATCGGCGAAGAACGCGTGCGGCTGCTTGCGCGTGACGGTGAGGCATACGCCCTGCACGCTCACGCTGTCACCAAGTCCGATGCGCGCGAGGTCGAGGTCTCCGGCATCGAAGCCCAATTCCAGATCGCCGTCTTTGGCGACGACGTCGAGCAGTTTGCCGGTGGTTGCAATGATTCCGGTGAACATTTCAGGCCTTCTTTGGCGTCAAAATGAGCCGCAGATCGGCGCCGATGCGCCGCATGTCTCGGAATTCAAAGCCCGGCATCGTCAATTCGGAACTGCGCAGCTGCGCGAGCGGCGGCGCGTCGGCGCCGAGAAATGTCGGTGCGACGTACAACACGAGCTCATCGACGAGCCGCGCCCGCAGGAATGCGGCGGCCAGGCGCGGACCGCATTCGACCAGCACCTCATTGATTTCCAGCTCGACGAGATGCCGCAGGACCGCGTCGAGATCCACTCCGCCGTCGGCGCGTGGCACGCGCTCGACGCGCCCCGAGGACGCCGCGGCGGCGGGCGCGTCGACGGCGGCGAACACGAGTGCGCCGCCGCCGCGGAATATTTTGGCGGTCGATGCGCAGGTTTCGGCGGTATCGAGCAGCACGCGCAGCGGCTGGCGCACCCAGGGGCCGTAATCGAGCCGTACGTCGAGCCGCGGATCATCGACGCGTACCGTGCCGGCGCCCGTGAGCACGGCCGAGCTGCGCGCTCGCCAGATTTGCACGTCGGCGCGCGCCTCCTCGCCGCTGATCCATGCATTTAGTCCGCTCACATGCGCGGTTCTCGCATCCAAGCTCATCGCGAGCTTGAGCCGCACGTAGGGCCGACCGCGTTCGAACCGTGAAAAGAAGCCGGGATTGAGCGCTCGTGCCTCTGCGCCGAGCAATCCGACCGAAACACCGATGCCGGCCTCGCGCAACCGGCGGATGCCCGCACCGGCGACCTTGGGATTCGGGTCGGCCGTGGCGCAGTGCACGTGGCGTACGCCGGCCGCGATCAACGCGTCTGCGCACGGCGGCGTGCGACCGGTGTGACTGCAGGGCTCGAGCGTGACATAGGCGGTCGCGCCGCGCGCCGCGTCGCCGGCGGCGCGCAGCGCGAGTACTTCGGCGTGCGGCTCCCCGGCGCGCAAATGCCACCCCTCGCCGACGACGTTCGTGTCGCGACTCAGCACGCAGCCGACGCGCGGATTCGGATCGGTCGTATAAAGTCCGCGTTCCGCCAACTGCAGCGCGCGTGTCATCCGCATCGAATCTTGTGCATCGGATTCCATGGTCACTTCTTTTTGTCGCTCGGATCGCCTGCCGGCAGCAACGGCAACTGGTTGGTACTCGGTTCACGCCGGCGACGATGATGGCGCAGCTGGTCGATTTCGGTGCGAAACGCTTCGATGTCCTGAAAACTGCGATACACGGACGCAAATCGCACGTAACCGACCTCGTCGAGGTGGCGCAACTCCTCCATGACCATGTCGCCGACGCTGCGCGAAGCGATTTCGCGCTCGCCGAGGCTGCGCAGCTTGTGACAGATGCGTGCGACCGCATCTTCGATCGACTCACGGCTCACCGGGCGCTTCTCGAGCGCCTTCTGAATGCCGCCGCGCAGCTTGTTCTCGTCGAAGGGTTCGCGGCTCTGGTCGCTCTTGACGACCATCGGCAGCAGCAATTCCGCCTCCTCGAACGTCGTGAACCGTTCGGTGCACGACAAGCACTCGCGGCGTCGACGAATCTGGCGCCCCTCGCCAGCAAGTCGCGAATCGATGACCTTGGTCTCAGTGTGGCCGCAGAATGGACAATGCATCGGGGCTGCTCACGCGGGTCCCGATGCAGTCCGCAGCGGCTTTACGTATAGACCGGAAAACGCCTGCATATCTTCACCACCTCGGAGCGCGCGCGCTCGACGGCCGACTCGTCGCCCATGTGGTCGAGCACGTCGGCAATCCAATTCGCCAACTGCTGAACTTCGGCCTCTTTGAAGCCGCGCGTCGTGACCGCCGGCGTGCCGATGCGCAGCCCGCTCGCGATCGAAGGCGGCCGCGGGTCGTTGGGCACGGCGTTCTTGTTGACCGTCATGTGCGCACGACCGAGCGCCGCATCCGCATCCTTGCCGGTGATGTTCTTGTCGATCAAATCGAGCAGGAACAGATGATTGTCGGTGCCGCCTGAAACGATCTTGTAGCCACGCGACTGCAGCACCGCGGTCATTGCCCGCGCATTCGCGACGACCTGCGCACTGTAGACCTTGAACTCCGGCTGCAATGCCTCGAGAAATGCCACGGCCTTGGCGGCGATCACGTGCATCAGGGGTCCGCCCTGAATGCCGGGGAATACCATCGAGTTGAATTTCTTGTGCAATTCCGCGTGCGGGCGCGCGAGGATCAATCCGCCGCGCGGGCCTCGCAGCGTCTTGTGCGTGGTCGTCGTCACGACGTCGGCGATCGGTACCGGGTTCGGATAGACGCCGGCGGCCACGAGTCCCGCGACATGCGCCATGTCCACGAATAAATAGCCGCCGACCGAATCGGCGATCGCGCGAAAACGCGCCCAGTCGATGACGCGCGAGTAGGCCGAGAAACCGGCGACGACCATCCGGGGCCGGTGCTCGCGAGCGAGCCGCTCGACTTGTTCATAGTCGATCTCACCGGTATCCGGTTTGACGCCGTATTGGAATGCCTTGAACAATTTCCCGGAGAAATTCACTTTGGCGCCATGCGTCAGGTGTCCGCCGTGATCGAGGCTCATGCCGAGTATCGTGTCGCCCGGATTGAGCATCGCGAGGTACACCGCCGCATTCGCTTGCGATCCCGAATGCGGCTGCACATTCGCGTAGTCGGCGCCGAACAGCTGTTTGGCGCGATCGATCGCAAGTTGCTCGGCGACGTCGACATATTCACAGCCGCCGTAATAACGCTTGCCGGGATAGCCCTCGGCGTACTTGTTCGTGAGCACCGAGCCTTGCGCCTCGAGCACGCGCGGACTCGCGTAATTCTCGGAGGCGATCAGCTCGATGTGATCCTCCTGGCGTTGCCGCTCGCCGGCAATCGCGCTGCTCAGTTCGGGGTCGAATCCCGCAATCGTCATCTGCGAATTGAACATGTACTTAAGGTCTCCCGGGAATTGGCCGCCAAAGAGCAGGCGACAAGAAAATAGCCGATAAGTGTAGCTGATTCAGCTGGCGATCCCTAGCAAGATACGCGCTCACGCCCCGCTGCGGCCCCCTGGCGCGGCCGCACCGATCGCAACACGGTTACGACCTTTGCGATCCCCCATGAGCCTAGCATGGGCCGCGACAGCCGTGACAAGCCGGATATTGTCACGGATAATTCCCCCTCCGGAACGCCCCGCTCGGTCGTCACACACAACTCAAGGTCGCTAATGGCTCAGTTCATTTACACCATGAACCGGGTAGGCAAGGTCGTGCCGCCCAAGCGCATCATTTTGCGCGATATTTCCCTGAGCTTTTATCCAGGCGCCAAAATCGGTGTGCTCGGCCTCAACGGATCCGGCAAGTCCACGCTATTGAAGATCATGGCCGGTAACGACAAGGACATCGAGGGCGAGGCGCGCCCGCAGCCCGGCATCAAGATCGGCTATTTGCCGCAGGAACCGGTCCTCGATGAGCAGAAGACCGTGCGCGAAGTCGTCGGCGAAGGGGTGGGCGACGTGCAGAGCCTCATCGATCGATTCAACGCCATCAGCGACCGATTCGCCGAGCCGATGTCCGACGAGGAAATGAACAAGCTCATGGAAGAGCAGGCGAAAATGCAGGACAAAATCGACGCCGTCGGCGGTTGGGAACTGGAACGCAAGCTCGAGATCGCCGCCGATTCACTGCGCCTGCCGCCCTGGGAAGCGCTCGTCGGCAAACTGTCGGGCGGCGAGCGGCGGCGGGTCGCCCTCTGCCGCCTGTTGCTGTCGAAGCCGGACATGTTGCTGCTCGACGAACCGACCAACCATCTCGACGCGGAATCGGTCGCGTGGCTCGAACATTTTCTCGAAGAGTACCCGAGCACCGTCATCGCGGTCACTCATGACCGGTATTTTCTCGACAACGTCGCCGAATGGATCTTGGAACTCGATCGCGGACACGGCATTCCATGGCAGGGAAATTATTCCTCCTGGCTCGAACAGAAGGAGCAGCGCCTCGCGCAGGAAAATCGCCAACAAGACGCGCTCGCGAAGACGCTGAAGCGCGAGCTGGAGTGGGTGCGAACCAACCCCAAAGCCCGTCAGGCGAAATCCAAAGCCCGCTTGCAGCGCTACGAGGAACTCGCCTCGCAAGAATTCCAGAAGCGCAATGAAACCAACGAGATCTACATTCCACCGGGCGATCGGCTCGGCGATCTGGTGATCGAATGCAGGAGCATCCGCAAAGCCTTCGGTGACCGTCTACTGATCGACTCGTTGAGCTTCAGCCTGCCACCGGGCGGCATCGTCGGCATCATCGGCCCTAATGGGGCGGGCAAGACCACGTTGTTTAGGATGCTCTCGGGGGTCGAAAAAGCGGACAGCGGCGAGATCAGAATGGGCCCCACCGTGAAATTGGCCTATGTCGACCAATCCCGCCAATCACTCAACGACAAGAACACGGTCTGGCAGGAGATTTCCGGCGGGCTCGATTTGATCAAAGTCGGCAACTACGAGACCTCTTCGCGCGGTTACGTCGGCAGGTTCAATTTCAAGGGCGTGCAGCAGCAACAGATCATCGGCGATCTTTCCGGCGGCGAACGCAATCGCGTTCACCTCGCGAAAGTATTGAAATCCGGCGGCAACGTTTTGCTGCTCGACGAACCGACCAACGATCTGGACATCGAGACCTTGCGCGCGCTCGAGGAAGCCCTGGTCGCATTCCCCGGATGCGCGGTTGTCATCTCACACGATCGCTGGTTTCTCGACCGCATCGCCACGCACATTCTTGCGTTCGAAGGCGACTCCCAAGTAGTCTGGTTCGAAGGCAATTACCAGGAGTACACCGAGGATTTCAAGCGGCGCAAGGGAGAGGACGCCGCTCAGCCGCATCGTATCCGCTACAAACCGCTCGCAGGATAGTAAACCTATGTTCATCGATAGCCAGGACGAGTTGCACGTCGAATATCAGGGAATCGCACTGACCTGCCCGCATTGCCAGACACTGACGCATTTGACCGCGGTCGGTATTCCGAAATTCGAGGAAATCAATCAGCGCAGGCCGAAGCACGTCGGCATCGTGTTCAAGTGCGATGCCTGCGGCGAGCCCGTGTTTTTGAAATTCTCGGTACGCGCCTTCAGCGCCGGACGCATCGAACTCGGCGGCAACTACATCGAGATCGAGCGTGCGCGCGAGAATTTTCCGCTGACCTATTTACCGGAAGAAGCGGAGAGCCTGTTCAAGGAGGCGCTCACCTGCTACGCCGCCGGCTGCTTCAATGCCTTCGGAGCGATGAGCCGCCGCACGGCGCAATCGCTGTTTCGCGAACTCGGCGAACGCGGCAAGCTCGAACTGTTCGACACCTTGCAGGAAATTCGCGATCTCGCCTCGCTCGATGACGACACCTTCGGCACGATGCGCGCGGTTCTGTTCGGCAGCGACAGCGATCCATGGCCTCACCAGCCGATGCTCAATGCGGAGCGCTCCGGCATACTGCTCGAAGTGATTCGCGATTTGCTCTACCAGACGTTCGTGCGCAAAGCGCGCCTGCTGCAGGCCATGACCTTTCGCAAGTTCGTCGTGCCCGCGCAGAGCGAGACGAGCGCCTGAGACGCGCCGCGCGGCCGGCCGCTGCTAGCTCAAGAACACTCGCGCATTGCGAAATAGGCGCATCCAACCGCCGTCCTCGCCCCACTCGGCCGGCGCCCACGAGTTTTGCACCGCGCGAAACACGCGCTCCGGATGCGGCATGAGCGCGGTGATGCGCCCGTCGGCATTGCAAATGCCGGCCACGCCCAACGGCGAACCGTTGGGATTGTAAGGGTAGCGCTCGGTCACGCGTTCGTGGTTGTCGACGAACTGCAACGCTGCCATGTCGCTGGTCAGCAACTGCGCGGCGGCCGATTGTGCCGAAAACTCGGCATAACCCTCGCCATGCGCAACGGCGATCGGCAGCACGGAACCTTGCATGCCGGCGAACAGCACCGAGCGCGTCGCGGGTACGCGCACCAGCGCGAGCCGCGCCTCATATTGCTCGGACTGGTTGCGAACGAAGCGCGGCCAGCCGTCGCTGCCGGGCACGAGGTCCCGCAACGCGGACAGCATCTGGCATCCGTTGCAGACTCCCAGCGTGAAGGTGCCCGGCCGCGCGAAGAACGCCTCGAACTCATCGCGCGCGCGCGCATCGAATAAAATCGATTTGGCCCAGCCCTCCCCGGCGCCGAGCACGTCCCCGTAGGAAAACCCGCCGCAGGCGACCAGACCCGAAAAGCGCGAGAGGCGCACGCGGGCGCTGTGGATGTCGGTCATGTGGACGTCGTAGGCATCGAAGCCTGCGGCCGTGAACACCGCGGCCATCTCGGTATGGCTGTTGACGCCCTGCTCGCGCAGCACCGCGATCGCGGGACGAGCACCGGTCGAAACGTAGGGCGCGGCGACGTCGTCGCCCGGCTGAAAACTCAGGCGCGCGTGCAAGCCGGGGTCCTCGGCATCGAGCAGGCGCTCGTATTCTTCGCTCGCGCAAGCCGGATTGTCGCGCAGGCTCTGCATGCGAAACGACACTTCGCTCCAGCAACGGTGCAAATCGATGCGTGATGCGCGGTGAACCTCGCGGCCGTTGGCGGACAGGCTGAACATGGCGCCGGGCACGGGCCTGCCGACGACCCGCATGTGCTCACCCAAGCCGTGCCGAGCGAGCACCGTGCGGACTTGATCGAGGCACGTGCTGCTCACTTGGATCACCGCGCCGAGTTCCTCGGCGAAACAGGCCGAGATCGCGTCGGCGACGCTGCCGAGATCGATCTCGAGCCCGCAGCGCGAAGCAAAAGCCATCTCCAACACGGCGATCAGCAAACCGCCGTCCGAACGGTCGTGATAAGCGAGCACCAGATCGCGGTCCTTGAGTTCGACGATCGCGGCGAACAAGGATGCGAGCAATCGCGCCGAGTCCAGATCGGCCGGAGCGCCGCCAGTCTCACCGAACACCTGCGCCCAACAGGATCCCCCGAGTCGATTCTTGCCGCAGCCCAAATCGATGAGCACGAGACTCGACGGCTGGGACAAATCGAGTTCGGGCGTGAGCGTGCGGCGCGCATCGCGCACCGGCGCGAATGCGGAAACGATCAACGAAATCGGCGCGACGACCGAATGCGCACCGTCGGCATCGTTCCAAGCCGTGCGCATCGACAACGAATCCTTGCCGACCGGAATCGTGATCCCGAGTTCCGCGCACAGATCGATGCCGACCGCGCGCACGGTCGCATACAAATCCGCATCCTCACCGGGCTGCCCGCAAGCGGCCATCCAGTTCGCCGAGAGCCGCACATCCGTGAGGCACCGTACGTCGGCGGCGAGAATATTGGTGAGCGCCTCGGCGACCGCGAGCCTGCCGGACGCCGGCGGGTCCAGCACGGCCACGGGAGCACGTTCGCCCATCGCCATGGCCTCGCCCGTGTAGCCTTGAAAGCTGCTCAAGGTAACCGCCACATCGGCGACCGGCGTCTGCCAGGGCCCGACCATCTGGTCACGGCTGATCAGTCCGCCGACGGTCCGATCGCCGATCGTGATCAGGAACGATTTATCGGCGATCGTCGGCAGGCGCAGCAAGCGCTGCAGCGACTCGGCGATCGTCGTGCCGGCCGTCGAGAGCGGTAACGACGTTTTCGGCAGCGATCGGACCTCGCGGACCATGCGCGGCGTCTTGCCCAACAAGACCTCGATCGGCATGTCGATCGGCGTCGTCCGCAGCAGCGGATCGGTCACGAGCAAGCGCCCGTCGTCGGTGATTTCGCCGACCACTGCGTAAGGGCAGCGCTCGCGCTCACACCATGCCGCGAATTCGGGAATGCTTCCCGGCCGCAGCACGATCACGTAGCGCTCCTGCGCCTCGTTGCACCAGATCTCCATCGGCGAGAGCTGTGGCTCGGCGCTGGGAATCCTGCGCAAATCGATGCGCCCGCCCCGCTGGCTGTGCGCGATGGCCTCGGGCAGCGCATTCGACAAGCCTCCAGCCCCGACATCGTGGATCAACAAGATGGGATTGCGCTCCCCCATGGCCCAACAACGGTCGATGACCTCCTGGGCGCGCCGCTGCATTTCCGCGTTGCCGCGCTGCACGGACGCGAAATCCAAATCCGACGAACTCTGTCCGCTGCCGACCGAAGAGGCCGCACCGCCGCCCAAGCCGATGAGCATCGAAGGGCCGCCGAGCACGATCAGCGCCGCACCAACCGTCACGACCGCTTTTTCGACATGCGGGCGGCGGATGTTGCCGAGTCCGCCGGCAATCATGATCGGTTTGTGGTAGCCGCGCAGAACCTCACGACCTGCCTCGAGGCTGCGCTGTTCGAACGCCCGGAAATAGCCGCAAATGTTGGGACGACCGAACTCATTGTTGAACGCGGCGGCCCCAATAGGTGCGCTGATCATGATCTCGAGCGCGGAAACGATGCGATCGGGTTTGAGGGGCTCGGACTCCCAGGGCTCGAGCATGCCGGGAATGCGCAAATTGGAGACCGAAAAGCCGCACAAGCCGGCTTTGGGCTTGGCGCCGATGCCGGTCGCGCCCTCATCCCGGATTTCACCGCCTGCGCCGGTTGCGGCACCCGGAAACGGCGATATCGCGGTCGGGTGGTTGTGCGTCTCGACCTTCATGAGGATGTCGATCGGCTCGAGCGTGCCCTCATAATGCTGCGTTGCGCCATTCGCAAAGAAGCGTAACCCGGCCGATCCCTCGATGACCGCCGCGTTATCGCGGTAGGCCGAGAGCACACCGGCCGAGTTGCTGCGGTAGGTGGCACGGATCATGTCGAACAGCGACAGCGGCATTTTCTCGCCGTCGACGCTGAATTCCGCGTTGAAAATCTTGTGGCGACAATGTTCGGAGTTGGCTTGCGCGAACATCATCAATTCGGCGTCGGTGGGGTCGCGGTTCATACGCCCGAATGCAGCCACCAGGTATTCGATTTCCTGATCCGAGAGCGCAAGGCCCCAGTCGCGATTCGCTCGCTCGAGTGCCGCGCGGCCGTCGCCGCGCACGCACACGACCCGCAGGGGGCGCGCCGGCGCAGCACCGAATAATGCAGTCAAATCAGGCTCTTCGAACCAAATCGATTCGGTCATGCGATCGTGCAGCAGCGCCCCGAGGCGGTGTAGATCGGCGCTGCCCAACGGCGCCGCGGCCTCGAGAAAATAGACCGTGCCACGCTCCAGCCGCTGCACGAATCCGAGGCCGCAGACTTGCGCGATGTCGGATGCCTTGCTCGACCAAGGACTGACCGTTCCGGCGCGCGGCGTCACGGTCAATTCGTGCGCTGCGGCAACGCCGGGCCGCCCCGTCTCGATCGAGCTCGGCCCATACTGCAACAGCCGCTTGAGCAGGGCCATCTCGTGTTCGTTGGGGCTCGTGGCGTCCGCCACGAAATGGATGAATCGCGAGGAAATCGCGCGGACCCGCGGATCGAGTGCCTGCAGTTGTGTAAGCAATTTGTCGAGGCGAAATTGCGACAGCGCCGGGCCGCCGAGCAGGCTAAACATCGAGCCTCTCCGATCGCAAAGCACGATGGGCCCGCGGCGGGAGCCATTGCGGGGTTCGGCCGGTGCGCCCGCGGCTCAGCCGCCCACCGCTATTTGCGGGCGTTGGAATCTCCGCCCGGCGTGTAAATCGGCACTGGAAACTGAGCCACATTCGACCCTTCGAGGGCCACAATCTTGCTGACACCTTGCTTCTTGACCTCATCGATTCGCAGCACCGAATGCATCGGCAGATAAGTTCGCTTTACTTCGTGGAATTCGGCCTTTATCTTTTCCTCGGCGGGGTCCACGACCACGGTCGAGCGCTCGCCGAAGACCAGTTCCTCGACCTCGATGAAGCCGAACAGAGTACCGTGGCTCACTTTGCGGGCGTAGATCTCATAGACCTTGCCCTGGTTGACGAACAGAACTTTGAAAATGTGACTCGCGGCCATTTAGCTAGGCTCCGACATTGGTACTGTTTCACCATATTATACGAGCACTTAGCGCAAAACCTACGAGCGGTCTGCCGGAGTAAAAAATGGCCTTGCGCTTACGTATTGTCAGCGAACATGCAACCCGGCTTGGAGAGAAATCTACCAAGGTGTTCAGCGTGCATGGTGGCACGATCGGGCGCGCAGCGGACAATGAATGGATTCTACCCGACCCGGAGCGCTATCTCTCGGGCAAACACGCGCGAGTCGATTTTCGGGCGGGTGCCTACTATCTAGTCGACACGAGCTCGAACGGCACTTACGTCAACGGCGCCCAGGTGCCGCTCGGTAAGTTCCGTGACTACGCGATGAAGGACGGCGACTATATCCGTCTCGGCGAGTACGAGCTGCTCGTGAGCATCGACGCGAGCAATGATTTCTCGACCGATGATGCGGGGGCCGTCGCATATGACGGCGGTACGCCGTCGGCCGCGGTCAAAAAGTCGACCGCCAACGACATCGGCGCGGATCTGGATTTGAGCGAATTGCTGGAGCCGAGCAACCGGCTGCAAGAGGAATTGGAGAGCATGGCGCGCAACGCCTACGGCCAATCCGTTTCTCCCGAAGCGGATTTGCCGCAGGCCGTCGAAGGCGACGCTGCGGGCGTGCCCTGGCACATGATGACGCGGCCGCTCAAAGTCGAGCGCGGCGCCGCACCGGCTACGCCGGTTTGGCCCGCGGCACCGGCACCACCCGCGGCGCCGTCCGTGCAGGCCTCCCTGCGCAACTCGAGCCCGGCGCTCTACGACGTCGATCTCGATACCGGTCTGGCCGCATTTTGTCGCGGCGCCGGCATCGATCCGCGTTCTATAACGCCCGAAGCGCGCACCTATGCGCTGCAGCTCGCCGGTCAGCTGCTGCGCGAAACGGTGCTCGGCCTCATGGATTTGAATCAAACCCGCGCCGAATTCCGCAATCGGTTTCGAATGTCGCCGCCTGCGCCGGACACCGAATCTTCATGGACGTTCACCCAAGGCGTCGAGCAGATACTGATTCGACTGATGACGACGACGTCGACGCGCTCCGGTTCGGTCGAAGGCATGAGAGAGAATTTTCGCGATTTGAAGGCGCAGAACACCGCCACGCTCGCCGCCATGCGCGCCGCGCTGGAGGAGCTGCTGTCGCGCTTCGACCCGAAGGAACTCGAGGAACGCTTCGAGCGCGGCGCCAAACGCGGCGTGTTCGGGCAAAACAAGGCCAAGTATTGGGATCTTTACGCCGAATTGTTTGCCGGATTGTCGCAAAGTCCGCCCGAAGGGTTTCCACATCTGTTTGTCGAAGCCTTCGCGAAGGCCTACGAAGCGAAACTACGCGCGCTGACACCGCGGCGCGGCGCTTTCGGCGCCGACCCGGAGCAGAGTTCCGATCCGGGAATTGCAGCGGGCAACGACCGGTAGCGTGGCGCCCGCGTGCGACTCCTAATCGTCGAAGACGACGATCTCGTCGCCGATGCGGTGGCGCGTGGATTGATCGGAGCCAATTTCGAAGTGCATCGCACGGCGAGCGCTGAATCGGCGCTCGCGGCCCTCGCCGCGCAAGATTTCGACATGGCGGTCATCGACATCGGTCTGCCGGGAAGCGATGGACTATCCTTGGTGCGGCGCCTGCGCAGCGCCGGCAAGTCGCTGCCGGCACTGATCCTCACGGCACGCTGCACGCTCAGCGACAAGGTCAAGGCGCTCGATCTGGGCGCGGATGATTTTCTCAGCAAGCCATTCGAACCTGCCGAGCTCGTGGCGCGCTGCCGCGCGCTGATTCGCCGCACCGGTGGCGCGGCCAGCGGCATCATCAAACTCAATCGCATGTCGGTCGACTTGCTCGGCAAGCGCTTGTGGATCGACGAGGCAGAGGTCGAACTCACTGCGCGCGAATGGCTCGTGCTCGAGTGCCTCGTGCGGCGAACCGGGCTCGTCGTGCAGAAGGAACGGATCCAACAGGCCTTGACGCATACGGATCACGACATCACCACGAACGCGGTCGAGGTGCATATCTCGCGCCTGCGGGCCAAGCTCGGCACCGCCGCCTTGATTCGCAGCCTGCGCGGCTTGGGTTATCGCCTGGAAGAGCCGAAACCTTAAGTGAACGCCTCGATCAGCCGAACACTGGTCTTTTGGTTGGCGGTGCCTCTGACCTTGCTGGCGCTGTGCGGCACTCTGGTTCACTACATCAACAGCATGGCGCCGCAGGTCATCACCACGGACCGCCATCTCAAACAGATCGCTGCGGAGCTCGCGGCGCATCTCGCTGTCAAAGACGGCGGCGTCGAATTGAGCGCAGATTCGCCCGAGCGACCCTTGATGCCGGCCGACGGCAGCGTACGTTACGCGTTGCGCGACCTGAACGCGCAGATCATTGCCGGGGATGCGCTGCTGCCGCTCGTCGCGGTCGAGGCGCCGGCGAACTTCGGCTATGAAACCTTGCAGGTCGACCACCATGGCCTGAGAATCTTGTCGACGCGTGCCGAAACGGCGGCGGGGCCCGTGTGGGTGACGGTCGCGAGCGCTCTGAAGTCGAGCGAACCCGCGGCGCGCTATGAGTTCTTGAGCACGCTGCTCTGGGACTTCGTGCAGCTGGACATAACGCTCGTGTTGGTCTGGGTCGGCATTCAATTGGGACTGCGGCCGGTGCGAAAACTGCGCGATGAGATTGCGCAGCGCTCCGCTCAAGACTTGCGGCCGATCGCCGAATCGTCGGTGCCGCGCGAGATCGCGCCGCTTGCGGCAACCTTGAACCGCTTGTTTTCATTGTTGAAGACCTCAGTCCAGTCGCAGCAGCAATTCATTGCGAACACCGCCCACCAGCTGCGCACGCCGATCACCGGCATGCAAGCGCAGCTCGACCTGCTGGTCGCCGAACCCGCGGCCGCACCGATCAAACAGCGCCTGCAGACGCTGCAAGAAGGCGTACGCCAGTTGGCGCATTCGGCGAATCAGCTGCTGAGCCTCGCGCGCGCCGATCCAGCCGCCAACATCGCCGCGAAGACCCAACAAGTGGCGCTGAACGCGATCGCCGGCGAGGTCGTCGCACGCTTCTTCGATCGGGCGTTGCAGAGCAATATCGACCTCGGCGCCGATTTGCAGCCGGCCAACGTGCGTGCCGACCCTTCTTTGCTCGACGATCTGCTGAGCAACTTGGTCGACAACGCCTTGAAGTACACGCAGAGCGGCGGCAGCGTGACCGTTTATGCGGGCCGGCGCGATGGGCATCCATTTCTCGCGGTAGAAGACGATGGACCGGGAATTCCCGAGGCAGACCGCCAGAGCGTGCGTCAGCGCTTCGTGCGGCTGCCGAACTCTCCCGGACACGGCAGCGGTCTCGGATTGGCGATCGTCGAAGAAATTGCCAGCTTGTATTCGGCCGAGGTCAGTATCGACACCGGCGCCGGTCAACGCGGCACGCGGGTCGCGGTGCGCTTCGCCGCGGACCCTGCAGAGGGTGGAGGGCGCACATAATATCGAACATGTCGTGAAAGCGATCACAGATTAGTGATCGAGTTCTCAAAACGTCAGTTTCGAGACAGCTTCGGCTCCTAGATTCCGCTCCATGTCACCGACACAGGTACTGCGAGCGTGAAATCCAATTCCGGCGTTTCATTGTTCGAATTGGTCATCGTCATGGCCATCGTCGCGATCCTCGCAACGATCGCGATGCCCGGCTTTCAATATGTCACATCGTCGAATCGCGTGTCGACCGAGGTCAATGGGCTGCTCGGCGATATGCAATACGCTCGCAACGAAGCGCTCAAGGAGGGGCAGCCGATCACGGTGTGTCCATCGGCCAACCCGACTTCGCCAACGCCGAGTTGTTCGGGCAGCACCGCATGGCAAAGCGGCTGGATCGTGTTCCCCGATCCCGACAGCACGCAGACCGTCGGACCGACGACGGCGATCTTGCGCAACCAGACGCCGTTCACGGGTACCGACACGCTCGATGCGAATCTCGGCGTCGAAGCCGTGACCTTCAATCGCGAGGGCTTCGCGTCCTCGGGCGCGATCGGCAATGTGTCCGCACAGATCGGCGTCGTCATCACGCTGCACGACGCCACGGCCAACGCGGCGTGGACTCGCTGCCTGTTGGTCAATGGCGCGGCTGCAGCCAATTCCGGCATGCTCGGCACTGCCAGAGCCGGTGCCGCGGGGACGAATTGTTCATGAGCCGCGCGCACGCTTTCCGGCCGTGGACTGCCCGGTCGCGAGGCTTCAGCCTCGTCGAAGTGCTGGTCGCACTCGTGGTCGTCTCGGTCGGTCTGTTGGGGCTTGCGAAAATGGAATCCCTGGCGCTATCCAGCACGGGCGTCGCGAGCGCGCGCTCGGTCGCGGCGATCGAGGCCGCGAGCCTCGCATCGATGATGCACGCCAACCAGGATTTTTGGCAGAACAGCGCGGTCTATCCGTCCACGGTCATCACGTCGCAGTCCAATCCGTTTGCGGCGGCGGCGCCCTGCCTCACGCCCGGCGCCACCGCCTGCGCGCCGCAATTGATGGCGAACTACGACTTGAATCTCTGGGCGACGTCCTTGAACCAAGTGCTGCCCGCCTACTCCGCCTGGATCACCTGTGGAACCACGCCGAACCTGCCGACAGTCAGTTGCACGATTCAGATCGTCTGGGCAGAGAACGAGGTTGCGATGACGACCCAACAAAACAACGGTACGCAGAACAATCTCGCGAACCTCACGTTGCCCACCTACACACTCTACGTGCAACCATGAAGCGAATCGCCTGCCGCGTTGACCACAATGGCGGCGCGCGGCGCGCCAATTGCGCGCAACGATCGCGCGGCTTTTCCCTGGTCGAATTGATGATCGCCGTGTTGCTCGCGATTTTTCTGATCGGCGGCTTGTTGACGCTGGTCCAAACCATGAAGCAGACCACCGGCGTGCAGAGCGGCCTCTCGCAGCTCCAGGACGGCGAGCGCTTCGCTTCCGAGCTTCTGAATGCCTCGATCCAGTCGGCCGGCGACTATCCGAATGCGACGATCGGCGGTGCGGCCGCGAATTTTCCAGCGATCAACGTGACGGTGCCGGCGACCGGATCGATTTTGGCGTTCGCGCAAGGACAAGTGGTTTCCGGCGCAGACACCGCGGCGCCGGCCGGATCGGTGATCGGCGTGCGCTATATGACGTCGGGTACGGCGGCCGCCTACCCGGATGGACTCATCAGTTGCGCAGGTAACACCAGCCCCACGCAGGTGACCTGGATCAACGTGTTCTATGTCGACGCCAGCGGCAATCTGCAGTGTCAGTTGACCACGATCGACCTTGCAGGCAACCAGACCGTGACGACGACGCCGCTCGTTTATGGCATCACCGCGCTCGGCGTCCTTTATGGCCAGCGCACCAATACCAACGCCACCACGCTGTCCGTCGACAGCTATCTGAGCGCGACCGCGACCTCGGCGCTCGCGGCCGTCGCAAATTCGACCTGGCAACCAGGTTGGGCGCAAGTCCGATCCGTTCAAGTGACCTTCACGTTCACGAATCCGCTCGCGAACCTCTCCGGTCAGGCGGCGGTTCCGACCGTCAATCTCGTGCGCGTCTACGACGTCATGACGCAAGTCGGCGAGGGCCAGACATGAACACCGTTGTGCCGCAGCGCGGCTTCGTGCTGGTATCGAGCATGCTGCTGTTGATCGTCGTGACCTTGCTCGCGGTCAGCATGTTCCGCAGCTTCGGGGTCGATGAAAAGATCGCCGGCAATACGCGCGACAAGCAAGTCGCCGTGCAGGCCGCTGAGAGTGCCGAAGAATTCGCCGAGAACTGGCTCGCGCTCAACATCGCGAACAACGCCTCGGCAAACAGTGGCGCTGCGATCAATGACGCAGTCCCGGCGGTCGCCTGTGTCGGCTACACGCCGTCGACCAACCCGCAAGTTTGCAACGTGGAGCTGCCGAATCCCGGATCGCTGCCCTGGACCGCCGGCGTCAATTACACCTTACCGGCCAACACGCTGCCGAACAACGGCATCGCGCTCACGAGCAATCCGATCCAGCAGCCGAGTTTCTACATTTGGTACAAGGGCCAAATCGGCAGCTACGGATACGAATACGAAATCGACGCAGTCGGTTACGGCAGCAGTCCGAACACGGTCGCGATCGTGGACACCCTGTACGTTCTCAAATGCACGACTTGCTCCGGCGACAATTAACTCCACGAGATGGTTATCCCTATGACGCATTCCAAGTTCAAGGCACCAACCCTCGCTGCATGTACGCTCGCGGGATTCGCTCTGATCGGCGCCGCGCAGGCGCAGACGACTTACACGGAAAACTTCACGGGCACGACGACACAAAACTCCTGGTATTTCATGAACGGTGCCTGCCTCACGGCCGGCACGTCGATCGGCACGACGAGCCCGGGACAAATCCCGCAATGCGTCGGGCTCCCCTATTGGACGCTCAAAGGTGACCCCAACCTGGTCGGCGGCAACACCGGCACGCTGCCGGATGACCCCGCCGTGGGCGGCGCCTTGCGCTTCACCAACGGCTTTCCCGGAGGCTACAACGAGAACGGCGCGATTCTCTCGGCGTTCAACTTTCCGACGACCAACGGCATTCACGTGACATTCACGACCGAGAGTTACCGCGGCAATTCCGCGGGCGCGAGCGTGCACGACGGCGCGGACGGCATGAGCTTTTTTCTGCAAAGCGTCGACAACGGCGCGGCAGCGGACATCGGCGACTACGGCGGCAGCCTCGGATACACCTGTTCGAACGCGAACAACGACCCGACGCTGCGTCCGAGCGGTGCGCCGCGCGGCTATGACGGATTGATCGACGGTTACATCGGCCTCGGTATCGATGAATACGGCAATTTTCTGAACCCCGGCGACAACACCGCAAGTGGCCCGGGCTACCAGGGCAATCGCATTGGGCTGCGCGGCGCCGGTGGCACCGCATGGAGCGCTTTGAACGCAGCCTATCCAAACCAATATCCGTCGACGTTGACGTATCCGCAGCAGGCGAAGGCCGTACGGCAGGCCTGCGCGAACGCGTTCGTCTACGACTGGTCCGCGGTCGGCGCCTGGAACACCAACGGCAATCTCGTGCCTGTGACCGTCAGCGGCGTCACCTCGCTCGTTCCCGGGCCCGAGCCCGATCCGATCGCTCCCTATCAACTGCCCTTGGGCAACGGCAGCACGACCACGATTTCGCTGCCGGACTACACGATGATTCCCGGCGCATTCAAGATTCTCGGTGCGGCAATCAAAATCGCCAACGAAAGCGCCTTGTACCGGGGCAACGGCAGCGTCGCGCAATCCGGCAGCGCCTATGGCGTCCCGATCACCTACGATCTGACGATCTCGCCCGCGGGCCTTCTGAGTCTTGCGTACAGCTATAACGGCGGCGTCTATCAACCGGTGATCACGGGGCAAGACATCACGGCGGCGAACGGCCCGTTGCCGAACAACGTGCGCTTCGGGTTCGCAGGCTCGACCGGCGGCGGGACGAATATTCACGAGATCATGTGCTTCCAGGCGCAGCCTTCCAACCAGTCATCGGTCTCCGCGGGCATCAATCAAAAGCAGTCGGCGAAAGTGCAGATCGGCTCGCAGGTCTTCTTCGCCTACTACAACAGCACCAACTGGCCCGGATCCCTGACCTCGCAGAGTTTGGAAGCGGCGCCGGGAAATCCGACGTCGCTGATCATCGACCCGGTCGCGAATTGGGATGCTTCCTGTGTGCTCACCGGCGTGCCCGCGGGCCAAACTTGCGCCTCGACGAGTATCGCCGGCCCAACGGCCGCCGAGGGCCCCGGCAATCGGACCATCCTGACGTGGAATGGCGCCAGCGGCACGGCGTTCGAATGGACCAGCCTGACCGCGGCACAACAAGCGGCGCTGGACACGGGCGATCCGACCAACACGCCGCTGCGCCTCAATTACCTGCGTGGAGATCGCAGCAATGAATTGACGCCGCTCGGTGTCGGCTTGTATCGCGCTCGCACCAGCGTGCTCGGCGACATCATCGACTCGAGCCCGACCTGGGTTGGGCCGCCGAGCGCCGGCTACCCGAACGTTTGGAATGATTTGTTCGCGTCGGCCGCGCCGACACCGCCCGAGAATGCGGGCGCGGCGCAAACCTACGGGGCGTTCACGGTTGCAGAGCAAACCCGTACGAATGTCGTGTATGCGGGCGCGAACGACGGCTTGCTGCATGGCTTCCGCGCAGGCGCCTACGACGCCAGCAACAACTACCAATCGGCGAACAACGACGGCATGGAGTTGCTCGCTTACATGCCCGGTTACGTTCTCAACGACATCAATTCGTATGCCAACGTGGCGAACGATTACTCCAATATCCAATACGCGCATCACTTCGATGTCGATGCGACGCCCGGCACTGGCGATCTCTACTTCGGCAACCAGTGGCACACGTGGCTCGTGGGCGGCTTGGGAGCCGGCGGCAATGCAATCTTCGCGCTCGACATCACGAACCCAGGTCTCGGCGGCGGCGGCAATTTCAGCGAAGGCGCAGCGGCCGCCCAGGCGACCGTGATCGGCGAGTGGAGCACGAACACGGTTGCGGGCGTCACGACCTCGACGATCAACTGCGCCAACGTCGCGCTTTGCGGCGCCAATCTCGGCAAGACCTACGGCACGCCGCTGATCCGGCGATTCCACAACGGCGATTGGGGATTCATCATCGGCAACGGGTTCAGCAGCGCAACCGGAGACGCCGGGATCTACGTCGTGACCGTCGACAGCACCAGCGGTGCCTTGACTTGGTATTACCTCAGCACCGGCCAGCCGCCGGGTGCAGGAGACGGAATCGCGTTTACGGATGCCGCCGACTTCGACGGTGATCACATCGTCGACTATGTCTATGCAGGGGACTTGCTGGGTAACCTTTGGCGCTTCGACCTCACCGATGCCAATCCGCATAACTGGGCGGTGACACCCAATCCCTTGTTCACGACACCTGCGGGCCAGCCGATCACGACCAAACCGATCATCGCGATCAACAACAGCGGGCCACTGCCGCGCGTGCTCGTCGAGTTCGGGACCGGCCGACAAATCCCGATGACCAATACCGCTCCGGCGAGCTACAGCACCACGCAACAGGCGCTCTATGGAATCTGGGATTGGAACCTGTCGTCCTGGAATTCCAAGTCGCCCTCCACATTTGCAAGCCTTGCGAGCATCGGCAGTCCGACCACGACCAGCAACCTCGTGCAGCAGACGATTACCGCAAGCTACGACGCCACCTTGAGCACGACGGGCAGCGCTTATCGCACCGTGAGCAGCAACCCGGTTTGTTATGCGGATACGGTCGGCTGCCAATACTTCGGTTGGTATTTGAACCTGCCGATCGGACCTGCGGACCCGACCAATCCGAGTTCGCCGACGGTTGCCGAGCAAGTGTTGTTTGCGCCCGCGCTGATTTCCGGTGTGTTCGTCGTCAATACGACGGTGCCCCCGACAACGATGCCGACGACCTGTGCCTCGACCTCAGCTGCAGCCTGGACCATGGCCTTGGATCCCGTGAGCGGCGGTGCGCTGACCAGCGCGTTCTTCGAGTACTACACCGGCAAATTCATCAATGTGACATCGCCTAACGGCGTTCAAACGGGAATTAGCGGCGTGGCTGATCTCGGTACCGGCACGCCGACCACGGTGGTGTTCAACAACACGACCTACCTCGTGAGTTCGCCGGTCACCTCGGGCGGCTTGGGCGGTGGCGGAAACGCGGGAGCGCCGAGCAACGGCACCAACAGCGTCTGCCTGCCGCCGTATACGAATTGCCCGGTCGGCGTTCATTACAAGAACATCACGGCTCAGCGCCTGCAGTGGATCCAACGGCGATGAAGATTCAACCACGGCCTCTGACCAGAGATGACTCGCGCATGAGCAAGCAATTCCCGAGCACTGCGGGCTTTACCTTGATCGAACTGATGGTCACTGTGGCGATTTCCGCGATCCTCGTGACGATCGCGACGGCGAGCTATTCCGCATTCACGCTCAAGGCGCATCGGGCGGAAGCGAAGAGCGCGCTGCTCGACCTGGCGGGTCTCGAGGAGCGCTACCTGAGCACGAATAATTCCTACAGCCAGACGCCGAGCGACCTCGGCTACACGGCTGCGAATTGGCCGGGGGTTTTGATCGGCAGCGGCTACTATGAGGTTCAGGGTGTCGCCGTGACCGCACCGGTCTTATCGCTGGTCGCCGGAGTGCCCTCGACGCCTGCAAGCTTCGCGATCACGTTGATTCCGGTGCCGGGCAGCGTTCAAGTCAATGACACGGCATGCGCGTCGTTCACAGTCACCTCGCAAGGCGCGCGTACCGCTACGATGCTGGGCGGAGCCGACAACACCGCAACTTGTTGGCAATAATGAACAGCCCGGACGCTGCTCTACCGTGGCGTCGCGCGCCCTGCTTCGCGCGCGAGCCGATTATTGCGCGCTGTACCCGCGTCCTTCGATACAGGCCATCATCGCGCGCCGATAATCATCCGACTGCGATGGATCCGTCTGGCTGCTCGCCCACTGCTGGCACTCGCGCTTATCGGTCGACTGCTGATCGGCGCTCTGACCGTTCTTCGGGTACATGAAGACCTGCCCACCGGATTGCATCGGCGGCTGGCCTTGATAGGACCCCGGACCGGGGCCCGGCCCTTGGCCCGAACCCTGGTTGTCGGGCGGCGCGGAGCCCGGCGCCGAGCCAGAATCCATCGCCGGCGGCGGATCGGTCGCCGTATAGCCGTCATACGTCGGATTCCAGGTGTAATAAACGTCGTTCGCGTAATAGTAGGGAATGCTGTCATACCAATAGGTGGCATAGGCCAAAGGCAGAATCGGCAGGAACCAGGCGAAGCCAAGCCCGTAATAGGCGCGCGGCCAATAGCCGCCATGCCAATAGCCGCCACCCCAATAGGCACCCGTCGTATAGCCATGGTAGTAGCCGCGGCCGTAACCGCCCACATGGCCCGCATAACCGCCCACATGACCTGCATAACCGCCCGCATGGCCTGCATAGCCGGCACCGCCCACGCGGCCGCCATAGCCGTAGCCGGCATGACCGGCGCCGCCCGCATACCCGTGGCCAACTGCGGCATGCCCGCCTGCGGCGTGCGCAGCACCCGCATGTCCACCACCGCCTGCATGCCCACCACCGCCGCCTCCGTGTCCCTGCGCGAATGCAGGCGCTGCAACCGCGAGGATCGACCCCAGCGCACCTAGCGCGAGAACAAAGCGACCGATCTTGGTACCCATGATTGCAATTCTCCGTAATCGACCGAGCCTCAAGGGCTCGATTATGGACCTGTACTTAGATAGACACTAACTACACAACGCGGTTCGTGCGAATCGGTGCACACCCCGAAATAAGTTATTTCGCATTGGCCGTCGTTCTTCCGGGCAGTGGTTTCAGTCGCTGTGCCATGCTGCAGTGAACATAATGCCCTCCGTTCGACCCGGCGCCGGCTCAAAAAATCTCGAATTGCTCTCGTTGACGATCACGCTTCCGACGTAGGCGCGGTTCGCGAGGTTATCGATGCGCGCAAACTCGGTAAAGCGCCAGCGTTTGCATTGCTGCTCCCAGCCGAGCCGCAGATTTTCGACCCAATAACCGGCGGCCGCCTCGGTATTGCGGTCATCGGCATAGATTTGCGCGCGCCCTTGGGCTTCGAGCGCGACTGACAGCCCACGCGGCGCGTACCGCCAAGCCAACGCCGCGTATAGCGCATTTTTTGGCACTGCAGGAATCGCGCTGCCTACGCCGACGACGGCGGTCTTGCAACCACTGCCGACCGTGCAGGGTGCGCCCGAACAAGGCACTCCGACGCAGGTCGTATAGGCTTGCACGACTACCGCATGCAGATACGTATAGGCGAGCCGCGCGCTGAAACCGCCCCCAAGGGTCGCGTCCGACGCAAGCTCGACGCCCCGGCGCTCCGTTTCGCCGATATTTTGGTAGACCGATTTGCCGTTCGCATCGGAGAGCACCGCGAGTTCGTGCGCGGTCTTGACGTAAAAGGCATCCAGATCGGTGCGCAGCCATCCCCGCTCGGCCTTGAGGCCAAGCTCGAAATTGTCGCTGCGCGCCGGCACGAGCCCAAAATTGAGCCCCGGCAGGCTGCCGTTCGTCGAACGATAAGCGAGGTCGTTGAGCGTCGGCGTCTCGAATCCCTTGCCAAATGATGCGTAGCCGTTGAGCGTCGGCGCGATTCGATAGGTCAGGCCCGCAACCGGGTCGAGCGCTGCATAGCGCACGCCGCTGTCCTGATCGCCGTCCGGCAGCGGCAAGTTGTCGTGCGAGCTCATGTCGATGAGGCTGTTGCGCAAACCCGCTAGCATGCGCCAGCGGGCGCCCGGGTCCCACTGCAGCTGCAGGTACTCGTCCAGATCGTATACGTGATTCGCCTCGTCGATGCGCAGCGCTCCTTCGACGCCGAGCTCATCGCCGATGAAATTCAGGTAGTCCTTGCGCGCTTCCCGAAGATCATCGTAGCTCAAGCCTGCGGTGATCTGCAGTGGTCCGCCGAGCAGGTCCCGATGGTCGGCGATGTGCGCATCGGCGCCCCAAAAAATGCGCGACAGATCGATGACGCCGCCGGGATTGGTCGGCGACCCTTCGGTCGTGAATGGTATCGCCTGGAACTGCGTGGTCGCGCGATGCCCCGTATACAGCATCGTCGACAAGGCGTCGCTGTCGCTCAAGTTGCGCTCATACAAAGCGCCGACCTGCTCCTGGTCCAGCGACTTGCGCGTATCGTAGGCGATCGCTCCGATCCCGGCCTGCGCGGGATCTACGTTGAGCTGCGCACGCGTGAGACCCAGCGGATCTTGGACGAACGGCGTCTCGATCGCGTTGCCGATGATCGTCAACTTGCCGGCATCGCCGAGGTCGAAACGCAATTTCGAGTTGAAATTGTTGCGCTCGGCGGCGCTGTGATCCCGGTAACCGTCGGTTTGAAAATGCGAGGCGTCGACCACGTAGTTGAGCGCGCCGTTGTCGCCCGCATCTTTCAACGCGTAGCGGCGGCTCGCAAGGCTGCCGAACTCGACGGTGCCGTCGATGCGGTTACCCGGCGCGCCATCCTCGGTAAACAGCGCGATCACACCGCCCGAGGAATTGCCGTAGAGCGCCGAGAAAGGTCCGCGCATCACTTCGATGTGATCGGCCGAACCCAAATCGAACTGCGAAAACTGGCCCTGGCCATCCGGCATCGTTCCGGGGATGCCGTCGGAATAGAGGCGCACGCCGCGCACGCCGAAACTCGAGCGCGCGCCGAAACCGCGAATCGAGATCTGCAGGTCCTGCGCATAGTTCTGGCGGCTTTCGACCGATGCGCCCGGCACCGCATCGAGTGACTCCGACAGGTTGACTTGCCACTGTCCCTGCCGGATCGCGATGCGCTCGACGCGATCGATGGCCACGGGCAGATCGAAACTCGACTGTGCGAGCCGCGTTGCCGTCACGACCACCGGCGACAGTGCCGCGTCGGGAGTTCCGGTTGGTGCGGAATCGACGGCTGCCGCCAGGCTTGCGAATCCGCACGCGACAAGCACGGACATCTTTTGCGCATATGGAGAAATTTTCGGAGTGCGCATGCGTACACCACGTTATGTCAGGTGTCCGCAGTCGAGTCAATCACTAAAGTCCCTCGCACGGGTGCCGCTATGTAGAGCATCCATGCAAGCGCGCCCCAACCCGACCCGTAGATCCGTGACGCGGTCCAAGCCGCGACTCGCTGCGCGATTTGCATTCGGATTCCTGATCGCCGGTTTTGCCGCGGCAACCGCCAAAGACGCACGCACGAGTTTTTCGGTCGGCATCACGGTCAATGCGATCGCTGAAATCGAACACGTGTCGGCGCCGGCCGATCTGCAGCTCTCGACGGACGACCTGGCGCGCGGCTATGTCGACGTGCCTCAACCGACCGCGCTCGTGATCCGCAGCAACAGCGCGAGCGGCTATGCGCTCGAGGTAACGACGGTCGCGCCGATCGTCGTCGCGATGGTGATTCGCGGCTTCGATTCGGATCTGCGACTCGGGCAAGACGGTGGAATGATCATCCAGCGCTGGCAGCAACCGCATCCGGTGAGCCTGTCGCTGCACTTTCGCTTGAAATTGGCGCCGGGTCTGACTGCCGGCCGCTACCCGTGGCCGATGCGCATCGCGGTTCGTCCGCTCGAATCGATCTAATAGGTCACGGTGACCGTGATGACATCGGCATAGCCACCCGGCGCGACGTCTTGCAGCGGCGGCGCATACCCATACATCGTGCCGTTTGCCTGCACGCTGCCGCCCGCGGTAATCGTGAGCGGGCCGGCCTGCCCGCCGTACGAGCCGCCGGTGCCGTTGCCCATGATCTGCTGGTCAGCCGCGCTCCAATAAATATTGTAGTTGAGCACGTTCGCGCCCGAGACCATCGTGCGGGTCGTGTAATTGCCGCTGATGCCGGTACTGAGACTCACATCGACCGTGATCGACGTGGAGCCGGTTCCGCTGCCGGTACAGGTGACCAGCAAGGTTCCGGTCGAGGCGTCGCCGATCGTGCTCAAGGGATTGTAGACGCCGAATGCGATACCGCCAGCGCTGACCGTGCAATTGACGGTGACGGCCGCCCGCGCGACGGGCGCTACGAGTAGCCCGAGCGCGATCCCGGCGCCGATCGCAATTCGCGCCGCAAGAAACATCGCCGCAGGCGGGAGTTTCATCGCGACCTCACGGCCGCACCGAGCGGCGGCGGCGCAAGGTGGCATCGGACCGTGCCCATATCGGGCAAGGGATCGTCGTTCGGCGGCGGCTCGAGACGGAACGTACAACGTCCGCCGCTCCACACGGCTTCAGCCGCCATGCCGTGATCGTAGCCCGTGACGTAGACCATGCCGTCGAGAACCACGGGGAACAGCTTGCCCTTCAATTTGACCTGAGCCCCCACCGGCACCGGCTTGCCGTCGTCCGTCACGAGTCGGAACGTGCCGCCGCGGATCCGTTCGACCGGAAATCGCGCAACCACGCCGCTTCGATACGGCGGCGCGACGATTTCGCTGCTCGCGGCGATCTCGGTGTCGAGCGGCAACTCGGTCGGCGAGATGCTGATGTGATTGGCCTCATATGGCCTAAGGTTATACAGCAATGCCCTGCCCGTGGAATCCGTATAGGCCGTCAGCTGATTTTCGACATACACCGGCACGTTCGCGAGCCCCGCGACGTCGACCATCGCGAAGCTGCCGTTGACCTGGCGCGTTTCGTTGACCTGTCCGTCGAGCAAGGTCATCGCACCGGTCAAGTAGGCGTTGCGTCCCTCGATGCCTTGGTTGCGGGCGGCTTCGAACTCGACGTCGGCGCCCGCAAATTGTTGCCGCCAATCGGCGTCATAATCGCCGGCACTCGTGGCGCTCAAACGATAGCCAACACCCGGGCCGATCGGCGGGCTCTCGGCAACCGATGCCCCGATGGCATTCGCGGGCGCGCCGCTGCCGGTGCCACCCACCGCCGTCGCCGTGGCGGCGCGCCGGCCGCCGAGCGGCATCACATAGATCAAATAAATGCTCGTCGAGTTCTGGCCCGGCGGACTCAAGTTGGGCCCGTCGTCGGCGCTGAGCACGCGAGTCACGGTCAAATTGAGCGTGCCCGACCGGCCGAGATTCGCGCTTTGCGTTAGGCTGATCGTCTGCTGAGTCGGTGAGTCGCGATACTCCTGCCGAACATACGCGAGGGAAATCGAACCAAAATGTCCAAATGTGCGGCCGGTCTGCAACAGGCTGCGCTGACGTACGCGCTGGGCCGGATCGAGTGCCTGGCCTACCTGCGCAAAATTGTTGCCGGCCCAGAAATCGCTCGCGACGAAACTCCAGCGCGATCCGCGATGTTCGATGCCGACGCCGGTCAACAAGCCGGATCCGCCCGAATCCCCGCCGTCCGCCGCCGTCAGTGTCAGCACGCCGACCTTGCCGATGCCGATTGCCGCATCGAGTCCGGCCGCGTGCGCATCATGGTTCAAATACTCGGCATGACCCTCCAAGGTAAACGTATCGGTGATGCCGCGCCGATAGCTTGCTTCGCCCAAGACCTGGCCGTAGTGATCGCTCGCGATCGCATAGTCGTCGCGGATACTGCCGAGATTGACCGAGTATTGGGTCAAGCCCGGCGCGAGCAGGCTCGTGCTCGAATAAAACGACTGCGTAACAACCTGTTCGCGGCCCAAAGCGTCGCGCACCACGACGCTCACATCGCCGGTACCCGTGACCGCAGGCAGGCGATCGACGACGAACGGCCCCGCGGGCGTCTGATTGGTCGAGACCAACTGATTGTTGACGAAAACGTCGACGGTCGAGGGCACGGTCGCTACGCCGCCCGTCGAGAGCATCGGCGTCGTCAGCAAATCCGGTCGCAGCGCGAAGTTGCGACTCCAACGGACGCCGGCATAGCGCACCGAATCGCCCCAACTGCCGGCGTCACTGATGGCATCCCCGAGGCTCAAGGTCTCGAGTTGATCGGGAAAGTCACGCGTATAGGTGGTGTCGAGCCGGATCAAGCTGTCTTGGCCGTCCCCGGCACGGCCGATCACCGTATTGGTCAACACGCCGACGCCCGCGAACATGCCGACTTCGGCGGATACGCCGCCGCTATTTTGGCCCTCGACCTGCTGCGCGTAGAGTTGGTAATTGAGGAATCCGCCCGGAGACGACGGCGTGATCGCGGGACTGCGGCGTTCCGCAGCGCTCAGACGCGTCGTCTCGATCGCCCAAGCCGGCACGCTGATCACGGCGCGCTGGCGCGCCTCATCGATCGTCACCGTGCTGCCGCGAATCGCGGTCGGCGAATAGTAACGGCGCCCCTCGAATAGATGGGGCTGGGTCTGCGGCAACAGCAAGCGCAGTTTCTCGAAATCCTCATCAAGCAAATACAGCACGCCGCCGTCGCCGCGCAGTACGACCATCATTTCCCCCTGTGCTTCCGCATTCAGCGTCACCTCGAGTACCGCTTCCTGCAAATCGGTGGACGAGGCTGCGAACGCGGTCTGCATCAAGGCACCAAAGAGCAAGAGCAGCGCCAGCGAGCGTAGACCCGCGCGCAGGCCTTGCGAAGTGCGCGCCGCAACGCTGGAATATGTTCCATGAGCATGCGAGATTGGCCTGGAGGAATTGGTGTCCACGCCACGTCGGCCTTGGCTTCAAGAGCCGTTGTTGGCAACGTCGGCCGAGAATTCGCCTTGGTCGCTATGGCCATGGATCGTGATCGCGCCATCTTTTTGCGCGTCCGCCGGCGGCGCTACGGTCCACACCATATGACTGCCGGCCAGCAAGTACTTGGCCGTGAGGCCGCGCACCACGGCCCCTCCGGGCAATTGCAATTCAAAATCGATGACCTGTAGATGACCGTTGCCGCTGTTGGTCGCGGCAACTTCGAGCGTTCCGTCCGGCAGCCAATGCGCGTCCCAAGCGACGTCGGCCTGGGCTTTGCCGCGCGACGGTGCGACGAAAATCGGCACGCTGAGCCGCAGCGCGACCCGCAGGCCGGTGAAATCCGGCGTCGCCGCCTGCGGTACCTCTTGAAAGATGAGGCGATACGTCGTTTCACGGGTCGGATCCGGCTCGCGGCGCAGCGCCACACGAATGATCTGTTCGCCCTTCCCCGGTATCTGCAATACCGGCGGAGTCACGAGCAGTTCGCGCGTGTCATCGAGTTGATCTGCGCCGTTGTCCTGCGACCACTTGACTACACGCACCTCGACGACCACCGGACCGTCGTCGGCATTCGTCAAAGTCATCACGTCCGTGTGGTGCGCTCCGCTCAACTCAGCGCGGATCGGAGAAATATTGAACGAGCTGGCGTGCGCGAAGTTCGCCACGGCGAGCGCGGCCAGCCAAATTTTCAACTGCATCAAGGTTCTCATAATCGTCGGCTGCCGCAATCAATCAGCCGTGCACGGCAACGGCGTCGCGCGCCGCGTAAAGCGGTGGTCGTTTTGCCGACCACCGCTAAGCCGATCCCCAAGAATCGGCTTGCCGTTCCATGCGTACGCGGAACGCCGGTTTGCCGCCGGCCTAATAAGTGACCGTGACCGTGATGGTGTCGGTGTAGCTTGCCGGGACCGCGGCCTGGTTGGTCGCGTTGTCCGGCACCTGACCATAAACAGTCAGTGAGTTTGCAGTTGCGATGCCGGCCCCGGTGCCCGACTGTGTCACGCTCGTGCCCGTGCCATCACCCCAGACGGTGCCGAGTGCTGCCACGGTGTAGAGCTGGTACTGCAGCGTATTGGCGCCGGAACCCATCAAACGCTGCGCCACCGTACCTCCCGTGGTCGTGCCGCCATTGAGCGCCACGGTATAGGGAGTGTTCTTGGTGCACTTGACGCTGACGGTGCTGCTCTGGGTGATCGCGCCGCCGCCCGGCGTGTAGGCCGGAAACGCCAAGGCCGTCGCCGTCGTCGAACAAGTGGCATTGACGGTGGCCGTCACAGCGAACGTCGTCGTCGCCGTCAGGGCCTGAGCAGCGCCGGAGGTCATCAGACCTGCTGCCAAGGTCGCTGTGAGAATCTTACGCATGGAAGCTCCTAAAAAATTGAAAAAACGCAATATGTCGACCGAAGGTCCGCGTTTGCAGCGGGCTCGGGCACCATTCTTCCGACATATCGCGATGCGTTTGTGATCGCGTTCGCAGTTCGCCGAAATCGCGCTCAAGTTTCGCGGCAATCTGCCGGGTCGCTCTCAATTTGCGCGTCGAGCGGAGCCCTAAGCCGCGTCGAAAACGCGGGTAAATCCTCTACGCGAGCGGTTACGGGTGGGGCCTACGCCGAAGAATCTATGCGCTTTTCCCCGAATTGCGCACCTCGACCGTGACGTGCGAGAGCGATCGGAACTGCTGGAGGCGAGCCTGGTAGAACGCGCAATCCCGGGCTTGCGTCGTGACGATCGACACGACAGCGCCCAAGTGGCCGGGTCCGAGCCGCCAGAGGTGCAAATCGACGAGCCGATCGCCATCGACCTCGATTGTGCTCCGCAGGCGCTCGGTCAGCGACTGGTCGGGATTCATATCGAGCAGGATGCCGCCGGTGTCGCGGATCAGCCGATAGGACCAACTTGCGATCACGAGCGCGCCGATCATGCCGGCGAGCGGGTCCATCCAGGCCCAACCGATGCCCCGTGCGAGCAGCAGGCCCACGATCGCTAGCACCGAGACCGCGGCATCGGCCATCACGTGTACATAGGCCGAACGGATGTTGTTGTCGCGATGTGCCGAGGTCGTCTGAAGGGATTGGCGGCGCGCATGGTCGTGGTCATGGTCATGGTCGTGGTCATGGTCATGGTCGTGGTCATGGTCGTGGTCGCCGAGCAGCCAGGCGCTCAGGATGTTCACGCACAATCCGACGCACGCGATCGGAATGGCCTCGGTGAAGCGGATGGGAATGGGCTGGAGGAAGCGGGCGATGGCCTCATAAGCGATGAGTGCGGCGATCATGGCCAATACGATCGCGCTCGTGAAACCAGCCAGATCGCCAAGCTTGCCGGTGCCGAATGCAAAGCGCCCGTCGCGCGCGTGGCGTCGCGCGTAGCCGTAGGCGAGCGCCGCGATCAACATGGCGCCGGCGTGTGTCGACATGTGCAGGCCGTCGGCAACGAGCGCAAGCGAGCCGAATATCTGGCCGCCAACGATCTCGACGAGCATCATGACCGTGCAAAGCGCGATGACCGCCCAAGTTTTGCCCTCGTTTTTCTCGTGATCGGATCCGAGGAATACGTGACTGTGGCTCTCAAAATCCGCGCCGGGCAAGCCGCTCATTCGCGAAATATACGATACCCCCCTATCTCATACCAGCCGGCCGCAACGCGGTCTCGGGAACCACGCGCAGCCAATCCTGCATAGAATGGCCTCTCTGGAGCGCTTTTCGACCGCGAAGGAATCGATCACCCGTGTTACTGGCAACGATCGCATTTGCAGCATTCATCAGTACGATGATGGGCGGAATGCTGGCACTCAAGCTCAGGGATCGGTTGCACCTGATCTTGGGGTTCAGCGCAGGCGCGGTCATCGGCGTGGCGTTCTTCGATCTGCTGCCGGAGGCGCTGGAACTCAGTGAACACTCCAGCGCGTCATCGACGATCGTTTCTTGGACCGCGTTCGGATTCCTGCTCTACCTGGTCACGGATCGGGTGCTGCAGTTTCACGTCGGCGCGCCCGTCAGAGACGCGCATACGGTGAAACGCGGGTTCTTCGGCGCTGCTATCCTATGCATCCACAGCTTTCTCGACGGTGTCGCGATCGGCCTGGGCTTTCAAGCGTCGCATGCGGTCGGGATGGTCGTGGCGATAGCGGTCTTGACGCATGACTTTTCGGACGGAATCAACACCATGAACATCGTGACGAAGAATTCCGGCGCGCGCCGCCAAGCGCTCTTCTGGCTGCTCATCGACGCGATTGCGCCGGTAGCCGGCGTCGCTGCAACCTTGCTGTTTACGCTGCCGAGCAGTCAATTCGGCGTCGTGCTCGCGCTGTTTGCAGGATTTTTCCTCTATATCGGGGCGAGTGACCTGATCCCGGAGAGCTACCACGCACACCCGAAGTTCCTCACGACCGCGATGACGCTCGCCGGTGCTGCGGTGCTATATCTCGCGATGGCGCTGGTCGCGCACGCGGGGACCGTCACCGTCGCAGGGCTCGAGGTAGACCAGACTGCGCAGGTCGATGCCTCGACGCTGGTGCTGAACGGCGCGGGCAAGCGCACGAAATATTTCTTCGACGTCTACGTTGCCGCTTTGTACGTGCCTGCGCACCGCGGCGATGCTGCACAGGTGCTCGACGACGCCGGTCCGAAACGCATCACGATGATGTTGATGCGCAATCTGAGTGCTGAACAGCTCAGCGATGCCTTGCGCGAAGGGATCAGCCTCAACAGCACGCCGGCCGAACTCGCAAGCGTGCAGACGCAAACGGACGCTCTCGTCGCGATCATGAACATGATCGGATCGGCGGCCAAGGGCGACTTGCTCGCGATCGATTTCCTCGCTGACGGAACGACGCGCGTGGCGCTCAATGGGCGCCCGCGAGGCAATCCGATTGCGGGCGTGGAATTTCAGCGCGCGCTGCTCAAGGTCTGGTTGGGCTCGAAACCTGTGCAGAGCGACTTGAAGAGGGCACTGCTCGGAGGCTGAAGGGTTCGGCGCGCGTGGCGCCAGCCGTGTCAGTCAATTTGCGGCTGCGCGATGGATTGAGCGGGCGAGGTCGCGGCACTGCCGCCCGAGGCGAGCATGATGCTGAAGATCGCCGCCC
The DNA here is from genome assembly GCA_049517075.1 of Steroidobacteraceae bacterium. Lineage (GTDB taxonomy): Bacteria > Pseudomonadota > Gammaproteobacteria > Steroidobacterales > Steroidobacteraceae > Bog-1198. The sequence goes on along the minus strand of JBEKSM010000024.1, from coordinate 45,242 downwards.
ACTGCCAACCGGTCAGCCGCTCGCCGAGAAAACCGAAACCCACGAGAGCGGCGAGCGCCGGCTCCAAGCTCATCAAGACGCCGAAAGTTCGCGTCGGCAGGCGCGTCAGCGCGAACATCTCCAGTGAATACGGCAGCGCGCTCGACAACAGCGCGACACCGAGAGCTGCGGGCATCAACGATGGGCTCAACAGGCGGCTTCCGGCCTCGGCGATGCCGAACGGCAAGATCACGAGAGTCCCGACGATGACGCCGACCGCAGTGCTCTGGCCACCTACATGGGCGCCGGCGCGCTTGCCGAACAGAATATAGATTGCCCAGCAGAAACCCGCGCCGAGCGCATAGGCCAAACCGACCGCATCGACCGCGCCCAATGCACTGCCTAGAGCCGCACCGAACGGCAGCAACACCGCGAGGCCGAGCACCGCGAGCGCGATCCACAAATAGTCGATCGCCCGGCTCGAGGCGAGCATCGCGACCGCGAGCGGCCCGGTGAATTCCACGGCAACCGCGATGCCGAGAGGTATCGTGCGCAGTGCCGCGTAGAAGAACAAATTCATGCAGCCCATTGCGACGCCGTAGACGGCGATTGCGCGCATTGCCGCAGCGCTTGGCCGCATGCGCCAGGGGCGCCAAAAGATCAACAGCATGAGGCTTGCGAAGCCCATACGCAGCGCGGTCGCGCCGGCGGCGCCGACCACCGGCAGCAAGCCCTTGGCGATCGTCGCGCCAATCGGAATACAGATCATCGCGCCGAGCGCGACGGCTGTCGGGCCCGCGATCGGGTACGCACTGGACGACTTCAGTCGCGTCAATGGATTCGTCGATCGGAATTCAAGATTCCGAGTTTTCCGGCAATTTCTCCGACTGGCACCGTTCGACGAGATTCAGATGCTTCAAGACCCGGTACAGGTTCTTGCGGATTTCATTCAAATGACTGAGGCTGACCGCGGTTTTGATCGCCTCTTTCAGAGGCTGCAACGGGTAGCCGCCATAGGCACCGGGTTCGAGGATATCGTTGGTCACCGAGGATCTTCCCTGCAGCGTCACGTGGTCGGCAATCGTGACGTGGGCGGTGACGACCGAGTTTCCTCCGGTCATGAAATTGCGGCCGATCTTGGTCGAACCGCCCATCATGAAGCCCGCAGTATAGAAGCCGTCCTCGCCGAGATCGCAGTTGTGCGCAATGTGGCAGATGTTGTCGAGCTTCGCTCCCGAGCGAATATAAGTCGAGGTGAGCGTTGCGCGGTCGATCGCGCAGTTTCCGCCGATTTCGACCGCGTCGCCGATCTTCACATTGCCCAAATGAGAAATCTTGCGTGCTTTGCCGTCCGCACCCACGCCGTAGCCGAATCCGTCGCTGCCGATCGTCGTATGCGGATGGATCTCGCAGTCTTCGCCGATCTCACACCCGGATCCCACGAACACATGCGGATGCAGCATGGTTCTTGCGCCGATGCTCGCTGCGTTTTCGATCACGACATGCGATCCGATCATGCAGTCCTCACCGACCGACGCATGTGCGCCGACCACGCAGTACGGCCCGAGACAAACGCGCTCGCCGATGACGGCGTCGGGATGCACAATCGCGGTCGGATGCCGCGCACCCCATTGTTCGAAACGCGATCGCTTCGAGTCGAAATATTTGAGCAACACGGCCATGCCGAGCGAGATGTTGCGCGCCGAAAAGCAGCAGGTGTCCGCGCCGACTTCGGCAATCAGCGAGCCGCAGATTTTCGTATGGACGATCAGAATCGCCGGATTGCGGCGCAGCGCGGGAGCCAGCTGTGCGAGATCACTGATATAGACCAGACTGCCCGTCGTCGATTCTTCGAGTACGTGACTAAAGCTCGCACAACGATCAAGGTTCCCGCCTAAGTAGGTAAAGACGTCCGAATGCACGTTATTGATGGTTTGTGCGGCGAGCATAAATCCTTGACCAAGTCCGGCAGGCAGATGCCGGCCTCAGTATGGCAGAATCAACTCTTAGGTGCGCAATCGAACACTCCCACCGCATGATCCGATTGCCGCTTTTTTGGCGGCGCGCCCGCTGCTGATCCTCGATGGCGCGCTCGCTACGGAACTCGAACGCCGTGGAGCCGATTTGCGCGATCCGCTCTGGTCCGCGAAGCTCATTATCGACCGGCCCGAATCGATTCATGCGGTGCATCTGGATTATTACAGCGCCGGTGCCGACGTCGCGACCAGCGCGACCTATCAAGCAACGTTTGAAGGCTTTGCGCGACGCGGCATCTCGAGAGAAGACGCGACGCGATTGATAAGCAATGCGATTTCGATCGCAATCGCGGCGCGAGACGAATTCTGGTCGATCGAGTCGAACCGCCTCGGCCGAGTACGGCCGCTCGTCGCCGCATCCGTCGGACCCTATGGCGCGATGTTGGCCGACGGATCGGAGTACCGCGGTCACTACGCACTCAGTGATGCGGCGCTGCAAGACTTCCATCGGCAGCGAATCCAGGTACTAGCCGAATCTGGCGCCGATTTGCTCGCTTGCGAGACGATCCCGAGTCTGCGCGAGGCGCTGGCGATCACCGCGGTGCTCGAGGATTTCCCCTCGACGGCAGCATGGGTGAGCTTCTCATGTCGAGACGGCATGACAACTTGCGAAGGACAGCCGATCGACGAGTGCGCGGCCGAACTCGCGGGCCATGCCCAAATCGTCGCGATCGGCGTGAATTGCACCGCGCCGTCGTATGTTCGATCGCTGCTGCAACGCATGCGCAACCGAACCGACAAGCCGCTGCTTGCCTATCCGAATTCCGGCGAGGTCTACGATGCCGCAAATAAGTCCTGGCATGGAATGCCAGCAGCGCTGCCATTCGCCGAACAAGCGCGGCGCTGGTACGACGCCGGGGCTCGCCTAATCGGCGGATGCTGCCGCACGACGCCGGCGGACATCCGGGCGATTCGCGCCTGGGCGCTGCAAATGAAAACGCCGGCCTCCTAAAGCGGAGGCCGGCGTTCACGATCACTCGAGCCATTAATGCTCGCGGAAGAGTTCGCGCGCCGTGATCGGCTCGGCGCGGGAGTTCATCGCGCTAGGGCCTTTCCTTCTCGGGTGTGCCCGGCTTCTTCGGTGGCGGTGCCTTCGGTGGCGGCGCCTTCGGCGCCGGCGTCGCCGGCTTGACGTTGCTCACCGGCGCTTTGAACGCGCCGTTCTGAGGAGGACGTACCGTGCCCGGCGCATTGCCGGCCGGGGCATTGCCCGCCGGAGGATGGAACGCATTCGGCTGACCCGCAACGGGCGGATGGGCCCCATTGCCCTGTCCGGACGGCGGCGTCGTACCGCCGTGCATACCCGCTGCGCCGGCCGCACCGCCGAAGTTGTTGGGAGCACCCGGCTTCAATGGTGTCGCACCATGCGCGCCGACGACACCCGGACCACTGAATGCGCCCGCCTTCGCGGTCGCCGCAATTGCCGGATGACCGCCATTGGCGCGCACCGAGAGTGCGGGATTGCTGCTCGCCGTCTGGACATGCTGCACCTGAGCCGACGTCGGCGGGATATGCGCCTCCTGGCTATACGAACGTTCCTGGGGAGTCGGTACTGCATGGATCCCCGCGCCGCCATTGAAGCTCACGCGGTTGACCGTGACGTTGTTGTTGATGACCGTCTGGTTGTAGGTATTGTGAATGACCGATACGTTGACGTTAACGACGGCGGTGTTGTAGGCGAAGTGACCGCCTTCCCAACGTCCGCCTGCATAGCCGACGCCGACATACCCGAACCCGTAATTCACGCCGCCGTAGAACCCGATATGCGGGCCCCAGTAGCCGGCGTGGAATCCGTAGACTCCGCCGGCAAATCCCCAGTAGCCCGGGGTCCAGAGAACGCCGACACTCGGCGGCTGCACCCAGGTGCCCGGCACCCAGTAATACCCGGCGGGACCAAAATGCCAGTACCCAGGCGTCCACAAATACCCGTCCTCGGGGCACGGCGGCTGCTCGTAATCCGGCAACGGCGGCGGCGCCTCGGTTGCCGTGATTTCAACGCCACCACCGCCGGCATCAACTTCGACCGCGGGCGGCGGCGGGGGTGGCGGTGCGTAGACGCGCGGAGGCGGCACATAGACCCGCTCCTGCACCGCGCAGGCGCTCAACAGGGCCAGCGCCGACAGCGCGGCCAATTGAGCACCGCGGAACATCAGCAGACGGCCGCGAGGATTCATTGTCTTGGGCATGGGTAACATCCTTTTTAGAGATTTAAGGTAAATCTTAGGTCAATCGTACGCGCTCACCCTAGAACTAACGTCACAGTTTCGAATGCGGCTACCAGATGAAGGAAATGTAACATCAGCCGCGTCGCGGGAACCGCCCGCACCAGCTACATCCAATGTCCGTGCGAGTGATCAGTGTTTGATTGGCGCTGCGGTGACGATCGCGCGCAGCTCGGTGAGCTTTGCCTTGACCGCGGCAGCATTCTCGGGACCCATGCGAATCAGAATCTTCTGACCGGCAGGCAGCCCTTCGAGCGTCCCATCGGCGTATTCGTACATCACGTGCGGCCGCACCAATTCGACCGGCTCGGTGACCTGCGGCGTCGCAAGCAGCATGTCGATCACGGCGACGAGCCGGTCGTTGAAATAGCCGGTCGGATACCCGAGATCCTGGTAAGCACCTTGAAACAGCGGATAGTAATGAAAGTAAAGATCGGCAACACGCTGCATGTCGAGCCGGCGGATCACCGCGACCATATGCGTGTAGCGCGAAAAATTTTGCGGATCGAGCGTCGCATGCAATTCGTCGCCCTGCACCTTGAATACGCCCGGCACTGCGACGACGGGGAGTTTCTGCGCCGCCAATTTTTGCCGCGGCATGTTGTCGATCGTCGCGACGATACGGCGGACGACATTTTCACGAATCAGGTAATCCTTGACCGCCGCGGCACCGATGACGTTATCGAGCGCAGCGAGAATCGGTGTATCACTGTCGTTCAACGCCGGTAGCGGCGCCTGACTCGGCTCCGATTGCCCAACGGGAATCGGATGCTGCGTGACCGGTTCGGATGGCGGCGCCTGCGGCGGCGTTGCCGCAATTTCGGCCGGCGGTGCCGCGCTGATGCGATGAGCGAGGTAATACCAGACACCGATACCGAGCAGTACCAGCAACACGCCGGCGGGAAGAATCCACTTTCTGGTCATATAGTTAATGTACCTGCCTATCGTGTAGAGTCAACCCATGCGCTATCGACTGTTGGGGCAAACGGGCCTTTACGTCTCAGAAATTTGCCTGGGCACCATGACCTACGGCGGCAAGGGCTTCTGGGAGAACATTGGAAGCCTCGGCCAAGAAGCGGTCAAAGAGCAGGTCAAAACGGCCTTTGAAGCCGGCATCAACTTCATCGACACCGCCAACGTCTACTCGTTCGGCGAATCCGAAAAACTGCTGGGCCAGGCGCTCAAAACGCTCGGATTGCCTCGCAATGAGCTCGTCGTCGCGACCAAGGCCACCGGTATCATGAACGATTTGCCGAATGGCCGCGGCCAATCGCGCTTTCATCTGTTCAACGAAGTCGATGCAAGCCTCGAGCGCCTGCAGCTCGAGCACATCGATCTGTACCAGCTGCACGGCTTCGATCCCTTGACCCCGTTCGAAGAATCGCTCTCGGCGCTCGATGATCTCGTGCGCTCCGGCAAGGTGCGCTACATCGGCCTTTGCAATCTTGCCGCATGGCAGATCATGAAGGCCCTCGCCACTTCCGATCGCCATGGCTGGGCCAGATTCGTGAGCGTGCAAGCCTATTACACGATCGCCGGGCGCGATCTCGAGCGCGAAGTCGTGCCCTTGATTCAGGACCAGAAGCTCGGGCTCATGGTTTGGAGCCCGCTCGCGGGCGGTCTGCTGACCGGCAAGTTCAAGCGCGAGGAACTTGGCCCGGCCGGTGCCCGCCGGTCGAATTTCGATTTTCCGCCGGTCGACCGCGATCGTGCATTTCAGTGCGTCGACGTGATGCGCGGCATCGCCGAGAATCACCGCGTCTCGATTGCGCAGATCGCGCTCGCCTGGGTCTTGAGCAAACCATTCGTCAGTTCGGTGATCATCGGTGCAAAGACGATCGCGCAGTTGACCGACAACATCGCCGCGACTCGCGTCACGCTCAGCGACGAGGATCTGCGGTTGCTCGAGTCCGCGAGCAAACTGCCCGCAGAATATCCCGGCTGGATGCTCGCGATGCAGGGGCAATATCGCGCCAAACCGCCGGTCAAAGAATGAATAAAGACGGCATCACCCGCCGCGACTTCGTGAACGGCATCGCGATCGCGATTGCCGGAGTCTCCGGGATCGAAATACGGCCAGCGGCATCCGCCGAGCCGACTGCGACGACGCCATTGCCGGCCAAGACCGGCGACTATCCGCCGGCGCGAGGCGGCTTGCGCGGCAGCCATATCGGATCGTTCGAGGCCGCCCACCGGCTACGCGACGGCACACCGTTCGACTTGAGCGGCAGCGTCGTTTCCGAGCACTACGATTTGATCATCGTCGGCGGCGGCCTCAGCGGTCTCGCCGGCGCGTATTTCTACCGGCAACACCGGCCGCACGCCCGAATTCTGATCTTGGACACGAATGACGATTTCGGCGGCCACGCCAAGCGCAACGAGTTCGAGGTCGACGGCAAGACCATCATCGGCTACGGCGGCACCCAATCAATCGACTCACCTGAATCGCGGTATAGCCCCGTTTGCAAGCGTCTGCTGCGGGATCTCGGTATCGAACTGAGGCGCTTCGATAAGGACTTCGATCAGTCCTTCAACAAGCGCTGGGGACTGAAGCAGGCGATCTTCTTCAAGAAGGAAATGTTCGGAGTCGACCGGCTCGTGCGCCGGCCCTACTCGACCTGGACCGAATGGACCGACGAAGGCACCGACGAGAGTGAATTACGCGCCTATATCGGCGAGTTGCCGCTCAGCGAGCGCGCACGCACGCAACTATTCGAGATGTGCTGGTCGGAACGAGACGTGCTCGCGGGACACACGGCGGCGCAACGCTCGGCTATCCTCGAGCACATCAGCTACAGCGATTTCCTGCGCAAGTACTGGGACGCCGACCAGGACGTCTTGAAGTATCTGCAGACCCGCACCCACGATCTGTGGGCGATCGGCATCGATGCGGTGCCGGCGAGCGAGACGCTCTATTTGCCGGGCCTGAAAGCGCAGCGCAAGGCGATCGCCGGGCCGGCCGGTGGCGCCGAAGAAGAGCCCTATATCTATCATTTTCCGGATGGCAATGCGTCGATTGCACGCTTGCTCGTGCGCAAGCTCATACCCGGCGCGGCACCGGGCTCGACCATGGACGACATCGTGCTCGCGCGCTTCGACTACGGCCAGCTCGATCTTGCGGAGCATGCCGTGCGAATCCGCCTCGGCGCGACAGCCGTCGACGTGCGCAACGTCGGAGCCGGCGTGGAGGTCGCCTATGTCAAGGACGGCACGGTTACCCGGGTCGCAGCGGGCGGCTGCGTGCTCGCCTGCTACCACGCGATGATCCCCTACATCGCGCCGCAGACCAGCGAGAAACAGCGCAAAGCCCTGCATGCCAATGTGCGTGCGCCGCTCGTCTATGTGAACGTGATTGCGCGCAACTGGGAGCCTTGGCGCAAACTCGGCGTGGCATTCATTGACAATCCCGGCGGAACGTTCGCCGCCTATCTGGACTTTCCGGTCAGCATGGACGGCTACCGGTTCTCGAGCGATCCCGCGCAGCCGATATGCATCCACATGTTTCACGCTCCGACGGTGCCCAATCAGGGCTTGAACATGCGCGAACAATTTCGCGCCGGCCGCGGCCGGCTCTACACGACGAGTTTTGCCGATTTCGAACGCGAAATCCGCGATGAGCTCGGACGCATGTTGGCGCCTGCGGGTTTCGATTTCGATCGCGATATTGCGGCGATCACCGTGAATCGCTGGCCGCATGGCTACGCCTATACACCAACCCCGCTGTTCGACGATCCGATCGAGCAGCGAAAAATCGAGCGGGCAGCGCGTCAGCGCGTGGGCCGAATCACGATCGCCAATTCGGATTCCGGCTGGGACGCATATACGAACGTGGCAATCGATGCGGCACATCGCGCGGTCATGGAATTGCTGGCCTAGTGTGAGCCGGCGAATTCGCTGCGGCTTGCGACTCTCGGCCGCCGTCGTCGCCCTGGCGCTGGCGTCGGCCTGCGGCGGCGGCAAACCGACCCAAGGCCCCTCCGCAGCGCGTACCGGCCCGCAATTCGATGCCGAAAAGATCCTCAACGTCTATTCCTGGACCGACTACATCGCCCCGGATACGGTCGCCAACTTCGAGCGCGAAACCGGCATCGTGGTGCGCTACGACACCTATGAGAGCAACGAGGTACTCGAAACGAAATTGCTGACCGGACACACGAACTACGACATCGTGATTCCGACGGATACATTCTTCGAACGCTTGTTGCATGCCGGCGTTTTCCGCCGATTGGATCCGGATGAACTCACGAATCGATCGAACCTCGATGCCGATATCATGCAGCGGCTCGCGCTTCATGATCCCGGCAACGCTCATGGAGTGCCCTACCTGTGGAGCACCGTCGGAATCGGCTACAACGTCGCTAAGCTGCGCGAACGACTCGGCCCGACTGCGCCGGACAGCTGGTCGGTGCTGCTCGAGCCCACCAATGCGGCCAAGCTCGCGGACTGCGGGATCTCCGTCATCGATTCACCGCCCGACGTATTTGCCGCCGCGCTGCTCTATCTAGGCCGCGATCCGAATAGTTTCGATCCGCGCGACGCCGCGGACGTCGCGGCGGTGCTCATGAAACTGCGTCCCTACATTCGCATGATCGAAAGTACGCAGGACATCAGCGATCTCGCCAACGGCAGCCTCTGCCTGACCTTGGGTTGGTCCGGCGACATACTGCAAGCGAGAGCTCGGGCTCGCGAAGCCGCCAACGGCGTGCAAATCGCGTACTTCCTGCCGCGCGAAGGTTCGGTGCTGACGACCGACATGATGGGCATTCCGGCGGACGCGCCGCACCCACACAATGCCGAGCAATGGATGAACTACCTAATGCGCCCCGATGTGATCGCCGCGGTCACGAACGCCGTAAAATATCCGAACGGCAACAGCGCCTCGCTGCCGTTCGTCAGCGAGGCCATCAAGGGTGATCCGTCCATTTACCCATCGGCAGCCGCGCGCGCCCACTTGCACGCAATGTTTGCGCAGCCACCGGAGTACTCGCGCCTGATGACGCGCATTTGGACGCGATTTCGCACGGGCGAGTAGCCGACTCGGGATCGACCATGACTGAAACCAACCCCGCTGCACCAACCGTCGTGATCACGGGCGCGACCTCAGGGATCGGCGCCGTTGCCGCCGAGACGCTCGCGTCGCGCGGTGCGCGCATCATTTTTACGGCACGGGACCTCAGCCGGGGACAGGCGACCCTCGATCGGCTGCGGGCGATTGCGCCGCAAGCCGATCACCGTGTCCACTACGCCGATTTGTCGAGCATCGCGCAAATGAAGCGCGTCGCGCTCGAGATCGCCGACATCGGCATGCGAATCGACGTCATGATCAACAATGCCGGCATGATCATCAATCGCCGCACACTGACCGAGGACGGCCTAGAGCTCAGCTTCGCGACCAATCATCTGTCCTACTTCGTGCTGACTTGCCTGTTGCGCGAGCGATTCGCTGCGCATGCGCGCATCGTCTCCACGGCGTCCGCGCTGCATCTACGGGCGGCTCTCGACTTCGACGATCTGCAGCTCGAGAACAGCTTCAGCGGAATGCGCGCCTACGCAAATTCGAAGCTCTGCAATATTCTATTCACGCGCGAACTCGCGAAGCGGCTGCGGGGAACGACGATCACCGCAAATTGCTTTCATCCCGGCTTCGTCGCCACCCGATTCGGGTCCGGGAGCGGCGGACCGTTCGGAGCGCTGCTGCGGCTCGGCAAATATTTTGCATCGACCCCAAAAGCGGGCGCGCAGACGATGATCTACTTGGCGTTGGCGCCGGAAGTCGCCGGTCTCTCCGGAAAATACTTCGCGAACTGCGCGCCGCTCGAGCCGAGTCCGGCGGCATCGGATGACGCCTGCGCCGCTCGGCTCTGGGACGAGTCGGTGAAATTGACCGGCGTAGACTGGCCCGCATGAAGCGTCTCGTGCTGCAATGCCTGTTGCTGATGCTGCCGATCAGCGCGCACGCCTGGGGCGATGAAGGCCACGAGATCGTCGCGCTGATCGCTTGGAATTATTTGGACCCATCGGTACGCGCGAAAGTGTCCGGGCTTCTTGCGGATGATACGAGCAGATTGACCCGCGATCGGGACATCGCTTCGGAGGCCACCTGGGCCGATCGATATCGCGATTCGGATCGCGACGGTGATCGCAGCCGTTACGAGGCCACGCGCGAATGGCACTTCGCCGACATCGAGCTCGGAGATCGCGAAGTCGATGCCGCCTGTTTTGCACACCCGGCGCTGCCCGCCGGCACCTATGCGTCGGCGGGACCCGCACGCGCCTGCATCGTCGACAAAATCGAACAGTTTCGCCGCGAACTGCCCAACGCCAATCTGCCGAGCGCCGAGCGGCTGCTGGCACTGCAATTTCTGTTGCATCTGATCGGCGATTTGCATCAGCCGCTGCATCTCGGCGACGCTCACGACCGCGGCGGCAATGACAAGCGCGTCGAGGCGGCCGGGTACCGCGCAGGCAGCTTGCATCATTACTGGGACACGGTCTTCGTCGAGCGGCTCGGCGAAAACAGTTCGGCCGTTGCTGCTGGCTTGCTTGCCGAGGTCACGCCGGCGCAGCGCCGCGAATGGCGCGGCGGCACTCCGAGCGGCTGGGCGCTCGAGTCGTTCGAAGTTGCGAAAACGGTCGCCTATGGCGAACTACCAGAGCCGGATTCCCTAGGCCGCTATCGGCTCAGCGATGCCTATGTGCGCGATGCGACCGCAGCGGTTCGGCTGCAGCTCGAACGCGCGGGCGTGCGTCTCGCACAAGTATTGAATGCAGCGCTCGGGCCGTGAGCGGCCCTACAGCGCCTTCGCGTCCCAGCCGCCGCCGAGCGCCGCGATCAGCGTGACCGTGGCCACGAGCCGATTCTGCTGGGTCGTCAGCGCCGACTGCTGATCCGCGAGCAAGGTTTGCACCGCGATGATGACCGTCGTATAGGGCACTGTCCCGGCGTTGAATTCATTGAGCGCGACATCCGAGGACAACTGAGCGGCTTTGACCGCCTGTGTTTGCAGATCCGCTTCTCGCTGCAGCACACGCAGCGCCAACAATTGGTCCTCGACCGACTGAAATGCGGTCAGCACCGTCTGACGATAGGCGGCGACATATTGGTCATAGGTCGCGTGAGCCCCGGCGACCGCGGCGACTTGTTCGCCGCCCTGAAACAGCGTATCGCTCGCGCTTGCACCCAGCGACCAAATTCTATTTCCGAGTTTGAACAATTGCGAGAGAGGATCACCCGCATAACCGCCGAGCGCGGTCAAACTCAAGGAAGGGAAATAGGCGCCGATCGCGACGCCGATCAGCGCATTTTCCTGTTGCATCTGGCGCTCGGCGGCGGCTACGCCGGGATTGCGCTCGAGCAGCGTCGACGGCAGCGCTACCGGCACGATTGGCACGGTCGCGGTCAGCGGCATTTCGGGAATCTTCAGTTCCGAAGGCAGATGTCCGCTCAACACCGCGATCGCGTGCTCGTAAGTACCTCGCTGCTGGTCGACCGCAGCCAATTGGGCGCGCGCCGCGAACAACTGCGCTTGGGCGGCCGCCAAATCGCCGTTAGTCGCGGTTCCAGCCTTGAACTGGCTCTCGGTAATGGCGACGACCCGCTCGTCCAAGCTCACCGATTGGGCCAGCAGGATTCGCAAGCTGTCGGCGGCACGCAAATCGAAGTAATCCGATGCAAGTGTTACCTGCGCCGACAATTGTGCGTTTGCCAAATTCGCCCGGCTGACCTGCACGCCTGCCTTGCGGCTCTCGACCTGGCGACGGATCGTGCCCCACACATCCGGCTGCCAGGCCACTTGCGCTTCGAGCGTGAACTCGGTGTGCGTGGTTCCGCCCGCGCCGCTGCCGACCGTACTCGACACGCTCGCGGTTCCGCCGCCGCCGCCGCCGCGCTGGGCGCCGCCGGAAACGCCGAGCGTCGGGAACAGTTGCGCCTGAGCCTCGCGCAAAAGCGCGTGCGCTTCGCGATACTCCGCTTCGTAGACTTTGACGTTTTGATTGGAAATGTTGACCCTGCGTTCCAATTCGTCGAGCTCGGGATCGTCGAATATTGCCCACCAGGCGCCGCGGTCGCCCGCGTCCTGCGGCGAACTCGGCTTCCACGAGGTGTCGCCGGCCTGGGCTTCCTTGTAGCCTGCCGGCACCGGGGCGTCCGGGCGGCGATAATTCGGCCCGACCTTGCAGGCGCTCAAAGCGAGCGCCACGGCCGCGGTCAAACCCCATGCGCCACCGCGCAGCGCGCTATCGGTCCTCATGTCGTCGCCTCCACGGCGTTTTGATCCTCACCCCAAAATTTTTCCCAGCGGCGCCGGCCCCAGCTCTGGAACCGATCCAAGTAGACGTACAGCACCGGCGTCGTATAGAGCGTCAGAATCTGGCTCAATATCAACCCACCGACGATCGAGATGCCGAGCGGCCTGCGCATTTCCGCGCCGTTGCCATAACTCATCGCGAGCGGCAAGGCACCCAGCAAGGCTGCGAGTGTCGTCATCATGATCGGTCGAAAGCGCAGCAAACACGCCTGGTAGATCGCCTCGCGCGGCGCAAGTCCCTGCGTGCGTTCCGCGTGGATCGCGAAATCGATCATCATGATCGCGTTCTTCTTCACGATGCCGATCAGCAGGATCACGCCTATCAATGCGATGATCGTGAACTCGGTGTGCCAGACCATCAGCGCGAGCACGGCGCCGACGCCCGCCGAGGGCAGCGTCGAGATGATCGTGATCGGGTGTATATAGCTCTCGTAGAGCACTCCGAGCACGATGTAGACGGCGAGCAGCGCAGCCGCAATCAATATGGGCTCGCCGGACAGCGACTGCTGAAACGTCGCCGCGGTCCCCGCGAACACGCCGTGCACCGAAGTCGGCATGTGGATTTCCTGCATTGCCTGTGCAACCGCGTCGGTCGCGTCGCTCAACGCCATTCCCGGTGCCAAATTGAATGAGATCGTCGTCGCGGCGAACAATCCCTGGTGGTTGACCGCAAGCCGCGTGGTGCCGGCAGAGAAGCTGCTGACCGCCGCCAACGGCACCATCGTCTCGAGGCTCGCGCTGACCGCGGCGCCGTTCGACGCGGAGCCGCGGCCGGTATTGGCGATCGCGTTGGTCAGCGCATTCTGGACCGAATTGCTCGCACCCGCGACCGCGCTGGTCGTCGTCGACGCCCGGGCCAAACCGACGATTTGCGTGGTCGCCCCCGCGGCATTGGTCGTCGCCGAGCCGCCGGGCGTACCGGCGGCCGTGCTCACGTAGATGTCTTTGAGCGTCTGCGGCGATTCCCAATACCGCGGCGCAACCTCCATGACCACGTGATATTGGTTCAAGGCATTGTAGATCGTCGAGACCTGGCGCTGACCGAAGGCATCGTAGAGCGTGCTGTCCATTTGGCTCAACGTCAGTCCCAGGCGTGCAGCGGACGCACGGTCGTACGCGATGTCGGTCTCGAGACCCTTGGGCTGTTGGTCAGAATTGACGTCTGCGACCACGGTGCTGCGCTGCAAAGCGGCGGTCAGCTTCGGCCCCCATTCATTGAGATCGTTGGTATTGTCCGCCTGCAGCGTGAATTGATACTGCGCGTTGGCCTGGCGCGCGCCGACGCGAATATCCTGAACGGTTTGCAGGAATAGCCGGCCGCCGGCCACTTGAGACAATTTGGGGCGCAGCCGCGCAATCACGTCGTCCGCCGACAGCCTGCGCTGCGACAAGGGTTTGAGCAGCACGTAGACCGAACCCGTATTGGTTTGCGAATTGCCGCCGCCGCTGCCCGCCCCCGTGTAACCGGCGACGCTCTGAACTGCGGGGTCCGCCTGCACGATATCCATGAACTGGGCGAGCTTGCCCTTCATGAGCTGGAAGGAAATGCTCTGATCGCAGACGATGCCGCCGGTAATCAATCCGGTATCCTCCTGCGGGAAAAATCCTTTCGGGATCAGCGTGAACAACAGCACATTGAGCGCGATCGTCACCAACAAGGCGCACATCACGATGCGACCGTGGCGAAGCGACCACGCGAGCGTGCGGTCGTAACCGTCGAGTGCAACCTTCATGAGGCTGCGGCGCTGAGGACGGTCCTTGGGACTTGGCGACTTGAGGATGATTGCGCACATCATCGGGGTCGTCGTCAGCGATATCACCATCGAGATCAGGATCGCGATCGACAGCGTTGCCGTGAACTCGCGGAACAAGCGTCCGACGATTCCGCCCATGAGCAAGATCGGAATGAAGACCGCGATCAGCGACAGGCTGATCGAGACAACCGTGAAACCGACCTCCTTGGCACCCAGCATCGCCGCCTCGAGCCGCGGCATGCCGGCTTCGATGTGGCGCGAGATGTTCTCCAGCACGACGATCGCATCGTCTACCACGAACCCGGTCGCAATGGTCAACGCCATCAACGAGAGATTGTCGAGACTGAAGCCGAGCAGATACATGCCGCCGAACGTGCCGACGATCGAAACCGGCACGACGACCGCCGGCACGAGCGCCGCACGCAGCTCGCCGAGCGCCGCGAATACGACGAAGGTCACGAGCAGCACCGCGAGCATCAGCGTCCATTTCGTGTCGGAAAGCGAGGCGCGAATCGTCTGGCTGCGGTCCGAGACGATCGTGACATTCACGTCGCTCGGCAGCGCGGACTGCAGCTGCGGCAGCTCCGACTTGACCTGGTCGACGGTGTCGATGATGTTGGCGCCGGGCTGCCTCGAGAGGATCACGAGCACCGATGGTTCGCCGTTCGCGCGGCCGTCGTTGCGCAGGTCCTGGACCGAATCCTCGACATCGGCGACGTCGCTCAAGCGCACGGCGGCGCCCTTGCGGTAGGCAACTATCAACGGACTGAAGTCGGCCGCAACGCGGGCCTGATCATTGGTATAGAGCTGAAAGCGATGATCGCCCTCTTCGATCGCGCCCTTCGGGCTATTGGCATTCGCCGATGCGAGCGCGGCGCGCACATCCTCGAGGCCGATGCCGTAATTGAACATCGCCGTGGGATTGAGCTCGACGCGCACGGCCGGCAGCGTCGCGCCGCCGATCGATACCTGACCGATCCCGTCGAGCTGCGAGAGGCGCTGCTGGAGCACGTTGCTCGCAGCGTCGTAGAGCTGCCCACGCGTCAGGGTCTGCGAGGTCAGCGCCAGGATCATCAAGGGAGCATCGGCGGGATTGACCTTGCGGTAGCTCGGATTACTGCTCAAGCTCGTCGAGACGTCGGCCGAAGCCGCGTTGATCGCCGCTTGAACATCGCGCGCTGCGCCGTTGATGTCGCGATTCAAGTCGAATTGCAGGGTGATTCGCGTTTGGCCGCTGCTGCTCTGCGAAGTGATTTCCGTGACATCGGAGATCTCGCCGAGGTATCTCTCGAGCGGCTCCGCGACGCTGGTCGCCACCGTGTCGGGATCGGCGCCCGGCAACGACGCCGATACCGATATCGTCGGATAATCGACTTGCGGCAACGGCGCCACCGGCAAGTAGGTATAGGCCAAGACGCCCGAGAGAAATACACCCGCGGTCAACAAGGTCGTGGCGATCGGACGCTCGATGAATGGCCGCGACAGATTCATGCGGTGGCCGCCCCCTGATCGGACCTCGGATCGGGCTTCGGCCCGCGCAGTCTCAGCGCAAGCCGGTCGAACGCCAGATAAATCACCGGCGTCGTGAACAGCGTCAACAACTGGCTCGCGATCAGGCCGCCGACGATCGCGACGCCGAGCGGCCGGCGCAGCTCCGATCCCGCGCCCGTGCCGAGCATCAAGGGCAACGCGCCGAGCAGGGCCGCCATCGTCGTCATGAGGATCGGACGAAATCGCAGCAAACAAGCCTGGTAGATTGCCGCGCGCGGCTCGAGGCCACCGTGGCGCTCGGCGTCGAGCGCGAAATCGATCATCATGATCGCGTTCTTCTTGACGATTCCGATCAGCAAAATGATGCCGATGATGCCGAGCACGTCGAGGTCGTCGCCGGCAATCAGCAGCGCGAGCATCGCACCGATGCCGGCGGACGGCAGCGTCGAGAGAATCGTGATCGGATGAATGAAGCTCTCGTATAACACGCCGAGCACGATGTACATCGTGATGACCGAAGCGAGCAGCAGCAACGCCTGGTTCGTGAGCACGTTCTGGAACGCCGCGGCTGTTCCCTGGAATGCAGTCACGAATTTCGAGGGAAGTTGAACGTCCTTCTCGGCCTGCTTGATCGCATCGACCGCCTCCCCCAATGAGTTGCCCGGCGCGAGATTGAACGAAATCGTCGTCGCCGGAAACTGTCCCAAATGGGTGATCTGCAGCGGTCCTGCCCGCTGCTTGACTTGCACGATCGCCGACAGCGGCACCTGACCATTGGTCGTCGACGACGATGAAGGCAGGTACAGCTCCGACAGACCGGAGAGCGAGCGCTGAATCGAGGGATCGGCCTCGAGGATCACGCGGTATTGATTCGCCTGCGAATAGATCGTCGAGACGATGCGCTGCCCGAAGGAATCATAGAGCACATTGTCCACGGTCGCGGGTGTGATGCCGAATCTCGCCGCGGTCGCTCGGTCGATCACGAGATCGGTCGCCGTTCCCTGCTGCTCCATGTCGCTCGCGACGTCCGCGAGCTGCGGCAGTTGTTCGAGCTTCTGCATGAGCTTGGGTATTTCCGCCAAGAAATCGTTGTTGTCGGTACTTTCGACGACGAACTGGTACTGAGTGCGGCTGACCGCGGAATCGATCGTGATGTCCTGCAGCGGTTGCATGTACAAGGTGATGCCGAGCACATCGGCGGTCTCCTGCTGCAGTCTGCGGATTATCTGGCTTGCCGTGAGCTTGCGATCGGCGTGCGGCTTCAGATTGATCAGAAAGCGTCCGCTGTTGAGCGTCGAGTTCGTGCCGTCGACTCCGATGAACGAGCTCAAGCTCGCCACGTCCGGATCCTTGAGGATCGCGGCGCCTAGCGCCTGCTGGCGATCCGCCATTGCCGAATAGGAGATCGTCTGCGCCGCCTCCGAGATTCCCTGGATCATTCCGGTGTCTTGCACGGGGAAGAATCCCTTCGGGATGAAAATATAGAGCATCACGGTTACGACCAGCGTGATCGCGGCGACGATCAGCGTCAGGCTCTGCCGGTCGAGAACCCAATTGAGAGCCCTGCTGTATTGATGAATGATCCAATTGAACCCGTGCTCGGCCTGCACGTCCCAGCGCTTGCGATCGGCCTCGCCGCGGTGGCGCAATAGCCGCGCGCACAACATCGGGACGAGCGTCAGCGAGACGATCGCCGATATCACGATCGTGACGGCCAGCGTGATTGCAAACTCATGGAACAAGCGCCCGACGATTTCACCCATGAACAGCAGTGGAATCAGCGCCGCGATCAGCGAGACCGTCAGCGAGATGATCGTGAAGCCGATTTGCTGCGATCCCTTGAGCGCCGCGGCCATCGGCTTCTCGCCGTTCTCGATGTATCGGGCGATATTCTCGATCATCACGATTGCATCGTCGACGACGAAGCCGGTCGAAATCGTCAAGGCCATCAGCGACAAGTTATCCAGGCTGTAGCGCAGCAAATACATCACGCCGAACGTGCCGACCAGCGACAGAGGCACCGAAAGACTCGGAATCAAAGTCGCCGGCAAATTGCGCAGGAACAGGAAGATCACCAGTACGACCAAGGCGACCGCAAGCACGAGT
Organism: Steroidobacteraceae bacterium; assembly: GCA_049517075.1. Taxonomy (GTDB): domain Bacteria; phylum Pseudomonadota; class Gammaproteobacteria; order Steroidobacterales; family Steroidobacteraceae; genus Bog-1198. The sequence continues at coordinate 27,345 of JBEKSM010000024.1, read as the reverse complement.
TCGAATTCCACGTCGGCGACCGAGGCGCGAATCGTCTGCGTCCGGTCGGAGAGGATGCTGATCTCGAGCGCCGGCGGCATGTCTGCGACGACTTTCGGCAGCAGCGTCTTGACGGCATCGGCGACCTGAATCACGTTGGCGCCCGGCTGGCGCTGCACATTCAAGATCAGAGACGGTGTCGTGTTCGCCCAAGCTGCCAGATTCTTGTTCTCCGGAGCCATGATCACGGTGGCGACATCGCTCAAGTGCACGGGAGCGGCGTTGAGATAGGCGACGACGATTTTCTTGTAGCCCGCGACGTCGGTGAGCTGATCGTTCGCGTTGATCGAGGACGCCTGCGTAGGCCCGTCGAAGCTTCCCTTCGGCGAATTGATGTTCGCGTTGCTGATCGTGGTACGCAGATCGTCGATGTTGAGGCCGTATTTCGCCAGTGCGCGCGGATTGAATTGGATGTGCACCGACGGCCGTTGGCCGCCCGAGATGCTCACGACGCCGACGCCGGGCAGCTGCGCTATCTTCTGGGCGAGGCGCGTGAAGCTCAAATCCTCGACGTCGATGAGCTTGAGTGTCTTGGAAGTCACGCTGAGCGTCATGATCGGCGCATCGGCCGGATTGAACTTCGCGTAGACCGGCGGCGTCGGCAGGTCGTTGGGCAATACGTTGTTGGCCGCATTGATCGCGGCCTGCACCTCTTGTTCGGCGACGTCCAAGCCAAGATCGAGACTGAATTGCAGCGTGACGACCGAGGCGCCGCCGGAACTGGCCGAAGTCATCTGATTGAGGCCGGGCATCTGGCCGAATTGGCGCTCGAGCGGTGCCGTGACCGAAGAGGTCATGACTTCGGGGCTCGCGCCCGGATAAAAGGTTTGCACCTGGATCGTCGGGTAATCGACTTCCGGCAGCGACGAGAGCGGCAGGAATCTGAACGCAAATATGCCGCTCAGCAGCACCGCCACCATGAGCAAGGTCGTCGCGACCGGCAACTGGATGAATAGCCGGGACGGATTCATGGGAATTAGGGACCCGATGGGCCGGACGGGTGCGGGTTCACCGAGGATGCTGGGGACTTGTCCGGCGTCGCCTGTCCGTCTGACTGCTGGTGGCGCAGGCGCCATCGCTCGCGGCGCGCGGCCGCATCCGCATCGTCGCCGCCCTGGGCCGAGTTCGCGGCGCCCTGTGCAGTGCCGCCGGCGCCCGTCCCTTGCCCGGCTTGACCCTGCGCGCCAGGACCCTGGCCGTTGCGGCGATGCCGACCGGGCGGCGTGTTGCCGCCGGCGGCGCCGCTCGGTGCAGCACCCGCGGGCGGTGGCACGTTCACGTGTGCACCATCGCGCAACCGATCAGCGCCTTCGGTGACGACTCGATCGCCGGGTGATAGCCCGGATTGCACCGCGAAGAAGTCGCCGTCTTGCGGCCCCAAGGTGATCGGGTGCACCGCAACCGTGTTGTCGTCGGCGAGCAAATAGACGTAGGTTCCCGGCGCCCCGCGCTGCACCGCTCCGATCGGCACCGTGACAACGTCCTTGAGCGTATCGAGCGCCATGACCACATTGACGAACTGACTCGGAAACAGCGCGCCCGCGGCATTGTCGAAGCTCGCGCGCAGTCGCACCGTGCCGGTCGTCGTATCGACCTCATTGTCGATTGCCGCAAATTCGCCGACGGCGATTTGCTGGACATTCGCCCGATCGAACGCGGTAACGGGAATCTTGGCCGCCGCATGCAGCCGCGCCATGATTTGCGGGATGCTGTCCTCGGGCACGGAAAAGACCACGGAAATCGGATTCAATAACGTCAGAACCACGATGCCGCTGGTCGAGGTCGTTTGCACGTAGTTGCCGGGATCGACGAGGCGTAGCCCAACACGGCCATCGCTCGGCGCCACGATCCGGCAGTAGGTCAGGTTCAGCTGCTGCGCCTTGATTTGCGCCTTGTCGAAGTCAACGGTCCCTTGATTTTGTTTGACGACCCAAACCTGGTCCTCGTAGGTTTGCCGGGCGATCGAAGTCTGATCGGCGAGCGTCTTGTAGCGCTCGAGATCCATCTGCGCCTGCTTGAGCGTCGCCTCGTCGCGTGCCAACTGCGCCTGGTCCTCTTCGAGCGCGACTTGATAGGGGCGCGGATCGATTTGCGCCAGAAACTGGCCCTTATGGACCAGTTGACCTTCTTTGAACCCGACTTCCATGAGCAAGCCGCTGATCTGCGTGGTGACCGTGACCGTAGTCAGGGGTGTGACCGCGCCGAGCGCGTTGACGACCATCCGGATATCGCCTCGCGTGATCGTCTTCACGCCGACCGACTGCGGCGTGCCCGCATCGGCGAATCGACCCCGCCTAACCACGGGCTGCGACAAAAAAGTCACGGATTGATAAATGATGCCGGCAAGGACGACGGCTGCAACGACGCCGATGAGGATCCAGCGCCAGATTCGCGATTTTCGGTTTGTCTCGGGGTCCATCCTGGCAATGATTCCATGCAGCCGGCGATCAACGCCAGTGGCAAGCTTGGCTTTTTGGCCCGCGGGATTGCAAAGAAAGGTCAGGCAGGGCCATCACGAGCCGAACAACCCGGCCGACACGTTGATCGCGAATCCGAGGATCGACGCATTGAACAGAAAGGAAATCAGCGCGTGCGCGATCACGACCTTGCGAATCGACCGTTGCGTCGTCGAAACATCGGCGGTCTGGCAGGCCGCGGCGATCGTGAACGAGAAATACGCGAAATCCCAGAATATCGGCATCGACGTATTCGGAAAATGCAAGGGCCGTTCCTCGGCCGTGGCGCTGTAGAACATATCGGCGTACTGCACCGTGAATATCGTCGGTACGAGCAGCCACGAGTCGACGATCGTGAGCGCGGCAAGCAGCATGTGCGCGACGCGTTCGGTGCCGACCACCTGTTTGATCGTCGAGAGCACCGCAATGATCGCGACCAGGCTCAGCAACGCAGCTGCGGTGACGATCACGACCACCACGGGCGCGCTCTCGTCCTCCTCGATGAACCGCCGACAAATCTGTTCGGCGTTCATGCTCGCCATCCACAGATAGATGAGCAGCAAAAAGAGAATCACAGCGCCGTTCCAGGCCACCAGCACCCGGCTGATCGCGGGCCACTGAGTCGGCAACAGAAAGAAAATAGCAATGCCGACGATGATGGATACCCACAGGCGGGGATGCGCGACAATCAGACCCTTGAGCATCAATTCGGGTTCTTCATGGTGGAGGCCGTGCCTTCGTAGTCGAGTCGTTGGCGTTCGCAGCGCGGCGCTTCGCGCACCAAAGCCGTGATCCACGGTTGATGGTTCAGTCTGATATCGCCTGCATGTTAATGTGCTCGTCTACCGCCCGCAATGGCAACCTGGTGGAACCGTGGTAAGCGAAAAATTCCTCAATCGCAGGGTCGTCTTGATTGCGCTCGCAATTGTCGTCGTGCTCATGATCCTGTTCGTGCGCCATCTGCAACACAAGCAGCAGGCGCCGCTCGACGCGTCTTCCAAGGGGCCCGGCGGCAAGGATGCGCCGGTTGCGGTGGCGCTCGCGACCGCGAGCATCGGCGAGATCCTGGTGCGCATTCCCGCGTTGGGCACGATTACGCCGCTCGCCACGGTGACGGTGCGCACCCAGATCAGCGGGATCCTGCAAAAAATCGTGTTCACGGAAGGCCAGCTCGTGCGCCAGGGCGACCTGCTCGCTCAAATCGATCCGCGTCCTTACGAAGCGGCCGTGCAACAGATGCGCGGCAATCTGCGCCGCGACCAGGCGCTGCTGGCGGATGCGAAACTCGACCTCAATCGTTACGACGCGCTCGTCAAGGAAGATTCGATCGCCGTGCAACAGCTCGACACGCAGAAGGCGCTCGTTGATCAGTACGAAGGTACGATCGAGTCGGACGAAGGGCAGCTCAACACCGCGTTGGTGAACCTGCAGTTCACGCACATCATCTCCCCCGTCGCCGGACGCGTCGGATTGCGCCAGGTCGATCAGGGAAATTACGTGACGCCCGCCGATACCAACGGCGTCGTGGTCGTCAACCAGTTGCAGCCGATCACGGCGATCTTTGCGATTCCGGAGGACAACGTGACCACGGTCGTGCAGCATCTGCACGACGGTACCGGCCTCAAAGTCGAGGCCTATGATCGCACCAACAGCGCAAAGCTCGCCGACGGCAAGCTGCTGACGGTCGACAATGCGATCGACACGACGACCGGCACCGTCAAGCTGCGCGCACAATTCGCAAATACCGACGGTTTGCTGTTTCCGAACCAATTCGTCAACATTCAATTGATCGTCAATGTATTGCCGAATCAGCTCATCATCCCGAATGTGGCAGTACATCGCGGCGCGCCGAAAGGGGTGTTGACCAACTTCGTCTACCTGATCAACTCGGACAACACGGTCTCGGTTCGGCCGGTCACGCTCGGCACGGTCGACGGCGATCGAGTCGCGGTCACCGACGGTATCAAAGTCGGTGATCGCGTGGTCACCGAGGGTGGTGATCGGCTACGCGACGGCGCCGCGGTGGAACTGCCGGGCGCGGCGCCGGCTCCGGCAGCGCCGGGCGCGTCGAAAGCGGTGCGACCCAAGTCCACATGACACCAGGCCCATGAAGCGATACCACACGGCCAAGCCCGGTGAGCCGGCTGCGGCATGAACCCGTCGCGAATTTTCATTCTGCGCCCGGTCGCGACGACCTTGCTGATGATCGCGCTGCTCGTGGTCGGCGGCATCGCCTTCCTGCAGTTGCCGCTCTCTGCATTGCCCGAGGTCGCCTACCCGACGATCCAAGTCGAAACCTTTTATCCGGGCGCCAGCCCCGAGGTCATGACCTCGGCGATCACCGCGCCGCTCGAAAAGCAGTTCGGCCAAATGCCGGGTCTGTCGCAGATGTCCTCGACGAGTTCGGCCGGGGCCTCGGTGATCACGCTGCAATTCAATCTCGCGCTCGCAATCGACGTCGCCGAACAGGAAGTGCAGGCGGCGATCAACGTTGCGCAGAATCTGCTGCCGCAGGACCTGCCGGCGCCGCCGATCTACGCCAAGGTCAATCCGGCCGACGCGCCTGTTTTGAGCCTCGGCATCAGCTCGAAGGTCATGCCGCTGACGGCGGTCGAGGATCTCGCCGATACGCGGATCGCGCAGAAAATCTCCCAGCTCAAGGGCGTCGGCGTCGTGAGCGTCACCGGCGGCCAGCGACCGGCGGTTCGGGTCGTCGTAAATCCCAAAGCGCTCGCCGCCTATGGGCTCAACCTCGACGACTTACGCACGACGATCGGCAACGCGAATCAGAACGGCCCCAAGGGCACGCTCGATGGGCCGGTCAGCGCCTATACGGTCAACACCAACGATCAAATCGGCGGCGCCGAGGAATACGGGTCGATCGTGATCGCCTACCGCAACGGCGCGCCCGTTCGTCTGCGCGATGTGGCAACACTGATCTCCGGGGCCGAAAACACCAAGCTCGGCGGCTGGATGAACTCGACGCCGGCCTTGATTCTCAACGTGCAGCGCCAGCCCGGCGCGAATGTCGTGGATGTCGTCAACCGGATCAATGAACTGCTGCCAAGCTTGCGCGCGGCGTTGCCGGCCGGGGTCGACGTGACCGTCCTCACCGACCGCACGACGACGATCAGGGCGTCGATCGCCGACGTCGAATTCGAATTGGTGCTCGCCGTCGCCTTGGTCGTGCTCGTGATATTTCTGTTCTTGCGCAACGTCCCGGCGACGATCATTCCGAGTCTCTCCGTGCCGCTGTCGCTGATCGGGACGTTTGCGGTCATGTATCTGGCGAATTTCAGCCTCAACAACCTCTCGCTGATGGCGCTCACGATCGCCACGGGATTCGTCGTCGACGATGCGATCGTGATGATCGAGAACATCGCGCGCTATATCGAACAAGGCGAGCCGCCGCTCGAGGCGGCACTCAAGGGGGCCGGCCAGATCGGCTTCACGATCATCTCGCTGACCGTGTCCCTGATCGCCGTGCTGATTCCGCTGTTGTTCATGCAAGATGTGGTCGGACGGCTGTTCCGCGAGTTCGCGGTCACGCTCGCGGTCACGATCCTGATCTCCGCGATCGTCTCGCTGACGCTCGTGCCGATGTTGTGCGCGAAGCTGCTCAAACAGCGGCCCGCGACGGGGCACGCGTCCGGACATGCCGGACCGTGGTTCACGGCGCTCGTCGACGCGTACGCACGGCGGCTCACCTGGGTGCTCGATCATCAGCGACTCACGCTGAATTTCGCGATCGCGACGCTCGCCGTTACCGCACTGCTGTACATCTCGATACCAAAGGGGTTCTTTCCGAGCCAGGACACGGGCCTGATCCAGGGTGTTTCGGAGGCGAGCGAATCGATCTCCTATGCGGCGATGGCCGGGCGCCAACAAGCGCTTGCCGCCGCGATACTCCGAGATCCGGATGTTGCCAGCCTGAGTTCCTTCATCGGCATCGACGGCAACAACGTGACGCTCAACAGCGGACGGTTCCTGATCAATCTGAAACCGCGCAAGGCCCGCCGCTCGAGCGTCGCAGATGTGATCCGGCGTCTGCAATCCGAGACGACCGGCGTATCGGGAATCACACTGTACATGCAGCCGACCCAGGACCTCACGCTCGACAACACGCTGAGCCGAACCCAGTACCAGTTCACGCTGGAAAGCGCCGATTCCGCGGCGCTCGCAAATTGGACGCCGAAGCTCGTCGCGGCGCTGCGCGAGCGGCCGGAACTTGCCGATGTGGTCAGCAACCAAGAGAACAGCGGGCTTGCGGCCTTCGTGACGATCGACCGCGACAGCGCGGCGCGGCTCGGCGTCAGCGTCGGCACCGTGGACAATGCGCTCTACGATGCATTCGGCCAGCGCATCGTATCGACGATCTTCACCCAGTCGAACCAATACCGGGTCATCTTGGAGGCCGATCCGGCCGAGTATCGCAGCGTCGAATCGCTGGCCTCGATCTACGTACCCTCGGCGAGCGGCGGCCAAGTTCCGCTGTCCGCAATCGCCAAGACCAGCATCGAGACGCGGCCGCTGCTGATCAATCATCTCGCGCAGTTTCCCGCGGCGACCGTGTCGTTCAATCTCGCCGCGGACACCTCGCTCGGCGCGGCGGTCACGGCAATCGAGGAGACCGAGGCCGGCGCCGGCGTCCCCGAAAGCATCCGCACGACATTTCAGGGCGCGGCACTCGCATTTCGCAGCAATCTCACCAACGAGCTGCTGTTGCTGGTGGCCGCCGTGCTCGTGATGTACATCGTGCTCGGTGTGCTGTACGAGAGCTTCATTCATCCGATCACGATTCTCTCGACGCTGCCCTCGGCGGGAATCGGCGCGTTGGCCGCGCTCATGCTCGCAGGCGAAGATCTGACGATCATCGCGCTGATCGGCATCATTTTGCTGATCGGCATCGTCAAAAAGAACGCGATCCTCATGATCGACTTCGCGATCGACGCCGAGCGCAAACAGGGCTTGTCGGCACGCGATGCCATATACCAGGCCTGCCTGCTGCGATTCCGTCCGATCCTCATGACGACCGTGGCCGCGATATTCGGCGCGTTGCCGTTGATGTTCGGCACGGGAACGGGTTCGGAGCTGCGCCATCCGCTCGGGGTCAGCATCGTCGGCGGGCTGCTCGTGAGCCAGGTCCTCACGCTGTTCACGACGCCGGTCATCTATCTTGCGTTCGATCGACTCGCGAAGCGCGCCGAGCTCAAGGCGGTGACCGCATGAAGCACTTGCCCGCATGAATATCTCCGCCCCATTCATCGCGCGGCCCGTGGCGACGATCCTGCTGACAATCGGCGTCGCGCTGTGCGGGGCGGCGGCGTTCAGCTTGCTGCCCGTTGCGCCGCTGCCCAAGATCGAAGTGCCCGCGATTTTCGTCTCGGCCTCGCTGCCGGGCGCGAGCCCCGAGGTCATGGCCAGCACGGTCGCAACGCCGCTCGAAAGACACCTCGGAGCAATCGCCGATGTCGAGGACATGACCTCGTCGAGCGGTGTCGGAAGCACGAGCATCCAGCTGACCTTCGGTTCGGACCGCAACATCGACGGTGCGGCGCGCGACGTGCAAGCCGCGATCGTCGCCGCGCGCGCCGATCTGCCGACTTCGCTGACGCAGAACCCGTCGTACTTCAAACTCAACAGCGCGAATTTCCCGGTCATGGCGCTCGCGATGACCTCGGACGTACTGACGCAGGGCCAGATATACGACGCCGCGGATGCCGTGATCTTGCAGCGGCTCTCTCAGATCAAGGGGGTCGGCGGCGTCAACGTCAGCGGCAGCGCCCTGCCCGCGGTTCGCGTCGAGCTCAACCCGCTGTCGCTTTCCAAGTACGGCATCGGCCTTCAGGACGTGCGCGCGGCAATCTCCAATGCGAACGCCAACGCGCCGAAGGGTGCGATCGAAACCGATCGACTGCACTACCAGATCTATACAAACGACAACGCGCGCGATGCCGAGACCTACCGGCAACTGGTCATCGCGAATCGCAGCGGGTCGGTCGTGCGCCTCGGCGACGTGGCCGCGGTCTCGGACATGCGCGACGGGGCGACCGAGAACATCCGAACCTATGGGCTGTTCAACGGCAAACCGGCGATTTCAGTGCGAATTTTCCAGCAGCCGGGCGCCAACATCGTCGAAATGGTCGATTCAATCAGGGCTCAGCTGCCGCTGCTCAAGGCCTCGATCGACCCCAAGATCGATTTTCTCGTGACCTTCGATCGGTCGGTCACGATCCGCGGCTCACTGCACCAGGTCGAACAGACGCTCGTGCTAGCCGTGATCATGGTGATTCTCGTCGTCTACATGTTCTTGAACAGTTTTCGCGCATCGCTGATTCCAGCGGTCGTGGTTCCGGTCTCATTGATCGGCACGTTCGGCGCGATGTATCTGCTCGGCTTCAACATCGACAACTTCTCGCTGATGGCGCTCACGATCGCGACCGGATTCGTCGTCGACGACGCGATCGTCGTCATGGAAAACACCTCGCGGCACATCGAAGCGGGGATGCCGCGCATGCAGGCCGCGTTGCTCGGCTCGCGCGAAGTGGGCTTCACGGTGGTCTCGATGAGCCTGTCATTGATCGCGGTATTTCTGCCGTTCATTCTGTCCGGCGGCATATTCAGCCTATTGTTTCGCGAATTTGCGATGACGCTCTCGGTCGCGATCCTGATTTCGCTGGTGATTTCCCTGACCACGACGCCGATGATGTGCGCTCGGCTGCTCGGGCGTGATCAGAGTCGCCCGGCGTCCCGCTTCGGCCAGGCATTCGAGCGCGGTTTCGAGGGACTGCGACGCGACTATGAGCGAACGCTCGATTGGGCATTGCGTCATCCGCGCACGATCCTCGCCGGGCTGGTGGCAACCGTGATCTTGAACGTGTTTCTGTTCATCGTGATCCCCAAGGGGTTCCTGCCTCAACAGGACACCGGGCAACTAGCGGGCGGACTTCGCGGCGATGCGACCTCCTCGTTCCAGTTGATGAAAGGCAAATTGAAGGAGGCCGCGCAGATCATCCAGCGAGATCCCGGTGTGCTGAGGCTGACCGGCGCGGTCGGCAGCGGTGGCTTCGGGCCGTTCGGCGGCGGCGGCGCCAACGCCAATGTCACGGTCACGCTCAAGCCCTTGTCCGAACGCAGCGAGTCGGCGGATCAGATCGTCGCGCGGCTGCGTCCTCAGTTGGCCAAAATCTCCGGCGTCAGCACATATCTGCAGGCGGTGCAGGACTTCGGCGGTCCCGGCGGCCGCTCGGCGAATTCGCAATATCAATACACGCTGCTCGGCGACGATTTGCAGGAGCTGCGCTCATGGTCGCAGAAGCTTCGAATTGCGCTGCAATCGGTGCCCGAGGTCACCGACGTCGACAGCGATCTGCAGCCCGGAGGCCTCGAAGCGGATCTGATCGTCGACCGCGATTCCGCCTCGCGGCTCGGATTGACCGAAATCCAGATCGACAATGCGCTCGGCGACGCGTTTGCGCAGGCGCAGATCTCGACGATCTACAATCCGTTCAGTCCGCAGCAGTACCACGTCGTCATGGAAGTCGCACCCCAGTTTTGGCAGAACCCGGACACGCTCAAGAACCTCTACATCAGCACCGCTGGCGGTTCGGTGAGCGGCACGCAGGCGACGCAGGCGGTCGCCGGCACGGCGACATTGACCGCGGCGACCGAGGCAACCGGCGCGAGCTCGGCGGCGGCGGTCGCCGAAGATCTCGCGCGTAACCTCGCCGCCAACTCCTTGGCGAACGCGGGGCGCGGCAATACCTCGACCGGCTCGGCGATCAGCCTCAGCACCGAAACCGTCGTGCCGTTCTCGGCGTTCAGCCATTTCAGCTCGAGCACGACGCCGGTCACGGTTAACCACACGGGTACCTCGGTATCGACCTCGATCGCGTTCAACCTGCCCGAGGGCGTGGCCTTGAAACAGGCGCTCGACGCGATCGCGCGCACGATGAATCAAATCCACATGCCGACGAGCGTGCGCGGCGCCGCCTATGGCACCGCCAAGCAGTTTCAGCAGGCCATGGGCAATTTGCCTGCGATGATCGCGGCAGCACTGCTCGCGATCTACCTCGTGCTCGGCGTGCTCTATGAAAGCTACAGCCAGCCGCTGACGATCCTCTCGACGCTGCCGTCCGCAGGCGTCGGCGCGCTGCTCGCGTTGATGGCCACGGGCACGGAGTTCAGCTTGATCGCGTTTCTCGGCATTCTACTGCTGATCGGAATCGTCAAAAAGAACGCGATCATGATGATCGATTTCGCGATCGATGCCGAGCGAACGCTCGGTCTCGATCCGCGCGCAGCGATCGCTCGCGCCTGTTCGCTGCGCTTCCGCCCGATCATGATGACCACCTGCGCTGCGATTGCCGGCGCGCTGCCGCTCGCGGTTGCATTCGGTGAAGGCACCGAGGTGCGCCGCCCGCTAGGCATTGCGGTGGTCGGCGGCCTGGTCGTCAGTCAAATCCTCACGATTTATACGACGCCGGTCGTGTACTTGTACGTGCATCGCTATTGGAGGCGCAACAAGCGTGCCCGCATGATCAATCCCTACGAATCCAGCCCCATCAACGCGGGTGCGCAGTGACGGTCTTTCGCGCCGCAGGTATCGCGGTCGCCGGCGCGCTCGTCGCTGCATGCGCGGTCGGTCCGAATTACCAGCGTCCGGCTTTTGACGCCGCGCCGGCCTACAAAGAAGAGTCCGGTTGGAAGCCGACCGAACCCGCCGACACCCTGAATCATGAGCCCTGGTGGAAAATCTTCGACGACGAGACCCTCGATGCGCTCGAAGTCAAAATCGACGTCTCCAATCAGAACGTCAAGGCAGCCGCGGCGGCCGTCGACCAGGCGCGCGCACTCGTGAGTCAGGCGCGATCAGGGTTTTTTCCGACGATCGGGCTCAATGCCGGTCGCGAGCGCGGCTCCACCGACGGGTCGCCGACGCTGACCACCGACACCGCCGGCGCGACCGCAAGCTGGAGCCTGGACATCTGGGGTCAGACCCGGCGCACGCTCGAGAGCGACATCGCGTCGGCGCAGGCGAGCGCGGCCGCGCTTGCACTCACGCGCCTCACGGCACAAGGCGACCTCGCGACCGACTATTTCGAACTGCGCGCGCAGGACCAACTGCAACGGCTGCTCGACGACACGGTCGTCGCGCAAGAAAGATCGCTGAAGATTACCGAAAGCCGCTATCACTACGGAGTGGCCGCCAAAGCCGACGTCGTGAGCGCGCAAGCGCAGCTGCTGTCGAGTCAGGCCCAGCAGGTCAATGCGCAGATCCAGCGCGGGATCCTCGAACACGCGATCGCCGTGCTCGTCGGCGAGCAGCCAGCGGTTTTTTCGCTGACTCCGATGCCGATGCGCGCCGACGTTCCGACGGTGCCGCCGGGACTGCCGTCGACGCTGCTCGAACGCAGACCCGATGTGGCGCAGGCCGAGCGCAAGGTGGCGGCGGCCAGCGCCCAGATCGGTGTCGCAGTGTCCGCCTATTTTCCGAGTCTGACGCTCTCAGGATCGGATCAATATACGGGCACCAGCTTGAGCAAGCTATTCACGGTCCCCAACCGAATTTGGTCGGTCGGGCCCTCGCTCGCCGGCACGCTGTTCGACGGCGGCCTGCGCCGCGCAGAAGTCGCCCAGGCGCGCGCCGCCTATGAGGCCAGCATCGATACCTATCGCCAGATCGTACTCGCCGGCCTGCAGCAGGTCGAAGACGAGATCGTCACCTTGCGCGTGCTCGAGAAGCAGGCCGTCATCGAAGAGGCAGCGGTCAAAGCATCGCGCGAAGCCGAAGCGCTTACCTTAAATCAATACAAGGCCGGCACCGTGCCCTACAGCAGCGTGATCACCGCGCAAACCACGACCTTGAGCAGCGAACAAACGGCGCTGACCGTGCTATCGGACCGGTTGCAGGCGAGCGTCGCCTTGATCGAGGCGCTGGGTGGCGGCTGGAATGCTGCGCAGCTCCACTGAGGGCAACACTCACCGCCCGCAAATCACTTCGCCGACACGTACTCCTTGAACTGCAACGACTTCGGATCGAAGACCGCGAGCAACGGAGGGAATCCGCGGCCGGTCAGCGGGATCGAGTTGGCTTGATCGGTTGCGAGACCGTCGGCCTGCATGCGCTCTTTGAGCAAAATCTTTTGAGGTTTGGTGAAATAGCCCACTTCGCCGACCGGTTTTAGCTTCTGGCGCAGCTGCTCGAGTCCTTCTTGCCAAGGTCTGAAATATTGCGGCATTTCGATCACGTCGGGACCTCCGCCGATCGCCGACTTGACAATCGACTTGCGAAGGGTCGCATCTTGCGGCAACGGCGCCCAGATCCAGCGTGGCAAGCTATTCCAATGCGGCCGCAGCGGCGAATTCTGCTGCTCGGCCACGGCGACCGCGTCGGGGGCGAGATCGTACGCCTGCACAGCCTGCAGAACCGACTCGGAAAATGCGTAATACAGCGGTCTGCCCGTCCACAGCTGAATGCTGCCGTAGGTCAGGGCGATCAACTGGACCGCGACAATGATCGAAACGTCGCGTGCCAGCACGCGGCCGGGCTTGCGCGGATTGGCGATGATCAGCGTCAATGACGGACCGAGCGCAAGATCGACGCCCATCAACACGATGACGACGTTCTTCGCATCGCAGAGATACCAGCCGGGCCAGGCATACCATCCGAGGTAAAGCGTTCCCAACACGAGCGTGAGCGCGGTTGCGCTGCCCAGCAGATGCAGTCCGAAAGCCCTGAGTCTGAATAGCATTTTCCATTCCTCGAGATACGGCTCGACAATCGCACAACGGCGGCCGGCGCCGGTGGGTATTTTCTATGAACTGCGCAATCCGACAAGTGACGCCGGTCACTACTTCGTGCGGCCGGAGCCGCCGATGTGGCATATTGGAACAAAGGTGAACATACGCCTGCGACCACGAGCACCCGGACATGAGCAATGAATCTCCAATTCGCCGCGAGGTCGGCGTCATCGCGCTGTTGTTCACCGCCTTGGGGTCGATCATCGGTTCAGGGTGGCTGTTCGGCGCGTGGCGCGCGGCCCAATTGGCCGGTCCCGGCGCGATCTATGCCTGGATCATCGGCGCGATCGTAATCCTATTCGTCGCTCTGACATTTGCCGAACTCGGCGCGATGTTCCCGGAATCCGGCGGCTCGATTCGCTACGGATTTTATTCGCATGGCTCTTTGGTCGGATTCGTCGCCGGTTGGGCCACGTGGATCGCCGTGGTCTCGGTAATACCCGTCGAAGCCGAGGCATCGGTGCAATATATGAGTTCCTGGCCATGGGCCTGGGCGCAGCACCTTTATGTGCACTCCGCCAACGGCCAGGGAGAACTCACGGTCCCGGGCCTGACCATCGCCGGGGCGCTGGTCGTCGTTTATTTCTTGCTCAATTTCTGGAGCGTCAAGGTGTTTGCCAGCACCAACAGCGCGATCACGTTCTTCAAGCTCGTCGTTCCGGCGGCAACCGCGATTGCGCTGATGTTCAAGGGTTTTCATTGGGAGAATTTTCAGGTCGGCATCCACGGCGGCGGCTATATCGCCAACCCCGCATCGATCCTCACGGCAGTCGCAACCAGCGGCATCGTATTCAGCTACAACGGGTTCCAAAGTCCCGTCAACCTCGCGGGCGAGGCGCACAACCCCGGGCGCAACGTGCCGATCGCCATTTTCGGCTCGATCATATTGAGCACCATCGTCTACTTGCTGCTGCAGATCGCATTCCTCGGCGCGGTATCGCCGGAGCAACTGCACGAGGGCTGGGCGGGACTGGAGTTCAGCTCGCCGTTCGCGCAGCTCGCGCTCGCGCTGAATCTCAACTGGCTCGCGATCCTGCTCTATGGAGATGCTTTCGTAAGCCCCAGCGGCACCGGCACGACTTATACCGCGACGACCGCGCGCATGATCTATGCGATGGAACGCAGCGGCAACTTGCCGCGCATGTTCGGGCGCTTGCACCCGCGCTCCGGCATCCCACGTCCCGCGATGTGGTTCAACCTGTTGGTCTCGTTTGTGTTTTTATTCTTCTTCAGAGGCTGGGGCAAACTCGCCGCGGTGATCTCGGTAGCGACCATCGTGACCTACCTCGTCGTGCCGATCAGCGTCATGGTATTGCGGCGCACGGCCCCAAAATTACACCGGCCGCTGCGCATCTGGGGCCTAGCTTGGCTCGCGCCGGTCGCGTTCGTGCTCGCCACGCTGATGCTCTATTGGGCTCGTTGGCCGCACACCGGCGAAATCATCCTGCTGTTGTTTGTTCCGATACCGGTCTACCTCTACTTTCAAGCCCAGGCCGACTGGCGCGACTTCGCTCGAAGCCTACGCGGCGCGTGGTGGCTGATCGCTTATTTGGTCGCAACCGCAGCGCTGTCATGGGCGGGCAGCAAGGAATTTGAGGGCCACGACTATATCGGCTACGGCTGGGACCAATTGAGCGTCGCGGTCTCCGGGCTCTTGTTCTACTACTGGGGCCTGCGCAGCGGCTGGTCGACGCCATGGGTCGAAGCGGTGCTCAAGCGGGAATCGCAGTGAAGCATTTGTTGTCGGGCTATCAACGAGTTATAATTTAAAGCTCGCTCACAATCTGGAAGACAATCGAGATCATGATCAAACTTTCCGTCATCGCGGTCCTGCTGCTCACTGCCACCGCTGCGTTTGCCGCGCCTCACCATAGCCACCATCGCAGCCACCATAGTCACCACAGCCAGGCCCACGGCCACAGCCATCATCACCACGCGGTGAAGCGCTAGAGACAACAGCCGGCGCGGTTCACGCGCCGGGTCTCTAATCGGGGCGTCGCGCTGACAGCGCGCCCTCCAAGGCCGTAAGCAGCGGCCCAAGCTTGGGCGGTTTCGCCTCGAACGTCGGCTTGACCCCGAATCGCTCGAGCGCGCGCGAGCATACCGGTCCGATCGAGGCGACGACGCAGCGGTTGATTTGCTCGGCCAATGCACCGGCCTGCGCCGGTTCGGCCAGCGAGAACAGGTTGTGAACTTGCACGGCGCTCGTGAACACGAGCGCATCGACGCGCCCCTGCGCCAGAGCGGCTATCAAGTTCAACAGCGGTCGCAGATCTGCGGGCAATGCCCAGCGATACGTGGCGATCTCATGAACCTCCGCGCCGAGCCCTTCGAGCGCGGCGCGTAGCTCGCGATTTGGCGCGCCATATTGTTGAATCAGCACGTGCTCGTCGGCAACCGGGATGCCGGCGATGATCTCGAGCACGTCGGCAGTCGTGAACGGGGCGTTCGCGCGGTGCGCAATCTGTACGCGGCGCGCATTGAGCTCTCCGACGGGTTTCGGTCCGCGCACCACGACCGTGCTCGCCTCGAGCAACCTTAGCAGCTCCTGGGTGAGGCCGAGCTCGTCGGTGGCCTGAAACAACGCGCGCGTACCAACCCCGGTTTGGAAAATCACGATCTTCATCGGGTGGGTGCGCCACAGCTCGACCAAACCGCGCAGCTCATTGGGATCGAGATCGGGCTCCTCGGCAAGTGCGGGCGCGAGCATCGCTACACCGCCGCGACTCGCGATCAGTTGCCCGAGATTTGCGCCCGTGCGCGTTTCGAGAATTGCGATGACTTCGGACTGCATGGCGGTCAGTTTCGCACGACGGGCCGCGGAAGGCAGCATCGCGCTTGACAGACCCGGCATGGAGCCAGCACCATGCGTCGCGTCAGGTGCCGGATTGCAACGCGATCCGGTTAAACGGGAAGTGAGGACGCGCGGCGATCGCGCAATTCCCACGCTGCCCCCGCAACGGTGATCGAGCGAAAACACTGTCGGCCGCTTGGAACATGAGCGGCAACCACTGAGCCATCGGGCTTGGGAAGGTGACCGTGCAGCCATGCCACGCATGGCAGCTCGTAAGCCCGGAGACCGGCCTGGCGACGAACCGTGGCGCGGAGGGTGCCGGGCGGCGCCCGTGCCTACCCGACGCATCGGCGGACGCCCCCAAACTCCACACGCGGATTTTTGACCCCTAACGCGGCATGCGGGACTGCATGGCGTGGAGAGATTCGATGGCCCCCACTTTACGAAGCGCGGCGCTCGCCGCCTGTGCATTTCTGACCGCCACCGCCTGGCGCGCGCATGCCGCCGCAGCCGATCCGGGCGATCCCTTGAACGAGATCGTCGTGACCGCGACGCGTGTCGCGCAGCCGGTGAGCCTCGCTCTCGAGCCCGTGCTGGTCATCGACCGGGCGGAACTCGAGGACTCCGTCGCGATCGATCTCGGCGACGTGCTGCGCTTTCACGCAGGCCTCGACATCGACCGCTACGGCGGCCCGGGTCAGCCGCTGTCGCTGTTCATTCGCGGCGCCAACAGCGACCAGTCGATCGTGATGATCGACGGCGTGCGCATCAACTCGGGCACACAAGCGCTCGCACCGTTGATGAACCTGTCTCCGGAACTGTTCGACCATATCGAGATCGTCGAGGGCCCGCGTTCGACGATTTACGGCACCGACGCGATCGGCGGCGTCGTCAATCTGATCACACGCACGGGCGGCGCTTCGGGCGCCGACCTCATGCTCGACTACGGCCGCTACGGCACCGGCGAGTTTGCGGCCGACGGCAACTACACGGGCGGCGGCACGAGCCTGCAGGCCGCATTGACCGGACAGCAAAGCGCCGGCTTTCCAACCTATGCGGCCGATACGCAGGACAGCGGCTACAAGAATTTGTCGGGTACCGCGGCGTTCGTGACCCACCTCGGCGCGGTGGAACTCGGCGCCCGCTATTACCAGGCGACCGGTGCCACGCAGTACGCGAGCGCCAATTACAATACTGACTTCACGGCATTCAGCTCGTTCACGCCGCTCAACGAGGATTTCACCAATAGCCTGTTCGCGGTGCATGCGAGCGGCGATTTCACCGACGCTTGGCATTCACGCTTGACCTGGAGCCGCGTCGTCGACGATCTGCGGCAGCAACAGGATGACCCGTATGCGGCGAGCCCGGCGGGTGATTTCGATTACACGGCGCGCCAAACAATCGATTGGCAAAACGACGTGAAAACCACGAACGGCGATTTGAGCCAAGTTTTCACGTTCGGAGCGATTCTAGCCGACGAGCAGACGAATTCTTTGAGTTACGGGACCGGCTATTCAATCGACACACGAACGCAAACCTATTACCTCCAGGACCAATTGACCGAAGGGCTCAATCGGTTACTGCTCGCGGTCGGCGAGGCGCATCACCCCGCATTCGGCGATCACACGACCTATAACGCCGAGTACGGATACTCGATCACGGCCGACACGTTGTTGGTGCTGTCGGCGGGAACCGCATTTCGCGCGCCCACCGCGACCGACCGGTTCGGTTTCGCCGGCAACCCGTCGCTGCTGCCGGAGAGCTCGCGCAACTTCGAATTCGGCATCAAGTCGCGCATCGATGCGCACCAGGAGATCACGTTTGCCGCGTTTCAGAATACGATCAATGATCTCATCGTGTTCGTCAATGACCCCGCCAACCTGCTCTACGGCGGCGAGAACGAGAACGTCGACCGCGCGCGCATCCGGGGAATCGAGGCGAGCTGGCAATTGACCGCGGACCCCTGGGCCGTGCACCTCGAGGCCAGCCTGCAGGACCCGCGCGACCTCGTCGACAATACGCAGCTGCTACGCAGGACCAAGCACAGTTTCACGCTCAACGCCGCTCGCAAGATCGGTCAGGGCGAGATCGGCATGGATCTGCTGCTCTCGGGTCCGCGCCCCGACGTCGACGTCATCAGCGACGCGCCCGTCGAGGACGGGGGCTACCTGTTGGCGTCATTGTTCGGCAAGCTGCATCTGACACGCGCGTGGTCGATGTCGATGCGGCTCGACAATGCGCTGAACCGCCATTACGAACTCGCCAACGGCTACAACACCGCCGGCAGGGCGGTCTCGGTCTCGACGCGTTATAGCTTTCGCTGAGCCTTGGCCGGATGTTGACCAAAGCAGTAGCGGCGCGCAAAATCTCGCGACGTTCAGGAGTCCGCCGGCGATACTGCCGGCGGATGAAACGGGAAGCCGGTGTCGCCTCTCGATGAGGCCAGTCCGGCGCTGCCCCCGCAACGGTAGGTGAGTTAAGTCAAGTCCTCATGCCACTGCGCAGCTCAGCGTGGGAAGGCGACTTGGCCGGGATGTTCCGCTCACGAGCCCGTATACCGACCTGCGACGTGGCGGCACGTGTTGCGGTGGGCAACGACGGTGCGGAATGACCGGCGTTTGAAGTCGCGAACTCCTGCATCGGATGACTCTCCACCTCGACCGAGCGAAACAGTCCGGCGTGTGCACGGCGGGTGCGCGGAGGGTGGGAACATGTTTTGCGGCTCATCGTCCGCGGCGGCGCTGGCAATCGGGATCCTCTGGGCTCTCGGTGCTGCGGCCGCACATGCGGACGCGACCGAGTCGCTACGTGATGACGCGCAACGCGATGTGGCCTTCGATCACCCGCCTCAGCGCATCATCACGCTATTACCCTCATTGACTGAAACCGTCTGCGCGATCGGCGCCTGCGATCGGCTCGTCGCGACGGACCGCTATTCGCAGTGGCCGCCGCAGGTGCGATCGCTACCGAAAGCGGGCGGTCTCGATGATGCCGAGGTCGAATTGATCGTCGCACTCAAGCCCGACCTCGTGCTCGTGAGCCGCTCGCAACGCATTACCGACCGCCTTGCGGCACTCGGCATCCCTTCGTTCGCGCTGCAGACGGATCGATATGGCGACATCGCGCATACGGTCGCGACGATCGGCGCGATTCTCGGGCTCAAGCAAGAAGCAGGCCGGCTCAATGAATCGATCGCCGCCGGCGTCGACCGTATCGGAGCGCAGGCGCTTCTTCGCCGCCATGGCGCGGAACCGAGCGTCTATTTCGAGGTCGACCGCGCGCCCTATGCGGCCGGCGCCGCATCGTTCATCGGTGAATTGCTCACGCGGCTGGGAGCGCGAAACATCGTCGGCGCGGATCTCGGCGCATTTCCCAAGCTCAATCCGGAATACGTCGTACGCTACAATCCGGACGTCATTTTCATTTCTCCGAAGGACGCGCCGGCACTCGCGGAACGACCCGGCTGGGACCAGATACGAGCGGTCAAGGAACACCGGCTCTGCTCTTTTTCGTCGGAAGTCGACGACACGATCGTGCGACCGGGCCCGCGCGTCGCGGACGGTATGCGCGCGATCGACGACTGCCTCGCGCGGGTTGCCCCATGAGCGCGCCGCCGACATTTCTCGGCCTCAGTGTGCCGGGCATCGAATCGCGCTCCTCGTCGCGCATGCTGCTGTGGCTCGCGGTCTGCCTCACGATCACGATGCTGCTGACCGGCGCAAGCCTGATCGTCGGCACCTCGAGCATTGAAACCTCGTTGGGCTGGCTGTTTGCGCCGGACGCGCAATCCTCGATCATCCTCTGGCAGATACGGTTGCCGCGAACCGTCGGGGCATGGTTCGCGGGCGCCTTGCTCGGACTCGCGGGCGCGGTCGCCCAGGGTGTGTTTCGCAATCGGCTCGCCGATCCATACCTGCTCGGCACGGCATCCGGAGCGGCGCTCGGCGTCACGATCAGTTTGTTGGCCGCGGATACCTCGATCGCGGGCTTGGCCTGGGCCGGAAAACTCGGTGTCACCGCAGCGGCTTGCATCGGAGCCTGTGCCGCGATTGCGCTCACGATCATGCTCTCGCGCGGCGTGCTGCAGACCGCGAATCTGTTGCTGGCGGGCATCGTCGTCGCGTTTCTGCTGAGCGCGGTCACCTCGTTGCTGTTGCTCACGAAGCCGGAGATCTGGCGCACGATGCAGGTCTTTCTGCTCGGCAGCACGGGCTACTTGAGCTGGACGTCGGCGTGCTTGCTCGGCGCGGTGTTCCTGATCTGCTTCGTACCGGCGGCGTTGCTCGCGCGCGGCCTCGACGCCTTGAGTCTCGGCGAGGACACCGCGCAATCGCTGGGCCTGTCGCTGCCGATGCTGCGCTTGGCGCTGCTCGGCGTGCTCTCGCTAGCAACCGCGACTGCGGTGGGTCAGGTCGGCATCGTCGGATTCGTCGGCCTGGTCGCGCCGCACCTCGTGCGCGAAACCGTATCGGTCAACCATCGCCAGCTGCTGATCGGCGCGCCGCTTTGCGGCGGCGCATTGCTGCAAGCGGCCGATCTCGTCAGCCGCTGGATCATCCGCCCCGCGGAATTGCCCGTCGGCGCGGTCACCGCCTGTGTCGGCGGTGCCTATCTCGTATTCCTGCTGTGGCGCAAGAGTCGCGATGAGTGAGCCGGGACCTTCGATCGCCGTGCGGCTGCCGCATCAACCGCAGCTGCAGCTTCAACTACCGGCCGCGCCACCGTCGCCGATACCCGCGCTTGCCTGCCGCGCGCTCGCGGTCGGCTACGGCGCACGCACCGTGCTCGACAATGTGACGCTGCAACTCGCCGCCGGCAGTTGGACTGCGATCGTCGGCCCAAACGGCTCCGGCAAGTCGACCTTGCTACGCGCACTCGCGGGGCTGCTGCCGCTGCACGCCGGATCGGTAACCTTGCAGGGACGGGATCTCGCGGCATGGTCGCGGCGTGAACGCGCAAGACGCCTTGCCTGGCTCGCGCAGAGCAGCGGCGCGACGAATCTCACCGCATCCGAGGTCGTCGGACTCGGCCGCTTCGCCCACAGCGGCTGGCTCGCGCACCGCAAGTCGGAAGACGACGCCGCGATGCGCCGCGCGATGCTCGCAACGGGTTCCCTATCGTGGGCCGCACGCAGGCTCACGACGCTCTCGGGCGGGGAGCGGCAGCGCGTCTACCTCGCGCGCGTACTCGCGGTCGAGGCGCCGGTGTTGCTGCTCGACGAGCCGACCACGCACCTCGATCCGCCGCACCAGGAGGATATCGCGCGGCTGTTGCGCTCGCAGGCGCGGCACGGCGGCGTCTGTGTGCTGAGCGCAATCCACGATTTGTCCTTGGCGCTGACCGCCGACCGGCTCATCGTGCTCGGGTCGAACGGCCTCATTGGCCACGGAACGATTCGCGAGGCCTTGGACGGCGACTGGCTGTCGCTCGCGTTTCGCACGCGGGTGAACATCGTCGAGCACGCGGGTGTGTATTTGTGGCGACCGGCGCTCGAGACGCCATCGCGTTGAAACCGAAAGCCCGCGCCGTCATGGTTTGCGGTACGACCAGCGGCGCCGGCAAGAGTCTGCTTGCGACGGCGCTGGCGCGCTGGTATGCCAGGCGCGGCCTCAAAGTGGCGCCGTTCAAGGCGCAGAACATGAGCAACAATGCGCGCGTCGTTGCCGACGGGGAAATGGGCAGCGCTCAGTATTTTCAGGCGCTCGCGGCGCGCTGCGTTCCCGATGTGCGCATGAATCCCGTGTTGCTCAAGCCGGAGTCTGACACACACAGCCAGGTGATTCTGCTCGGCGAGCGGCGCGACGATCTGTCGCAGATCGAATGGCGGGAACGTTCGGCCCATTTATGGCCGACGATCCAATCATGCCTCGACGAGCTGCGCTCGAGCCACGACGTACTCATCATCGAGGGCGCCGGGTCGCCGGCAGAAATCAACCTCCAATCGACCGATATCGTCAACATGCGCGTGGCCGAGGCGGCGGCCGCGGCCACGCTGTTGATTTGCGACATCGATCGCGGCGGGGCTTTTGCACATCTGTACGGCACGCATCAGCTGCTGTCGCCGCAGCATCGCGCGTTGCTTCGCGGCTTCGTGCTCAACAAGTTTCGGGGTGATCCTGCGCTGCTCTCTCCGGCGCCCGAGATGCTGCGGGCCGTGACCGGACTTGCGACCTTGGCGGTACTGCCGATGTGGCGCGAGCATGGTCTGCCGGAGGAAGACGGCGTATTCGATGCAAGACCCTCGGGCGAAGGCCTGTCGATCGCGATCGTCGCCTATCCGCGGATCAGCAATCTCGATGAGTTCGCGGCGCTGCGGCGGGTGCCGGGCGTCTCGCTGAGCTGGGCGCGGCAGGCGCAATCGATCGCGTCGGCGGACCTGTTGATCCTGCCGGGTTCAAAACACGTCGCCGGAGACTTATCCTGGCTACGAGCCAACGGGCTCGACGCGGCGATCGCTGCGCACCTGCGCGCCGACAAGCCGACACTCGCGATTTGCGGCGGACTACAGATGCTGGGCACGGAGCTGCGCGATCCCGATCATGTCGAGGAAGCGGCAAAAGGGCTGGGACTACTGCCCTACTCCACGGTGTTCCAGCGTCGCAAGCGCTATCGTCGCGGGACTTATACGTTCGGCGCGCTCCGCGGATTTTGGACGCCTCTCGCCCGCTTGGACGTCGAGGCCTATGAGATTCGCCATGGCGAGACGCGCGCCCTGGCGCAGCAAGGCACCGCGGCCACGCTTAGCGCCGCGCTCCCGCAAGGCTGCGGCTGGCAATACGGACAAACACTCGCGCTCTACGTGCACGGAATGTTCGAGAGCCCGGCCGTCCTGCGCGCGCTGTTCGGGCAGCGCACGCCGACTCTCGACGATACCCTCGATGGATTGGCCGACTTCATCGACGGGCATTTCGCGCACGACGCGCTCATGGGCCTGATCGAGCGCGGCTGAACCGGCCCGCGCGCACATCCGGAGCCCGGTGCTACACTCTCGCATTATGCATAATCGCAAACCCATGACGCTGCACCGCCTGCGCGAGATGCATGCGAGCGGCGAGAAAATCACGATGCTGACCTGCTACGACGCGGCATTCGCGCGCGTACTCGACGCGGCCGGCGTGGACTCACTGCTCGTCGGCGATTCTCTCGGCATGGTGCTGCAAGGCCACTCGAGCACGGTGTCGGTTTCGATGGACGAGATGATCTACCACACGGCCTGCGTGGCCCGCGCGAATCGCACCGCCTGGATCATTGCCGACATGCCGTTCGGCAGCTACCAAGACTCTGCCGACTCGGGCGTTCGCAATGCGATACGACTCATGCAAGCCGGCGCGCAAATGGTCAAACTCGAAGGCGGCGGGTGGACTGCTCCGATCGTCCGGCTGCTCGTCGAAAGGGGCATCCCCGTTTGCGCGCACCTCGGCTTCACACCGCAGTCCGTGCACGCTCTCGGCGGCTATCGTGTACAAGGCCGCGACGCGGCATCTGCGAGCACCTTGCGCGCGCAGGCTCAGGAGCTCGTCGGCGCAGGCGCTCAATTCCTGCTGCTCGAGATGGTCCCGGCGGCGCTCGCGCGCGAGCTCACGAAGGAGTCTCCAGTGCCGGTGATCGGCATCGGCGCCGGCACCGCGTGCAGCGGCCAAGTGCTGGTCTTGCACGACATGCTCGGATTGACTCCCGAGACCCCGCCGCGCTTCGTGCGCAACTTCATGGCTGGTGGCGCCACGATCCAAAGTGCAGTCGGTCAATACGTCAAGGACGTCAGGGAAGGCCGGTTTCCCGACGACGCACTGCATAGCTTCTAGCTGGCGACCCCGTGCGCGTAATAGAGACGATTGCTGATTTGCGCGCGGCCTTGCCGCCGGGCGAGCCCGTCTGCCTCGTGCCGACCATGGGCAATTTGCACGAAGGACATTTGTCGCTGATTCGCGCCGCGCGCGCGCGTATCGACGGTGAGCGCAGCGGTCTCGTGGTCGCCAGCATTTTCGTCAACCCCATGCAGTTCGGTCCGCAGGACGATTTCGTCAAATATCCGCGCACGCTGCGGCGTGACTGCGAACTGCTGTCCGGCGGCGGCTGCGACATCGTATTTGCGCCGGGTCCGCTCGAGATCTATCCCGTGGCTCAAGAATACCGGGTGCAGCCACCCACCGACTTGGCCGACATTCTCGAGGGCGCGGTGCGGCCCGGATTCTTCACGGGCGTTTGCACCGTCGTGCTCAAGCTCTTCAACATCGTGCGGCCGAATGCCGCGGTGTTCGGCAAGAAGGACTACCAGCAGCTGCTGATCGTCACCAACATGGTGCGCCAGTTGAATCTGCCGATCGAGATTCTCGCGGGAGAGACCGTGCGCGAAGACAGCGGACTTGCATTGTCCTCGCGCAACGGCTATTTGGATGATCGCCAGCGCGTCGAGGCCGCGCAGTTGCAAGTCGCAATCGCCGAGGCGCGCCGCGAAGCGCACTCCGGACGCACCGATTGGCCGGCCATCGAACAGGCCGCAATCGAGTTCCTCGTCGAGCGCGGCTGGAAACCGGACTACGTCGCGATTCGCAGCCGCAGCGATCTGCGAGCGCCAACTGCCGGGAGGCCGATGGTGGTATTGGGTGCCGCGCGGATCGGCGACACGCGACTCATCGACAATCTCGAGATCTAAAGACCCATGCGGACGGCCGCGCGTGCTACCAGGACCGGACGCGCCCGGTGTCGATGTGCACGAAATCCGAGCTCGCGTAGAAACCGACGCCGCCGAGCGCCAGCGCGCGCGCATGCTCGCTGAGGCGGCGGGTCGAGTAGCCGCTGAGCCGTACATCGATCGCCTTGCCCAGCAGATGCTGGCTGTGCTCCGCGACGCCACTCGAGTTTTGTCGCAGCATCGCGTTGGTCGCCGGTGAGCGATAACCGGAGATGACCTCAAAGGGCGCATCGTGATCCGCGCGGCGCTGCAATTCATAGAGAATATCGAGCAACGGCGGATCGATCACATGAGACTCGCCGGTGCGAAAATCGCGCAGCAAGTGATTGACGTCATTCAAGCCGGCGAGGTTGTAAGCGCCGCCGTCAAAATAGGCGGTCGTCAGTGTCTCACCGGTATGCGTGTGCACGAAACGCAGGCTGCGCGATCCCGCGACGCCGGTTGACTCCAGTGGATCGACACTCGCGCCAAGCGCGGTCGCCTGTGCGAAGACGCCGACGGCTGTACAGGCGCCGGCCGCGCGCAGCAGGAAGCCGCGGCGACTGAGGCCGGTTTCGGCGCGCATCGGACGCGCTTGGCTCAAGGATGCTGGTGTCGGTTTATCGATGGCGGCGATCTCCAATTCAGGCATTTATCCTACTCTAAGGCCGCGGCGCCCGACTGTTAACTGGCGCAAGATGCAGCAGCGCTTCGAGCCGACGGTCGTGACCATAGATGTCCTCGAAAAATTGCACCGGGCCCGCCTCGGTCGCCATCACGGTTCCATACAGTATCATCACCGGTATCGGTTCCCGGAGGCTCACACGTGCATTATTCGACGAAACATCGTGCATCGCCGCATCGATATGGTCCGCGTCCCACACTTGCGCGGAATTACGTAGAACATGGGCCGCCAGCACCTCCGGTTCGCTTACGCGAATGCAGCCATGGCTGAATGCGCGCCGTGAAGCGGCAAACAGCTCGCGCGCCGGCGTCGAATGCAGATAGACATTGTGCGCGTTGGGAAACAAAAACTTGATCAAACCCAAGGCGTTGTCATCGCCCGGCTGCTGCCGCAGTCGCACCGTCCCTGCGGCAAGCGCTGCAATTGCAGCCGCGGTCGGCGCCAACACTTTGCCGTCATCGCCCTCGCCGTCCACGATCTCAAGATGATTGCGCTGCGCATAATCCGCGTGCGCACGCAACTTTGGCAGCATTTCCCGTAAGACAATGCTCCGTGGTATATCCCAATATGGGCGGAAAACCACCCATTTCAAGTCGCCGACGAAAACCGGGGTCTGCTTGTCGCGATACGCCTGGCCCACGATAACCGCCATTTGCAAGATGCTGGCGGCGCGGTCGTCCTTGGTATTGAACGCGAACAAGCGGAATTCCGGGATATTGACGATGATCGGCGGCGCCCGAAACGCCGGCAGCCACCGCCAGCGCTCGAGTGTCAACTCGATTTGCCGTACGCGCCGCGCAATCGGCGTCGTCAAGGCCGCATAGGTCGCCGCATCGAGCGCTCCATCGGCTTTCAGTCCGTGCCGCGCCTGAAAACGCGCGAGCGCCGCCACCAGCGCAGCATCCAAGGTGTCCGGGTCGTCGACTTGCGCGGCGACGGCGACATCGAGATCGCCTTCTGCCGCGAGAAGCCTGCGCAGCCCCACTGCACCGGCGTAGGCATCTGCGCCGTGCAAGGTCTTGCGGCCGAAGTTCGGCAGTTCGGTCAGCGTCGAATCGGCCGCCAAGTCGCGATATCGCCTGAGCGCGGACTTCAGCAGCGCGTAGTGGTAGAACTTCGGTTCAACTGCCGCGATGGCGCCGGTCACATCCGGCGCGGTCGCAAGTGCGGCGACGGTCGCCGCCACATCCAAGTCGTTACGCGGCTCGGGCAGCTCGAATCCTGCGGTGTGCGGATCGATTCGGCCATAGTGCAAATGCGTGATCAGCCGAACCGCCGCGCGTGTCAGCACGAAGTCATATTGCGACCAGTCCGCGTCGGGCGCCTCGGCATTCCATTGGCCGGCGTGCGCGTCGATCAAATCGATGCCATAGTCGCCGGGCACGAGGCCGAAGGCATCAACGGTATGCAATAAGTCGACGAGTTCGCGGGCCTGCCGGCTCGGCAGCCCATGAGCGCTCCACAACAAGTGCGAGTCCGCGTGCGCGTAGACGGACTGCACGATCGCCGCCTCGTCGGCTGATGCCCCGGCGGCCCCGAACAGCAGCAGCGCGAGCACGATGAATTTTTGCATGAGCTGGATCATGCATAAAATGCGCGGGTCACGCCATCGTTATGACGCGCGGCGCAGCAATGCGAGCGGCTCTTCGTCGGCGATCGGACGCGCAACACCGCAATGCGGAATCACGCGACGATTCCCGTCCGACGAACTGCGCTGCCGTCGGCGTCGATCTGTTAGAGTGGGTTAACAGCAAGGAGGAACGCCAATGCGGGATGCTCCGCCGGAACTGGCGCGCAGCGCACTCGATGCGGCTCCGGACGCGATGATCATCGTCGACGGATCCGGCACGATCCGGTATGCGAATCGGCAACTCTCCGCATTGTTCGGCTACCCCCA
>JBEKSM010000023.1:0-87824 GCA_049517075.1 Steroidobacteraceae bacterium | reverse complement strand
GAGGGCTATACGGATAGCGTCGGATCCGAGGACTACAACCAGGGCCTATCGGAGCGACGCGCCGAATCGGTGCGCCATTATCTGCGGGACCAAGGTATCGATGCAGGTCGCCTCACGGCATCCGGCAAGGGCGAGAGCAATCCGGTCGCGGGCAACGACTCGGCGAGCGGACGGCAACAAAATCGCCGCGTCGAAGTGATCATCAATAATCCGGCGATCGCCTCACGATAGGCGATCGCATGCGGACTCATGTGCGACAGCTATGCGGCGCGAGCACCCTCGCCGCAGCCACACTCATCTCCCCGATGAGTGTGGTCACCCCGGTGTTCGCCGCGGATGACGGCAACTCGTCGATCGCAGCGAGTTCGGTCTCCCACCCGCCGCCGGACCCGGCGCAATGGCATATGCAGGCGTTGCACGATCGGCTGCGAATTACGCCGGCTCAGGAACCACTTTGGGCTGCAGTCGCAGATCTCGTGCGACGCAATGATGAAACCATCGACGCGATCAGCCGGGAGCGGCGCGAGAGCGCCGCGACGATGTCGGCGATCGACGATCTGCGCTCCTTCGCCGCGATCAGCGCAGCACACGCAGCCGGAACCAAAGCGTTCCTGCCGGCATTCGCAGCGCTTTACGGCATCATGCCCGCCGAACAGCGAGCCAATGCCGACCGCGTGTTTCGCGACGCCGATCCGATCCTGCGCGCAGCTCTGCCTGCGCGGCGTTGAGATGCGGCGCGCGTCGGGGCGCGCCGATACGTCGAGACGTCTTTAGCCGCGGCGGCCCTGGATGACCTGCACGAGAATCGCGATGATCGCGAGCACCAACAGGATATGAATGAACCCGCCCATCGTGGTCGAAGTCACGAGCCCCAGCAGCCAGAGCACCAACAGAATCACGGCAATGGTCATCAGCATGTCTTTGTTCCTTCAGGCAAATGACGTCGGTGCAGCATTTTTCGCGTGCACCGACGACCGGTCAATTAATGTGCATCGCGATTCGAGTACGAGAACTTCTGGCCCGCGACGGTCGCGTTGTACATCAGGCCGCCCTTGGCGATCGTGAACACCGCCATCCCATGATTGAACTCGCTGGCCGTCGCCGCGTCACGTTTGCCGGCGCTCGCGCCCGCATCTGCTCCCGTCGTACCCACACTCACGTCGGCTGCCGCCGTAATCGCGACTGCTCCGACGTCGGCGCTGAATTCGAAATTCCCCGAGGTAAACGCGTCCAACGACTGTTTGTCCTGGAAGAAAATGATTTCGCTGTAGGCTTCGCCGCCGGCTTGGAAGCCGACACTGAGCTGTGTCATCGAGACCCGGCCGATGCGCCGGCCGTGCGCGTAGACATGGCCGCTGCCATGCGCTGCGCCGATTCCGAGGCCGCCCTTGCCGATCGTCGGGAACACCGCGTAGCCGTAGCTCTGCTGAAAGAACGCGGAGCTGCGATCGGAGCCGCGGAATAGATTCGCAGTCTCGCCGTCGCGGCCTGCCTGCGCGACGCTAAAGGGGATCCCGAGCGTCGCGGCCAACACGGCAATGCTGAGCACTTTATTCATGGTAATTTCCTCGATATGGGAGTTTCTGGAGCAAAAAAAGCCTGAAACTCATCCTGCGCGCGCCGCGACAGCGGCGTCTGTTCGCGAGCGTACCTTGTCGCCCGGTGCCCGGTTGGCGATTATTCGCCGGTGTGGCATCTACTTCGCGCTAGATCGCCGCAGGGTGCGGTTACGTACATACCGGTCTGTAGCGCATGCTATTCTCGTTGCTCGATACCTCCTTTCTAAACCTACGGGATCCAAACTCGATGTCCGGCTCCGAAGCCCATTCACCGCGAGATAACCATCTGCTGGCTGCGCTCAACCCGGCGGATCGACAGCGATTATTCCCGCACCTGCACCTCGTGGAGATGCCGCTCGGCAAGGTGCTCTATGAGTCGGGCGACACGTTACGCCACGTTTATTTTCCGGCTGACTGTATCGTCTCATTGTTATATGTGTTGGAAAACGGCGCGTCGGCCGAAATCTCCGTCGTCGGCAATGAGGGCCTGATCGGTATTGCGCTGTTCATGGGCGGGGAGACGACGCCGAGCCGCGCGATCGTGCAGAGTGCCGGCACCGCCTATCGGCTCGCCGGGCAGCTGCTCAAGGACGAGTTTCACACGAGCGGCGAAATGCAGCTGCTCCTGCTTCGGTATACGCAGTCCTTGATCACGCAAATGGCCCAGACCGCCGTTTGCAACCGCCACCACTCGCTCGATCAGCAACTGTGCCGCTGGCTGCTGCTGTCGCTCGATCGGCTATCGTCGACCCAGCTCACGATGACGCAGGAACTGATCGCCAACATGCTCGGCGTACGGCGCGAGGGCGTCACGGCAGCCGCCGGCAAACTGCAGAAGCTCGGCGTCATCGAGTATCATCGCGGGCAAATTACGGTGCTGGACCGACCCAAACTCGAGTCCTTGTGCTGCGAATGCTACGCGGTCGTCAAGAAGGAATCCGACCGCCTTCTCGGACCATCACCAAAATGAGCGCCGCCCGGGCCGATTCGCAACCGGCCCAGGCCAACGCGGCGAGGTTACTTCTTGAGCGCGTCCTCGACGCCGCCCGCGGCATTCTGGAGCTTTCCTAAGACCTTCTCCGCCTTCCCGTCCGATTGTAGTTTGGCGTCTCCGAGAATCTTACCGGCCGTCTCCTTGACGGTACCTGAGACCTGCTTGGCGACGCCCTCGATGCGATCCTTGTTCATATTTCTGCCTCTACGATGATGGATGCGGCTTGCCGCGAACTCTGACCAGGCGCATTGAACGCCCTGGCGCTCGCCACGGTCCGGGCGCTGTCGCACATAGCCCCGGGCAAACAGGCCGCATCTTCCGGAGTTCCGGTCGCTTAGGCGTCTGTGCGCTGCCAGACGGTCGCGCGAGCCCTGCACGCGCAGGCTGCCCCTAGGTTGATCCAGCCCAATGACTCGCGGAGCATGATTTGGCCAGAATTGAGAATCATCTGATCGAACTCTTGCCGCGCGTCGACCGCCGCAACCTGTTGGCGGCCTGCAAGCTGGTGACGCTCGTGTTCGAGGATACCTTGGCAGCGCCGGGGAAGCCGACCGGACACGTGTATTTTCCGATCCACGGCTTCATATCCTTGATCGCACGTGTCGGCACCAAGCCGGCGCTCGAGGTTGGCATGGTTGGTCGTGAAGGCATGCTCGGCGTGCAACTGGCCCTGGGCGTCTCCACGGTTCCGCTGCAAGCTTTGGTTCAAGGCGGCGGCGATGCCTGGCGAATCACCGCTGCTGCGTTTCGCGTCGAACTCAAGCGAAGTCCGGCACTGCAACGCATCCTCGACCGATATCTGTATGTACTCATGACCCAATTCGCCTCATCGGCCGCGTGCATCCGGTTTCACCGCATCGATCAGCGTCTCGCGCGATGGCTGCTCATGACGCGCGATCGCGCCGATTCAGACCGCTTTCGTGTCACGCATGCGTTTCTCGCGTACATGCTGGGCGTACGTCGAGTGGGCGTTACCGCCGCTGCCGGCGCGCTCCAACGGCGCGGATTGATCACCTACCATCGCGGCGATCTGACGGTGCTCGAGCCCGCAAAACTCCTATCGATGGCCTGCAGCTGCTATGCGACTGACCGGCACTCCTACGAACACATGATGGAGGCACCATGAGCGGAGCCGTGATGCGCTCGATCGGCGTCGAACTCCAGCCGTTCCTCTATGCGCAGATCGGTGATGATGCCAATGGCGTTCCATTGAGCATCTTGTCGGTGCTGGCCCGACAGAATATCGATCCCTGGGAGCAGGCCGCCGATTGGAGTCGTTTGCCGCAAACTTTCGCGACGCAGGAGCTGGCCGCGTTGATTTCGGCGTTGCCGCCCGGCCCTTGCGCGCGGGCCGCGCCCGATGCGCTTGCGGCTCGATTGGTTGCGCTGCTGCCGAGCCGGCAGCGCTCGCAGGATTCCACGCCTGCCGCCGTATGCCCGGGGCCCGCAGCGCCCGCACTGATATCTCATCCCGTGATCACACGGCAAATGCAGATCATCATGTTCTGCGTGCTGTTCGGACTCTTGGGGCAATGGCTGTTCGCCGAATTCGAAGGTTCATCGCGATCCAATGACGTGCAAGCGGCGCACGTGAGCAGCTCGACCGGCACGACCACAGCACCTTGATCGGACGCCCGACTTCCGTAGCCTAGAGCGGCGCTCCCGCTCGACTCGTCTCGGCCCACCGCTTGCGGCCCGGCGGTTCCGAAGCCGTAGGATTCATCTGGCGCTTGACCACGGAATAGCACTCACAGACGCCATTCAAGAGTCCGGCGCGATCGAGCACCGAAATATGCCCTCGGCGGTAGCGGATCACGCCGGCCCGCTGAAGCGCGCCGGCGACCTCGGTGACGCTCTCGCGACGCACGCCGAGAACGCCTGCAATCATTTCCTGCGTAACCACGATTTCGCCGCAGGGAATGCGATCCAGCGTCATGAGCAGCCAGCGGCATATTTGCTGCTCAACCGAGTGATGCCGATTGCAGGCGGCTGTCTGCGTCATCTGCGCGATCAGCGATTGCGTATATTTCAACAAAAGGATCTGCACGGCGCCACTGCGCGCAAATTCTTGTTTGAGCAGCACCGAATCGAGGCTGTAGCCGTGGCCGGCGATTTGCACCGCGGCCGAGCTCGGCGTCGTCTCCCCGCCCATGAACAGCGAGATGCCGACGAGTCCTTCGAAACCGACCCCGGCGCTCTCCGCGGACGCGCCGGATTCGAGCACGTAGTGCAGCGACACCACCGCGGTCGTCGGAAAATAAACTCGCTTCAAAGTCGAGCCCGGCTCGTAGAGCAGCTCGCCGACCGGCATTGCGACGCGTACCAGGTGGGGCGCAATCCGCTCGAAATCCGCGTCCGGAAGCGCCGCGAGCAAATCGTTTTCCTTGGCGAGTAGCGCAGGCGACATCGCGACTAAAGTAGCCATGCGCTCAGAGCTCCCCGGTCAGCTCGACACCGATGCCTCGGTAGCCGATGAATCGGAATGCCCCATCGAACATCGGCTGTCCGCTGACCTGAAAGCGCTGCTTGGTACCGTGCGAGTCGACACGGCTATAAACGAAATCGAGGAACGGTTCGCGCGCGCTGATTTTCGCGCGTAACGCGTCCCGTTCCGATTCATTCCAACCGGCGCTCGCCGCTTCGATCGGGCCGCCGTTCGACTGCTCCTCCACGAATCCGTTGACCCGAATCCCGAGCATCTCGAGAACCGGCCCGGAAACACGTGTGAACGTCCCTTTGACGTCTTGCTCCCAGTACCAATCGGATGCGAGTTCCGTGAGGCTGCGGTAGCGCGCCTCGCTCTCGCGCAGCTCCGCGGTGCGCTGCTGCACGGCTTTCTCCAATTCGCCGTTGTAGGCGTCGAGCTGCTTGTAGAGCAGTCGAACCTCCAGCATATTCCTAATGCGTGTCTTGACCTCGACCAAGTCGAATGGCTTGCTGATGAAGTCACGCACGCCTGCGAGCAGCGCGCGCAGCTTGTGGCCGGGCTGCGCGGTCAGCACGAGCACCGGCAGATACGCATCGGCATCATTGGTCTTGAGCGCTTCGATGACCGCGAATCCGTCCATATCCGGCATTTGCAGATCGAGCAGGATCAAATCGTAAGCATGTGCCCGGTGCAGCGCGCAAACCGCACTCGGATCGCAGGTCGAACTGACCCGCGTGTAGCCCGCGTCGCCGAGCAGCCCCTCGAGCAAGGCGACGTTGGCCTCCTGGTCATCGACGATCAGGATGCTCGAGCTCAAAATATCCGCCTGGGAAATCATTGTACTTTCTCCGCGAGCGGCTCGCGCTCCGTCGTTGACTCGGCGCTCTCGAACGCGGCGTCCAATGTATCGAGGAACTCTGCGACCTTGATCGGCTTGGTCAAGTACCGGAAGAATCCCGCGTCGAGCCCTCGGGAAATGTCTCGGGGTCCCGCATTGGCGCTGAGTGCGATGATCGGAATGTGCGATGTCGCAGAGTCCGCTGTCAGGATCCGCAGCGCCTCGACGCCGCTGATGCCCGGCAGATTGATGTCCATGAGGATCACGTCGGGCCGCGACTCGCGCGCGATCGCGATCCCGTTATCGGCGTCCTTGGCGCTCAGCAGGCAGACGTCCGCTCGGCGCTTGATCAGATCCTCGACGAGCATGAGGTTGGCCGGGTTGTCCTCGACGTAAAGCAGGGTGCGCCTCGGCCGATCTGCGGCTTGCGGCATCGCTGCGGCGACGGCAGGATTC
The DNA here is from genome assembly GCA_049517075.1 of Steroidobacteraceae bacterium. Taxonomy (GTDB): domain Bacteria; phylum Pseudomonadota; class Gammaproteobacteria; order Steroidobacterales; family Steroidobacteraceae; genus Bog-1198. The sequence continues at coordinate 81,549 of JBEKSM010000023.1, read as the reverse complement.
GCTTCGACGAACTGCGGAATGCTTGCGGTCGTCAAGCCGAGCTCGATCCAAAACACGCTGCCGACGCCAGGGGTGCTCTCTACGCCGATGTGTCCGCCCATGAGTTCGACAAGACGCTTGCTCACGACGAGCCCGATGCCGGTCCCTTCTCCGACGTGCGCTTCCTGACCCAGACGATTGAACGGCTGGAACAATTGCTTCAATTGGTCCTGCGTCAAGCCCTCGCCGGTATCGGTGATCGAGATGCGCGTGCGCTTGAACGGCGTCGCTTGGCAGTCGACGACGACGGATCCGCCCACGCGGTTGTACTTGATCGCATTCGAAAGCAGGTTGATCAGCACCTGTTTGATCCGAGTCCGATCGGCCGTCACCAGCACTGCCGAATCGAAGTTCGGAAAAGTCAGCTGGATGCCGCGCTTGGTTGCCTGCGGCTCGATCATTGCGTGACTTTCGCGCAGGATCTCGGCGAGCCGTATTGGTTCGAGCGAAAGGCTCAATTTTCCCGATTCGATCAGCGTCAGGTCGAGAATCTCGTTGATCAGATCGAGCAGATACCAGCCGGCCTTGAGTATCTGCGCGACGCTGCGCTGTTGAGTTACCGTCGGCGCCGGCGTGCCGGACTCGATGAGTTGCGCAAAACCGAGGATTGCGTTCAGCGGTGTACGCAATTCGTGGCTCATGCTCGAGAGGAACTCGGATTTTGCGACATTGGCCTGTTCCGCCGCGGCCATGGCGTCGTTGAGCTCACGCTCGACGCGTTTGCGCACGGAGTTGTGGCTGCCGATCAACAGATATCCGATGATCTCCTGATAATCATCGCGCAGCGCCGTGATCGAGACGATCGCCGGGAACCGGCTGCCGCTCGCGGTGATATAGGTGAGCTCATAGATATCCTCGATGCCGCGCGAGGCCTTGAACGCGAGCGCCTCGAATCCCGGTGCGATTGCGACCCCGAATTCCTGACTCAGTGACTGCGCGCGTGCAAGGACTTCCGCGGGCTCATGCAGATCGCTCGGATTGAATTTGTCGACCACGTCGTCGGCCCGGTAGCCGAGCATGCGTTCGGCGCCGACATTGAATAGCTGGATCACGCCGGTTAGGTCGGTCGCGATGATCGAGAAATTGGCGCTGTGCAGAATCGCGTTCTGCAATGCTTTCGTCTTGAGCACTAAGCCTCCGGTCGCTCGAAAATAACGCTACCGGCCGGCTCGGGACGGCCGCCGATCTTACCGATGCCCGCGGCTGCCGCCCGAACTATGCGGGATCGAGGGCGTCGAATGGCCTTGCGGCGCGCTCCGATAACTATGCGCACCGGATGGTGCACCGCGGCGATCGCCGCCGCGTCCCGGCCCGACGCGATAGCCGCCACCCCAGCCGCCATAGTCGTAACCGTACGGTTCTATGTAGCCCGGGCTATAGCCGACCGCCACATCGGTGTCATAGCCGACTCCGGCGACGCAAGCTCCGAGTTGCACAACCAGCAAAAGGCCGGCGCTCGCGAGCGTCCACCGGCACGGCGGCATGCTCATTTAGCTTCCCCCTTACCATCGGCGTCGTTCCATTCCATGACGCCGAACGGCGCTCCCGCGGGATCTGCAATGACCGCGAGCTTGCCGCCGTGGCGATCGACGCGAGGCGCAACGAGCACGCTGCCGCCGAGCGCCACCGCCCGGGTCGCCGCATCGGCTGCGTCCGCGACGCGTACGAAATTGAGCCAATGCGGGTGTCTGCGCGCGGCGTCGGCCGGCAGCGCATTGACGCTCGCGCGGGCGTAGTCATCGGTCGAGAGAATCACGTGTTCCATGCCATCGTTGCTCTCGAGATCGAATACCTCATAGCCGAATACCGTCTGGTAAAACGCCGCTTCCTTGTCGAGGTCATGTGTGAGCAGGGAACTCCAAATCCAAGCGCCCGGTGCGGCCAAGAAATCAGGCGTATCCCCGCTGTAGGAGGCAATCACCGCGAAGGCGGCGCCTTGAGGATCGGCGAAGATCGCTTGGCGGCCGCGCGCGTTGTAGGTTCGAGGCTCGCGCAGGACTTTGCCACCATCCTTGAGAATCGCGGTCTTGGCGGCGTCGACGTCCTGAACCGCGAGGAACGTGATCCAGGATGGTTGGTGCTTTTCGCCGGATTTGATCGGGTGATGAATCAGGCCCGCGACGGGTTCCCCGCCGAGAAGCGCGACCGCGTAGTGCATGTCATCGGTGCCGACGTCGCGAAACGTCCAGCCAAATAGGCCGCCATAAAACCGTTCGGCGGCCGCAATGTCCGGCGTCACGAGTTCGCCCCAGACCATTTTACCGACGTGGTGTTCGCTACTCGGCTGACTCGAGATCGGCGGCGGCTCAAATCCGGCGGCCGTTGCGGTGCCGGCGCACACGGCGCCAATTGAGATTACAACAGCCGCGTTCGCGGCGACCTGCCGTACCCGATCGATCACTGATTTCATGGTTGACGCATTCCTCTGTTCGCAGGCAGTCTATTCCCGACGATTCCGGCGCTCTGTACGCTGGCGCACGGAGGATATTTAACTCCCGCGTCATGTGTTCGGTAGCGTACGGTCGAGATGATTCGATCGGCGCTAAGTTCGCCGCACACCTCAACGGAGATTACCCTTGAACATGACACTGAGCCTCGCGCCGATCGTCGCCCTCATCGCCGGCGTACTGATACTCGTCGTACCACGGCTGTTGAATTACATCGTCGCGATTTATTTGATCATCACCGGCCTGATCGGGCTGTTCGGCACCGGGAATTTCCATATACACTGAGCGGTGAGCTCGGATCGCCGAGGACTTGCACGCTCGCGTCGCCGCGCCGTCATCGGCGATCGGCGCCAGGTCATGAACCGTTGAATACCACATGCGGCCTCCCGGCCGCATGTGGATGTCGAGTAGATCCGGTAAGCGCTCGCCTCAGCGCCAATCGTGATGGTGGTAATAGCCACCGCCGCCGCCATGGCCGCCGTCGCGGTACCCGAAACCGACGCATCCGCCGAGAAAAACGCCGACCATCAAAACTGCTATTGCCATTCTACGCATGATGAATTTCCTTTAACTGGTTGTCCTGCGACTGTGAACATTTCATTGGGGGGTCGGGTGCGCGTAGTCCCATTCGAGGAAGCGCGCAGTCTGGGTGTCGGTACGATCCGGCAGGCAGCAGCGCGACGAAGCGATCTTGCCATCGCGGATCTCGCGAATGCCCCAGAGAATCACCCGATCGACGCCGGCGCTCTTGATCGTGGCGCTGCGAGCCTCGAACCGTGTGACGAGCACGTTGCCGGAAACGAAGGTGTTGAGCGGAGTGACGCGACGGGTCGCGTCCTTCACATAACGCTCGAAATCCTTTTGGATGGCCGCTTTGCCGACGCAAGGGCTCTTTGCACAATATCCGCTTTCCGTATCGATGACAGCGTCATCGGTGAACAGCGCGACCGCCGCCGGCACATCGCTACGCGCAAGTGCGTCCAATAATTGCCGCTGTACATCGGCGGGATCGGCCTGCGCGATGCCGGCGCCGGCGGCTGCGAGGACCAGCAAAAGGGCGAACCGATTGGCTTTTACGAGAGCGAAAGAATTTGGCATGACGCGCGTCTCCATTGCGTGAATTAAAAAACGATGCAAGTCACGTACCGTATCGATGCGCGCACGCGGGGTCGGTACGGCGTCGCACATAACTTAACCCGCGGGCGTTGCAGCGCTTCTTTTGACGTCGGGGCGCGGACCCGTGAGCGCCATCACACGCAAAAAATCGGTTTCACGCGAAGATGCGTGCAACGACGAATCAAATCAACGAGTCCCCGTGTCACCGAGCAGATTGTTTTTGAGCACGCTACTGTGCCTCAGCGCCTGGATCCCGATCGCGAGCGCGACGGGCGTCGCCGACTCTACGCCCGTCGCGCCAGCCCCGAGCAAGAGCCAAGCCGCGTTGCTGGCCGAGACGCTCTCGGCGCTCAATCTCTCGAGCCCCATTTCGGATTTGGATGCAAGCTGGGACCGCAAGGACTTGCGCTTCGTCGGCGTCAACAGCTACACATGCATGGCTCCCGGCGTGGGCGGCCTGGAAACCGAATTACCGCAGCAATATGGGCTCAGGTGCCTGTTCGGGACCAGTGATTTCATCGAAAGCCGCGAGCATGCGGCGCTCATGAGGGCCGCTCTGCGATACGCCGCGCGCTACAACGCGGAATTGGCGCGAAGGATTCTTCGCAATCGATGATCTGCCGGTACTCAACGCAGCTGGCTGTCTTTGCTGCCGCGCCGATTGTAACCGGTGAACTTCGCGGCATCGCGGTCGTGCTCGTGCTGGCACGCGACGCATAGGCGCACGCCCGGGATCGCGATTCGACGTGCCTCCGGGATCTCTGCGTCGCAGTCCGCGCAGTGTGTGAGTGAAGGCCCTTGAGGCAATTGGCTCTGCACGCGGCTAATCGCGTCCTTGACCGTTGCGTCAATTTGGTCTTGCACTGCGCCGTCGCCCGCCCAACCCGTCGCCATGATCACGTCCTCAACCGCCGTGCACGATACGCACCTCTACTGTAATACTACTCTGCAATTGCGTGGATTTTGAGTCCATGCCAGGACACGGGCACCCACCTCGGATGCGGCCATTTTCGCTAAGTCATTGACGCTGAATATGATTATCCGCCAAGGCGCCGATCAGTCGGGCTTATGCCTCTGTAAATCTCGGCTTTGGCTAGGTATGTTTCCTCACGGCGCAATGCAATGCAGGAGGTAAGCTATGCATATGGACTATTTCTATCGGCGGTCTTCGATGCATATTTCGCGGTTACTGCTGGTCTGTGCACTGCTCGGCGGCGCGCAGTCGGCTACCGCCAGTTCGCCGGGCAGCCGCCTCTACGCGCCCTGCATGGTTTGCCACCAGGCGAGCGCCTGGGGTTCGGCCGATGGTGCGATTCCGAGTCTCGCCGGCCAACAACGGCGTTACTTGGAGAAACAGATCGCGGTGTTCCGTTCGGGCGCGCGCGTGGATCCGGCGATGCAAACCGTGACGGCGCATCCGACCATGAGCGATCCAAAGAACATCGCCATATTGGCGAGCTATCTTTCGAAGCTCGCCCCCAATCCAAATCCGGTCCAGGGCGCGGGCGCGCATCTGCTCGCGGCGGCGGACACCTATGGCCATATTTGCGCGGCGTGTCACGGCATCGACGGTAGCGGCGATGCGGGTAATCGAGTGCCGCGCATTGCCGGACAACACTATCCGTATTTGCGAAAACAGATCGAGGCGGCCGCGGAACTGCACAAGAATCTCGCGCCGCCCGAAATGACCAGCGCTTTGCGCGGCATGCGCCCGGAAGATCGCGATGTGCTCGCCGATTACATTTCACATCTCGGCGTGCTCGGCTCCTCGCGCAATCTCGGCGGTCCGGCCGGCATGGGCCGATAGCGTCAAGAGCAGGGCCGCCGCCGATCAGTGCGGCGGCGCATTCGCCTTGAGTTCGATGAACCAGTCGGGGCCCGAGTCGATTTTGTGGGACGCCGCGTAACTGCCTTGATTGAGCGCCACCGCAAGATTCATCAGACTATTGACGTAGACCAGCGGAGCGCCGATCGGAACGTCACCGAATGTGCGCTCGTAGGGAATGATCGACTCGTCGACGAGCTGATCGTTGTGAAAAATCCTCACGCGGACCGCAGTGCCCAAGCCGATATGCAGTTCATCGAAGAGCGGCTTCGGGATGTTGGTCCATACGTTGCCGAATTGCACGTCGAGCACCGGAATGATGCCGGTAACCGCGTCGGCTGCGCGCGCGGCGCGGCGATAGGGAATCGCGATCAAGGCCTGCGCCGGCAGCGACGGGCCAACCTGTTCGAAGTTGATCACACCGGCAGCCAAGCGTGCGCCGGTGTATGCGAACACGTCGCGACCGTGAAAAGTGTGCGAGTCGTTGGACCCTTTGCGACGATTGATGCGCTCGTCGATCTGGCGCAAGCCCGCGATCCCGTCGCGCTCGGCCACCAGCGATAGCAGGCCATTGTTGGGACCAACGAAATAATGGCCGGTGCGGGTCTTCAGCACGACCGACAGGCGATCCGTGCCGACGCCGGGATCGACGACTGCGACGAACACCGTACCATCCGGCCAAAACTGTTCCGCCTGGTAGAGCCGGTAGGCGCCGACGAAGATGCTGGGATTTTCGTGGCTCAAATCCGAGACCAACAGGTCCGGCGACACGCTGTAGGCAACGCCCTTCATCGCCGATACCGCGCCGTCCTGGGTCCCGAAATCGCTGAGCAACACGAGCGGCGATCTTCCAATCGCAGTTGTCGACCAGGCGATCAGGCAGATCAGCGCGCCGATGCGCGACAGCCGCCGGCTCGGGCTCATCGTGACCTCGCCGGGCTTACGCGGCGGCAAAGCGGTGCACTCCCATGCTGAGCGAGACCTCGGCGATCGCAGCCACTGCCTGCCGTAGGATCTCAGAATCGATCGCGCCGATACAACCGACCCGGAAGGTATCGACCGCGGTCAATTTGCCTGGGTAGAGAATGAAGCCACGGTCGCGCACGCGGCGATAAAACTCTGCAAAATCATACGCCGGATCGTCGGGAGCATGGAACGTCACGATGATCGGCGCCTGCAGTGCATCCGGCAGGAATGTCTTGAAACCCAAGGCTCGCATGCCGGACACCAAGGTCTTGCAATTTTCCATATAGCGCACGAGCCGAGCCGGCGGTCCGCCCTGCGCGTGGTATTGATCGATGGCCGCGCGCAGCGCCGCGACCACGTGGGTCGGAGGCGTAAAGCGCCATTGGCCGGTCTTCTGCATGTACTGCCACTGATCGTGCAGGTCCATCGCGAGCGATGCGCTGTTGCCGCTCGCGCGCTCGAGCGTCGCGCGCCGCGCGATCACGAAACCCATGCCGGGAACACCCTCGAGACATTTGCCGGACGCCGCAATCAGCGCATCGAAGCGCATCGTCCGAGCGTCGATCGGAATGGCGCCATAGGAGCTCATCGCGTCGACGATCAGGCCGCGGCCATGCTTGGCGACGATCGCCGCGATCTGCGGCAGCGGATTGAGGATGCCGGTGCCGGTCTCGCAATGTACCTGAGCCACGTGCGTGATCAGCGGGTCCGCGGCCAGCGCGGCATCGATACGGGTCGGGTTCGCAGCTTCCTGCTCCCCGTGCGGCAACACGACAGCCTCGCGGCCCAAGTACCCCAAGATGCGCACGATGCGCTTGCAATAGCTGCCGTTGTCCGGCACGAGCACTTTACCGTTCCTCGGCACGAGCGTGCCGATCGCCGCTTCGACCGCGAACGTGCCGCTGCCCTGTAAGGGCACGCAGACGTGTTCGCTCTCGGCAGCGACGATCGCGACCAGATCACGACAGACCGAGGCGGTCAGCGCATTGAATGCGCCGTCCCATGAGCCCCAGTCCGCGAGCATCGCGGATTTCGTCTGCGCCGAAGTCGTCAGTGGTCCGGGTGTCAGCAGTATCGGGTCCGTCATGATGGTCTCGCAGTGTTGAGGCTCAAAGCACGGTGGGTTTATTGGGCAGGCGGTCTGTAGCGCGCTTGCGCCGAGACAGCGTGGCGTCCTTGAGGCGGCTGCGTTGCAGCGCGCCGGCACGTTCGAGCACCGGGTAGGCCGCCGAACACAAGTGCGAATGTATCCGCTTGAGATCACGCAAAATGTCCAAATCCAAGGAGTACGACTCGATCGTTTCCGGCGTCCCCTCGCGCAGGCGCGACAGATATCTCTCCGCGGCTGCAAACTCCTTTTCGCGCAGCTGTGTTTTCGCTGCGATCAACTGCCGCGCGATCTCGATGTCGCCGGACATGAAGATTCCGACCGTGAGTTTGAGGCTGTCGACGACTTGCTGGTGAAATTCGACGAGGTCGGCTTCACCTTCGCGCGAAAACGTGATGCCGCGGCGGATCTTCTTCGCCGCGAGATCCATGAGATTCTTGTCGATGATGTCGCCGACGTGCTCGAGATTGATCGCGAATGAAATGATCTCCATGGCCCGATACCCGTCGCGATCGTCCATGCTGTCGCGCGTCATTCGGGTCACGTACATCTTGACCGCCTGGTTGAGGCTGTCGACGGCATCGTCCATGCGACTGATTTCAGAGACCAGTTTGCGGTCGTTGGTCAGCAACGCGGTCATTGCCTGGCGCAGCATCGTTTCGATGAGATCGCCCATGCGCAAGACCTCGCGCGCGGCGCAGACGAGCGCCACGGCCGGCGCGCCGGTTGCGGACGCGTCGAGATAGATCGGCGTGCCCGGGGCCGCCGCCCTCGGCTGGTCCGGCAGCCAACGCATCAATTGGGCGGCCACGAAATCGAGCGGACCGATGAACAGCAGTGCGAGCAGAATATTGAAAGCCGTATGAAAATCCGCCGCAAGGCGCGACGGATTCGGCTCGAAGCGCTGCAGTGTCTCGGTGATCACCGGAAGGAACGGCAGCACGATCGCGCAGCCGACCAGGCGGGTCAGCAGATTGCCGAGCGGTAGCCGCCGGCTGGCAGGGTTTGCCGGGTCACTGGCCTCGATCAGCGGATTGAGTGCGCTGCCGACGTTCGCGCCGAGCACCATCGCGACCACCGCGGTCGGTGAGATGACCTGAGCGGCACCGAGCGACATCACGACGAGTACGACCGCGACGCTCGAGTGCGCGGCCCAGGTCATGACCGCCGCGACCAACAGGCATAGGATCGGCTGGCTCGTGATCGCGCCGAGCAGCACGCGTGCGGCCGCCGAACTCTCGGTCGCAGTCAGCGCGCCCAGAAAAATATGCAGCGACAGCAGCATCAAGGCAACGCCGATCGCGGCGCGCCCAAGATCGCGCGTGCGGGTCCGGCCGCCGCGTTTGAACGCGATCACGCCCGCCAACAGCAGCACCGGTGTGAGCATGCTGATGTCGAACGAGAGCACCTGCACGACCAGAGTCGTGCCGACGTTGGCGCCGAGCATCACGCCCAGCGCGGGTACCAGATCGACGGTACCGGCCGTCACGAACGAGGCCGTCATCAATGCCGTCGCGGTACTGCTCTGCAGAATGGCCGTGACGAAAGCACCCGCGAGAAATGCGCGAAACCGATTGTGCAGCGTGATGCCGAGCAAACGGCGCAGGTCGGCGCCGAATGCCCGCACGACGCCGCTGTGGACCATGTGCAGTCCCCAGAGCAGCAGCGCGACGCCGCCCATGAGATCCAGAATGACCGTACTGCCCATCGTTTTGGGATCCCTACCAGGGCAAAGAGTAAGTCTTCGTGTTACAGAAGCTCTTCATCGCCTCGAGCACACCCTCTTTATAGCCGAGCCCCGAGTCCTTGATGCCGCCGAACGGCGTCATCTCGAGCCGATAGCCCGGCACCTCGCGCACATTCACGCTGCCGACATTCAACTCCTGAACGAAGCGCGTGATCATGTCCACGCGGTTCGTGCACAGCGACGACGATAATCCGTAGGCCGTGCCATTGGCGATGCGAATCGCCTCATCGACGGTCTTGAAGCGAATCACGGGCGAGACCGGACCGAAGGTCTCCTGCCGCACGACCGTCATGTCCGGCGTCACGCGATCGAGCACGGTCGGCGAATACAATGCGCCGCGGCGGATATTGCCGATCAACAGCCGGGCGCCCGCAGCCACGGCCTCGCTGACGATCGTCTCGAATCGCTGCGCCGATGCGGCATCGATCACGGTGCCCATATCCATACTCGGGTCAAACGGATCGCCGTACTTCACCGCACGCGTCTTTTCGACGAGCAGTTCGACGAAACGGTCGGCGACGTTTTCCTGCACCAACATGCGTTTGACAGCGGTGCAGCGCTGACCTGAATTCTTGTACGACCCGCTCGCCGCCAGCGTCGCCGCCTCCTCGATGTCGGCGTCCTCGAGCACGATGATCGGATCGTTTCCGCCGAGTTCGAGCACCTGGCGCTTGTAGACCGCCTTTGCGGCGATCGCCTTGCCGATCGCAACGCCTCCCGTGAAGGTCACGAGGTCGACATCGGCGCTCGTCAGCAGTTCGTCGGCAATTTCGGCCGGATCGCCCGTGATCACCGAGAGCATTTCGGGCGGCAGTCCCGCCTCATACAGAATGTCGGCGAGCGCAAACGCGGTCAGCGGTGTCTTCTCGCTGGGCTTCAGCACGACCCGGTTATTGGTGGCGACCACGGGGGCCACCTTGTGGATCACCTGGTTCAACGGATGGTTGAAAGGCGTGATCGCCGTGATCGCGCCGAGCAACGGCTCTCGGAGCGTGTAGACCTTCCTGCTCTTGCCATGCGCGGTCAGATCGCAGGAAAACACCTGGCTGTCGTCGACCAGGGCCTGGTTCGCGGCGAACAGCAAGACGTCGGAGGCGCGACCGACTTCGTACAGCGAGTCCTTGAGACAGAGGCCTGACTCGAGCGTGATCAGCCGCGCGAGTTCCTCGCGCTTCGACGCAATGATCGCACCTGCCTTCATGAGGATCGTGTAGCGGTCGTGGCGCGTCAGCTTGGAGCGGTATCCGCGCGCGATTTGCAGCGCGCGCTTGACGTCGTCGAGAGTGGCCTTGGGAACCGTGCCGACGAGCTCGCCGCTGTAGGGATGACGAACCTCGATGACGCGGTCGCGGGCAACTTTCGCGCCTGCAATGCGCAAGGATTCGCGAACGGGTGCACACGCTGTCGATGCGGTGACGCTGGCGGACATCCTCTACTCCCTATGCGGCTCGAGTCACGAGGTTCAACCCGAGGTCGAATGCGTCGAAGTTGCGCCAGCGGCGCGATCCGGGCTGTTTGGCGATGTGCCGATTGATGAGCAGCGGTACCTTTTGCTCCGAGGTGCCGCCGTGCGAACGCAGCGGAACGTCGAGGCCGGACAGATCATGCCGATCGCTGCTCGTGCCGATGACCGTGTCGAGCCGCGAGACGACGACGATGTCGCCGATACGATCCGCAGGCAACTCGAACCGTTCGGCCGCTTGCGCACGCGTCAACACGGTTTCGATGCCGGGAAGTGCGGCGATGCGTTCCGCCACCGCGCGCTGATCGGCCGCGGCCAGATAGACGAGCGCAAAAGACCCGAGCGCACCGTGATGCACGACATACGGGTCGGTGATCGGCAGGATCACGCGGGCCTTGTCCTTGCCGATCCAAGCATCGATCGAGTCCTGCAGATAAATGACATTCGGCCGACCGTCGGCGCCATGTTTGGCATTCATGCCATGATCGGCGGTGATCACGATCGTGGCGCCGAGATCGTCGAGCCGCGCGAGATTCCGATCGATCATCGCGTAAAAATCATTCGCAGTCGCCGTGCCAGGGGCCGCCTTGTGCTGGATGTAATCCGTCGTCGACAGGTACATCAGATCAGGTCGCTCGCGCTCCATGAGCTTGACGCCCGCGACGAACACGAATTCCGAGAGCGCCGCACTGTAGACCGAGGGGACCGGCATGCCGATCCGCTCGAGCACGTGCTCGATGCCGTTCTCGGCCAGGCTGACCTGATCGGCCTTTTCGGATGAAAAGCAAATGCCCTTCATTTGAAACCCGAGCAGTTTGCGCAACTTGTCCTTGGCCGTGATCACGGCTACTTTCGCACCGGCTGCGGAAAATGCGGCGAGGATCGTGCCGACGCGCAGGTGTCGCGGATCGTTCATCATGACTTCTTCACGGCGCTCGGCGTCGAAGAAATAATTCCCGCAGATCCCGTGCACCGAGGGCGGCACACCGGTCACGATCGACAGATTGTTCGGATTGGTGAAGCTCGGCATCACGCAGTCGGCCGTCAATGCGGTGCCGGCGCCGGCGACGAGCCGGCCAAGAAATGGCGCTGCGCCGGCGGCGACTGCGGCCGTGATGTAGTCGCGCTCACAGCCGTCGACGCAGACCACAACCAGCGGGCGATCCATCCAGTGGTAGGTTCGGCCGTTGACGGTGATTTCGGTTGGCAAGTTCTGTACTCCCCTAAAGGAGCCGCGGTGCGTCGCGGCTGTAGAGTTGGTCGACGACTATTTGGAGGTCGCGGTTGCGGTCGCCTTATGCATTCGCGCGCGGCTGTCCGCCGCGTGTTGACGCAGCAAGTGGCCCGCCCGCGCCCCATCGCGCGCGGCGATCGCCGCCACGACGGCACGGTGCTCGGTGTTCGACACCGCGAATCCGCCGCCGTCCTGAAGCCCGCGCAGGCGAAACAGCAGCAATTCCTTGGTGAGCAGCCGGTAGCTCTCCGTGAGGCGGGCGTTGCCCGCAAAGTCGACGAGCATGTCGTGAAACTTGAGGTTCAGCGCATGATATCGCTTGACGTCCTGAGTGCAGGTCGCCTGATCCATGTCCGCGACCGCCGCCTCGAGTTCTTGGAGCTGCTTGAGCGTCGCGCGCTCGGCGACGCGTTGGCCGATCAGCTGGTCGAGCGCTTCACGCACGTCGTATATCTCATCGGCTTCGGCAACGGAAATTTCGCGCACGAACACACCGCGATGTTTCTCGGAGCGCACGAGGCGGCATTCTTCGAGAGTCCGCAATGCCTCGCGGATCGGGCCGCGGCTCGTACCGAAGCGGGTCGCCAATTCAGTCTCGGTGACGCGTTGGCCGATCGCAAGCTCGCCACGCAAGATCAATTGCTCGATCTCGGCGTGCACCAAGGCCGGCAGTGAATTCGACTGCACCAGTTGGAGCGCGGTAGGGGTGGTCTCGGTCATTTTAAGCAGGCTAGCACTCTTGCAGATTGTTGACAATATGCAATCGACAGCGATGCCTGGCTTCGAATTTGGCTAAAGGTGCCCTGCTTGGCCGATTTTTAGCTTGCCGACGCGGTTCAGACCCCACCCAGCATCGAGACCAGATCGAGCTGGCGGCTGTCCCCAATGACTTGGTCGAAATCCAGACCCAAGGTTTCCAGCACGGGCTCCGCGACCGGCTTCACCTGCTTGAGTACATAGTGCTCACGATCCAACGGATGCTGGACCTCATCGACCGGCTCCGGCCCGTCGGTTGTGATCACATAGCTCACGAGCCGCCCGACGGGGCGGGTGGATTTGCGCGCGGCGACGACATGCGGTGGCGTCGTCGCGGTGTAGTCGTCGGTGTCTTTGCGCAGGTTCTTCCGATAGACGAGCGCCTCGTCGAGATCGCCCTGTCGCACTCTTCTCACGACATCGGCAAGATAGGCGTCGACGGCCTGGTCGGCAAACAGGCGCTGATACAGTTCGCGCTGGACCTGTTTGGCGAGCGCGGTCCAGTCGCGGCGCACGACCTCCATGCCGATGAATTCGATGCCGTCCGCAAGGTCGCCGGACTTGAGGCCGACGTAACGTTTGCTCGCGCCACGCGTGCCGTGGCGGGAGCGCGGCAGGAACAACTTCAAGTAGAGCTTTTCAAATTTGAGTTCGAGTCGGCTGCGCACACGCCACCGATCGGCGATGTAAGCGGCAAGTTCGCCGTTCAATGCAATTGCGAGTTCTCGGCCCCGCTCGCGCGTTTGATCGGGATCAGCGCTCCCCGAGGACACGAACAAACTATCGGTGTCGCCATAGAGCACCGCAAATCCGCGTGCCTCGAACCATCGCTTCGACCACAGCAGGATTTCGCGGCCCATGCCGGTGATCGAATTCGCGAGCGCCGGATTGTAGAAGCGACAAGCCGGCGTACCGAGCACGCCATAGAACGAATTCATTAGAATCTTGATGGCATGCGATGCCACCGTATCATTGATTTTCTTGGCCGCCTCGCGCCGCGGAAAAAGTTCGTCGAGAATACCCGGCAGGATTGCCGGTTCTCGGCGAAACGCGCCGGCGGGCGTGCGAATCAGGTCGTCGCCGGGACTCGGGTCATTCACGATCGACAGCGGATCGATGTTGAATGTGCGGATGATGCTCGGATACAAGCTCTTGAAGTCGAATACCCAGACACTGCGGTGAAGGCCCGCCACGGGCTCGAGCACATGGCCTCCGGTTTGGGCCACATGCGCACCAAAATCGTCAGAGCGAACCGTGGGTGCAACGAGCTTGCGCTTCTCGAGCTCGCTCAGATATAAAAAATCGAACGATGCGATGCTGGCCGCCACGCGATCGGGCGTCATTCCGGCAAGCCGGCTGCGTGCGAATGCGAGCCGGATCACGTCGAGCTTCTCGACGATTTGGAATGCGAGTCGAGCGTCGGTGCGCGCGTAGAGCGCGAACGCCTCGAGGTCGTGGCGATAGTTGTGGGTGATTTCGGCGATCCGGTCGCGCACGTTACCCGAGACCGCCTTGCCCTCGCCGAGAACTTCGCGGGCCACGGCGTCGAGCGAGTAATCGTCCATGCGGATGAACGCGCTTCGCAGCAGATCGATGCCGTCGAGAACGAGACGGCCGGGAATGCTGGCCTGACCGCTGCCGAAATAGCCGTCGGCCTTGCGGATGCGCATCGCGCCCGGGTCCCGGCCCAAGGTGAGCGGATGACGCACGCGCAGCGCTATCCGCTGCAGCACCGAGAGATCGAAATCGACGATGTTCCAGCCGGTCAATACGTCGGGATCGAGCCGCCGAACGGACTCGCAAAACGCGTCCAATGCCGCATATTCGTCGACGCAGCAGATCGCCTTCTGCGGCATCGCACGGCCGCTGCCGTCGACGATCAGCACCTCGTCAACACCCGGCGCATACAGGGAAATCGCCAATAGGCGTTCGGCCTTGCCGTGGGTCTCGATATCGAACGAGAGTACCCGCGGTTCAACCGTCACATCGGCGGCGCGAAGCGACGGATTGTCGAACACCCAGGTCACGCCGTTTCCGGCGACGGCCTCGCCTTCGATCTCGCAGCCTCCCTTGATGCCGCGATCGATCAGATAGCGCACTGCGAAGCGCAGATCGGCTTCGAAAGTCTCGATGCCGGCCGCTTGCAGTCGATCCCGTATGCCGGGTACGTCGGAAGGCACCTCGACGTCGATACGGCAGGCCGGCGAACCGTCAAACGGGTGCTGATCGACGGCTTGCGGTTCCGACGCGTGCAGTGCGTGTGCCTGTTGCGCATCGGAGGCTCGGATGAAGAAATGCGGACGCTGCCGATCATCGCGTACGAGGAACGTACCGCCCGTCTCCAGGCGACCGAACAGCTGAACGACGGGAACGCGCCGCCCGCCGGACCCGGAGGAGACGCGGTAGCTCGCTTGCAGAACGAATCCACGGACTTTTATCATCAGGCTATTTTGCGCCATTGATGACGCTTGTGGCAGGCTCACGATCTGCCATGGCACGATCCAAACGCATTGTCGCCGACTTGTTCCTGCCGCCCGGTCTCAAACGCGCGCGCTCGAGGCGCTCGGCCGTGGACGACAATCCGGCGATTCAGGCGATATGGGAAGTCGTTTGCTCGATCCCGCGCGGACAAGTATCGACGTACGGAGCCGTGGCACGAGCCGCGGGATTGCCGGGTCGCGCACGCTTGACCGGGTTTGCGTTGCGCATCGCGCCCGACGATCTGAGCCTTCCTTGGCATCGCGTGGTCGGCGCCGGTGGGCGCATTGCGTTCCCCAAGGCATCCGCTCCGTACCGGGAACAAGCAAAGCGCTTGCGTGCGGAAGGACTCGTTCTCAAGGACGGCCGCGTCGATCGCGTGCACATCGCAGAGCTTTGAGAGCTCGACGGCCTTCAGACGCGTTCGAAGCGCGCAACCGTTTCGACGTGCTCGGTGAACGGCAGGAGATTGAACGCCGTTAGCGCGCCGAGACGTAGTTTCCCGCCTGCGGTCAGTCGAGCGGCATCGCTGAGAAAGGAGTCGAGTCCGCAGCTCACATAGAGAACGCACTCGGGCGCAGTCTCGGCCAAGTACGCGACGAGCTCCGAATCAAGACCCTTGCGCGGCGGGTCAGCGATCACGACCTCGGCACCGAGTGCCGCCGCCTGCGAGGCGGCTGCCGGGCCGGGAAGCAGCGAGATCTTTGCGCGACTCTCGGCGTCGAGCGCAGCGAGCCCGAGTTCGAGGCCTTGCAGTGACTGCGGGTTGAGTTCGTTGAATCGCATCTGACCGGCGCGAGCCAACACCGATAAGCCGATTGCACCAACACCTGCGTAGAATTCTGCGACGCGGGCGCCCTGGGGAATTTCGGGGCGCAAGTGTTCGATGATCGCCTCCGCGATTTCGAGATTGTTCTGCCCGAACGCACCGGGCGGGAAGTGCACCTCGGCGCCGCCGAAGCGCTCGATGACGCTCGCCGGCCCGCACCAGTGCTCGAAGTTCGCGCCGAGAATCGTGTTGGACTGCTCGCAATTCGCGTTGAACCAGAGACTGTGCAGCTCGGGTCCCAACCGTTCGCGAATCAAATCGAGACATGCCGCGAGCGGTGCGGCGGTCGCAGAGTTGCCGACAATCACGACCTGCGCGGTCTGCGAGCTGCGCTCCACGACGACCTGCAGGTAGCGCGCGAGGCCCAACTGCGCCTTGTCCGAATAGCAGGTCACCTGGGTTTCGACGAGCGCACGGCGTACGACGCCGGCGACGCGGTTGATCAAGGGGTGTTGAACGATGCAGTTCGGGATGTGTACGACTCGGTGTGTGCCGAGCTCGAACAAGCCGATCTTGGGCGAGCCCATACGGCCCCGAATTGCGAGCCGCGCGCGAAGCCGAAAGCCGGTCGTCTGCCCGCAGATCTCCCGCGGCGCGGACAGACCGTGCGCGCGAGCGAGTGCGTCGAGCGATGCTCGCGCGCCGGCCGCGATGCCCGGCTCACCGAATCTCGGGCAGCCAGGGCAAGGCGGACGGTGCGGACACTTCGTCAATCCGCAGGCCTAATCGATCGGCCAGGACATCGCCTTCGGTAGCGTGGTCGCAGCAGGCGACTGCGGCTGCGGGCGCCGCGCGTCCGCATCAACGACGCGCCACCACGGCTCGACCGATTCTGAGTGCGCCGGCTCAACGGCCTCGCCGAGGCGCGGCATCACCAGTCGCGCGCCCGCCTTTGGAGCCAACTCCAGCAACGCCTCAACCGGCTGGTCCCAAGCATGCATCGCGAGGCTGAACGTGCCCCAGTGAACCGGCAAGAATGGCCCGCCGCCGAGCAGCGCAAGCGCCTCGAGCGCATGCTGCGGTCCAAGATGGATATCGCCCCAGGCCGGATGGAAGGCGCCAACCTCGAGCATCACGAGATCGAACGGTCCGAGCCGTTCGCGGATCGTCCGATATTCCGTCGTGAGTCCGGTATCGCCGCTGAAGAAGACCGCATGCCGTTCCGAGCGCACGACGAACGAGGACCACAACGTCGCGTTGCGATCTTTGAGTCCGCGCCCCGAGAAATGCTGCGATGCTGCCGCGCTCACGGTCAATCCGGTATTCGGCACTCGGTGCGACTCCCACCATTCGAGTTCGACGATGTGTTCGGGCTGCACGCCCCAGGCTTCGAGGTGCGCCCCGACACCGAGTGAGGTCACGAACGGTACCCCGCGCTTGGCGAGTTCACGAATCGTCGGATAGTCGAGATGATCGTAATGATCGTGCGAGACGATCACGAGGTCGATCGGCGGCATCGCGCGCAGAGACACCGGCACCGGCTGAAATCGCTTGGGGCCGGCGTATCGCGACGGCGAGGCACGCGGCCCCCAAACCGGATCGGTGAGCACGCGAAGTCCGCCGATTTCAATGAGCACCGTCGAATGGCCCAGCCAGGTCACCCGCAATCCGCTGTCGATCGGCTTGGTCCAGGTTTCGAGCGGGTTCATCGACGGTAGAGGCCCGCGCGGCACCCGTCGCTCGCCTCCGCAGAGAAAGTCCGCGAGCGACGGCATCGACACGTTCGGGTCGCGCAGACCCGCAATCACCGGATGCACGTTGCGGAATCGATCACCCGCCCACAGCGGCGATGCCCGGATGCGCTCGAGCCGTGCGCCTTGCGATTTCCCGCCGAATGATTTCATGGGCCCATCTTAGCAAGTCCTCGCCGGCCCTGCGCAGCCCGGGTCATTCGACGCGGTGCGTCGAGAGCTGCTGGTATGTCTCCGGCGACATCGTCGACAGTTGCCGCACAAACGCCACGATTTGCCAAATCGTCGCATCGTCGAGGCTCTTGCCCCAAGCCGGCATCGCGCTCATTTTGACGCCGTGCTTGACGGTCCAAAATGCCTTGCGCGCATCGACGCGGTCTTCTTGCGCAAGATTGGGTGCGTGCGGATAAAGCCCCGCGCGAAGAGTCGATTTGGTGATGCCGGGCGCGAGATGGCAGCCGATGCAGAGCGTCGCGTAATGCGCCGCTCCGGCCGCGACCATCGTCGGATCCTCGAGTCGCGGCACCTCGATCGCATCGGCGCGCGAACTGATCGAGCGTTCCCGGAGTTCTTCGATGATCGCCGTCACGAACATCGTGTGATGATCGTCCGCGCCGATATCATAGGCGCCCGAGCCGATGAACCCTGCAACACCGACGGCCGCAAGCGTGACCGCGGAGACGATGCCCAACCCAAAATATGCCGCCGCTCGCATACGGCTCACTCCACCACGATCGTCGCGACCATGCGCGGATGAATCGAACAGGTGATGTGATACGTGCCGGGCTTGTCGAACTTGTACGAGAAGCTCTCATGCGTATCGAAACCGCCCGAGCGGAACAGTCCGGTATCGCTGATCACGTTATGCGGCTCGTCGTCGAGGTTGACCCAGGTCACCGTCGTGCCCGCTTTGACGGTCAAGTCCATCGGGCTATACATGAAGTCTTTGATCATGACCTTCGGCTCGTCGGCAGCCCAAGCTCTCGCCGGATTCAAATAGGAGGCGCACCCGAGCCCGGCAACGCCGGCCAACACCAATGCGGCCCCGATCTCTCGCATCGTCATGGCGGCCCTTCCTTAAGCGAGTACCGTGTCGTTGATCGACAACGACCGCGGGTGCTTGACGACGTTGATGCTGGAAACGCCGAGCATCTTCGGCAGCAATTCGGCGCCGACCTTTAAGGGGCCGGGCCCGGTGCCCTCACCCGCGATCGGTTGCGGATACGCCGTCGAACGCGCGGTGTGGAAGGTCACATTGCCTTCGACTTTCTGCACGATCTGGTGGATGTGGCCGTTTAAGACCGTGACCGAGCCGAAGCGGCGCAATTGATTCATGAGCTGATCCGCATCGCCCGTGCCCCAACCCCAGGGCTCGTAGATGTTCCACAGCGGCATGTGCGCAAATACGACGATCGGCATGCTCGTAGAGCGGCCCTTGAGGTCGGCCTCGACCCACGCGAGCTGCTCCAGGCCCAGCGTCCCAAGCCCACCCGGCTTGAACTGCAGCACGTTGACCAAGGCGACGAAATGCACACCCGAGTGATCGAAGCTGTAATAGCCCTTGTTGTCGGATGCCTTGCCGAATCGGTTGAAATACTCCGTGACCGTGGCGTCGGTCGTGTCGTGTTCGCCGGGGACCGTGTGCAGCTCCGTCGTGCGCAGCCGCGAGAGCAGCTGCTGCGCGAGATCGAATTCGGCCGGCCTCGACAAATGCGTGATATCGCCCGTGTGGATGATCAGCGCGGGCTGCTGAGGCATTCGATTGACGATGTCGATGGTCTGCGTCAGGGTCCCGTTGACGTCGGGATTGGCTTCCTTGCTGAAGCCGATGTGGGTGTCGCTGATCTGCACGAACAGCGGTTTGCCGAGCACCTTGCCCTCTTTGCTCTCGTCATAGGCGCCCGCCATCGCCAGATCGATCGGCGTGAATACCCCGCCCGACAAGGCGAACAGCGTCCCGGCGCCGCCGAAAGCCATGCATTTCAGGGCATTGCGGCGCGATAAATGCGATTGATGATCCGACATGTGCGTCTCCTGCAAAGTGGTCGTTCAGCAGAGGAGACTTCGGACCCGTCGAATTTATTCCCTCGCTATTGCCGATCGTCGTGCACGCCGAGATCCTGCAGCAGCTGCACGAGGCCGCGCAGCTCGTCCCAGCCGGTATCCGAGACCGCGCAATACGCCAGATTGCCGGCTTTCCAAAACGCCAAGTGGTAGCCATTGCGCGAGCTGTCCTTCGGCAAGGAGGCGTCGGTCGCGGCCCAGCTGAACACGTTGATCAGGTGCGAACCATGCTGGTATACGACGACCGCCGCGCGTTGATGATCGAAGTAATCGGCGCGCCCGCCGACGAGCCGATAGCCCTGCTCCGCGAAGTCGGCGACTACGGGCGACACGTCGGTGTGACCAGCAAACCATGGCTTGACGGTGTGTTTGTCGGTGGACACTACATCGATCAGATGATCCGGCATCAGCGATCGCACGTGCGCATTCACGAGCTCGTCGAGCAGCGGATTTGCAGATGGCGGCGCGAGCAGCAGGAACGCCAGGCTCGCAGCGACCGCGGTCGCGCCAAAACCACTGAAGGCGCCCTTCCAAAACGGCCGAGATCGCCAGCTGCCGGGCTGCTCCGATCGTGGGCGCGCGTTTGGCGCGGCGCCCTGTCGATCCAAGCTCTCCTGATCGAGCGCACGCAGGATGCTCGCGCGCAGCGGCGGCGGCGTACTGATGTACGGCAAATCCCGGCGTATCGCTGCTCGCAGCTGTTCGAGCTCGTCGAGCAGTGCGCGGCAGTCGGCGCAGCGCTCGAGATGCCGTTCGATTTCTGCGGCGCCGACGGCGTCGACCTCACCGTCGAAGTAAGCCTGCACTCGCGATGCGTCAGCGCAGGGCATGCGGTTCTCGGTCGGCTTCTTTCTGCCATCGCGTTTTCAGTGCGGCCCGTGCGCGTGCGAGCCGCGACATCACAGTGCCGATCGGCACGTTGGTAACCGCGGCAATTTCACGATAATCCATCTCCTCGATTTCCCGCAGCACGAGCACCTCGCGATGCTCGTCCGGCAGTGCCGACATCAGCCGCTCGAGCGTGCGTTGTTCGTCGAGGCGCATCGACGCGCTCTCCGGATCGGGCGTCGTTGCGATCAGCGCCTGGCCGTCCTCGGCGTCATGTTCTTCCGGCAGCGGCACAAAGGCGCGCCGCTGCTGCTGCTTGAGCGCCGTCAAATGGCAATTTCTCACGATGGCGAGCAGCCACGGTTTCACATCGGAGCCCCGCAGAGCCTCAAACCCTCGAAATGCACGCAAAATCGCCTCTTGGACCACATCGTCCGCATCTCCAGGCGCACGCGATAACCAACGAGCAAATCGATAGGCGGCGTCCATATGCGGCAGCACCAGCTCCTCAAAGCGGCGGCGCCTGTCATCCATTGAGCAGACCGCACTTGATATTCACGGCGTCCAAGCAGTATTCACCCAAAGCTGTAAGACTCGCAGTGCGCCCGATTTATTCCATTGATCGCAAATTCATCATAGCCGAAGCGCGGGCCGTTAAATTCATTCGGCATTCGCTTGCCGCATGGCTTCCCGCATATAGAGATCCTCGAGTTCTCGGCACAGCGCGGTCACATCGCACGCGGGGCTCTCGCGGATTCTGCGGCGCTGCGTGGCCCGCATCGGCGCCAAGTCTGCCTGCGTCAGTGCGGCGGCCATTGCGACAAAGCTCGGCTCATCGGCTGCGACCCAGTCGGCGAGGCCGGCGGCCGCGAGAATCGATCGGCTCGTGCGGCCCGCCCAGCGCTCGCCATTGATCGTCAGCACCGGGACGCCCTGCCAAAGTGCTTCAGCCGTGGTCGTGCCGCCATTGTAGGGAAACGCGTCGAGCGCCAAATCGATCTGATCGTATGTGCGCAGGAATTCGAGGTGTTCAGCGCGGCCCAACAGACTGAGCCGATCGGGCCCGATCCCGAGGTCGGCAAAGCGCGCCAGCAGATCCGCGCGGTTCGAAGCGTGGTCGAGAGCCGCATTTCGAACCAGCATTCGGGCCGTCGGAACCGAGTGCAAGACCCGTGACCACAGGCGCAGCGTTTGCGAAGTCAGTTTGTAGGCCGAATTGAGGCTGCCGAACGTGATGTGCCCGTTGTTCAGGGACGGCGGCGCGGCGACCTCGGGGGTTTCATAAAACACCTCAAACGGCAGGTAGCTGTTCCGGACGCGATAGATTTTTTCGGTGTAGTAGCACTCTTCCCCGACGGGCAAAGCGGCCGAGTCGGCGATCAGAACGTCGACTTGCGGGAATCCGGTGGTGCCGTACATGCCGTTCCAGGCGATTTGAACCGGTGCCGACCGATACAACAGCAGCGGCATCCGGGATTTGTGGCTATATCCATTGAGATCGATGAGCACGTCGATCTCGGCCGCCGCGATGTGCCCGGCGAGTTGCGCATTCGGGACCCCGCTGACGCCCCAGATTTGGTCATCGTCGCGATCCTGGTACCCGGAAGCCGCGCAAGGTACGGCGCCGTCGACGATCAGCGTGATCGCGAATCGCCGCCGATCATGGGCGTTCAAAACACCCATATACATTTTCATCCAGTTCTTTTCCGCAAAAAAGCTGCCGTAATAGGCAATACGAAGTCGCGGATTCGGCGCTCTGCGCGGCTGGCGGCAGGGTTGAACGCGCGCGGCCTCTCGCGTCGCCCAAGTTTCGCGGAGCTCGAGCACGCCCGCATTGTCGAGCGACGGGTCGCCGGGCGCGATGCATGCCAAGTTGCGGATGGCCATTTCGCGTATTCCGGCATCGTGCGCGCCTGCCGCGATCTTGTAATGACGAACGGCTTCGGAAACATACCCCAGGCAAAATACCGCCTCCCCCAAGTTGAGGTGCAGGCCGAAATCGTCCGGCCGTAATTCCAGCGCGCGCCGATAGGCTGCAGCCGCATCGGCGTACTCGAGCCGGGATGCCGACGCAGCCGCGAGGCCGTGCCAGGCGTCGATGAGCCCAGGATCCTCGGCGAGCGCGCGCTGGTAGAGGTCGATTGCCGCCGCATGATCCTTCGCCAATTGCGCCCGGTCGGCCGCGGCAAGCGCGTCCATGTGCGCCGAATTCGCTTCGAGCGGAATCTGCTCCACACCGGTCTCCGTCAAGCGCGACGATCGCTTGTGCCGATTCAAGTGTGCACGCCGTCCGCGGCCGCCGCAATGTCGTCAGCTACCGGCATAGTCGATTTGCCGATCCCGCTCGCGGCGCCTCAGATCCGATTCCACGAGCGGCCGCCGGATCAGGTAGAGACCGGTGTCGGTCAACAGGAAGGTCGTGCCCGTATCCTGATTCGTGAGTTCATCGCGAACCTGTTTCACATCGAACACCCGATTAAGATCGGGGAAATGCGACAAGTCGACCACCTGATACTCCCGAATCGGCGCGTTCGAAATCGCGCGGTCGGCGACCGCAAATCCGGCCTCGCCGAAGTTCACGATGGAACCCTGTAAACTGAGCCCTTGTATGATCTCGAGCGTCGGTTTTTTTGGTTTGCGCAAATCCAGCACGGCCTCGCTTTTGCCGTCCCGAAGCCGAACCAACTCTTTATTGCGACCGAGTGGCGCCACAAAATCATAGGTCCCCGTAGCCCCGAGATGCACCGTGCCGTCGCTTCTGATGTGGACCGGGTCCGTCACCTCGAAAATTGCCAGTTGCGCGCCTTGGTTTTGTTCCACGAAGAGAAATGTTCGGCCGTCGGCGGTTGCATGCAGCAGCATCGCTTCCCCTGTTTGCTGCGCCAATTCCGGCAGATCCGTCGGCGGAACGAGAACGATATCGGCGGGCGCCTTGGCGTCGGCACACGCTGCTGCCAGCATGCCGAGCGCGGCCAACACGACTCTCGAGCGCGCGAAACATCTAGGTTCAGTCACTTGCTTGTTCATTGCGGATTCTCCTGGTCAGTTGCCTTGTACCAAGAGCAAGACCCTTCGATTGCCGGTTATATTCCATCGGGCACAGTACCCGTGCGACGGCGGGATCAAGAGTGCGCTGGGGAGCCCGGCAGTATACCGTCGTGGCGGAATACGGCCGCAGGCAATACGCTAGCCGAAAGGAGAATCACCGATGCTCGACATCACGGAACGTCTGAATAATTTCGAGCAGCGCCTGCTCGCGATCGAAATCAAGCTCGGAATCACCAGTGAGTCGCTCGCCGTGCAACGCCCGCCGGCGCCGCCCGCCGCGAGGCCCGTGCCGCCGCCGCCAAACACCGCGTCGATGCCGAGTGCGACGCCGCGGCTGACGATCAGCGAATCCCGCGATGCCGAGCGGCGGCCGACGAGCCCGTCGCTCGTTCAGACGCAGCGCGAGCCCGTATCAGCGACGCAATTGATGGCCTGGGGCGCCGGCATCGCGCTGCTGTTGGCCGCGGTCTACTTCCTCAAGCTGGTCTACGACGTCGGGTGGCTCACGCCCGATCGGCAGCTGGGGCTCGCCGGCTTGACGGGCATCGGGTTGATTGCCACCGGAATTTTTCTCGCGCGCATCGATCGCGAATACGCCGCCTACCTGCCTGCGTTGGGCTTGGTGATCCTGTACCTGACGGCCTACACCGGCCACCTGTATTACCACTTGCTGAGCAGTCAGGAGGCGATCGTGGCCGTCTGCGCGATCACGCTCGCCGGAATCTGGCTCGGCGGCCGCTTCGATCACAGCGTTTTCATGGTCGTTGCCGCGACGGGTGTCTATCTGAGTCCGCTGCTGATGCAGGCGACGCCGAACCGTTTGATGGACGTCGTCATTTACTACACCGCGTGGAGCCTGCTGTTTTCCTATTGCGCGCTGCACGAAGGCCGGCGCATCACCTACATGCTGCCGATGATTTTCGCGCTGATTGGATTCGACATCGTTTGGCGGCTATCCGGCGAGACCGACTGGCTGCTCGCGGTCGGATACCAAGCGATTCAGCTGATCGTGTTCGCATCCAGCGCGGCCGCGTTCAGCGTGATCCATCGGCGGCCGCTGCGCGGGTTCGACGGCGCGGTGCACGGATTTGCACTGATCTACTTTTACGGCCTCGAATACCTGGTGTTACATCAGCATGTGCCGCAGTGGGCACCGATCGTCGGCCTTTGCAGCGCCGTGCTGCTGCTCGTGATCTATTTTGTCGCCCGAGCCGCGCTCAAACAGACGGAAGCTTCCGGCGTCGGCGGCGTCATCGTCAGCAGCTATTGTTCGATCGCGGTCGTGCATGCCGTGTTCTTCGAATGGATGCCGCACGGATTGTTCGTTTGGGCCGCGCTGCTCGCCGGCGTCGGCGTCGGTTTCGCCTATTCGCAGCTGCCCAACAAAAAGAGCCTCACGTTCAGGCCCGTGCTCATCATCGCCGGCCTGCTGTTCTGCGTGAGTTATCTGGCCTTGCTGCTGGGCGGCAATGCGCGCATCGAAATCACGATGCCGACGGCCGCGCTCGCGATCTACGCGCTGGCGCTCTATGGCGGATACTATGGATTCAGCCGGACGGACGGCGGCAAGGGGGCATCGCCGGTGATCTTGTATGCCGGCCATTTTGCGGTCATGGATTGCGCAGCGCAAGCGTTCGGAAGCGGGCTGACGCTGTCGATGGTCTGGGCCGTATTCGCGGTCGCGGTCATGATCATCGCGATGCTCGCCAAGGACAAACTTCTCGGCCAATCCGCGCTGCTGCTCTTTGCAGCCGCCGGCTTCAAAGTCCTGTTGCGTGATTTGGCCACGAGCGGCTCATTGCCGCGCGTGCTGACGCTGATCGTGCTCGCGGTGAGCCTCTATGCGGGCGGCTGGCTCTATCAATCGCTCGTCAGAAAGACCGAGAATTGATTTAGACGTGCTCGTCGCCTCGGTGTGAGGCACTTGCCGCTGCGACGATGTCCTTCACTTCCAGAATGTTCTTGGGGTAGCCGTCGCGCACGACCGTGATCATGGCCTCGGCCACTTCCTGCAAGGTGCAAAAGCCCGCCGGGTAGATCAATCTGCCGATTGGATAGAGCCATCCAATGAACCAATAGTATTTTTTGATATTTCTCTGACCGGGCGTCGACCTCATAAAACCGGGGCGAAACATGAAGGCCTGTTTGAACAATCGTATCAACGCATTTTCGGTTGCGCCCTTGACGCGCGCCCAGGCGACGCGTCCTTGTTCAGTGCTATCCGTGCCCATGCCGGTCACATAGCAAAAGCGCATCGCGGGATTCAAGCTCCGAAGGAGCTGCGCCACGTTGAGCGTAAGATCGTAGGTGACGCGCCGGTACTGCTCGCTGCTGATGCCGACCGACGATACCCCGAGGCAAAAGAAGCACGCGTCGAATCCACCGAGCTGCGGCTCGATGGGCCCGAGATCGAAAAAATCCGCGTGGACGATTTCCTGCAGTTTGGCGTGGGACACGCCGCCCCGCTTGCGATTGATGACCAGGACTCGCTCAACGTCGGGATTCCGCAGGCACTCGAGCAGAACACCCTCCCCGACCATGCCCGTCGCACCGGTGATGACCGCTTTGATTTTCATGGATTCGCCTGTAGTTCGTCATGACTTTGACATCTTCCAATAGCCCAATATCGCCGATTGGGTCAAGCACCGTTGATGTCGGTTGTTTCGATACCCGGTCTCGATATACTCGAAGCTCTCGTGGCCGCGCTGGTCGGCCGGAAGGCTACCCATGTTCGAATCGGTTCAAAATCGTGCGGCGGCACTTGCGCGCGACGGGCTCAAGGTTCGCAGACTCTTGGGGAGCTGCAAGAAGCTGCTGACCGAGCGCGGTGAAGCGGCGGGTGTTTCGCTCGCCAAGAATACCTTGGACCTCTACCGGAATTTGAACCGCAAGGAACAAGCGCGATTCTTCGAATCCCTGCACACGGAATTCTCACCCGACCCGCAGCGCGTGCTCGCCGCCGCGAAGACCTATGCTGAACAGCCGACGGCCTCGCATTTGGCGCAATTGTGCATCTGTGCGGAGCCGCCTCGCCAGGAGTTGTTGCGCCGACTCAACCGCGGTGCGGGCGGCACCGGCACGATCCTGCAACTGCGCGAACGCCTGCTGGAACTCAAGCGCGACCAACCAGAACTCGACGCCGTCGACTGGGATTTTCATCATCTGCTGTCATCTTGGTTCAACCCGGGATTCCTGCAGATCGTGCGCGTCGATTGGCGGACACCGGCGTACCTACTCGAGCAAATCATTGCGCATGAGGCGGTCCACGAGATTCGCGGATGGACCGATTTGCGCCGGCGACTCGAGGGCGACCGGCGGTGTTTCGCGTTCTTCCACCCGGCGCTGCCGAATGAGCCGCTGATATTCGTCGAAATAGCGCTCATGGATCGAATGGCCGACGCGGTCGGGGGTCTGCTCGATGCGCCTCCGGCCGCCGATGATTCGAGCGGCGCAACCGCGGCAGTGTTTTATTCGATCAGCAACTGCCAGCCGGGACTTCGCGGCGTCTCGCTCGGTAACTTCCTGATCAAGAATGTCGTCGAGGTATTGTCGAGGGAATTTCCGCGTCTGAAGCTCTATTGCACCCTCTCGCCGATCCCGGGGTTCACCGATTGGCTGTGCACGCTGCTGAAGCAAGACCAGTCGGCGCAACCGAAATCCTTGTCCTCGGCCTTGAGTGCGGTCGCTGCGGGCTTGGGCGCTGACGTGTCCAAGATTGCGAGCAGCCCGGATTGCGTTCAACGCCTGGCGCCGCTCAAGGAGCCGTTGATCCGCCTCTGCGCTACCTACTTGCTACACCGCGGAAACGGCAGCGCGCCGATGCCGGACGCGGTCGCAAGATTTCACCTGCATAACGGCGCGCGGCTCGAGCGCATCAACTGGCAGGCCGATGTGTCCAAAAAAGGACTGCGCGAATCGCTCGGTATGATGGTCAATTACCTCTATGAACCGCGTGCGATCGAGGAAAACCACGAGAAATTCGTGCGCGGCGAAGTCGTGGCTTCGCGGCGGGTGCGCGCGCTGGCGCTCGATCGATAGCCGCAGGTCCGACGGTCGCGACAGCTGGACTTGGTGGCAAGGCTCAGCCGCTGTCGAGCACCGTGATCGTACCGTCCACCTTCCTGCCCAGCTGTATCGCTCGCGGTGGTCCCTGGGGCGGGACCGTGACCTCGGCCCACAAGGCGCCGGCGCCAAGCTGGCGTGATGGGTCGACGCCGTGTTCCGAGATGAAAAACGCGAGGGGTTCCGTCAAAATCCAGCAAGGCCCAAGCGTGCAACTGGCTCTTTGTATCGAATGCCGGCCATCCGCATCCGGCACGGCGATCAAATCGTCGTCGCGCACCACGAGCCGAACGCGTTGATTGTACCCAGCAACGGTCGCGGTCGACGCGGGGTCGAGGTGCACCGTGACCGATATGCGCAGGTAGCGACCTCGGATCGGCAATTCCGGATCGACTGGCCTGGTCTCGATCCACACGCGCGGATAGTGCGCACGATCGATCAAGAACTTCCCGCCGACGCTGCCCAATAGAAATACCTGGACCGCTGCCACCAATAAACCGGCGTGCATCGCTTTCATGGCTTGCGACCCTCGACGCTCGCGATCAAGCGGCGGCGCATGCGCTCCATGACCCATCCGCCCCCCAGAAATAGCAGTCCAATGCCGATCATTCCCAGGGACCGACCGAGCTTGTCGAAGATCGCCGAGAAGTAGAACCCGAACAACGCTAGCGCGAATCCGGTCACGCCCACATTGACGCTCCCGCGCGAGCGTTCTTTGATACCCCATGCGACGATGCCGACGGCACCGATGCCATAGAGTCCGTACAGTGCGACCGCCCCAGAATTGCTATGCCAATCAGTGCGAGCGACGAGCAACGCCCAGGCGAGCGCAACGACCAGATAAGCCGCCTGTTTGCCGCGCAGTGCAAACGCCAGCAAGAACGGCAACAGCAAAGCCATCGACCAGGCGACGATCGCATTGGTGTTTCCGCCCACGCTGGCGATCGGGGTGTTATGAACCTCCGAATTTATCAAGCCGAGCGCGATGCATGCGGGAATCACGGTCGCGATACCGAGACGCGAAAGCGCCTGACGCCAAACCGAGTCCTGATCGCGTCCAAGCGCCCCCAAATACGTGAGCACCAACAAGGTCGTGCCGATCACCGGAATGTTGTCATCGCGCCATGCGATGGACCCCGGCAGCGCATCGATCCATTCACCCCAGAGCCACGCTGGGATCAAAATCGCAACCCAGAGAACATGCGGCCAATCGCGCAGCAGATACGCGCTGACGGCCGCACCCAGCGCCCACAGCAGCAGTGCAAGGGGCCAATGCTCCGCCATGTTGAATATCTGCCCACAAAGAAAAATGCCGGCGCCCAGCGCGGCGGTACCGGCGGCGTGCAGCGTGGTCGCAAGATGCGGCATCGTGGTTGCGCTCAAGGCACCGCCGACATGGAAAACCGCGACCGCGGCCAAAACCACGGTGTACCGAGCGGCGGGGCTCAGTTCCGCCCAATGCGCGGAGACGAACAGGAATACGCCCGCGATCAGCAATAAGCCGCCTAGACCGAACGCAATCGCGGCAAACTTGTGTGGCGTGCCAGGTGCGTCTTGCGCACTCTCCCAGGATCGAATGCGATCGGCTGTACCGGCATCGATGAGACCGGCTTCCTGCCAACGTTGCAACAGCCTGTCTGACGCTGAGGTCATTCCGTGGGTCGCTTGGCTCGGACGACGATATTCATGTCGGCGATCGCCGATATCGAAGCATTGACGATCCGCGTCGGAATACGCAGTTTCATTAACTTGTTCATCCCTGATACGTGAAAGCGCTCGAGCGCCACTCGGGTCCGCAGCAATCGCGCGCCGCTGCCACGATCCTTGCCACAACGAAGGATATCATTGTCCATCGGGTAAGATAGCTTTAGCCCCATGCCCGTCCACCGTCAATCCATGCTCTTTGCCGCCGCTGCGCTGCTGATCGCACTGATCTTGGGCGGCGTGTCGCGTGCCGCCGCCGGCGTCGTCGCCGCTCCGGCTGAGAGCCTCGAGATATCCCTGATTACTTATGGACCCGGCGCGATCTATTGGGAGCGCTTCGGCCACAATGCGATCGAGGTTCGCGATACCCAGAGTGGCGAAGCGGCTAGCTTCAACTACGGGGTATTCGATTTCGACGAACGTGGATTCCTGCTCAATTTTGCGCGCGGCCGCATGCACTACATGATCGACGCGGAGCGCAGTGATTTCGAACAACATTCGTATATCGAGGACGGCCGCTCGGTGACCCGCCAGCGGCTGGCATTCAGCGCCGCTCAAGCAGGTCAGTTGCGCGATTTCCTGCTGTGGAATTTGCGCCCGGAAAACGCTCGCTACGAATACGACTATTTACTCGACAATTGCAGCACGCGCATTCGCGACGTGATCGACCACGTACTCGGCGGGCACCTACGCCGACAACTGACGACGCGGCCCGGCGCAATGACTTATCGGCAGCAAATCGACCGGCTCATGAGCCCGCAGCCGTGGCTGATGTTGCTGATGGATCTCGGTCTAGGGCCATTTGCCGACCAACCACTCAATGCCTGGCAGGAGAGCTTCTTGCCCGTGGTGCTCGAGAACGAGCTGCGCTCGGTGCGCATCGATGACGGCCACGGCGGATCGCAGTTGCTCGTCGCGGCCGAGCAGCAGGTGGCGCCGGATCGCCTGCGGGCATCGTCCGAGCGACCGCCCGATCTGGGCCTGCCACTCGCGACCGCCGGACTTCTGATCGGTGGGCTACTGATCGGCGCGCGGCGCCGCGCACCCGTCGCCGGTGCCGTGCTCGGCTCGCTCTACGTGGCCTTCGCCGGTGTGGCCGGGATCTTTATGCTCGGCCTGTGGACGCTGACCTTGCATCACGCCGCTTGGGAAAATGCGAATCTGCTGGTGTTCAACCCGTTGGCTTTTGCGCTACTCGGACCGCTGTGGCGCGCATTTCGCGGCGCTCCGGCGTCACGCCCAGCGCTTGGGCTTCTTGGCGCCCAGTTGGCTGCAGCCGCGATTGCGCTGCTGTTGCATGTGTTCAGCCACTCGCCGCAGCAAAACCTGCCCTGGCTGTTTCTATCGATTCCGATTTGGCTTGCTCTGGCATGGACGCTGAGTCAACGCCCGCGAATCCCGCATCTCTACCTTAGGTGATTGCATTTTTCGGCGTGTATTTCAGTTCGCTGCGAGCGCTCAGACGATAGAGATTTTCATCCGCACAATGCGGACACTTGATCGCAGTCAACTGATCGTCGAAATCCGTGAGCGCTTTGCCACCGGGTGCCGGGGCCGCAATCGCGATCACGAGTCCGCACGATCGATTCTTACATAACCAACCCACATAGAGCTCGCCTTGCACCATCTGTTGCGGCGCCCGCACGTCGATGTGGCGCAGCGGGGCTGAGGCGACCGGCTTGTGGGATGGCGCACCCCGACTTTTTGTTGGACGTTTGATGGCCATTGCCGCCCCTCCGGTGATGCAACATTGCAGAGCCTAGCGCGGCTTCGACGGCGGTGCCAGCCCCGCGCCACAGGCGCGGTCGCACAGCACCGCGCGCTCCAATCGCTGCGGCACTTGCAAACTATTATGTGTGTTGGAGTAACATACGTAGGCTTAAATTACGGAACTGAACCGTCGGTGGTGCGGTCCCAAAAATAAAGGGTCGCGACGACCGACGGCGTTCGGAAGGGCCAGGTTTTTTGACCACGACGTGGATTTCAATGGTGGTAAGGTCATGCAGTACTCAACGGTGATTCGCTGGTTTCGAATAGCCGCCATTGCGGCACTCGCAGTGCTCATGGTGAACACGAGCGCGATGGCACAGAGTCGCGGCGGCGGACGTGTGGGTTACGGCGGGTGGCATGGCGGATATGGCGGGTGGCATGGCGGTTACGGCGGATGGCGTGGCGGCTACGGCTGGCGCGGCTACGGTGGTTGGTACGGCGGATGGGGTTGGGGCCTCGGGTACGGGCTTTTCTTTGCGACCTTGCCCTGGTACTACTCGACCTACTGGTGGAACGGAGTGCCTTATTACTACGCGAACGACACCTACTACATCTGGAACCGTGGCGTGGGTCAGTATGAAACCGTCAGCCCGCCGCCGGAAGTCGCCAATCAGGTCGGGTCGGCCGCGGCCAATTCCAAGTTGTTTGCCTACCCCAAGAATGGGCAGAGCGCCGAGCAGCAAGCGAAGGACCGGTCCGAGTGTGAGCAGTGGGCCGCTAGTCAAACCGGATTCGACCCGACTGGCGCGGGCAGCGGTGCCGCATCGATCCCGGGTGCCCCTGCCACGCCAGCAGCATCGCCGACGATGCGTCAGGACTATCTCCGAGCGCAATCGGCGTGTTTAGGCGGTCGTGGCTATAGCGTGCAATAGCGGTCAAGGTCGGCGACGCCTGCGGTAGCAGCAGGCGGTTCGCCACGAGCGCGCGCTTTCGCGCGTGCTCGCTCGATCCGCATCCAATGCTACACTGGAGCACCTCTTGTTCCGGTGGCCGCATGCTGCTCTACGTCGACGCCAATTTTGCGAGTCCGTACGCGCTCGCGGTATTCGTGAGCTTGCTCGAGAAGCGTTTGCCCTTTGAGGTCGAAGCCGTTGATTTGGCGGCGCGTGCCCAGCAAGGCCCAGCGTTCGCTAAAACCTCGATCACGCGACGGATCCCCACGCTCGTCCACGACGGATTCGCGCTGTCGGAATCATCGGCCATTTGCGAATACGTCGACGAGACCTTCCCCGGCACACGGCTATTCCCGACCAATCGCCGCGATCGCGCGAGAGCGCGCCAGGTTCAGGCCTGGCTGCGCAGCGACCTCATGCCGATTCGCGACGAGCGCCCCACATTTGTCGTGTTCAACGGCGCGACGCGCCCGTCGCTGTCGCCCGATGCGCGTGGGGCCGCCGACAAGCTGTTTTCAGCAGCGCTGGCTTTGCTCGACGGCCGTACCGACCATCTATTCGGCGACTGGTCGATCGCCGATGTCGACCTCGCGATGATGCTGCAGCGCCTAATCGTTCTTGGCGACCCGGTGCCTCAACGACTCATCGACTATGCGAATCTGCAGTGGCGTCGGCCAACGGTCCAGCAGTGGGTCCATCATCAACGGCCGCCGTTGATCGGATACTGACGATCGGCCGACGCCGGCGCCGATGAGCTAGGCCGCCTTGCGCTTGATCGACTTGAAACTCACGCCCAGCTTCATGGCCTTTTGCGCGACCGCGCCCGGAGTCCGCTTCAATCTCTTCGCAACTTGCGTACCCGACAGCTTCGCCTTCGCCAGGGCCCGCAGATTCTTCACGTCGTCCTTCGACCACGCCAACGCCAATCTCTTCTTCTTTGCCTTCGCCATGATTACTCCCACGTCAAAAAGGCACGCATCATAGCGCCATCGAATCGATACTGGAATAAGGGATTTCCTGCTCATTGAACGATAAGTGGATGTTGATGGACCAAACTGCCGGCTTAGAAAGGATAGTTCAGTCCCGTGAATACCGCGACGCCTTCGCTGCCGTACCCGATATCGACATAACCAACCACGAACGGCCGTGCAACGCCGCGAAATCCCATACCGTAGACATGGTGGAGCTGGGTCACCGGTACGGTGTCCTCGCGCGAGAACACGCGTCCGACATCGATGAAAGGCGTGACTTCCAAATCGACGCGCGTGGAGACGGCGTTGAAAGTCGACACCCGGTGGCGCAACTCGACACTCGTCGAAAACGAATCGCGATCGTAGAATCGGCCGTCTCCGTACCCGCGTAGCGGCTGCTCACCGCCCATTACGCTCGCGGCCCCACCGAGGCCGCTGAGACCCCAAAATGGAACGCGATGGGCGGACAACAGGTAGCGCAACGCCATGTGCGACGCCACCGTTGTATCGGTGTCGATCGGCCAGAACGCACGGCCATCGGTGCCCGCTTCGCTGTCCATCGAGTCGTTGAGGATCCCGGTGCGGCTAGCAAGGCCGCCGTACGCAATCCATTCGACACCGCTACGGGGAACCGTCAAATTGTCGCGCGTGTCATAGATCAGCGAGACCCGATTGAGTACTTCGTCGTTGATGCCCACGCCGAGAATGCGGCCGAAGCGTGTTTCAAGATTGGCGATGCTCGCCAGCGTCCCGGGCAACACATCGACAATCTGGTACCGCCCGGTATATTGCACTTGCCAGTTATGCGTGAGATTCAGGCCGGCCTGCAGCTGCGCGAGCTCTTGGCGGTTCGTGTAATTCGTCTCGTTGATCGCCGGTGATTCATTGCCGATGCCATAGAAACGCGGTGTCCCGTTGACGTCGTAATTGAGGCTGCCGGTGATCGACCACAGGGACGATCGCGAGCGGCCGCCTTGATACTCGAAATCGAGTCCGCGCTCCACGCGTTCCTTGATACCGGCGACGACCGAGTACTGCTCGTCCTCGGAGGGGTATTCATAAAGACGTGCATGGGCTCCCACGCCGAAATACGGGGTATACAAGACGTCGGGCGCGAGGATCTGGCGAATCTCGTGCTGCTCATCGGTCTTGATCCAGGTGGGAATCAGGCCGAGTGTCGTGCCGCCGTCCGGGTCGACCCCGATCTCGGGCACCGGGATGAAAGGGGCGCTCGAGGGATTGAACCAGCGCGACCAGGCGCTCGACGGCGGCGTCGCGGCAGTCGTTTCCGCGACCTGTGGGGCAACAGGTTGCGGTGCCGGCGACTGCGCGGTCGCACCGTCTGCGTTCGGCGGATCCGTCGCTGAGCAAAGCGCCGGCATCGCGACAAGACTCGATGAGAGCGCCGTCAACAACAAGGCCGAGGCCAAGCCGGTCGTATCGATCGGCCGGCCGCAACCGGCCGCGAGAATAAAGTCGCGCACGTAGATCCTCAAGCACCTTCCTGAACACGCGACCTTACGGGTTTGGCCGCGCCTCGGCCAGTAGATTCTTGCAAAGTCAGGACCGAGGCGCCTGAGCAGCGGTTACGGTCACCTACCTACGCGCATTGACCATCGGCAGCGCATTCCCGGCGTCCTCCCAACCGCCGCCGAGCGCCCGGATCAGATCGACGCTCGCACGCATCTGCAGCGTCTCGAAATTGAGTGCATCCAACTGTGTTTGCAGCACGGCCGCCTGGGAAGTCACCACGGTCAAATAATCAGTTGCCCCCTTGACGTACAACTGCATCGATAAGTCCAGGGAGCGCTGCGCCGAGTTGACCGCGGCCCGCTCTTCTGCGACCGCGTCGTGGTAATGATTGAGAGTCGCGAGGCTGTCTTCGACCTGCTGAAACGCGCCGACGACGGTGCCGCGGTAATTCGCCGCGGACGCCTCGAACGCCGCACGTGCCTGCGCCACCTGCGCCCGACGCAGGCCGCCGTCAAATACACTGAGCAGCGCATTCGGTCCGATCGCCCAGAACGAGCTCGGTGCGGTGAGCCAGTTCGAGGCAGAAGTGCTTTGGAAGCCCCCCTGGGCGCCAAGCGTGAGCGACGGAAAGTAGGCGGCACGCGCGATCCCGATATTCGCATTTGCGGCGATCATACGTCGCTGCGCCGCTGCAATGTCGGGTCGACGCTGCAGCAAATCACTGGGGATCCCGCTCGGAATCTGCGGAATTTTGATGACGACGATCGCCGGCTGAATGGAGAACGTCGACGCGGACACGCCGAGCAGCGCGGCGATCGCATGCTCCATGAGCGCGCGCTGCGCGAGCGTCTGCGCCACTTGGGAGCGCGCGGTATTGAGTTGCGTCTCGGCCTGCGCGACATCGAGGCCCGGCGCGATGCCGGCATCGTGGCGCTGCTCGGTTAACGTGACCGCTCGCGCGTAGGCCTTAACGGCCTCATCGAGGATCGCGCCGTCGCGGTCGAGGCTACGCAGTTGAACGTAATCTTCGGCCAATTGCGCGATCAATGAAAGCCGGGCATTCTCCAGGTCCGCCGCGCTTGCCGCAGCGTTGGCTTCGCCCGCGGCAACTTCATTACGGATCTGACCCCATAAATCGAGTTCATAGCTGACGCTGCCACCCGCCGTGTAAGCATTGTAGTAGGTCGGCGTCGTGGGACCTATGAGCGGCGCGTTGGCGGACTCGCGTTCGCGCTCGGCGCCCGTGCCGAGACTCAGCGTCGGATACAATCCCGCGCGGGCCTGGTCGCCGAGCGCCTTTGCCGCCGCGTAATTGGCGAACGCCGCGGCCAACGTCGGATTCCCAGCGATCAGCCGGGCCTGCAGCTCGTCGAGCTCCGCGTTGTCGTAGAGCATCCACCAGCGGTCGCGCGGAAGCCGATCGCTCGGCTGCGCCGGTGTCCAGGGTCCGATTTCCTTATAGGCGCCTGCCGTCGGAATTTTTGGCGTACCGAGCGGCGGCGTCAGAGAACAGGCGCTGAGCAGTAATGCAAGTACCGCCCCACCCCACCAACTGCGGTCAAACCCGATCATTTTTTTGCTTCCCCTGGCCTTGAGTCCGGGCGACCGATTCCGCGCCGGCAACGTGCACGTCGGCGCCTGTGCCAATCCCGTCGGGTGGATTTTCAATGACACGATCGGTCGGCATCAGGCCAGATGCGATCTCGACCACCGCGCCGAGGTCGCGAGCGATCGAGACCGGCTTGACGCGAACGCGGTTGTCGGCGTCGACGGTCGCAATCGACAGTCCCTCGGCGTCAAAAATCAGAGCGCTCGACGGCACGCGCAATGCCGTGGCGGCATCGGTCAATTGCAGGCGGATGCTCGCATAATCTCCCGGCATCATCTCACCGGCGCTGTTGTCGACGATGATCTGCATCAGTGTCGTGCCGCTGCTCGGGTTGACCGCCTGAGCGGAAGCTTCCACGGTTCCGCTAAAGATTCTGTCGGGATGCTCTGGCACGCGGATCGTGGCCTTGGTACCGGGGGGAACGCTCGGCACGAAATTTTGAGGCACGTTGACGTAGACGCGCAGCTTGTTGGTCTCGGAAATCACGAACAGCTCCGCACCGCCGCCGGCTCCTACGTTGATCAGCGCGCCAATGTCGGTTTCGCGCGCGGTGACGACGCCATCGAATGGCGCCAGCAGATGCTTGAAGCCCTGCTCGGCAGCCAATCGATCGACGTTCGCCTGCGCCGCTTTGACCTGGGCGATATCCGCGTTCAGTGTAAAAGTCCGCTGGTCGACGTCTTGCTTGGCCACCGCATCGGTGCTTGCGAGCGACTGCCAGCGCTCCGCGCTGATTTGCGCGAGTTTTGCATTCGCCTCGGCGACACCAAAGTCGGCGCGCGCCTGGGCAAGCTGCTGGTCGAGATCCGGTGTATCGATTTCCGCGAGCACCTCCCCGGCCCTCACTTTTTCGCCGATATCGTGGCGCCAACTCTTCAAGTAGCCCGGGACGCGCGCATAGATTGGCGCTCGGATATACGCTTCCAGCCGCCCGGGCAGGTCCAGATTGGCATGCCCCTCGGTTGCGATTGGCGCCACGATTGCGACCGTCGGCACGGCCTGCGCCTCGGTCAGCTCGTGCAAGCGCGAGTTCTGCGCCGCGCGCGTCGCCATCCCGTAGGCAGCAATACCCAGGAAAAACAGTGCAAATGCACCACCGATGAGGTGCAGGCGATGCATCCAGGGGTGGCCGGTATCTTGATCAGGCTGGGGCATAGGTTTCTCCAAGGTTGGCTTGCGGCGCCGGTTTGCGGCCGTAGCCGCGGTGAATGAGGCTGAACACGACAGGGACAAAGAACAGCGTGGAGACGGTCGCAAATAGCAGCCCGCCGATCACCGCGCGGCCCAAGGGCGCGTTCTGCTCCCCACCTTCGCCAAAACCCAGGGCCATCGGCAGCATGCCGATAACCATCGCGAGCGCCGTCATGAGCACCGGACGCAGGCGCACGAATCCCGCCTCGAGCGCCGCTTGCGTTGCATCGCCGAGTTCGTTGAGTTTCTCGCGCGCGAAACTGATCACGAGCACGCTGTTCGCAGTCGCGACGCCCATGCACATGATCGCGCCCGTGAGCGCCGGCACCGAGAGCGTGGTATGTGTCGCAAACAGCATCCAGATGATGCCGGCGAGTGCCGCGGGCAGCGCCGTGATGATCACGAACGGATCGCTCCACGACTGGAAGTTGATGACGATCAGCAAGTACACGAGCACGATTGCACCGAGCAGCCCAAAGAGCAGTCCGGAATAAGCGCTGTTCATGGTCGCGGTCTGCCCAACGAGCGCGACAATCGCGCCCTTCGGCTTGTCTTGGTCATTCTTGGCAATGATCTCTTGGATATCGCTCGAAATCGCACCGAGGTCGCGTCCCTGCGTCGTCGCATAGATGTCAACCATCGGTGCAATGTCATACTGCGAGACGACGGCATCGCCCTGGCTGCGCCGGATGTCGGCGATGCCGCCGAGGATCGTCGTCGGCGCGCCGCTTGCATTGATAGGCAGATTGCCGAGCTCCGGCAGCGTATCGATTTGATATTGCGGCGTCTGCAGCGCCATCGGATAGGTCACGCCGTTTTTCTGGTTGAGCCAGTAGGTCGGCGCGACCTGAATCGAACTTGCCAGGTTCACGACCACGCTATTGGTCACATCGGCAGCGGTCACACCGGTATATTCGGCCCGGGTTCGATCGAGGTTGACATCGATCGTCGGCAGCGCGGCCGACTGCTGAATGCGCGCATCGGCTACCCCGGAGACGTGGCGAATCTGCGCAAGCAGCTTATTGGCGTAGTCATAATCCGCGCCGAGATCATTGCCGCGAACCTGCAGGTCGATCGGCGCCGGCGCACCGAAATTCAAGATCTGGCTCACGATATCGGCGGGCAAAAACGCAAAGGTCATACCGGGAAAGCGGCGCGGCAGTTCCTGGCGCAGCCGACTCACGTAATGAGCGGTCGGCGCATGCCCTGCCTTGAGCGAAATTTGGATGTCGCCGTCTGACTCACCGATCGTGCCCGTGTTGTTGTAGATCGTGTTGATCGCGGATAGATACGTGCCGATGTTGTCTGCGACGGCCCCGATCTGCGAGGGCGGGATCACCTCACGAATCGCCTTCTCGACTTCGGCGAACGACGCGGCTGTCTCCTCGATGCGCATGCCGACCGGAGCCCGTACATGCAGCAAAATCTGGCCGCCGTCGACTTGAGGGAAAAAATTCCGGCCGAGAAATGGGGCCAATAGGAACGAGACCGCAACGAAACCGACAAAGCCTCCGAGAACCTTGGTGCGATGCTTGATCGCAAGCGCCAGCAGATCGTGATACCCGGCACGAAGGCGTGTGAAGCCTTGCTCGAATCCTTCCTGCAAGCGCACAAGCGGATTCCTCGGCGTGGTCGGCTCGCGAACGCCGATGGCCTGCGGCGCCGGAGCGATATGCCTTCGCAGCAGATACTTCGCCATCGTCGGCACCAAGGTGCGCGATAGCAGGAACGAAAAGACCATCGCGAACATCACGCTTTCCGCCATCGGCACGAACAAGAACCGCGCCACACCGTCGAGGAAAAACATCGGAATGAACACGATGCAGATGCACAGCAGGGAGACGAATGCCGGAACGACGATCTGCGAGGCGCCATCCATAATGGCCGTTTCCACATCCTTGCCCTGTTCGAGATGGAAGTTGATGCTCTCGATCGTGACCGTCGCCTCGTCGACGAGTATGCCGACCGCGAGCGCGAGCCCTCCGAGCGTCATGATATTGAGCGTCTCGCCGATCACCGATAGCGCGCCGATCGCGCCGAGGATCGCAAGCGGAATCGAGGTGGTCACGATCAGCGTTGAGCGCACACTGCCGAGGAACAACAGGATCATGAGGCTCGTGAGCGCCGCAGCAATCACCCCTTCGCGAACCACACCGCCGATCGCCGCGCGCACGAAGATCGACTGATCGCCTATCGGCTTGATCTCGAGCGCATCCGGCAGTGAGGGCTTGAGCACGGTAAGCATTTTCTTGATGCCGCTCACGATATCGAGCGTCGAGGTCGTGCCGTTCTTGAATACGCTCAGCAGCACCGAGCGGTTGCCGTCCACATGCACAATATTGGTCTGAACCGCACTGCCCTCGTGAACGTTGGCGACGTCGCGCATATAAACCATTGCGCCGCCGACACTCTTGATGGGCAGATCGCCGAGCTCCGCTATTTTCGAAGGCGCGCTGTTGAGATTCACATTGTATTCATATTTCCCGATCTTCTCCGAGCCGGCCGGCGTGAGCAGGTTCTGCGCGGCCAGCGCATCGGCGACGTCGAGCCCGGTCAAGCCGCGCGACTGCAGCGCCGCGGTATCGAGATCGAACATCACCTGCGGTGCCTTGCCGCCGAACGGCCACGGAATACCCGCTCCTTGCACGGTGATCAGCCGCGGACGCACGAAATTCATACCGAGGTCGGCGAGATTTTGTTCGGTCAGGCCCTTACCCGAGAGCGCGAGCTGAATGATCGGTACCGTCGAGGCGCTGTAATTGAGGATCAGCGGCGGCGTCGTGCCGGGCGGCATTTGCTTGAGCAAGGTCTGCGCGATTGCGGTGACCTGCGCGTTTGCGGTTGCGATGTTCGCGGTCGGGTGAAAATAGATCTTGACGATCCCGTAGGTCGTATAGGAGTTTGCCTCGAAATGCTCGATGTCGTTGACGGTCGTCGTGAGCGCGCGCTCGAATGGCGTGATGATGCGCCCCGCCATCTGGTCGGGCGGCAATCCCTGGTACTGAAACGCCACCGCGATGATCGGAATCCGGATGCTCGGAAAGATATCGACCGGCATGCGCAGCGCAGCAAGCGTGCCAAGCAGCAGTATGAGCACGGCTGACACGACGAAGGTGTAGGGCCGGCTGAGCGCGATACGGACTATGGCGAGCATGTGGGCATCCCGATGTGGTTTGAATTCTTAAATTGCGGTGGCGCCGGCGTCTTGCGTCGCAAGCTCCCCGATCGCGGACCAATCCAAGTGGCCGCCGCCCTGCGCAAGCACCCGCAAAAACCGGTCGTGCAGCAGGCTCCCGAGCGGCATGGGCACGCGCAGCTCCTCGGCTTCAGCCAGCGCCAAGCGGATGTCCTTGTAGCCGAGCGGAAGCGCGAAACCCGCGGGCTCGAATTTACGCTCGGCAATCAGGCCGCCGAAGATCTTGTAGACCGGCAGATTGAAAACGCTCGATGTCAGCAGATCGACATAGGCACGCCGATCGATCCCTGCCTTGCCGATGAGCGCGATCGCTTCGCCGAGCGCTTCGATCGCGGCTGCTTGCAGGAAATTGCCGCTGAGCTTGACCAGATTCGCGGCCCAAGGCTCCCCGCCGATGACCAATGTCTTCCGGCCGACCGCGTCGAACAGGGGCTGACAGACAGTGATTGTCTGCGCATCGCCCGCGGCGACAATAAAAATCTCGGCCGCGGCCGCCATCGATGGGCGCCCGAATACCGGCGCGGCAAGATAGCGCTGCCCAGCCTCCGCGTGGCCGTGTGCCAGCTGCTTGGAGAGCCCGACGCTGATCGTGCTCATCGAGATATGTACGGCGCCCTTGGCAAGATTCGCGACGATTCCGTCCGGTGCGAATGCGACGGCAGCGGCGGCGTTGTCGTCCGCGAGCATCGTGATGACGGCCTCGCCGCGGCAGGCATCGGCGATCGTCATCGCTTCGTGCGCACCGAGCTCAACGAGGGCACCGGCTTTACCGTGGCTGCGGTTGAACACCGTGACCTCATGACCACCCTTGACGAGATTTGCCGCTATCGCGGCCCCCATGTGGCCCAATCCGATGAAGCCAATCTTCATGTCGTGGTCTCCTTGTTTGACGACAATTCGGAACGCTCGGGGGGCGCCATAAAATCTGGGCCGACCGGGTCAGTCACTGTCGTGTTCACGATCTGGTTGATCTTGTCCCTGTCAGCGCTATCGAGCGACCAGCCGTCCACACCGAGCGATGGCTCCAGCTGGTCGGGATGGCGGGCGCCCCAGAGCGCGACACTGATGCCCTGGTCCAGCATCCAGCGCACCGCAAGATGAATTACACGCCGGTGAAAGCGCCGCTGGGCAAGTTCATCGAGCTGTCGAACCGCCTCGAGATACTGCGAAAAGCGCGGCGGCTGAAACTTGGGATCGATGCGTCGTAAATCGTCCCCCCCGAAAATCGTGTCCGGGCGCATGCGTCCGCTCAGCAAGCCGCGGCAGAGCGCTCCATATCCGAGCGTCACGATATCGTTGGCACGGCAGTAGGGCAGAATTTGCGACTCGACCGCACGCTCGAACAGGTTGTAAGGCGGCTCTAACACGTGCACCGGGGCGACGCTACGGAAGCGGTTGGCTTGAACGACCGAGAAATTGCTGACGCCGATCGCGCGGATCTTTCCCTGCTCGTAGAGCAAGCGCATCGCCTCGGCCGTTTCCTCGATCGGCACGAGGGGATCGGGCCAATGCACGAGATAGATATCGATGTAGTCGGTACCCAGTCGACGCAGCGAATCATCGACCTCGCGAAGAATTCGAGCGCGGCTCGCATTGCGGTATACCTTGGAGTCGCGCCATTCCAACCCGGTCTTGGTCGTGATCACCGCCTGCCGGCGCATGCCCGCAACCGCCTTGCCGACGATCTCCTCGGCTATGCCAAAGCCGTAGACCGGCGCGGTATCGATGAGGTTGATGCCTTGGTGCAATGCCGCACGAATCGTGGCGATCGCCTCGCGTTCGTCGGTTCCCCCCCACATCCAGCCGCCCATTGCCCATGTTCCTAGCGCGATCCGCGAAACGCGAAGGCCCGTACGCGGGATCTCCACCATTTCAGGTTCTGCATCCGGAATCTGCATTTGCGTAGAGACTTTCATGACAGTGGCTCCTATTGCGGTGACTGGAGCTACTTTGGCTGCGGCGCGTGTGCGGCGTATTTCGGATCTGCGCAGTTCGGTTACGGATGAAATAGGCATTCGAGCCGTGGCAACCGAGCTCGCGGTTGACACCTGTTAATAATTCAGCGACGTTCCGTAAACGATCGTGATAAAGAATAGCGCCGTGATCAGCGCCGCCGAGAACAAACCGATGAATCGATGGAAATGCATAACCGGCTCCTGGAATTGAGTGGGATTCTCAGGAACAGGCTATCGAGGGTGGATAGCAACCGGATTGCGAAGGCGCGCGCGACGATTTCAACTGAAACAAGCGGCGCGCAAACTCGTTGGAGTGCAACTCGCGGATCAACGCTCAATAAACGATTTCAACCGGCGAGCTGAAGATATAGCCCGCGCCACGCTCCGTGACGATGAATCGCGGCTGCGCGGGATCGGGCTCTATTTTCCGGCGCAGCCGCAGCACTTGAATGTCGATGGCGCGATCGTAGACCTCATTGTCATAGACGCGACTCGCCTCCAAGAGCTGATCGCGAGTAAGAATGCGCTCCGGAGCACCGAGTAATGCCGCCAGCAAATTGAACTCGCCATTGGTCAGCACGATCGATTGACCGTCCCGGCGCTTCAAACGCCGCGTGCGCAGATTGAGTTCGAACTCGCCAAACCGATAGGCGCGAATCTGGTGCTGGCGCCCAGGATCTGCGACCGCGGTCTTCGTGCGCCGGAGCACCGTACGGATCCGCGCAAGCAATTCGCGCGGGCTGAACGGCTTGGTCAGATAGTCGTCCGCGCCGAGCTCGAGTCCCATGACCCGATCAGCCTCGTCGCGCACACCGGTCAGCATGACGATCGGTATCGCCGACTGTTCCCGCAAGCTGCGGGCGATCGCCATTCCGTCCTCGCCTGCGAGCCGCAAATCGAG
Source organism: Steroidobacteraceae bacterium (assembly GCA_049517075.1). Lineage (GTDB taxonomy): Bacteria > Pseudomonadota > Gammaproteobacteria > Steroidobacterales > Steroidobacteraceae > Bog-1198. The sequence goes on along the minus strand of JBEKSM010000023.1, from coordinate 38,186 downwards.
AACCAGCAGATCGATGGCTTCGTCGGCAAGTACCTGCGACATCTGCTTGCCGGTTGAGGCGACGCTTACGCGCAAGCCATTTTCCGCAAGGTACTCTTCCAACAGCGCGCGGATTTGCGGATCGTCGTCGACGACCAGAATATGCTGCTGTATGTTTTCCGGCATGGCTCCAAGCTCCCGCGGGTTCAATGCAAGGATCCGAACGCGCGCGCGAGCGATTCGGCGAGGTCGCGCCGGTGCAGCGGCTTGCGCAACACGTCGTTGATACGAATCTCAGCCGCTCGATTCGTGAGCTGTGCGCCGCCATAGCCGCTCACCAGAATAATCGGAATCGCAGCGCGAATCTGCCGGATTTCATGCGCCAGCGCAGTGCCGGTCAGATCCGGCATCGACTCGTCCGTAAGAAGCGCATCATAGCGTTGCGGCTCGTCGCGAAAGGCTGCGAGTGCTGCGACGCTCGAATCGAATCCGACGGGCTCGTAGCCAAGCTGCGCGATAGTTTCCTCGGCAAGCGCGAGTAGCGCTCGCTCATCATCGACGATCATCACGGTTTCGCCATTGCCAAGCGGCAGCGTCTGTGCCGCCGCCGCTGGGGGGCTCTCGGTTTCGCCGGCAATTGGCAGCCAGATTTCAAACCGCGTTCCTTCGCCGGGCTTGCTCGAGAGGTCTATCGCGCCGCCAAGATCGGCGACGATGCCGTGCACCAGCGACAGACCGAGTCCGGTACCCTCGCCGACCGCCTTGGTCGTGAAGAACGGATCGAATATGCGCTCGAGCACCGCAGGCGCAATACCGCTGCCGGTGTCGCTAACGACGAGGCGCACATAGTGTCCCGGGACGAGCGTGCCGCGCGAGAGTGTCCGGCGTGCCTCCAAGTCGGCACGCTCGAGGGTTACGCGCAGCAGCCCGCCGCCGGGCATCGCCTGTATCGCATTCGTGCAGAGATTCATCGCCAGCTGGTGCAAGTCGGTTGCATCGCCGATCACCGCTGCATTGCCGGCCTCGATCCGGCTCTCCAGACGAATCCCCGCGGGCAGCGACGCGGCCAGCAATTCGAGCGTCTCTTCGATGACGAACTGGACGTTGACCGACACCCGGTCGCCAAGTCCGCTACGACTAAAACTGAGAATGCGCTCGACCATCGCTTTCGCACGCTCGGCCGCGTGTAGGACGTTATCGAGATAGCGCCGCAAGGAACTGCCCTCGGACGATTGTTCATGGGCGAGTTCGCCGTAGCCGAGGATCGCTCCAAGGATATTGTTGAAATCGTGCGCGATACCGCCCGCCAAGGTCCCGATCGCCTCCATTTTTTGCGACTGTCGCAATTGCGCCTCTAACTGTTCCTTCTCGGCTTGCGCTTGCTTCTGCGCCGTGACGTCGGTCGAGGAGCCGACCAATCGGACCGGCCGGCCGGCCGCGTCGCGGAAGCAGCGGCCGCGCGCGTGCAGCCAATGCCAATCGCCGTTGGTTTGCTGCACGCGATACTCGCATTCATAACGCGGTGCGCGACCATCGAGATGATCGCTGAGTGCCTTTTGGAAGCGTGCCAGGTCATCCGGATGAATGACCACCTGTTCCAACCACGCGCTGCGCGTCTCGATCACGCTATCCGGACGCTGACCGTAGAGCGATTTCATCTTCGGCGACAGGAACAGCCGGTCGCCCGCCATGTCCCAGTCCCAATGTCCATCGTTCGCACCTTCGAGCGCAAGCGCGTAGTGCTCCTCGCTCTCGCGCAGCGCCCGCTCGCCAGCAGCGACTCTGCGTATCTGGCGCAGGAGCGCCACCACGATGATTGCGCCGAGCAGCGTGAGCACGAGCGTTCGCACGCCGACCCGAATCGTCTCGTCTCGCCAGGCCTGCAACGCGACCGCCCGATCGCGCGTTACCGCGACGACCAATGGCGTATTTCTGACGGGCGCCACGGCGATAAAGCTCGCTGCTCCGTCGACTGGATTCACGACGAATCCCGCCGGCGCAGACACGAGCGCAGGAAATTTCTTCTCCGCGACACCCGATGCAGCCGGACTGCGTGCGAGCAGCGTTCCGTCATCGCGCACCAGTTGAATGGCGCCGCCATTGCCGAGATCGACCGCACGATAGAGCTGCGCAAGTGCGTCGAGATCGACGTTCGCCGCGACGATGCCGGCGAAACCTCCGGAGTCGTCGTCGAGCCGGCGCGAGAGGATGATCGCGGCGCGCCCTTCGGCGCGAGTCGTCAGCGGCTCACTCATGTACAGCCCGCTCGCGCTACCGTCCCGCTGAGCAATGAAGTAGGAGCGGTCCGCGACATCAAGATTGAGCGTCGAGGATATGTTCGAGGCATACAGTATGGTGCCCTGTGTGCCGACGATCACGACTTGGCGCACCTGCGGCAGCCGCGGCGTGCGGTTCTGCATCACGACGCTGCGTCGCTCCGGCGGTATTGCATGAATGTCGCTGCGATACCACCGCGCGGTATCGAGCAGCACAAGGTCCACGGACTGCAAGCTCCACGCGGTTTGTTCGGCGAGCGCATTCGCCACGTTGCCGATTTCGCGATTGATCGCCGCGACGGCGTGGCGATAGGATCGAAAGGCATCGTAGACGGTTGATCCCCCAAAGGCGGCGATCACAACAACACCGAGCACGACCACGCCGAGCTGCAAGCGCTTGAACCGGGCGGCATCGGTATCCTGCGAAGCGAGATTGCCTACGGTGGACATCGGCCGTCCCATCTGCCTCAATGCGCTGTGCCGATCATCGCACGCACCGCCTCCAGCAGCTCGTGACGGACCAGCGGTTTTGCGATGACTTTTTGCGCACCCAGAGTCTGCGCGATCGCGCCGGCGGCGGCCAACCCCGGGCGAAACTGGCCCGAAATCGCAATCACCGGCGTACCCGGATGTGCCGCCCGTATCATACCGACGCAATTCGCGCCCGCAAGTTTCGGCATGTAGAGGCTGACGATCACGAGGTCCACCCGGGGCGTTGGAGACGCGGCGCATAGGAGTCCCGTGCGGACTCGATAGCCGGCCTCGTTGAGCCATTCGCGCATCAGTGCGCGCGTCAGGTGATCCTCCTCGTAGACCATGATCTCGCGCCGAGTTTCGGCTTCCCCGCGGCTTCGCCCGCTCGGCGCTTCCGGCGCCGTGGCTTGAGCTATATCCGTCCCCAAAGTGTCGGTGGGCATGCGGTGGCACCGGCTACGGAACCGGGGTTGCGAGCGGCAGCGCCTTGTCGACGACCCAGGTCGATACCACGACACCGCCATCCCCGTCGGGTGGCGCCACAAGACTATGGACGACGCCGCGTGGACTAAAAAAGCTATCGCCGGTCTTCAGCAATCGATCAGGCTGGCCGCGGGTCTTCAATAGCAAGCTGCCCTTCTTGACGAAGCCGATCTCATCGCCGGGATGGGTGTGAAATCCGATTGCCGTCCCCGGCGGCAGGCTCGCCACGCCGAGCACGATCTCCTTGTCGGGCACGCCCGACTGTTCGTGGCGCTGCAAGATGCCTCGCTGCGGCTCCGCCGCCGGCCCGTCGGCCGCGGCGCCACGCGCAAGCGCCACAATCGCGAGCAGAGAAACACGAGACAGCCTCGACATGCGCCACATCCTCGCGGTGGTTAAATGAACGATTCGACGACATTCGCCATGGCTGCGAGCATCGCGATCCGGCGTGTCGGACCAATTTCAGGGCGTACGGCGTCGATTACAGATGAAACCTGGCGCCGGAGCCTCTCAAGACTCATCGTTTCGCCTGAAACGCGCGTCGCACGCCGGGAAATCGATCCGTAACCTCCCCTGATCAATCTGGACTCCAGTCGGATGCAATCCGATGTGGAAGTGAAGTCATCACAGGCATTCAACAATCCGTCAGCAAGGAGATCCTCATGAATAGAATCAATGCATTTGTTGCACCCGCGGCGATGCTCATTACGGCCGGCGTGCTTGCCGCATGCGCGACCAACCCGGCATCCGGACCCGGAAGTGGTTCGAGCGATGCAAAGATCACGCAAAATATCGAAGCGCAATTCACCAAGCGCCCGGACTTGTCGCCGCCCGAGGAAATCGAGGTACAGACAAGAAATCACGTCGTGTATCTGTCCGGTATCGTCGACTCCGGCGTAGAAGTCGAGAACGCCGAATCAGTGGCCCGTCAGACCGAGGGCGTCTCGGACGTGGTCAATTCGATTGCCGTCGGAGAATAGGTGCTTTCGAGCACCGTCGCGCGACTGTCGCCGCACCGAGCCCCCTCCATTCGTATGGAGGGGGCTTTTTAACTGCGTACGCGCCGATTGGCGCAAATCTTTTTCCTCGATTTTCGGGTCGGGTGCGAGTCGAACGTCGCTGGGAATCGGACTCACCGGTTGGCGAGTCCAGCCTCAGTTGGCGCATCGACACGGCCGCCGGCTGCAAGCAACAGCTTCACTGCATCCACATAGCGCTGGCTGGACGCCTGCACGACGCCCAGTTGTGCCTGCTGATGCAGACGCTGTGCATCAAGCACCTGCACATAGCCGGCGTTGCCCGCTTCATAGCCTAGTCTCGTCAGATCGAGCGAGGAGCTCGCAGAATCGCGTGCCTGTCGCTGCGTGCGCAATGCGTCGGCGTCGTTGCCGAGCGCCTGCAAGGTATCGGCGACTTGGGCGAACGCGTTGAGCACGGTTCGCTGATAAATGGCGAGCGCCGCTTGGTAATCGTCCTGAGCAGCTCGCCGCTGCGCCGTCAGCGCCCCGCCATGAAAAATCGGCGCCGTTAGCCCTCCGACGAGATTCCACGCCACTTCTGACGGGCCACCTCCGAGCAGGCCCTGCTGACCGATCTGCGCGGCCAACGTGAAGTGTGGGAGCATGTCTGCCGTCGCAACGCCGACCGCTGCGCTCGCGGCATGCAACTGCGCTTCGGCCGCGCCAATATCCGGCCGACGACGCACGAGCTCGGAGGGCAGCACCATCGGCAGTGTTTCCACAAGCCTAATGGCATCCAAATCCATCTCGACCGGCGTCCAGTCCGCCGGCGCCACACCGGTTAGGTTCGCGAGCGCATCTTGTGCCGCACTCAGCTGCTGATGCAGCGGCGGAAGTAACGTGCGATCGTGGTCGGCTTGGCTTTGCGCGCTGAGCACATCCATCGCAGACACCGCACCCGCGTCGCGCGCCGCGCGAATCAGGACCAACATCCGCTCATCGTCAGCCACAATCTCCTCGACCACGCGTATTTGAGCGCGCACCGTCGCAATATCGATCAACTCGAGGACGACATTGCCGCTGACGCTGAGCTCGGCAGCTTCAAGCTCAGCCGCCTGATATTGAGCAACAGCGCCCGCGCGTGCGACACGTGCCCCCGTGCCGCCAAAGACATCGAGGTCGTAGCTGACTTCCGGGCCCGCCGCATAGGCAGAAAATACCGGAAAATCTTTCGCGAGAGGGCCTAGCACCGTGGCGCCGAAGCGGGTTTGCTCGACTGCGGCGGATGCGTCCAGCTGCGGATACCAGGCGCCGCGCGCCGCCCGAATTCGCTCGCGCGCAGCGGCCAGGTGCGCCTTGGCGCCGGTGAGCGACTGATTATTCTGCAAGGCCAGCAACACCAAGCGGTTGACCTGGTCCGAGCCCAGCAGACTCCACCACGCATCGGGGGGCTCTTCGCCCAGGGAAACCGGCGCGGTAGATTCCAGCTGCGTCGGCGTCTGGATATAGCGAACCTGCGAGGGGTCGGCGGGCCGCACATAGTGATCGCCGGACGCGCAGCCGCTCGCGAGCAAGACTGCGAGAAACACGGCCGTGAAACACCTTGCGTGCTCAATAATTGAATGTGGATTACTCAATGAGATTGCCCTCCTGCGGCGGCAGTCATCGAAGGTTTGCGCAAAAACAGCACGGCCGCGAACCCGAGCGCCAAGACCGCGGCTTGCATGATCACGGTATCGCTGTATCCAAGAAATAATGCCTGGTGCTGGATCTCACGGCCGACCGCAACCACCGCTTCGCGCAATGCCAGCAAGGGATCGCTGACGCCGTGCGCCTGAAAGTAGCCGGCGAGCCTCTCGAGCCGCAGGCGAGAACTCTCGCCGAGCAAGCTGACCTGCGAGGAAAGCACGTTGGAGTGAAACTGCTCGCGCTTGGTCAGGAAGGTCTGCACGACCGCAATGCCGACTGCGCCTCCCATGTTGCGCATTGCATTGAACAACGCCGAAGCGGAGCCCGCGAACTCGGGTTCGATGCCGTCGATTGCGATCGCCATGAGCGGCGCCATCGTCATCGCCTGCGCAATCGCACGCACGAGACTCGAGCTCAAGAATTCGGGACCGGAAAAATCATTCGACAGCGCGGTCGCCAGCAGGCTTCCGCCGCTGAACAATGCAAATCCGACGATCACCAGTAAGCGCGCATCGACTCGCCGCATCACTTTGGGAATGAACGGGATCAGCAGCAATTGCGGCAGACCGAGCCACACCATGACGCCGCCGATCTCCTGCGAGCTATACCCTTGCATGCGCGACAGATATTGAGGCACCAGGTAGATCCATCCGAACATCGAGAACCCAAACACAAAGTTCGCGCAGGTGCCCAGGCCAAAATTACGTCGTGTCAGCAGCCGCAGGTGCAGCAGTGGTGCGGATCGCTTCAGTTCCACGTAGATGAAGGTCGAGAGACTCACCACAGCAACGATCGCGAGGCTCGTGATCAGGGACGAGCCGAACCAATCGTCCTTATTGCCTTCCTCGAGCACGGTCTCGAGGCTCCCGAGTCCGAGTGCCATCGTGAAAATGCCCAGCCAATCACCCTGCTGCAGCAACCGGAGTTGGGGCGGCGTCGATTCGAGTGCATACCACAGCATCGCAAGCATCACGAGACCGGCGGGCAAGCTCAAGAAGAAAACCGACTGCCAACCGAAATTGTCGCTGAAATAGCCGCCGAGCACCGGACCGATTGAAGGTGCGAAAATCACCGCGACCGCATAGATCGCGAGACCGATGGGATGTTGTGATCGCGGCAGCTTGGTCATGATGATCGTGAAGGCGAGCGGTATCAGCACGCCGCCTGCGATGCCTTGAGCCGCGCGCATCACGATCATTTGGCCCAAGGTCTGCGCAAATGCACAGGCTGCGGTCAAAGCCAGGAAGAGAACCGTGCTGATCAACAGGTACCTGCGCAGCGAAAACACATTGGCGAGCCACCCGCTCAAGGGAATCACGATGATCTCGGCAATCAGATAGGAGGTCGTGATCCAGCCACCATCGTCGATTCCGGCGCCGATGCCACCCTGAATATCCGCCAGTGAGGCGCCGACCACCTGGATGTTGAGGATTGCAAGAAATGCGCCAATGGTTGAGCCGATGACCGCAACCCAGGTCTTGAACGATGCCTGTTGAGCGGCGGGGACAGGAGTTGCGGTGGTGGACATGAGGCGATCCCCCGCTTAACGCGTTGCATGCGGTGCGCAGATCGCACTCGCCGCTGCGGGCGCATTCGGCCCGGTGTCGATGACGGCTTCCACGGACATTCCCGGGCGTAGTCGCCCGATCAAGGGCTGGTTTGCATCGAGTCGAATCTTCACCGGGATGCGCTGCACGATCTTGGTGAAATTCCCCGTCGCGTTATCCGGCGGCAGCAAGCTGAATTCGAGTCCGCTCGCCGGTGCTAGGGCTTCGACGCAACCACGCACTGCGTTGCCCGGGAAAGTATCCACGCTCAAGCGCACGGGTTCGCCCGCTCGCATGCGCGTTAGCTGCGTCTCCTTGAAATTGGCCACGACGTAGACCGCTTGCAAGGGCACCAATGCGGTCAACTGCGTGCCGGCCTGGACGTACTGGCCGAGCCGCACGCTGCGTGCCGCGACGACGCCATCGATCGGAGCGACTATCGTCGTGTAACCGAGATCGAGCCCTGCATGGCGCTCGATGGCCTGCGAGCGGTCGAGCAACGCTTGCGCCTGGGCGAGCTTCGCTGCGAGTACCTGCAGTTCGCGTTGTGTGGCAGAAAGCGCCGCCTGGTCTCGGGCCACATCGGCATTTCGCTCGCGCGCCTGCGCGTCGGCTTCCTGTGATTGCTGCTGCGAGCCAAAACCAATCTTAGCCATCCTTTGATAGCGCTCGCGATTGAGATTAGCTAAGTCCAGTGCGGCCCGACTCGCCTCAACGCTCGCGCGCGCCTTGTCAACGAGCGTGCCCTGCTCGGCGAGTTGTGCCTGGAAGCCAGCGGTCTCGGCCTGTGCCGCCTGCACCTCGGCGCGCGTCCGGTCGAGCGTGGCGAGAAAATCCCGGTCGTCTATGCGCGCAAGCACCTGACCGGCTCTAACGGGCTGATCGTCGTCGATCGGCACTGCCGATATATAGCCGGATACCCGCGACGCGACGATCGTCGAGTCGGCCTGAACATAGGCATCATTGGTCGATACGAGGAAGCGGCCGCTCCTCCAGTAGTACGATATTCCCGCAAACGCTAGAGCCATCGCGACGGGCACGGCAATCGACAGGAGGATGCGGCGCCGCAGCCGCGGCGGACTTTCGCGCAGCAAACTCAGGCCCGCGCGCAACCGGTTCATGGCCGTTAACGACGGCATGGTGTCCGCCGGTGAGATTTTGTATAGCAATTGCCCGCCCTCCCTCAGTAGTCGCCGCAGACGTGAGCTTTCACGTCCGGCGTCATCCTATCGACGAGGCGTGTTCATTAGATTTCAGCGCGTGGGGCGACACGTTTCATTTGCAACAATGCGGCCGCGATCGGGCGCGGGCCAACGAGCGTCGATGGCTCTTTACGAATGGTCCGCGAATCGTTCCTCGGTCTCAAAACGCGATCAATTTGACTCCGACCGAGGAGAGTGTGATCGCGAGCAGGGAGCGCTGCGCGAGCTCCGGCAAGCGACCGGAAAGTTGACTGCCCACATAAATGCCGGGCAAGGAGCCCACGAGTAGCGAGCCCAGCAAGGTCCAATTGACGGCGCCGAACAGCCAGTAGCCGAAACCCGCGACCAGCGCGAGCGGTACTGCGTGGGCGAGGTCGGACCCCACGATGCGCGACGCGGCGAGGCGCGGGTACAGACCAAACAAGGCCGTAATGCCAATGGCCCCCGCGCCAATCGACGACAACGAGACGACGATGCCGAGAATCGCGCCGGTCAGGACCGTGAATGCTGGATGATACGCAGCGCCAACACCACGATCGCGCGTGAGGCGACGCAACTGGCTCCGGAAAATGAGCGTCACCGCGGTCAGCAATAACATCACGCCCAGCGTGGTCGTGATGATCTTCGAGCTGCCGGCCCCGCGGTCTAGATGATGCAACATCAACAGCGTCACCACTGCAGCCGGCACGCTGCCTGCGGCCAGTCGGGATACGACTGCCCATTCGACGTTGCCATTCCTGGCGTGTACGACGGTGCCCCCCGCTTTGGTGATCGCCGCATGCAGCAGGTCCGTACCCACGGCCGTGGCCGGATGAATGCCGAACAGCATGACCAGCACCGGGGTCATCAGCGATCCGCCGCCAACACCCGTGACGCCGACGATGATGCCGATGACAAATCCCGACAGTGCCTGCGCGAAATCAACCATCCAGCCACTATAGGACCTACCTAACCCAAGCCGCTGCTACGCGATGGTTATGAGTTCATAACCCTTGAGACTAAGGGCAGGCCGCGGTGCGGGTTATGATCGTTTCTCGCATCAGCATCGCACGAGCCGATGGCGCCCGGTTATTTGTCGTGGAACAGGAGTTCGCGATTGAAATTCATTCGATGGTTGACAGCAGACAGCAATCCCGCCGCGGATGATGCGCTGCAGGAAATTAACCGGGCCTTTTTGGCGTTCTCGGCCGAACAACGGGTCGAACGGGCGCTCGAGATTCTGCCGGGAGCCCATGTGCTCAGCTCGAGCTTTGGTGCCCAGGCCGCGGTCATGCTGCATCTCGTCAATCAAGTCATACCGCGGGTACCGGTGGTCCTTATCGATACCGGGTACCTATTTCCCGAGACCTACCGGTTCGTGGACGATCTCACGCAACGGCTAAACCTCAACCTCACGGTGTTTCGCTCCGATGCCTCAGCGGCCTGGCAAGAGTCCCGCTTCGGAAGGCTTTGGGATCAAGGGCTCGAGGGCATCGAGCAATACAACAAAATCAATAAGCAGGAGCCCATGGATCGCGCGATGAGAGAGCTGGGCGCCGAGACCTGGTTTTCGGGAATCCGCCGGGTTCAAGCCTCGACTCGAGCGCAGATTGCGCCGATAGAATTCAAGCGCGGGCGCTATAAGGTGCATCCGCTATTTGATTGGACGGATCGTGATGTGGGCCGTTACCTGCAAAAGCACAATCTTCCCTACCACCCGCTGTGGGACAAGGGATACCTCTCGATTGGCGATTGGCACACGACGCGCTCGCTTGCGCAGGTGGACAGCCTCGAGGACCTACGCTTCTTCGGGCTCAAGCGTGAGTGCGGATTGCACGAAGGCTGAGGCTCGCCAGCGCGGATTTCCCTAGGTGATGAACAGGCGCGCGCTCACGACCGCCAGCATGATCGCAATCAGCGTTCGTGTGAGTTGAGGAGGCAGGCGGATCGCCGCGCGGCTCGCCAAGAGCACGCCCGGGATCGATCCTAGGAGCAAACAGGCGAGTATGCTGAGGTCGACGTGACCTAGGCCTGCGTGGCCGACCGCTGCGATCGCAGTAATCGGCAATGCGTGCGCGATGTCGGTCGCGACGAGCCGATCCGCCGGCAGTCGCAGCGGGTAAAGAGCTGCGAGCGCCACAATCCCCAGCGCCCCAGCCCCGACCGAGGTCATCGAGACGCCAAATCCCAGTAACGCCCCTGCCATCACTGTCAGCGCGACTTGATAGCGCTCGGCGCCGCGCAGCGATGAGACCGTGAATTTTAGCCCCAGGCGTCGCAGCGGATCGTGGAACAGCAGTGCAACCGCGGCGAGCGCCAGAACCACTGCAAGGCATCGAGTGATCACCCGATCGACCGCTCCTTCTGATCCATGATGGAGCCAAAACCAGAGAATCACGCCGCCGGCAGCAGGCGCGCTGCCGAGCAGGAGTCGCGCGACGATTCGCCAGTCGACGCGTCGGTTAAAGCCGTAAGCCGCGGTCGCAACCAGCTTCGTGCTTGCAGAGAACATCAGGTCCGTGCCGACTGCCAAGGCGGGGGATTGCCCGAAGGCGAGCACCAAGAGGGGTGTCATCACGGATCCGCCGCCGACGCCCGTAAGTGCCACGAGCGCACCCACGATTAATCCCGAGAGCGTGTAGAGGAGCGGATTCCACATTGAGACGCGAGTCTACTCGCGCATCCAGGGCCACCTTCATGCTGATCGCGCATAAGCAAAGACCCAATCGTCATCGCGCAGGCTTCGTCCAGATTTAGGAAATCAACTCAGTGCAAGAGTCGCATCGAAGGGCCGATATGCGAATCAATATCAGCGCGGCCGATCGCCGTCGCGATGGTGGTCCGATCGGCCATGATCGCGATCGTGCCCGCCGCGGCGATCGCCCCAATGGCCGCGACCGTGATAGACCAACGGGGGCGGACCATAATACCGCGGAGACTCATAAACCAATGGAGGAGGTGCTCCCCAACCAAACGGGTTGATATCCACATTGACACGTGCATCGGCGAAGGCGTTTGAGCCTGCCGCCAGCGCAAAGACCAAGGCCCCAAGTGACCAAATTTGAATTTTCATCGTAAATCCTCGCTAAGCTGCTGCGCTTCGGCGTTGTCGCACCAGTCGCGGCGCGACAAGGTTCGACTATTGCTTTGCCACTTTTCCTGCGTTGTGGCCACGATGAGTGAATGCCTCATCAGCAGCCTCTCTTTGTTCGGTTGACATCTGCCCGTACAACACGGAAAAAGCGCCGGCCAGCTTCTTGACGCTATTAGCATGGACCTGCGCTATTTCGGCGTAGGAGTTCAAATCGTCGATCGCCGAGGCGCTTCCGCGATTGGCATCTCGGGCGTCGATCGCTCGATCGAGATCCTGTGCATTGGCACGCATGACGTCGGCGACCTCCTTCCACTGAGACTCTTCGGCGGCCGTGATCTTGAGCGTGACGTGCAGCTCGGCGATATGCTTTTCCACAGCGGCATCACGTTTCGCATCTCCGTTCGCCATGGCTGAACTCGACGCATCGGTCGAGCGATGTGGACTTGCCGGTTGGTCTGCCGATTGTGCAATTGCAGCGCCAAACGCAAAGGTGGATATCAGTACTGCAGTGATCACTTTCATACAATTCTCCTGTAGCGCTTCCCGCGAACCCAGCCAATTCCACCATGACGCGACGATTGTCTTCCGTGCGCTGGCGTACGCTCGGTGTCGCCGGCTTGATCCACAACCCTTGCAGATTTACTTCCTGCTGACAATTAAAAACACCCGAAAAATCAATGCGCAAATCTTGAAAGCAGCCCTATCAGCAATCAATGCATGCCCAAATCAAGGCCGCCCAGACGATCGATTTCAACGTATGCCAGCGCAATCTGCACGAGCGGCTGTACTATTGCGGAAGCCAAGCGCGGCCCGCTGCCGCGATATTCACCGTCCTTCAATTCGAACGTAGGTGCCTAGATCTCGACGGGTGCGTGGGGTATCGCGAATGACTGTGCTTCGATCGACTGCAACAATGCTCAGTCGGTGAACGTTGTATTGGACAACACGCTCCCGTGTATCGCCATCCAAACGCGGTTATGTGCCACTATCGCATTCGCTCGACGAGCGACAGATGGCGAACGAGCAGGAGGTAATTCCAATGGCACGCGCACCGATGAAACTCAAGCTGAAGAAGAATCAACTTCACAAGGACGTCGGCAAGGCGTCCGGTGTCAAGGTGACCACGGCTGACATCGCGACGGAGAAAGCGAAGGGCGGCGTCTTCGCCAAACGCGCGCAGTTTGCCAAAAACGCCAAGAAGTGGAATCACCCCGGAAAAGAGTGAAGAGAAGCGATAGGGGTGACTTACGACGCTGGCTGACATGTCGCAGTCGACTTGGGGCTCGCGGTCGGCGCGGTCACATGGTCAACTACTTATTGGCGGCCGGAGCAGCTTCCCTAGAAACCGACGCAGCCGCTACCTAATCGAGACTGTCGGGCGCTGACTGTCAGGGTCGTAATTTCTAGTCACTCACACGAATTTGTTCCCGGAACTCGCGTCAAATTCGTTCGAATATCGCGGCAATGCCTTGACCGCCGCCAATGCACATCGTCACGAGCGCGTATCGGCCACCGATTCGTTGCAGTTCATATACTGCTTTGGTAGCGAGTACGGCGCCCGAGGCGCCGATTGGATGACCTAGAGCGATCGCTCCGCCATTCGGATTGGTCTTCCTGCTATCGAGTTCGAGGGCACGCGCCACAGCGAGCCCCTGCGCCGCGAATGCCTCGTTACTCTCGACGACGTCCATTTGGTCCATCGAGAGACCGCTTTTCTTTAGCGCAAGTCTCGAAGCCGGGATCGGCCCCTCCCCCATAATGTGGTTCGGTACACCCGCTAACGCATACGAAACGAGGCGCGCAATTGCCTTGTACCCGGCGGCCGCTGCCATTGCCGCGTCGGCCAACACCATAAACGCGGCCCCATCGTTGATGCCCGAGGCATTTCCTGCGGTGACTGAACCGTCCTTCTTGAAGGCCGGCTTCATCTTCGCCAAGGTCTCGAGCGTCGTGCCGGGCTTCACGTGTTCATCGGTGTCGAAGACGACATCGCCCTTTCTCGTCTTCTTGATGATGGGCACGATCTGCGACTTGAAATGCCCTGCGGCGATCGCCGCCGACGCTCGGCGATGGGATTCCACCGCAAATGCATCCTGTGCTTCGCGTGTGATCGCCCATTTGGTGGCGAGATTCTCCGCGGTGATACCCATATGCCCCACACCAAAGGGATCTGTTAACGTCGCGACCATCATGTCGATCAGCTGGGTATCGCCCATGCGTGCGCCGGTGCGCATCGCAGGCGACAGATAACCGCCCCGGCTCATCACCTCTACACCGCCGCCCACCCCATAGTCGCAATCCCCAAGCAGGATATTCTGCGCCGTTGTCACAACGCCTTGCAGGCCCGATGAACAGAGCCGATTGACCGACATGGAAACCGACTCCATCGGCAACCCCGCCTGGATCGATGCCACCCGCGCCACGTACGCGAAGCGTCCTTCGGTCGGAATCGTATTGCCGACGGTCACGTAGTTGATCGCCACCGGGTCGACGCCGGAGCGTTGAATCGCTTCCCGCATGACGGTGCCTGCGAGCTCCGCTGGCTCGATTTCGGCTAGCGCACCGCCAAAAGTGCCGATCGCGGATCGGACGGCACTGAGAATCACCACATCACGCTTGCTCATCGGTTTACCCCACACGCGAATTCGCCACTACCGCATACACACCACGCTCGCCATCGATACCTAGATACTTAAAATCGTATAGGTCCTTCCGCATGACGATCGCCGTCGACTATGCGGGCCCATGGCGCCGGCGCGAAAATGCCCCCGTTGATTATATGCTTGCTGACACGACATCCATGACCCATCCTCGTTGACACCGCAAATGTGTATTTGCCGATTGGCGCCCGGACTTCGAGGCGGGGAATCGGACGCGGTCGTTGGCAGACGGCCTGGCTCAAGACTCGCCGAGGCAAAAAAGCTGGAATTGTGATCATTGCAAGACGTTGATTTTCAACAACCGCCTGCGGCGTGGCCGCTGACAATGTATCCAAGCGCACGACGGTGATGCAGCGCGCTTATTACTACAATGCCATAACCGATGATGCGGAGGTAACCGTCTACCGCTCAAGCTTTCGGCATTCGCGTGTGCATGTCCAAAATGCTTTCCGGGTCGCGCTCAGCGGCGCAAGAAAGCCGGTACTCAAGCATGCGTGCGGCGGAGCTTGCGCTCGAATGCGTTTGCGTCGAAGCGATTCGGCTTCCCGCGCTTTTCACCCTCGATCAGCGCCGCTCGGACCGCGTTGATCTCTGCACCGCAGTCGTGCTCTCGGCGAATGAGATCACGGAGATATTCGCTATCGTTGGAGTAGTGGCCGCCTTCAACTTGCGCCTTGATCCAGTCGTCCCGCTGGTCCGTCAGCGTCATGATCTCGCGGCGACGCGGTAATTTTGCGGGGCTAGCGATTACTTACTATTTTCGTATTTGAAAGACACACTGATGCGTGATCGATAGGCCTCCACTTTCCCGTTCTTGAGTTGCACGTCGAGCTTTACGACTTCCGCGACTCTAAGGTCCCGCAGTGTCTTGCTGGCGCGATTGATCGCGGCGGCGGTTGCCTTCTCCCAAGATTCCGGACTGGTTCCAACGAGCTCAATAACCTTGTATACGTTTTCCGTCACGACCATCTCCCCATTTAATGAAACATGACTCGACCTTCAAGCATGCTATTCCAAAGTCGCCATTTTCGACACTGTCAAGACTTATTTCTGCTACAGGTACCGGTGCGCGCGCCAAGAGGCGCGGCTTTCGGGACTATTCCCGTAATGCTCGCTGCCCCGCCGGAGCCGCCTCCTATTTGATCGGATACCGTCGCTTGAACTGCCAACTCTCTGGTCCTCGAAGATAACCGAGGGGCATTTGCTCTGCCAATCAACTCGCGCCCAGGCTGCGTTGGCGTCGATCCGACGAAAGAACAGCCGGCGGCCGGGTGCGAGATACTACGGCGCCACCAGCCGCGACAATAGATGTCAGCAATCGATCCCATCGAACCAATGAGTTGGACCGATCGGAATCACACAGCTTAAAGTCCCTCACAGATAGCAACTGTCGAATTAGGTCGAGGAGAACACGATGTCCACTGAATCCAAATGCCCGTTCTCGGGCGATGCTCGAAAGAACACGGTGGCCGGCGCACCGTCGAACGCAGACTGGTGGCCCAATCAGTTGAAGCTGGACATTCTGCATCAGCACTCCTCCAAGTCCGACCCCATGGGTGAGGGGTTCAACTACGCCGAGGAGTTCAAGAGCCTCGACCTGAGCGCAGTTGTGAGCGATCTGCATGCTTTGATGACCGATTCACAGGACTGGTGGCCGGCGGACTTCGGTCACTACGGACCGCTGTTTATTCGCATGGCATGGCACAGCGCCGGCACATACCGCACCGGCGACGGCCGCGGAGGTGCAGGAACCGGCAACCAGCGTTTTGCCCCCTTAAATAGCTGGCCGGACAACGTCAACCTCGACAAGGCGCGCCGGCTGCTCTGGCCTATCAAGCAGAAGTATGGCCGGAAAATATCTTGGGCAGACCTGATGATCCTCGCCGGCAACGTCGCGCTCGAATCGATGGGATTCAAGACGTTCGGTTTCGCCGGCGGGCGTGAGGACATTTGGGAGCCGCAGGAGGACGTCTACTGGGGCTCTGAGAAAAAGTGGCTCGAGGACAAGCGATACACGGACGACCGGGATCTCGAGAATCCTCTTGCTGCCGTGCAAATGGGGCTGATTTACGTCAATCCCGAGGGCCCGAACGGCAACCCGGATCCGATCGCCGCGGCTCGCGATATCCGTGAGACCTTCGC
Source organism: Steroidobacteraceae bacterium (assembly GCA_049517075.1). Classification (GTDB taxonomy): domain Bacteria; phylum Pseudomonadota; class Gammaproteobacteria; order Steroidobacterales; family Steroidobacteraceae; genus Bog-1198. The sequence continues at coordinate 21,702 of JBEKSM010000023.1, read as the reverse complement.
GCGCATGGCCATGAATGACGAAGAGACCGTTGCGCTCATTGCAGGCGGTCACACGTTTGGCAAGACCCACGGCGCCGGCAATGCAGCAGAGGTTGGTCCGGAGCCTGAGGCGGCCAGTATTGAGGAGCAGGGCCTAGGCTGGAAAAGCCGGTTCGGCACCGGAAAAGGCGGAGATGCGATCACCAGCGGCCTGGAAGTCACCTGGTCCAGCACGCCAACGACGTGGAGCATCAACTTCTTCTCGAACTTGTTCGGCTACGACTGGGAACTGACCAAGAGCCCAGCGGGCGCACACCAATGGACGCCAAAGGGTGGTGCGGGCGCGGGAACGGTGCCCGATGCGCACGACCGATCCAAGCGTCATGCGCCGGCGATGCTGACGACGGACCTCGCGCTGCGCCTCGACCCAGCGTACGAAAAGATCTCACGACACTTCCACGAGAACCCGAATCAGTTCGCGGACGCCTTCGCACGGGCCTGGTTCAAGCTCACGCACCGCGATATGGGCCCGTTGTCGCGCTATCTTGGGCCGCTCGTTCCAAAAGAGCAGTCACTATGGCAGGACCCGATTCCCGCAGTCGATCACCCATTGATCGACGAGCAGGACGTCGCCGCGCTGAAGTCAAAGATCCTCGGATGCGGACTTTCGATCTCGCAACTCGTCAGCACGGCCTGGGCGTCGGCAGCCACATTCCGCGGCAGCGACAAGCGCGGCGGAGCGAACGGCGCGCGCATTCGCCTGGCGCCGCAGAAAGACTGGGCGGCCAACCAGCCGGCCGAACTGGCCAAGGTGCTGGCAAGGCTGGAGGCGATTCAGGAGGACTTTAACCGCACACAGTCTCGCGGAAAAAAGGTTTCGCTGGCTGACCTGATCGTTTTGGGCGGAAGTGCGGCCATCGAAGCCGCTGCAAAAAAAGCCGGCCACGATGTGCAGGTTCCGTTTTCGCCGGGTCGCATGGATACGTCGCAAGAGCTCACCGATGTGCATTCTTTCGCGGTGCTCGAGCCGATCGCAGACGGGTTCCGCAACTACGTCCGCGAGGGACTCGAGGTATCGGCCGCTGAACTGCTGTTGGACAAAGCGCAGCTGATGACGCTGACCGCCCCGCAGATGACGGTGCTGGTCGGTGGCCTGCGCGCCTTGAATGCGAACGTCGGCCGGTCCAATCATGGTGTGTTCACCAAACGATCCGAGACATTGACCAATGACTTCTTCGTGAATCTCCTCGATATGAGCACGAAGTGGCAGAAATCCGCCGGCAATGAAGGCGTGTTGGAAGGGCGCGATCGCGCAAGCAGCGAGCTCAAGTGGACAGGTACCGTCGTCGATCTCGTCTTCGGTTCGAACTCGCAGCTGCGGGCCGTCGCCGAGGTCTACGCCTGCAGCGACTCGGGGCCGGTGTTCGTGCGCGACTTTGTGGCGGCTTGGAGCAAGGTGATGAACCTAGATCGCTTTGATCTGCGGTGATCTCAAAGGATGAGATGGGAGGGCGTTGCAACGCGCTGCCGAGACTTGGGACTTCACAATCTCTTTATGATGGTGAGAGACAGACTCGAACCCTCTGCCTCGGCATTATGAGTGCCGACATTGAGTTAATCGGCTACGCATTTTCCACTACTGACCGCGTGGCGCCCGTTGTCTGTGGCACTGCGGAACACAGTAAAGCACGATCGAGCCAGGCAATTCTCACGCAGGAATTCTGGCCACTCCAGTGTATGCACTGGCGCTTGGGGCGACCTGGTGGCATTTTCTACTACCAGCCATTCTTAGGTGCAAAATAATCAAAGCGGTCACGTTTGCGCAGTAAGTTTAGGGAGCTGCTAGGTTATTCGTCCAATCGTGCTCGCGCCGCGGGGGGGGGTGCTGTCCGAGCGCGACCTTCCGCGTTTGCGTCGTCGTTGAAAGAAGCATTCGACACCAACATCTTCGTATCCGCTTTCGCAATTCCAGGCGGACACGCTGAACGTGCCATCGAGTCGGTCATCGACGCTCGGGGCAACCTCTGCATATCCAAAGAGATCATCCACGAAGTGTCGGGCGTACTGGCAGGAAAATTCTCGAAGGGGCCGGAAGCGCTGGCTAGAACGGCAATATTTTTATCGGAATTGGCCCTACTGGTCGTTGCCCGCAAGAAATTAGCCATCCTCGACGATCAGCCTGACAACCGGAGTTCGGATGCTTGCGCTCCGCCAACTCCTGGATGAAAACTCGATTCGCGATCCATAGGGCGCGCTCCCAGCAATAGACTGCTCGCTGCTGGCGCTTACAGGGGAATCAGGGATCTGAGAGCGGCCTTGTAAGCACTGCGTGCACGCTGCTGTGGAACCTGAGCGTCTGCGGTTCGGTGATCTTCGGCGCGGCACCTGCCTCGAGACACGGCTGCGGCGAACCGATCGAGCCCCCCGCGTCCGCCAGTGTGTGACTGAATAATTGTGGACCATATGCATGACGCCCGCGAACACGACAATCCCAGTTGTGAGTATGCGGTACGCGGATCCTTGCCTGTGCCGAACCAAAGAACGTCTGCGAGTTCGCTGACGCACAGACATTTGCATGCCGTCACTTTACGCTGCACCCAAGTCAATTGATGCGCGCGGGAACAAACATTCTCGACAGATCACGTGATGTTCGGTCTCCGCGCTACGTTGCGTTTCAATTCAAATGACGGGTGAATTCACATGCTAATTACTGAGAGTCAGCGCCGATTCCGGACGTGGTTAATCGTCATCGCGCTGGGAGTCGTGGCCGCGGCGTGCAGCAGAGATCAGATCCTCGGAACGAATGGTGTCGCGGCGCTTGCTCCCGCGGTGATCGCAGAAACGCCGCTCGGCGGCGCGACTGATGTACCAACCGATAACCCCGTCATCACCGCAACGTTCAACGAGCCGGTCGCGCCGATCACAGGCGCTGCGAGTATGACCGTGACGTGCGCGACGCCTTGCACCAATGCGACGGGAACGGTGACGCTCGACGCGACGAATACGATCGCCACATTTACGTTGACGTCCGGCAACGCGCTGGCGACGCTGACTGAATACACGGTTACGATAGGCGGCGCGGCGAGTCTGGCCACCGGCGCCAAGATGGCAAATGCTTTTACCTGGACATTTACCACCGCGGCGACTTCGGATGCGACCCGGCCCCGGGTAGTGACGACAGTTCCTGCCACCACCACTCCCGGACCGACCACGGGTGTGCCGAGCAATTCCGCAATTGCCGTTGTCTTCAGCAAGGCAATGGCACCAGCGACGATCACCGCGACGAGTTTCACATTGACCTGCGCCGCGCCTTGCGTCGCCCCTACCGGCACGGTCAGTTACTCGGTCGGTGCAATGTCCGCGATATTTACACCCGCCGCGAATTTTACGGTGGGTGACACGTACACGGCCACGATTAGCACCACGGCGACGGATCTGGCAGGCAATGCTCTGGCCGGCAATCAAGCCCCGTTGCCTGGTGCAAGCAACTACGTCTGGACCTTTACCGCGGCGGCGGCGAGTGCCGCCGGAAATGTTTCGGTGCTTTCGACGAACCCGACAGCCAATGCAAGCACGGTGTGTCCGAATGCGGCGATCAACGCGACTTTTTCGGTGCCGTCTGGAACGCGGATCGACCCCACCTCGTTGACGGCAACGACCTTCACCTTGGTCGGGCCCGCGCCCACATCGACGCCGGTAACCGCAGCATCGGTGACTCTCGACGCCGCCACAGGCCGCATCGGAACGTTCGTTCCGCAAAACCCGCTTACGATCGGCGTGGCCTATACGGCCACGATTGAAGGCGGCGCCAACGGCGTCCAGGATCTGTCCGTTCCCGCCGATACGATGTTGAGTAACTTTACTTGGAGTTTCACCGTGGCAAGCAGCGCCTGTCAGGCGCCAATCGCACTCGGATCGGTCGCGCCATTCGGGGTCTTCGGCGGATCGGCGGGAGTCACCAACTCTGGAATCCTGACCGTAATCAATGGCGACGTTGGGACGACTGCGGCCTCAACCCTGGTGACCGGACTTCACGACTCCGGCGTGGGCTGCACCTACACCGAAGTTGCAGGTGCAGACATCGGCGCCGTCAACGGGTTGATTTATACGGCGCCGCCGCCGCCGACCGTGAGCTGCCCGAATGAAGGGACGGCGGCGACCATGGCGACGGCCCAGCAGGCGCGCGCCGATGCACTGATCGCCTACAACGCCTTGGTCGCGCTGCCGGCAGGACCTGATCCCGGCGCCGGCAACTTGGCGAACCTCGTGCTTGCTCCCGGCGATTACACCGCCGCGGCAGGGACCTTCATGATCGAGGGCGGAAATTTGACCCTCGACGCCCAAGGAGACGCCAACGCTGTGTGGGTGTTCCAGATGGCCACCACGCTTACCGTGGGTGGGCCCGGCGCGGCATTTCCGGAAAGCGTCATTCTGGTTAACGGGGCTCAGGCGAAGAACGTCTATTGGCAGGTCGGTAGTGCCGCGACGATCAACGCAGCAGGCGGCGGAACCATGGTGGGTACGATTATTTCGCAAGCGGGCGCGGCATTTTCGACCGCGGGTAACACCGCACTCGTGACTCTGGACGGTAGAGTCCTGTCGCTGGGCGCGGTGGTCACGCTGGTAGACACAGTCATCAATGTGCCCTCGCCATAAGCGCGCGTCGCATCACGTTTGAATTTTCCGCTGGAGCAGAACATGAAAATCGCACGAATCACTGGGATGGGGTGTTTCACCGCATGCACCTTACTTTCAATCCCGCTCGCGCAGGCGGACGACACCGGCTGGTACGGTGGCTTCAGCGCGGGGCAGTCGAGGGCAACCATCGACGACGCACGCATTGCGAGCGGCTTGGAGGGAACCGGCTTGACCAACACGGGCATCAGCAATGACAACCGCCATCTTGGATTCAAGGTCTATGGTGGCTACGAGTTCAATCCTTATTTTGCGTTGGAGGCTGGCTATTTCGATCTCGGTCAATTCGGCTTCACGGCGACCACGATGCCGGCAGGCACTCTGCATGGCGACACCAAGATCAAAGGTGCGGACTTCGACGCGGTCGGCATGGTACCGCTCGGCGATAACTTTTCCCTTTTTGCTCGAGCGGGCCTCATTTATGCGGTCGCGCATGATTCTTTTGCTGGTACGGGAGCAGTCGCCGTGCTCGATCCCGCGCCCCAAAGGGCCGAGCCGAACTACAAATTTGGACTGGGTGCCCAGTACAATTTCACGGACGCGCTTGGTATGAGACTCGAGGCGGAGCGTTACCGTGTCGACGATGCGGTCGGCAACAAGGGTGACATCGATCTCTATTCGGTCGGACTGGTGTTTCGATTTGGTCGAGCAGCACCGCCACCGACTGCTCGAGCGCCGGCACCTGAGCCTGTCGCCGCGGCTCTGCCCGTGCCAGTCGTGACACCGCCGCCACCGCCGCCGCCACCCCCTCCGCCGCCGCGCAGGAAGGTGAGCTTCTCGTCAGACGAACTATTTGATTTCGCCAAAGACACGATAAGGCCGCTGGGCAAGCAAAAGTTGGATGCCTTTGCAGCGGAACTGCAGGGCACTCGCTTCGACGTCATCACGGTCACCGGCTACACGGACCGGATTGGATCGCATGAATACAATATGAAGCTCTCGACACGACGCGCCGAGGCGGTGAAATCCTATTTGGTAGAATCCGGTGTCCCCGCAGAAAAGATTTCGACGCAAGGCGCCGACGGTTCGGCTCCGATAACGACGCCCGACCAATGCCCCGGCGAGCGACGAAATGCGAAACTGATTGCATGCCTGCAGCCCGACCGACGTGTCGACGTTGAAGTCGTCGGGACACAACGACCATAAGGCATGAGCGCGACTTTCGCCATGAGTTCGCCTCGCGCCTGATCAGAGGCGCGAGCGGGTCGCCAAGCTCAGTCAGAAGCCGCTTGTTGCGCTTACCCTGCGCCTACAGGGAAACGATGGAAGCGAAAGGGAATTCCCGCCCCGATTGTAAGGGCCCATGACTTAGGTAACACCCTGGCAGATGTTTTTCTCGCCAGGAGCCGCTCGCGGCGTTTTGCCGCCACAGTCTGATCTCGTATCGCTGACCTTTTAAAAGAGGGCTTCTGCTGTCATGCCGACCCGCACGTATGGCAGCCGGAAATGGCCCCGCATCGAACTAAATCACAGATTTAGTTAAATCGAGCACTTCGTTCCCCGCCGTGGCGTCGATTGCTACCAGAATATGCGTGCAAGTCGGTGGTTTGCTTCGATTGTCGGACCTGACAATCGATTCAAGATGACGTTCAGAGCCACCTCGTCCGCCGCGCCCGTCGTCAGTGCCGCTGCTGAAGCTGCGCACATGGCCGAAAGCGCAGGTCTCATTTATGTGTCCGACCGCGTCGACGGCTATCGGCGCGAGCGTGCCGGCAAACGTTTTCGCTACTTCACGGCGGACGGCAGGCAACTTAAGGATCCTACGAAACTTATGCGCATTGCCCGCCTCGCGGTCCCGCCAGCGTACGAAGACGTCTGGATTTGCATGGACGCGCACGGTCATTTGCAGGCGACTGGTCGTGATGCCCGCGGCCGAAAACAGTATCGATATCATTCCAAGTGGCGAATCGTCCGCGACGATGCCAAGTTCGGTCGCATGGTGAGCTTCGCCGAAGCGCTGCCCCGATTGCGACGCACGCTTGCGCGCGATCTCGCGATGCAGGGTTTGCCGCGCAAAAAAGTACTTGCAGTGCTCGTGAGCATTCTGGATGCGACCCGTGTGCGCGTTGGAAACATCGAATATGCGCGCGACAACAACAGTTTTGGTCTGACCACGCTGTTAAACCGGCACGTCAGTTTCATTCGCGACGGCCGCGCCAGATTGAACTTTCGAGGCAAAGGTGGCGTCCAGCACGAAATTCCCATCGACGACAAGCGTATTGCGAAAATCGTCAAGCACTGCCAGGAGCTTCCAGGCCAGCAGCTCTTCCAATACGTGATGGATAACGGCCAACGCGCCCCCATCGATTCTGGACAAGTCAACGGCTATCTGCGAGAGGCGATGGGTGATGATTTCACCGCCAAGGATTTTCGCACCTGGGGCGCCACCTTAGAGGCCGTCATCCGGCTCTCACGAACACCGCATCCCAAGAATCCCAGCGAGCGCGCCTTCAAAATCGAGATCGGCCATGTCGTAAGGCAAGTCGCCGCCGAACTGCGAAACACGCCGGCGGTGTGCCGTAAATCCTATATCAACCCAGTTGTATTTGACGCATGGCGCACCGGCAGGATCCAGAGAACGTTTAGCGGTGGCCTCAAGCTCGCCGCGCCCCGGCAAACCGAGACTCGTGTTTTGGAGTTTCTCAAGCATCCTTAGCGCATAACCCCGGGGACGGCGTGGTGGGTTGCTACCGATTTTGTTGAAACCACCCTCAGCCTGAACCCGTGGCGTTATCTGAGGCTGATCGGACTGCATTGCCATGCAATCGGCAACTACATGTTTGTGCAGTCTAGACTGCCCCACACTTTTCGACCCGCCTGATTCTGGCACTGACTCCCGATCGACGGGCTGCCCATTTCAGCGACCACCCGCAGATTTGTACGAGAAGGAGCAGTTTGACATTAGACGAAGTTGCCTATTTCGCCTCTCCTACGCTAGAACGTTGGCGCCGTAAGCTTGAAATGCAACCTTTAACGCCAGAGCGTTGCCGTGTTGACTCTTAAGGTGAGAGAGAGACTCAAACCCTCGACTTCGGCGAAGCCAACGATCGACTACCGCGCGGCTCGGGAACTGAGCGTTGCGATGGATGGCCGAGCAGGTCAGGCCGGCGGTGCCTGTAGGTGGCCAAGCACCTTTTCGACGGCCAACCCGAGCGCGATCAGCCGGCGGTCCGCCCCGGCCGGCGCATCGAGCTCGATCGAGACCGGCAGTCCCTGCGCGGTCAGGCCCGCCGGCAGCACGAGTCCGGGAAGCCCGGCCGTGCTGCCTGGGTCGATGTTGCGGGCGATCGCAACGGCAAATGGCACCTTGCGTCCATCAATATCCAGCATGTCCTCATCGCCGATCCTCGGCGCCGCAACCATCGTCGCCGGAAAGACGATTGCGTCGACCCGCTCGCGCGTGAAATAGTCCAGTAGCAAAGTGCGCAGCGCCGGCAGCGCCTCGTCGCGTGCCTTCAGGTAAGCCGCCTCGGTTATCTGGTGCTTCGCCCCAGCCACGATATTGCTGGCAAAGTAGGTTCGGATGTCAGGGCTGGCCTGCGCCACGAGTTGCTCGAAGCTAATACCCGCGCCATAGGCTTTCAAGTACTGCGCCAATGAGACGCGCACGTCGTGGTCCTGTACCTGCAGTGTCGCGGCGTCGATCAGATGCTGCAGGCCCGGCAGTCTCGACTCGACCAGCATCACGCCAGCGCCAGTGAGCTTCGAGAGCGCGGCGGCCGTGACACGTTCGACCTCACGATCGAGCCCGACGAACCAGTAGTCGCGCACCACACCAAGGCGCACGCCGCGTAGGTCGGCCGCGGCCAGAGGCGCCCTGTCCTTCGCGACGACGCGGTCGAACAGCGCGACGTCGGCGACGCAGCGCGCATGGGGCCCCGCCTGATCAAACAGCGGCGAGATCGGAACGCAGCCGCTGGTCGGGTAGCGTCCGGTCGTCGGCCGCAGGCCAACGATGCCGCACAGCGCGGCGGGTACGCGTATCGAGCCTTCGGTGTCCTCAGCGATGCCGAGCGGAGCGGCGTGCGCGGCGACGGCCGCGGCGGTGCCGCCGCTACTGCCGCCCGGGATGCGCTGTGGGTCGTAGGGGTTGTGGACGGCGCCGTAGCTCAGGTTGTTGCTGGTCCAGCCGTAGGACAGCTCGTGCAGGTTTGTCTTGCCGAGCACGATCGCGCCGGCGTCGCGCAGGCTGGCCACCAGCGGCGCATCAGCGGCCGGGCGGAAGTAGCGCAGCGCCGGCGTGCCGGCCGTCGTCGGGTAATCGCGGGTGTTGACGCTGTCCTTGACCGGGATCGGTAGACCGAACAGCGGTCCCGGCGAATGGCCGGCGCGCCGCTCGGCATCGCGTTGCCTCGCGTCGGCGAGTACCTGCGCTGGGTTCAGCGATATGAATGCGTTCAATGCTTTGATCTGCGCGCAGCGCTCGAGAAGCGCAGCCGCGTACTGTTCGCAGCTCAGCTCGCCACTGGCCATCTGCGCCACGGCTTCCGTCGCGCTGAGATCGCTCAGCGCAGTCGCGACCGCAGAGCCATGCGCTGCTGGCGCGTCTAGCGTGCCGGTGCCGAGGGCGACAACTGCCGAGGCGCCGACAATGAAGTCGCGCCGGGAAGGGTCGCGCGGATCGCTCATGAATGCTCCTCAAATTCACTCATTGCGTTGGAATCTGCCCGCAAATCTACGTCTTGGTGTGTAGTATAGGGCACAAGACGGAGGGCACCTGATTTTCAGATCTGTTAGCGCTCTTCTGGAGAGACGAGGGCGTTCGGGATCGTCGAAACAAAGGCGCCGCCCGCCCATGCGATCCCGACGCACGCGGTTCTCAGCCTCAAGATTCTCAATGAACTTCGACTGATTGCGGTTTGATCAAGCTTCGCACATCGAGAGAAGTATTCGAACATGCCGAAGCAGTTGGGACATCAACGTCGAGCACATCGGTCGGTCTGACACCCTGCCCTATGCAGCAGTCTCGCGGCACGTCAGACGACCTGTGCGCGTTAGAGCGCACGCCAATCTTATGGTGGTGAGAGAGGGACTCGAACCCTCGCCCTCGGCATTATGAGTGTCTGACGTCCGTAAATACGCTACGCATTTTCAACTACTTACCGCGCGGCGCCCGTTGCCAGTGGCACGCAAGACTCACGCAAGCCTTATCGCGCCGGATGCGACGTCGCTGCCGAAATTGTCGTCAGCAACAGAATTCTTGCGCCCTACGCTGCTACGATCGCAGTCATTGTCTTCGATCCATAAGAGACCGTACCGGGAGTATCCCGCTGAAACCAATACGCGTCGGCCTGATTGGCTATGGCTTTTCGGGTAAGACCTTCCACGCGCCGCTGATCACGGCTGTGCCCGGACTCGTTTTGAGTGCGGTTGCATCGAGCGACCCGACAAAGGTCCATGCCGACATGCCCGGAATGGCGGTGTATGCAGACCCCTTGGCGCTCGCCACCGCCGACGGCATTGACTTGGTCGTGATCGCGACGCCGAATGCAAGTCACGCGCATCTCGCGCGGTCGGCGCTCTCGGCTGGCAAGCATGTCGTCGTCGACAAACCATTCACGCTCAATCTTGCCGATGCGCGCGACCTCATTGCGCTCAGTGAGTCGCAAGCGTTGACGCTGTCAGTTTTCCACAACCGTCGCTGGGACAGTGATTTCATGTCCATCCGCCGAGCCATTTCCGATGGACTCATCGGAACCGTCAGCCATCTGGAGTCGCATTTCGACCGCTTCCGACCGAACGTGCGTGACCGCTGGCGCGAAAACGGCGGCCCCGGCAGCGGCGTATGGTTCGACCTTGGGCCACATCTGATTGACCAGGTGCTGCAGCTTCTCGGCCTACCTGACCGAGTTCAGGCGAATCTTGCCCATCAGCGTACAGGCGCCTTGGCCGATGATTGGGCGCATGTCGTTCTCGACTATGGTGAACGGCGGGCCGTGCTTCATGCAGGGATGCTGGCCGCCGGCGGGACAAGCCGGTTCATCGTGCATGGAGACGCCGGCAGTCTTGTGAAGAAACATGCGGACAGACAAGAGCAGCAACTGCTTAGCGGAATGCGTCCCGGAGCGGCGGGCTGGGGCGACGATGCAGACGCCCTCCTCATCTATGACCGCAATGGTCAGGAACGCGCCATACCTGCAACCAACGGCGATCAACGCCAATTCTATGTCGGCATCGTCGATGTGTTGAACGGATCGGTGTCCAACACCGTCACACCAATCCAGGCGCTTGCGGTTGTGGCCGTTGTCGAGGCGGCGGTCGACTCCGCGCGGATGCGCGCTTCGGTCGAGTTGCCGCTAAGCCTTAAAGAGCGCGGCTCGTGGCGGTAGGCGAAATAGGGTGGCTGCTCTGAGAGGATTTTCACGCACGCCAAGCATAGACAGCCATCTGATTTCTGTCCCATCGCGTGCGGCGCCCAGATTAGGCGTTGACCGCTGCTGCAACGCTTTGAACAAGTTGCCGCACAAAAGCCGGCACAGCGATTTTGCTGCGCATCAACAGCCGAAATCGCGAGCGCATTCAAAATCGCGGAATCAAAGCGAATGAGACATCAGCTTAGGCGCTAGGGGCAAATTGTTTTGAAGCAAAGCGTGTTGCTCATGAAGGGCAACACGTGATTTTGAAAGCGCTCGGCAACCGCGCTCGTGTGAGTTCCAGAATAGATTTGAAAAGAATGAGCAATGCTGTAGATATCCAGCACGTCGTGAAACTTGCCGGCATCCACGCGCAATCCGTCCTGATCGCCAACGTCGATCGAGATGCCGCGGTAACTGCGCAGACTGCCAACGTACTGATCAACGAACGCGAGCGGCGCATTGGCGGTCCACTTTGCAAGAACGTCCTGCTGGATCACGCCATCCTTGACCGGCAAATCAAGATAGAGATGAATAATTCAAAATCGCCGGTCGTTACCGAGCTCGAGTACATCGAGCCGTTGTGCCTGGTCTTTGAATCCGGCAGCACGACGATCATTTCGTGAGCGCCCTGCCCGAACGCGCCCTCGAGCGTTTGCGGCACATGAATCTCGTGAGTCCATTGCTCGGCGCCTATGGAATAGCCATGCAGCGCATACACGACGGGGTAGCGCCGGGGCTTCTGTTTGGCGTAGCTCGGTGGAAGGAAAACGATAACCTCACGATCGACCTCATTGCCCTCCAGGTTTCCTTCCAGCGCGCTTCCGTGCACGCGAATCCTTTCGTCTGTACATCGTTTCACTCGATTTCCATGTCGACACTGCAGCCGTCGGTCGCGAGTTCTGGCCTACTCGGGAAGCCCCTTCGATCCGCTGACCCGAAATGTCCCGGCGATGGATGCAGCACCTGTTTCCGGCTGTCCCCCGCCGATCGAGACGGAATACCTGCCCTCAGCGATGAGAATCCGCCCATCGACACTCACCAAGCTCAAATCCCGCGGCCGCAGTTCGAATTGCACGAGCTTCGACTCCCCGGGCGTGAGGTGAACGCGTTGGAACGCCCGCAACGCGCGCAGTGGCGCTCCAAGATTTTTGGGGAATGAAAGATAGAGTTGAGCAACCTCATCGCCTTCGCGTTGGCCGGTATTCGTGACCGTAACCGCAACGCGCAGCGGCTGCCCTGCCGTGATCGGGCGGGTCGGGAGCATCAATCCGCTATACGAGAAACCCGTGTAGCTCAGGCCGAATCCAAACGGGTATAAGGGCTTGCCGGCGAAGTAGCGATAGGTTCGGCCCTGCATCGAATAGTCTTCAAACGGCGGCAACTGCTCGACGCCTGTGTAAAACGTGACGGGCAGGCGACCGGCGGGATTGTTCTTGCCCGAGAGGGTTTCCGCCACGGCGGCTCCGCCCTCCTCTCCGCCATACCAGGATTCGAGAATTGCATTGACGTGTTCATTGGCCCAATTGACGCTGAGTGCGCTGCCGTTGGCGAGCACCAGAACCACGGGCTTGCCGACGCCCACCACCGCTTCAAGCAACGCCTGCTCCGGCTTCGGCAGCTCGAGGTTGGTCCGATCGCCGCCCTTGAATCCCTCTTCACTCACGGACATCTCTTCGCCTTCGAGCTCGCTCGTGATCCCCAATACCGCGACGACGACATCCGCGTTTCGTGCCGCCGCAACGGCTGCCGGATCGGGCCTGGGATCATATTTTGACCAGATCAGTCGCGCTTGCACCGGGCCCGGCTTGTTTCTCGAGTAAACGACTCGGATCGAGACCTTCCTGCCTTGCTCCAGATGGATGTGGCCCACCTTGGAATGCAGGCCCGGCTGGTCCATCACGAATTCCTGGGCGATCTGTTTGCCGTCGACCCAGAGACTCGCGAATGTGCCTTCGGCGCTCACCCCCAGACTGAACTCCCCCGTTTCCCGCGGCTCGAGAGAGCCCACCCACTCGACGAGCAACGGCAGTCTGCCAGCGGCCTCTTGCGGCATGTCCGCGTCTTTCAAATCCAGTGCGCTCATGTGCCGCGTCGCCAACACCGGCCCTTTTTCCGCGAACATTTCCCCGCTGGAGAACTCAGCGTTCAGACCCAATCGCCCCTGGGCGTCGGTCAATACCGACGCCGGGACCAGCTCGCCCTCGTCGCGCAGAAACGCGGTTCCCGCGACAAAAGTGATTTGCGCCGCGGGAAACTCCGCCTTCAGTCCGTCGAGCACCGACACGCTGCGCGTTGGCGTACCGGTGTAGTTCCCCAGCAGGTACCGGGTCTGATCCGCAAGCGGACCGACGACCGCAATCCTCGTAATGCCATTGCGCAGAGGCAGCATGCCGTCGTTCTTCAGCAGCACCATCGCCTCGTTGGCGAGCGCACGCGCCATCGCACGGTGCTCCTTGCTATCCAGTTCCTTTTCATCAATCTTCGAGTAGGGCACGAGTCCCGGCGGATCGAACATGCCGAGTTTCATTCGGGCCGTGAACAGGCGGACGAGCGCGGTATCGATCTCGTCTTCCTTGAGAATGCCTTGCCGATAGGCATCCAGGTACGGTTTGTAATCGTGGTTGTCGTGCACTTTCGAGACGAAATCCACGCACTCGTTGTCCATGCCACGTCGCAGCGCAAGCGCAGAGCCTTCCGCCTGGGTCGCCGTGAAATGATGATCGCGATAGATATTTATGATCGCCTCGCAATCCGAGACCACATAGCCCCGAAATCCCCATTTGCCGCGCAGTTGATCCTGCAGCAGAAACTCGTTGGCACAAGCCGGCTCACCGTTGATGCTGTTGTAGGCGCACATCACGGAGCCCGCCCCGCCCTCGACCACGGTTGCGCGGAACGCGGGCAGATAGGTATCGAGCTCATCGTGCTTGCTGACCGTGACGTCAGCGGTGTGGCGGGTCGGCTCGGGGCCGCTATGTACGGCAAAGTGTTTCGGGGTCGAGATCACGCGATAGTAGTGCGGGTCATTGCCTTGCATGCCGGTCACGAACGCGACACCCAGCTTTGCGGTCAGAAACGGATCTTCGCCGTAAGTTTCCTGGCCGCGGCCCCAGCGCGGGTCGCGAAAGATATTGATGTTGGGCGCCCAAAAGTCCAGACCTTCGAAGATATTGCTGTGCCCGTCGCGCAGCGCCTGCACGTGCTTGATGCGCGCTTCGGTTCCGATCGCGATCGCCATGCGATGAATGGCGTTGGTATCGAAGGTCGCGGCGAGTGCGATGGGTTCCGGGAATTCCGTGGTGCCGTTCGCCGCGACACCGTGCAAGGCCTCGCTCCACCAATCATAGGCCGGCACGCCGAGTCGCGGGATCGCCCGCGCCTGGTTTACAAATTGAGTCACCTTCTCTTCGACCGTCATGCGCCGAACGAGATCCCGCGCCCGCTGCTCTGCGGGCAATGCCGTATTGAGATAGCCGGGCTGCGGTGCGCTTTGTGCCTGCAATTGGCTCACAAACAGCGCCGCCGCGAGTATCGGCAGATAAATGGTCGGTATATGCATCTCTCGACTCAGGGCCAAAGCGAACCTCGAGGACTTTTCGGGTCGTATTGACCCTGCCGATAACTCAGACAATACTACGGTAAACGAGGGAGCACAAAGTTGGCCGATTCAGCAAAACGAGCTGAATGTCGCAGCCTGCGCCGATCGGGCTGCCAGCGTACCGGCTCGCGCCTGTGCGTGATCTTGGCGATGATCGTCGGCGCAGCAGCAGCCCGCGCGGACTCAGTCCGCGTGACGATCGATGTACGCTCGACCGGCGATCCGGTGACTCTCTATCAATATGGGATGTTCATCGAGCCCATTGGTAAGTTGATTGCGCGCAGCTTGTGGGCCGAGATGCTCGATGACCGCAAGTTCTACTTTCCGGTCGTCGCGCAGGGCAAGGACCCGCCGGTGCCGCAGAGTGTCGAAGGTCGCCCGGGATTGAGCTACCGCAAATGGCGCCCGATCGGAGGAGATGAGGTCGTGCAGATGGATCGCCACGATCCGTTTGTCGGGGCGCAAAGCCCGCGCGTGATCGTCGATGCTGCTATACCACGCGGATTTGGCCAGAGCGGCATCGATGTGGCAGGCGGCAGGATTTATCGAGGGCATCTACAGCTCAGCGGCGATGTCGGCGTCAGGGTCCAAGTTGCGCTGATTTGGGGCGACGGCCCTGCGGACCGCTCGGTCGTGAGCTTGCCCGTCCCGGCCGAGCAATGGCGCGAGGTCCCGGTGGAATTCACAGCGGGCGCGGCTGCGGCTGACGCGCGTTTGGAGATCACGGGGACCGGGGCCGGCAGTTTTCGGGTTGGGGCGGCATCCTTGATGCCGGCGGACAATATCAATGGCTGGCGGGCCGACACCACAGCCATTTTGCGCACGCTACACTCGGGTATGTGGCGGCTGCCCGGCGGGAATTTTCTCTCGAACTGGGACTGGCACAGCGCGATCGGTCCGCGCGACCACCGGACACCCATGTTCGATCACGCCTGGAGCGCGATGCAACCCAACGACCTCGGCATGGATGAATACCTGGAGCTCACGCGGCTCATCGGTGTCGAGCCGTATATCACCGTCAATGCCGGACTGGGAGACGCCAATTCGGCCGCGGAGGAGATCGAATACTTGAACGGACCGCCGGACAGCGAATGGGGTGCGAAGCGCGCGGGCAACGGTCACGTCGCCCCATACGGCGTCAAATTCTGGAATATCGGCAACGAACCCTACGGCTGGTGGCAGATCGGCAAGACCTCGCTCGAGTACTTCATGATGAAGCACAACGAATTTGCGGCGGCAATGCGCGCTGCGGACCCGTCGATCATCATCATCGGCTCCGGCGCGATGCCCGATCAGCTGCATCCGAAGGATGCCAAGGAAAACGCTTCGCTCGAGAGCATCCACGAGAAATTCGGCACCGAGGAAGACTGGACCGGTGGGCTGCTCGCGAAGGCCTGGGGCAACTTCGACGGGATATCCGAACATTGGTACGACCGCGCGGAGAAGCGTCCCGACGCGCCCGCCGCCGACGAACTCATCGAATTCGCGCGCTCGCCGTCGAACCAGGTGCGCATGAAGGCCGAGGAGTGGGCAATCTATCAGCAGCGCTTCCCGGCGATGCGGGACCGGCATATTTTTCTGTCAATTGATGAATTCGCTTATATCGGCGCACCGGCAAACCTAAAGCTGGCGCTCGCCTACTCCATGGTTTTGCAAGAAATGTTGCGTCACACGGATTTTCTGACGATGAGTGCGCTCACCATGGGTGTATCGACGATCGATGTCACGCCGACCGGCTCGACGCTGAACTCCACCGGCGAGGTGTTCAAGCTCTATGGCGATCACTTCGGCGCCGGTACCCTGCCGCTCACGGTGCGGGGCAACTCGCCGCAGCCGCAACCCAAGTTTTCGGTGGGCTTCGATCATCCGACGGTGCGCGCGGGAAGCCCGACTTACCCGCTCGACGTGATCGCCGGATTGAGTCCGGATCGCAAGAAACTGAACATCGCGGTAGTCAACGCAACCCTGCAGTCACAGCCACTGCTGCTCGAGGTCGAAGGCGCCCGTGGTCGCGGCAGCGGCACTCTGTGGGTGCTCACGGGACAGCAACTCGATGCGGCGAACCAGGTCGGTCAGCCGCCGGGAGTCACGGTTCGGGAGAGTCGCGTGCCGGCGCTGTCGCGGTCACTCACGATTCCCCCCATCTCGACATCGATCTACGAATTCCCGGTCGCGAATCGGCGGTGAGAGCATTCATCCTGCAGCTGGCGAATTCGGTCACCGAATCCATCGGGACCTTTCCGCCCATCTGGCGATTCTTCGGCGCGGACGAACCTCTACACAGAGCAGGATGGCGAGCCGATCTACGATTTCACGATTGTCGACGGGATTCTCGACACCTATATCGCACACGGTCTGCAACCCTACCTTGAGTTGGGATTCATGCCGGCGGCCCTGTCGTCCGCCCCGAGCGACGTGCCATATCGGCGAGCCTGGAGTCCGCGCGCCGACTTCAAAGGCACGGCTGCCGGGTGGTCATATCCGCCGCGAGACTTTGAGCGATGGCGCGAGTTGACCTATCAATGGACCCGCCACAATGTCGAGCGCTACGGACGCGCGGAGGTGGAGCGCTGGTATTTCGAGGTGTGGAACGAGGCGAACCTCGACTTCTACTGGTCCGGCACGCCGGAGGAATTCTACCGGCTGCACGACGAAGCGATCGATGCCGTGCGCCGCGCACTTCCCAGCGCGCGCGTCGGCGGACCGGATCTGGCCGGTTCGGGCGGCGCCTTCATGGACGGCTTCCTGCAGCACGTCACGCGCGGCACCAACTACGCGAACGGACAGATTGGCACGCCGCCGCAATGTTGCGCTCGAAGGCGCTCTCACTTGGGCGTTCACCTTTGTCGATCAGCCCTGGTTCGCGGGTTACCGCCAGCTCGCGACCCATGGGGTCGATCTGCCGGTACTCAACGTGTTCCGATTGTTCTCGCGACTCGGCGCAGAGCAGATCGCAGCGACGAGCAGCGGACAAGTCGATCTCAACGAGATCGTGTCGAGCGGCGTCGGAAAGTCGCCCGATGTCGGTGTGCTTGCAACGCGCGGCGACAACGGCCGCGTGCAGATTCTGCTCTGGCACTATCGCGATGATGATCTGCCCGGACCCGTTGCCGAGGTGGCGCTCACCGTGGCCGGCCTCGCGCCGGCGTTCGAGACACGGGCGCGCGCCTGGCGCATCGATCGTACGTCGGGGAACGCCTACGCGAGTTGGCTCGCCATGGGATCGCCGGCGAGTCCTACCCAGAGGCAAGTCGATCGACTGCTGCGGTCGGCGCGGATGAGCGCTCGACAGATCAGGATCCAGCGTGGCAATGCGGGAGCGCTGCTGGTTCGCCATTTGCCGTTGCAAAGCGTCGAATTAATCGAGATTGATGCGCGCCAGCGCTGACCGAATCGCGCGCATCGGTTCGCGCACGCGCGGTCCTGGTTGGCTAATGGTTGTGCCGCGGTATGCCTTTGGTGCGCGCGATTTTCTGGTATTTCACCGCGGCCTCGAGCACCGCGCCCCCCTCGAACTGGCCGATGGCCGCGCGCTGCATTTCCTGCCACGGTGTCTGGCTCTCGGGGTACTGGTATCCGCCCGCGGCGGCGAGTTCTTGTTGCCGCTTCGCCAATTCGGCGACGCTGAGCAACACGTTGACCTCACCCTTGCGCAAATCCACGCGGATGCGATCGCCGTTACGTAGGACCGCCAATCCGCCGCCCACGGCAGCCTCCGGCGATGCGTTCAGGATCGACGGCGAGCCGGAGGTGCCGGACTGCCGGCCGTCGCCGATGCAGGGCAATACGTGCACTCCGTGTGCAATGAGCTGAATCGGCGCCCGCATGTTGACCACCTCGGCGCCCCCCGGATAGCCGACCGGTCCGGTGCCGCGCATGAACAGCACGCACTGCTCATCGATCATCGAGACCGGATCATCGATGCGCGTGTGATAGTCCTCCGGCCCGTCGAACACGACTGCGCGGCCCTCGAACGCGTCGGGATCCCCCGGGTTCGACAGGTAGCGAGCGCGAAATTCCTGCGATATGACCGAGGTCTTCATGATGGCCGAGTCGAACAGGTTGCCGCGCATCACCATGAAGCCCGCCTTCGACGTCAGCGGGCGCTCGAACGGCCGGATCACCAATTCATCTTGAATACTCGCGCCGCGACAATTTTCGCCCAGAGTACGGCCGTTGGCCGTGAGCGCGCCCTCCTCGATGAGCCCTTGTCCCATCAATTGCGCAACCACCGCCGGAACGCCGCCGGCCCGATAAAAATCCTCGCCTAGGTACTCGCCCGCAGGCTGCAGATTCACGAGCAGCGGCACCTCATACCCATAGGTCTGCCAGTCGTCAACCGAGAGTTCTACGCCGACGTGGCGCGCGAGCGCGATCAAATGCAGTGGCGCGTTGGTCGAGCCCCCGAGCGCCGAATTCACACGAATCGCGTTGATGAAGGATGCGCGCGACAAGATTTCGGAGGGCTTGCGGTCGGCGGAAATCATCTCGACGATTTGGCGACCGGTCTCGTAGGCGCATTCCTGCCGGTCGCGATGGGGTGCCGGAATCGCGGCGGATGCCGGCAGGGACATGCCGAGGACCTCGGCGAGGCTGTTCATGGTCGTGGCCGTTCCCATCGTATTGCAGTAGCCGGTGGACGGCGCGGCCGTGGCCACCAGTTTGATGAATTGCTCGCGATCGATTTCCCCGGCCGCAAAACGCTCGCGCGCCTTCCAGACAACGGTGCCGGAACCGATCCGCCTGCCGTCGGCCCAGGCGCTGATCATCGGCCCAACCGACAGCGCGATGCTGGGAATATCTACAGTGGCCGCCGCCATCAGACACGCCGGGGTCGTCTTGTCACAACCGATCATGAGCACCGCGCCGTCGATGGGATATCCGTACAACACCTCGACCAGGCCGAGATAGGCGAGATTGCGGTCGAGACCCGCGGTCGGGCGTTTGCCGGTCTCCTGAATCGGGTGCACGGGGAACTCGATCGGGATGCCCCCGGCATCGCGTATACCCTCGCGCACCCGCTCGGCGAGGATCAGATGATGGCGATTGCAGGGCGATAGATCGGAACCCGTCTGTGCAATACCGACAATGGGCCTGCCGGATTGCAGCTCCCGTAGAGTCAGTCCGAAATTCATGTAACGCTCCAGATACAGAGCGGTCATGTCGGCATTCTCGGGATCATCGAACCAAGCCCGAGACCGAAGACGGGGTGTGCGGATGGGCGGTTTCATCTGAGGTCTCCGATCGGCATTGCGCAGCTCGTGACGCGAGGGACTCGTTGTCCCGCACACGAGCTATTTACTCAGACAAATTGCCACAGCGCTTCGATATTGGCAAGATAGCCCGCTGAAGGGAAATCCACCAATTTCGGTCGCCTCGCCAGCCGATGGCGCAAACATCGGCTACGCGCCAAGTGTCCATTCGAACCAAGAGCCAATACCATGCGTAACGCTCTCGCGAACCTGCTGCGATCGGCCAGTGCCCTGATGCTGCTCGCCTGCGGCGCGCCGCCTGGACATGTGCATGCCGCCGTGACGTCGGAGGTCTTCGGCCAAGCCGATGGCCAAGAGGTCCGTCTTTACGTCCTCACGAACGCACACGGCGTCGAAGCCCGAATCAGTACCTACGGTGCCACGATTGTCTCGTTGAAAACTCCCGATCGTGACGGACACTTGGCGAACATCGTGCTCGGATTCGACCGCTTGGAGAGCTACCTTGCCGCAGCAGTCCCCTACTACGGAGCGACCGTGGGCCGTTACGCGAACCGCATCGCCAAGGGCCGCTTTACGCTTCAGGGCGCGAGCTACCAGCTGACGCTCAATGACGGTCCCAACAGCTTGCATGGCGGCGGCCGCGGCTTCGACAAGCGGATTTGGATTGCCGATGGGGACGGCGCGGCGAATCGTTTGCGGTTGACCTATGTGAGCGCGGCCGGCGAAGAAGGCTACCCCGGAGAACTCACGGCGCATGTAACCTATCGGCTCGGCGAGGATGACTCACTCGAGATTGCCTACGAGGCGGCGACGACCGCGTCCACACCCGTGAACCTCGCGAATCACGCCTACTTCAACCTTTCCGGGAATCCCGGTCATACCATTCTCGACCATCGGCTTCGAATTCCTGCCGCCACCTTCACGCCTGTGGATGCCACCTTGATTCCAACCGGCGAAATGCGTTCGGTCGCCGGCACCCCTTTTGATTTCAGGCGCTCCACGCGCATCGGCCTTCGCATCGGAGCGCAGGATGAGCAACTGCAATTCGGGCACGGCTTCGATCACAACTGGGTGCTCGCGCCGACGCCCGCCAAAGGCGCGCTGCGGCTCGCCGCGGTGCTTGCCGATCCCGCCAGCGGCCGCGTCTTGGAAGTCCGCACGACGCAACCGGGGCTGCAGTTCTATTCCGGCAACTTCATGAACGGCAAGCCCTCGGGTCAGGGCAGCGTCTATGCGTATCGAACCGGGCTTTGCCTCGAGACCCAGCACTTTCCCGACTCGCCGAATCACCCCGCCTTTCCGAACTCGATTCTGCGGCCGGGCGAGACCTACGCCGAGACAACGGTACTTCGTTTCCGCACGTCGAAGGCGAAGTAGCGGCGCTCGCTCAGCGCAAGCGCAGCACCACGACCGACTTGGCGGGTAGAGACACCGATAAGTTACCGCCGCGCAGCTGCGCTTGGCCGAACGCACGGGGTTCGACGGCATGCGGCGCATCGAAGGTATTGCGCGCATCCATGGCCGCAGCAGTCAACATGTTGCCGCTCACCGTGCCTGCCATCGATCCCGCGAGCGCAGCGACAACGTGGATCGCGCGGTTCGGATCAAGGTTCACGAGCGCGATGAGTATCGCGCCATCGGCGGCGCGCGCCGCGGACGCGCTAAGCGCCGGCACGCTCAGCGCGCCGAGCCGGTAGTTCGGCGCCCGTAGATCCATGGGCAGGAACGTGGCGTCTTGGAACGGCCGGTACAGCGAAAACACGTGGTACGTCGGCGTCAGCACCATGTTCGGCCCGCTGGTCAAAATCATCGCCTGCAGCACGTTTACCATCTGGGCGATGTTCGCCAGGTGCACGCGTTC